>CAVZJZ010000012.1:0-52515 GCA_963775665.1 uncultured Alphaproteobacteria bacterium | reverse complement strand
CGGTGTTCGGCCTTGAGACGGACATCGACTGGACGAGCGTGAACAAGACTTTCTCATTCGCCAGCGCGCCTATGACGAGTTACCTTCCCGGCGACATCGTGAACGTGAACGCGTCGGCGAGGCTCAATTGGCTCGGGACGACGCGGGCCCGCGTCGGTTTTGTCGCCACCCCGGACTACCGTCTGATGTTCTACGGCACGGGCGGCTTCGCCTACGGCGGCGGCAGCGGCTATCTGAACGTCTTCGACAACCTCGCGGGCCTCTACTGGCGCGGGGCGCCGAGCTCGATGCGGGTCGGCTGGTCAATCGGCGCGGGCGTCGAATACGCCATCACCGACAACGTCACGCTGAGGGGCGAGTATCTCTATTACGACCTCGGCAGCAGCAGGGTCGTGGCAGTTCCGAACCTGGCGGCTAGCGCCGTCTTCCCGGGCGTCTACGCCACGGCGAGATATAACTACGACGGCTCGATTGTCCGCGTCGGCATGAACGTCAAGTTCTGAACGCGACGATCCGAGGCTGGCGCGCGAGCGCTGGCGGCTGAACGCTTTGAGTTGCGAGCGCGAGGTCCGCGCTGACGATCAAACCGTCGTTACATGTCGAGCGCAAGCTGCATCCGTCGCGCATCGTCCTGCACGCGGGCTTGCGCGGCCAGCCTGACCGGCGTGTTGGCGGCGCCGAAGAGATCGTAGTCGCGCCGCTGAACGATCTCGAAGAAGAAGCGGTTGCGGAAGGTCTGCGTGTAGATGTGCAGAAATTCGCCGTCTTTGACCCGATCGTAGAGCACGCCGAGATCGCGCATGCGCGCCATGAGCTCGGGCGCGATGTCGAAGCGAGCCTCGAGGTCGTCGTAATAATTGTCCGGGATCGGCAGAAATGCGACGCCGGCTGCGCGGGCCCGCTCGACGGCCGCGAAAATGTCGTTGGTCGCCAGCGCGACCTGTTGATAGCCGGCGCCGCCGAAGGCGTCGATGAAGCGCGTGACGCCGGTTTCGCCGCCGTCGGAAATGTTGAGCGGGATGCGGAGCGCGCTGTTGGCGCTGCGGAGCGAGCGCGAGAAGAACGCGCCGTGCGGATCGGCGACCTCGACCGCCGCCTCCGCTTTGAGGCCGAGCACGGTCTTGTAGAAGAGCGACCAGGTGAGGAATTCGGAGCGGCGCACGACGTTGGAGAGATGGTCGATCCGCGTCAGCGCGCCTGAGACTTCCGGCATCGACTCGAGCCGGAAGTCGCCCGGCCACTTCGGAGCCGACTCGTCATCCATGAAATAGATCAGGCTGCCCTCGACGCCGGCGACCGCGGGGATCAGCGTTTCGCCCGGGCCGATGCGGCCGATGTAATTGGGCGCGTCCATCGCGCGCGCGCGATCGATCGCCCTCGCCACGCTGTCGACCTTGAGCGCAAGCGCGCAGAGCGCCGACCCGTGCAGGCTGTTGAACGCATGCGCAAATCCCTCACGGTCCCGGTTGATGACGATGTTGATGTCGCCCTGGCGGAACAGTTCGACATCCTTCGAGCGATGGCGCCCTGCACGCTCGAAGCCCAGTCCCTCGATCAGCTTGACCAGCGCGGCGGCGTCGTCGTCGCCGGTCGCGAATTCGATGAATTCGATGCTCTTCACCTCGGGCGCCGGCGGCAGGGCAGGCAGATCGGCGAGCGGAGGCTCGCCTCGGCTTGCGCGTCCGGCGTTGACCGTCTCGCCGAGCGCGCGCAGCGAACGCATGCCGTCGAGCGCAATCGCATTGGCCGACGCGCCGCGGAACTGATCGTTGAAGATTTCCAGCGATACCGGTCCGCGATAGCCTGTCCTGGCGATCGCCTCGAGGTAGTCGGCGATCGGGTAGTCGCCCTGGCCGGGATAGCAGCGGTAATGGCGGCTGAGCGAAAGCGGGTCCATCTGCAAAGCGGGCGCGTCGGCGACCTGCACCAGCGCAATCTTCTCGGCTGGTATGGCGCTCATCGGCTCAAGCGGATTGCCGCGCACGCAGGCATGGAAACTGTCGAGCACGATGCCGAGATTGGGCCGATCGGCGGTCTTCACCAGGTCCCAGGCCGCTGTCCAGTCGCGCACATGCCGTCCCCAGGCCAAAGCCTCGTAGCCGATGGAAAAGCCGTGGCGGCGCGCCCGGTCGGCGAGCTCGGCAAGATCGGCGGCGGCGCGGCTCGGGTCGTCGATCGCCTCTTCCGAAACATTGGAGCATAGGCTCAGGAGACGCGCGCCGAGTTCGTGCATCAGCTCGAACTTGCGCTCAGCGCGCTCGAAATTGCGGGCGCGGATCGCGTCCGGCATCGCCTCGAAGTCGCGCATAGGCTGCAACGCGACGATTTCGAGACCCAGATCGTCAGCCATCTCTCGCGCGTCGCGCGGCTTGCCGCTGAAGAAAGTCAGATCGTTTTCGAACATCTCGATGGCGCGGAACCCGGCCTTGGCCGCCGCCGAAAGCTTGGCCTCCAGCGCCCCGCCCATGCAGACTGTCGCGATCGACCATCTGAGCATTCAGAACATCTCCAATACTTTCTTCATCCTACAGCCTTGATTGCGAATTTATGCAATAGTTAGTCGCGGCGCAACGACGTCCGAGGTGCAAGCGCCGGAACCACTCGCCTGGAACCGCGAGATTCTCGATGCGGCGCTCGCGCGCGACGGAGCAAAGCGGCCGAACTGCTGGCGCAACACATTCTCAAAGAGGCCGAACTGACCGGGGTCGCGGCGATCGGAGCGTAAGTCGATGCGGCGTTGCCCGGTGCTGAGGCGGTTAGACGAACGGGGTCTCTTAGGGTTCGATCGCGTTCGGCAGCTCCGCCGTCATGCTCGGAGCCATGGACACGTCGACAGAATTCTCTATCCTTTGAAACGGTGATCGTCCAAGAGGCGCGCGACTGACGGCCACGGCCGGCCGCGAGGCATGCCGACCGGCGTCCGGCCGGACAACCAAAACAAGAGCTGGGAGGAACAATCGGGATGTCAGGCAAGAGCCAGGGATTCCTGCTGCCTTCGGAGATTCGCGACGTGCCGGGGACCGAGGGTTGGGAGTCAATGTATCCCTACTTCACCCGGTTTCGGCCGGAAGACGACAAGGTCTTCTGGTTCTACAACGCGATGCACTTCCCCGAGCCGATGCCGGCGTTCGACGTGCTGACGGCGGAAGTGCCCTATCAGGCGTTGGGCGCGTTCACGACCCGGGTCTTCTCGTTTCCGACCACGCTCGGCATCGATCACCGTATCGTCAACGGGCGCATCTACATCACCGCTTATCCGGTCACGGATCCCAAGGAGATCCAGCGGCGGCTTGCGCTCTTCCAGGAGCGCGCTGGTCATTATTTCCAGAACTGGAACAAGCTTTACGAGGAGTGGAAGGGGCGGATGCTCGCCCTCATCAAGGAGGTCGAAGAGATCAAGGTTCCGAGCCTGCCCGAATTCGACGACATCGAGGTCGTGACGAGCGCACGGGGCATCGGCCAGAACCATTACATTCGCGAGCAATATCATCGCTGCATCGAGGCGTTCTCCAAGATGTGGCACCATCACTTCGAGTTCCTGATGCTGGGCTACGGCGCCTATCTCGTCTTTTTCGAGTTCTGCAAGAAGGCGTTCCCGGAGATTTCAGACCAGACGGTCGCGCGGATGGTAGCGGGGATCGACGTCTTCATGTTCCGCCCCGACGAGGAACTGAAGAAGCTCGCGCGGCTCGCGGTCGACCTCAAGGTGGACGGCAAGTTCGGCGACGGCTCCAAACCGGCCGACACTCTCGCTGCGCTGGGACAAATGGGTGAGCCCGGCAAGGCCTGGCTCGACGCGCTCGAAAAGACCCGCGACCCGTGGTTCCTGATGTCGACCGGCGACGGCTTCTATCATCACCACCGCAGCTGGAATGAAGACCTCTCCGTCCCGTTCTCGGCGATCGCGCGCTACATCGACATGCTCAAGGCGGGGCAGTCGATCGAGCGGCCGACCGAAAGGCTGAAAGCCGAGCGCGAGCGGATCATCGCCGAATATCGCGGGCTCCTGAGCTCCGACGAGGAGCGGGGTGCGTTCGATCAGATGCTCGGGCTTTGCCACCTCGTTTTCCCCTTCGTCGAGGACCACAAGTTCTATTGCGAGCACTGGTTCACGACGCTCTGGTTCAACAAGCTGCGCGAGTTCGGCGCCCTGCTGGCCCGCTTCGGCGTCGTCGCCGACGCGGAGGATTTCTTCCATCTCCATCACACCGAGGCCGATCTCGCGCTTCAGGAAGTGAGCCTCGCCTGGGCGTCGGGTGGCGCGCCCGCGGGCCGCGGATATTGGAAGCCTATCCTCAAGGAGCGCAAACGCATCTGGGAAAAGCTGAAGGATTGGTCGCCGCCGCCCGCGCTCGGCCCCATTCCCGACGACATAGCCGATCCTGCGCTGCAGATGCTGTGGGGGATCACCTCCGAGACGATCGCGGCCTGGGCGCGCAAGCCCGACGCGGCGAACGAACACGAGTTGCACGGCTTCGCGGCTTCCCCTGGCGTGGCGGAGGGCGTCGCGCGGGTGCTGAAGAGCGCCAACGACATCGGCCTGATGCAGGACGGCGAGATCCTGATCTGCCCGGTCACCAACCCGAGCTGGGGCCCGGTGTTCGGCAAGATCAAGGCGACGGTCTCCGACATCGGCGGCACGATGTCGCACGCGGCCATCGTCGCGCGCGAATACGGCATGCCGGCGGTGGTCGGAACCGGGGGCGCGACGAAGCGCATCAAGACCGGGCAGCGCGTCCGCGTCGATGGTAACACTGGGGTCGTCACCATTCTCCATTGAGGAAGACACGGGCATGACCGGGCAGGCTCTAGCCCTCACCTTCGCCGAGATCGGCATCGCCGACCGTCCGACAGTGGGCGGCAAGGGCGCGAGCCTCGGCGAGCTGAACAAGGCCGGAATCCGCGTGCCGCCGGGTCTCGTCGTCACGACTGCGGCCTTCGAGCGCTTCATTGCTGACATCGATCCCGAGGGCTCGATCCGCCACGCGATCGAAGGTCTGTCGGGGGACGACCTGCTCGCGATCTCGAGGGTCGCCGAGGGTCTCAGAGAGCGGATCGTCTCGGCTTCTGTGCCGGACGATCTCAAGGGGGCGATCCGGAAGGGATACGCGGAGCTTTGTGGGACCGCGGACGATCAGCCGGTCGCGGTCCGCTCGTCGGCCACCAGCGAGGACAGCAGCGAGGCGAGTTTCGCCGGGCTTCAGGAGACTTATCTCTGGATCCGTGGCGGCGAGGATGTGTTGCGCGCGGTTCGCGACTGCTGGGCTAGCCTCTACAGCGCCGAGTTGGTCAGTTATCGCCTCCGATTCAAGTTGCCGGAACAGGGTTTGGCGATGGGCGTAGTTGTTCAGCGGATGGTCAACTCGCGTTGCTCGGGCGTCATGTTCACCCGCAGCCCGCTGACCGGTGATCGTTCGGTGATCGTGATCGAGGCGAGCTGGGGACTGGGCTCGGCGGTTGTCAGCGGCGTCGTGACGCCGGACAGATACGTGATGAGCAAAGTGACGGGCGAGGTGGTCAAACGCGCCGTGTCGCACAAGACGGTCCAACATGTGCCCGATGTCGTCGCGGGCGGCGTGCGGGAAATCGCCGTGCCCGACCAGCGCCGGGACGAGGCCTGCGTCACCGACGAGCAGCTATCGGAGCTAGCGCGGATCGGCAAACTCGTCGAGGCGCACTATGGCGCGCCGCAGGACATCGAATGGGCGTTCGCGCGCGACGCCGACGGCGAAGAGAGGCTCTACCTACTGCAGAGCCGGCCCGAAACCATCTGGGCGAACAAGGAGGCCAAACCGGCCGCGACGCCCAAACCGACGGCGTTCGCGCATGTCTTCGATCTCTTCGGCGGAGCGAAGACGCCGTGAACCTGACCAACGACGACGTCGAGGAGATCATCCGGATACTGGAGTTCTTCTTTCTACGACGAGCTGCGCATCAAGACCGACGCATTCGACCTCACGCTACGCCGCTCGAATGCCGGCTGGATCGAGGAACGCTTGACGCTGACGAGGCCGCGCATCATCGGGGCGGTCGAGAGCGAAGCGCTTCCCACGGCGGGCCCCCCGACGCCGGCCGAGCCTTCGGGGGCCGAAGCCCCGGGCGGAGCAACAGTCAGAGCCCCGATGGTCGGCACGTTCTACCGTGCGCCGAGGCCCGGCGCAGCGCCCTTCGTCGACATCGGCGCCGAGGTCGGCCAGCATACGGTCATCGGCATCATCGAGGTCATGAAGTTGATGAATTCGGTCAGCGCCGGCGCGGCGGGAACGGTGACGGAGATCTACGCCTCCGACGGCCAGCTTGTCGAAGCGGGGCAAGTCCTGATGCGGTTGCGCCAGCCCCCGACATGATCATCCGGAGGATCCTGATCGCGAACCGCGGCGAGATCGCCGTCCGCATCATCCGCACCTGCCGCGACCTCGGCGTCGAGACAGTGCTCGCGGCTTCGGAGGCGGACCTCGACTCCGTGCCAGCACGGCTCGCCGACCGCACGATCTGCATCGGGCCGCCGCGGTCGAGCGGCAGTTATCTCAACGTCGAGGCGATTATCGGCGCGGCGGTCAGGGCCGAAGCCGACGCCATTCATCCGGGATACGGCTTTCTGTCCGAGAACGTGCGCCTGGCGCGTTCCGCGCGCGAGCACGGCCTCCTCTTCGTCGGACCGACCGACGCGAACCTCGAGGCGGTTGGCGACAAGCTTCGCGCCCGCGCCCATGCGGTCGAGGCCGGATTGCCGCTGGCGGCAGGCGGCTCGGTCGATTTGCCTGAAAAGGCCGCCGCTCTCGCCGAGAGAATTCGGGTGGCCGGTCCTCGTCAAGGCGGTCGGCGGCGGAGGCGGGCGGGGTCTGAAGCTCGTGACGGAGCCGTCCCGCCTCGTCGAGACCGTCGAACTCGCGATGGCCGAGGCGGGATCCGCGTTCGCCGACCCGCGCGTCTATCTTGAGCGCTTCGTCGCCTCGGGCAGGCACGTCGAGGTGCAGATCATCGGCGACGGCGAGACCGTCATTCACGCGGGCGACCGCGACTGTTCGGTACAGCGGCGCTACCAGAAGCTGGTCGAAGAAGCGCCGGCGCCTGATCTTCCCGACCGCGTCCGCGGCGCCATGCGCGAGGCCGCCGTTGCGTTCGGCCGGCATCTTAGTTATGTCGGCCTCGGCACGGTCGAGTTTCTCTACGATCGGCAGAGCGAGGCGTTCTACTTTCTGGAGATGAACGCCCGCATCCAGGTCGAGCACCCGGTCACCGAGGCGATCACCGGCCTTGATCTGGTGGCCGAACAGATCGCCATCGCCGAAGGGCGGAAGCTCCGTCTTCGCCAGGGGGACATTCGCTTTGACGGCTGCGCCATCGAATGCCGCCTCAACGCGGAGGATTGGACCGAGGATTTCCGGCCGTCGCCGGGAATCGTGGAGGCCGCGCGATTTCCGGCTGGCGCCGGTATTCGCGTCGACACGCATGTCGAGGCCGGATCGCGGGTTCCTCCCTTCTACGACTCTCTCGTTGGCCAAGATCATCGTCCTCGCCGAGAACAGAAAGGCCGCCCTCAGTCGCCTGAGAACGGCGATGGCGGCGTGCGACGTCAGCGGGGTCAAGACCAATCGCGACATGCACCGCGCCCTCCTCGACGACCCCGAATTCGCGCGGAGCGGGGTCGACACCGCCTTTTTCGCCCACTTTCTCGATGCGCACAGACGCCGCGGCGCGATTGGCCGCGCGGAACGGCCGAGGCCGGCATGACGAGCATCCGGCTGGTCGACGTGTCGATGCGCGACGGCAACCAAAGCCTCTGGGGCGCGACCGGCCTCAACACGGCGCAATGCCTTCAGATCGCTCCGGTGATGAACCGGGTTGGTTTCCAGGCGATCGACTTCATCGCCAGCACGCATATGGGCGTCGCGGTCAAATACTATCGCGAAGACCCATGGGAGCGCATTCGGCTCATGCGCCGGGCAGTTCCCGATACGCCGCTGCAGTTCATCGGCACGGGCTTCCGTTTCATCTCGTGGGAGACGCTCGATCCGGAGGTGATGCGGATCGTTTACCGCTGCCTCGTCCGCAACGGCGTGTCCCGTTTCATTGTGCTCGATCCGATGCACGATCTCGACGCGATGCTCGCGACCGCCAGGATCATCCGCGAGGAAGGCGGCGATGAGATTGTCGCTGCTCTGACCTATACGCTGAGCGACGCGCACGGCGACCCCTTCTACGCAGGTCTCGCGGCCGACCTTGCGCGGTCCCCGAATTTCGACCGCGTCTATATCAAGGACCCTGCCGGCCTGCTGGCGGCCGACCGCGCGCGCACGCTCATCCCTGCCGTCCAAGTGGGCAAAGGGCGGCTGCCGCTCGAACTGCATTCGCACTGCACGATCGGCCTCGCGCCATATGTCTATACGATCGCCGCCGATCTAGGCGTCGACGTCCTGCACGTCGGAGTCGGGCCGCTTGGCGGCGCCACGTCGCTGCCCTCGGCCGTGCAGACGGTCGCGAACCTCAGGGAGCTCGGCCATAGCGTCGAAATCGACGACGACGCGCTCCAGCGCATGAGCGACTATCTGGAGCGTCTCGCCCGGGCGGAAGGCCTTCCGTTCGGGCATGCGCGCGAGTTCGACGCGCGCTTCTTCCATCATCAGGTCGCCGGCGGGGTGATGACGACGACCAAGAGGCAGCTCGACGAGGTCAAGCTCGGCCATCTGATGCCTCGGGTGATGATCGAGGTCGACCGCGTCCGCGCCGAACTCGGCTATCCGATCATGGTGACCCCGTTCCCGCAGATCGTCTGCACGCAGGCGATGTTCAACGTGATGGGCAAGGAGCGCTACGCGACCGTCCCCGACCAGGTGATCCGCTATGTGCTCGGCCGCTTCGGCCGGCCAGCGCGGCCAGTGGATGCGGACGTGATCGACCGAATTCTCGCGCGCCCCCGCGCCGACGAAATTCGCAGGGAGCCGCCGCCGCCCTCGCTCGCCGAATTGCGACGCCGCTTTCCGCCGAATCTCGTCCGACGAGGAATTCCTGCTGCGGGCAACCATGCCGGGCGATCAGGTCGACGCGGTCAAGGCCGCGGGCCCCGCCCGGCGGCGCTACAACCCGGACGCCCGGCCTATCGTCAGGCTCGTGAGTGAGCTCGCGCGGCGGGCTGAGATGTCGCACGTCGTCGTCGACAAGCCCGGCTTTCGTCTCGAGCTTTCGAGCGGGCGCGCGGCCGAGGCCAAGACAATCCAGGGTGCGGCGCCGCGACAGCAGACCTCCGAGCCAATTCAGGGTCGCCAATCCGATTGACGAAGCCGGCTCGGCAGGGTCACACTGGCCTCGCGATGTCGCCGTCGAGCATGAAAAAACATAGCGACAGAGGACGTTCGGGGGCGCTATCATCGGAGCAGAATCGGGAGGGGGCCGGGCGGAGCTGATGTCATGCTCCGCGTTCCGCGTCTCCCCCAACGGTGGGAGGAAGACATGGACGAGAAAGACTCACAGATTCAGGCCGAGGGGAACCCGGTCGCGGTCACGCGGCGGGACTTTGTCAGGACGGCGGGATATGGCGCCGGCGTGCTGGCGATGACCGGTCCGCTCGCTCTCGCCTCCGCCGCGCGCGCCGCGGACGCGACTCTTAAGGTCGGGTTCGTCAGCCCGCTGACCGGCCCGCTGGCCGGGTTTGGCGAAACCGATCCCTACATCCTGATCCAGGTCCGCAAGGCGCTGGAAAAAGGCGTCGCGATCGGCGGAAAGACATACGGCGTCGAGATCATCAGCAAGGACACCCAGTCGGATCCCGTGCGCTCCGGACAGCTCGCCAAGGAGCTTATCGAAAGCGACAAGGTCGACATGATGCTGTCGACCTCGACCCCGGAGACCGTCAACCCGGTCGCCGACGCCTGCGAGGCGGCGGGCGTTCCGAGCCTCTCGACCGTCATGCCGTGGGAGGCGTTCTATTTTGGGCGTGGCGCGAAACCAGGCCAGCCGTCGCCCTTCAAATGGAGCTATCTCTTCAGCTTCGGCGTCGGCGACTTCCTGAACTGCTATCTCTCGCAGTGGAACGGTCCGGTCAAGACCAACAAGAAGGTCGCCGTTCTCTACCCGAACGACGCCGACGGCAACGCCATCCGCGAGCATTTGGCCCCCGCTCTCGCCAAGGCCGGCTTCACCATCGTCGATCCAGGCGGGTACGAGGACGGCACGACCGACTTTTCGTCTCAGATCGCCAAGTTCAAGGCCGAGAATTGCGAGATCCTCAACACCTTCCCGATCCCGCCCGACTTCGCCACTTTCTGGCGGCAGGCGGCGCAGCAGGGCTACACCAAGATGGTGAAGATCGCGCAAGTCGCCAAGACCGGCCTCTTCCCGTCATCGGTCGAGGCGCTCGGCTCGCTCGGTCCGGGCCTCGCGAGCGCCTGCTACTGGCATAAGGACTTCCCCTACAAGTCGCCGTTGACCGGACTGGCGTCGAGCGAGATCGCCGAAGGCTACGAGAAGGCGACCGGCAAGCAATGGACGCAGCAGCTCGGCGCGACCATGTCGCTGTTCGACGCCGGGATCGCAGCGCTGCAGGCGAGCGGCGAATCCGACCGACAAGGCGGGCCTCGCCAAGGCGTTGAGCACGCTCAAGACTCCGACCGCGGTCGGACCGATCGATTTCACCAAAGGTCCGGTGCCGAACTGCTTCAACACCGCCATCATCGGAACGCAATGGGTGAAGGCGAAGCCCGGGAGCAAGTACAAGCTCGACTACCTCATCACCGAGAACGCCAACGACAAGAACGTTCCGGTCCAGGCCCAGCTGCGACCCTACAACGGTTGAGCCGGGGCCGTGTCGCCGCAGGAACAGGCGCCATCCTCGACGGCGCCGGCGTCACCAAGCGGTTCGGCGCGCTGACGGTTCTCGAAAGCGTGAACTTCTCCGTCGCGAGCCGATGAAGCTGTCGGCATCGTCGGTCCCAACGGCGCGGGAAAGACGACGCTGTTGAGCGTGCTGGCCGGCGGATTGCCGGCTTCCGGCGGAACTGTGCGTTTCCGCGGCGCGGACATCTCCGCAGCGGACGCTGCCGAGCGCAGCCGGCTCGGCATCGCCAAGACCCATCAGGTGCCGCGGCCTTTCGGCGGCATGACGGTGTTCGAAAACGTCTATGTCGCCGCAACGGCGGGCGGAAAACACCGCGGCGCCAAAGCCTACCGAAGCTGCCTGGACTCGCTCGAGCTCTGCGACATGCTTGCCGTGGCCAATCGCCGAGCCGAGACGCTGGGCCTTCTCGATCGCAAGCGGCTCGAGCTCGCGCGGGTGCTCGCGACCGATCCCGTCGTCGTGCTGCTCGACGAGATCGGCGGCGGCCTCACCGACGAGGAGACGGTCCAGCTTGTCGGGACGATCCGCGAAATGCGACGGCGCGGCATGGCGATCGTCTGGATCGAGCATATCGTCCACGTCCTGCTGCAGGTGGTCGAGCGATTGGTCTGCATGGTTTCCGGCCGCATCATCGCCGACGGGGATCCCCGGACGGTCATGTCCGACGCCGCGGTTGTCGACGCCTATCTCGGAAGCGGCGCGACGTGAGCCTGCTCGAAGTCGTCAGCCTGGACGTGCGCCACGGCCTCCTGCAGGCCGTGCGCGAGGTCTCGTTCGCGATCGACGAGGGCGAGATCGTGGCGCTTGTCGGGGCCAATGGGGCCGGCAAGTCGACGCTCCTGCGCGCCATCGCCGGCGCGCATGCGCCCGCCTCCGGCGCCATCATGTTCGACGGCGCCGATGTCACGGCTCTGCGCGCGCACCAGCGCGTCGCGCAGGGCATCGCGCTGGTGCCCGAGGGCCGCCGCCTGTTCGCGAGCATGACGGTGGAGGAAAATCTCCAGGTCGCGATGCGCGTCGGCCGGCGCGGACACTGGACGGTCGATACGGTGATGGAGCTCTTCCCGATGCTGCGCGCGCGCAAGGACGCGCTGACCGGCAATCTCTCGGGCGGCGAGCGGCAGGCGGCGGCGATCGGGCGGGCGCTGATCACCAACCCGCGCCTGGTCCTGCTCGACGAGGTCTCGCTCGGCCTGGCGCCCGTGGTCATCGAACAGCTCTACCGATCGATGCGGGCGCTGCTCGAGGGCGGAGCGACGCTCGTCCTGGTGGAGCAGGAGCTCAGCCGCGCGCTCAGCGTCGCGACGCGGGTGATGTGCATGCTCGAGGGCCGGATCGTTCTCGACAGTCCCGCCGCTAGGGTGACGCGCGACCAGGTCGTCGACGCCTATTTCGGCCTCCACCGGGCCGGGAACGCCGCGCGAGGCGCGGCATGAGCATCGTCAATCTCGTTGTGCAGGGCGTTCTGCTCGGCGGCTATTATGCTCTGCTCGCTTGCGGCCTGTCGCTGATGTTCGGCGTCATGCGCATCATCAACCTGGCGCATGGGGACCTCGCGATACTGGCCGCGTTCCTCGTCTTCTCGATCTCGGACTACTGCCGGCATTTCGCCTTTCCTCGCGCTCATCGCGGTCGTGCCGATCATGGCGGCGGTCGGCTGGCTCCTGCAGCGGGGGATTCTGGAGCGCAGCCTGCGCTCTGGCGTGCTCGTGCCGCTGCTTGCGACCTTCGGCCTCTCGATCGCGCTCGAGAACCTGTTGTTCGAAGTTTATGGCGCCGACACGCGTTCGCTTGGCGACATGATCGGCGACCTCGCCTTCGACAGTCTGGAGGTCACGAGCCAGCTCAGCATCAGCTACTCGCGGCGCTGATCTTCGCCCTCGCGGTCGCCCTGCTCGGCGGCCTTTCCCTCTTTCTCAAGCACACTTCGCTCGGCCGGGCGATCCGAGCGACGGCCGAGGACCCGGACACCGCCGAACTCGTCGGCGTCAACGCGCGCACCGTTTATGCGATCGCGGCAGCGATAGCGGTCGCGACCGTCGCCATCGCCGGCGCGATGCTCGCGATGCGCGCCACCTTCGATTCCTACACCGGGCCGATGCAGCTCATCTTCGCTTTCGAGGCGGTGGTGATCGGCGGAATCGGATCGCTGTGGGGCACGCTGATCGGGGGAATTGTCCTCGGTCTCGCCCAGTCGATCGGCGCCGCGTTCAACCCGCGCTGGTTTCTTCTCGCGGGACATCTGACGTTCCTCGCGGTGCTCGGCCTCAGGATGTTCCGGGAATGGACGCGCTCCCGCGGAGGCCTTCGCTCCTTGCTCGGACTTGGCGGGTGAGCGGAGCGCCGACATTCGCGGTCGAGCGGTGGACCCGCGAGTCGGCTGTGTTCGGCGTCGCGGTCGCCATCATCGTCGTTGCGCTCGCGGCGGCGCCCCTCGTCGGGAGCGCAAATGTCGTCGACAAGCTGACGACGCTCTTCGTCTACGTCATTCTCGCTTCGATGTGGAATGCGCTCGCCGGCTATGCCGGCCTTGTTTCGGTCGGGCAGCAAGCTTTTTTCGGCATCGGCGCCTATTTCGCGATCCAGCTCTCCGTGCACGGATTTCCGGCCTACCCGTCCCTGATCGCCGGCGCCGTTGGCGCGGCCCTTCTGGCGGTCCCGATCTCCTTCTTCATGTTGAGGCTGCGCGGCGGCGAATTCTCGATCGGCATGTGGGTGCTGGCCGAAGCGCTGCACCTCCTTGTCAACCAGGACCCTCTGATCCAGGGCGAGACCGGCACGTCGATGATCTCGCTCAACGCCTTCACCCATGAGCAGCGCCTTGCGACCAACTACTGGCTGGCGCTTGCCTCGATGCTTGTGCTGCTCGGGGCGATCTTCGTGCTGCTGCGCAGCCCGTTCGGCGCGTCGATTCAGGCCATACGCGACGACGAGGAGGCGGCGGCTTCGGTCGGCGTCAAGGTTCAGGCCGCCAAGCGAACGGTCTTTGTCCTGGCGGCCTTCGGCTGCGCGCTGGCCGGCGTCCTCTGGCTCGCGACCTCCGTCACCTTCCAGCCGAAGACCAATTTCGGCGTGCAATGGACCGCCTACATGATCCTGATGGCGCTGGTCGGAGGTCTCGGAACGTTCGAGGGGCCGATCCTTGGGGCGGTCTTGTTCTTCGTCCTGCAGAACGAGTTCGGCGAGAACGGCGTCTGGTACATGGCGGGATTGGGCATTGTCGCCATTCTCTTCGCGCTGTTCCTGCCGCGGGGCCTCTGGGGCGAGATCGAAGGCCGCTTCGGCGTTCGTCTCCTGCCGGTCGGTTACCGGTTGCGGCTGCCGGCTGGCCATGGGCGAAAGTCCGACGAACCCATGGGGCTGGGCGGCTAACCGCGTCGCGCGCGAACATGTTCAAACACCATCGAGGGAGGATTTCGCGCCATGAGAATTCAAGCCGCGGTGACCCGCGCGCCGGCCGCGCCGATGTCGCTGGAAATGGTCGATCTCGCCGAGCCGCGTGACGACGAGATCCTGGTCAGGCTCGTCGCGACCGGCGTCTGTCACACCGACTTGGCGATGCGCGACCAGGCTTTTCCAGTGCCCCAGCCGATCGTCCTCGGACACGAGGGCGCAGGGGTCGTGGTGAAGGCGGGGCGCTTCGCCAGCGGCGTCTCGCCCGGCGATCATGTCGTGATGTCCTACAATTCCTGCGGCCATTGCCCGAGCTGCCGCGACGACGAAGCGGGCTACTGCCACGACTTCTTCGGCCATAACTTTGCCGGCCTCAGGCCCGACGGGACGAGCCCGATCTCGAAGGGCGGCGAGGTCATTCACGGCAACTTCTTCGGCCAGTCGTCGTTCGCGAGCTACGCGCTCTGCCATCCGCGCAATGTCGTCAAGGTGCGCAAGGACGCCCCGCTGCACCTGCTCGGGCCGCTCGCCTGCGGCGTGCAGACCGGCGCCGGGGCGGTCATCAACGCGCTCAAGGTCGGCGTCGGCGATTCGCTTGCGGTGTTCGGCGCCGGTTCGGTCGGCCTGAGCGCCGTCCTGGCGGCGAAGGTCGTCGGCGCGACGACCGTCGTTGCGGTCGACCTCAACACGGAGCGCCTTGGGCTCGCCCGAGAACTCGGCGCGACTCACACGATCGACGGCGCCGATCCGGACCTCGTCGCGAGGATCGTCGAGGCGACCGGCGACGGCGCGACCTTTGCCTTCGACACCACGGGGGCGCCCGCGGTCATCCGCAAGGCGGTCGACAGCCTTGCCCTGCGCGGCGAATGCGGCACCGTCGGCGCCGCCCCGCTCGGGACCGAAGTGACGCTCGACCTGATGGGCCTGATGACCGGGGGCCGCAAGTTTCGCGGCATCGTCGAGGGCGACGCGACCCCGCAGGTGTTCATCCCCGTCCTGGTCGAACTCTTCATGCAGGGCCGCTTTCCCTTCGACAAGCTCGTCACCTTCTATCCGTTCGACAGGATCAACGACGCGCTGCACGACTCGGAAGCGGGCAAGGTCGTCAAGCCGGTCCTGCGGATGGCGGATGAGGCGCCATGCCCGACGCGATCGATCTCTCCGCTCGCGAGGCCGTCGCCCACATTCGCGACGGCGCGATGAAGGCCGAGGCCTATGCCGCGCGACTGATCGAGCGACAGCGCGCGCTCGCCGAACTCAACGCCATCGCCTGGATGGACGAGGAGCGCCTGCTCGAGGCGGCGCATGGCCTCGATCAGGCGCGCCTTCGCGGCGAGCCGCTCGGGCTGCTCGGCGGACTGCCCGTCGCGGTCAAGGATAACATCGACACTGTCGGCTTCCCGACCTCTTCGGGGACCGAGAGCCTGAAGTCCTTTCGCCCCAAAGCCGATGCGCCCGTCGCGGCGGCGCTGTGGCGCGCGGGCGCGCTGTTGTTCGGCAAGGCCAATATGCACGAGCTGGCGGGCGGAGGCACGTCGTCCAATCCCGTGTTCGGCTTCGTCCGCAATCCGCACGACCCGACCCGCACTTCCGGAGGCTCCAGCGGCGGGACCGCCGCGGCGCTGGCGGCGCGCATCGTCGCCGCCGGACTGGGCTCTGACACCGCAGGCTCGGTGCGCATTCCCTCGGCCTTCTGCGGCACAGCCGCGCTTCGCCCGTCGATCGCAGGCGCGCGCAAGCTCTATTCGGACGAAGGCGTCGTGCCGCTCGCCGTCGATCTCGATACGATCGGCCCGATGGCGCGAACGATCGACGACGTCGCCATCCTGCACGAGGCGATTGCTGGCGAGGCGCCGACAAGGAGGGAGCTTAACGGAGCACGCATCGGCCTCCCGCGCGGCCATCACTGGGAGGCTCTGGACGACGACGTGCGCAGAGTCGCGGACGCCGCGATCGCTCGTCTCAGCGACGCCGGCGCGGTTCTGATCGATGTGGACGTTTCGGCGCTCGCCGCCGCCGCCCGACAAGTGTTCGACATTCTGCTCATCAACGGCTTCAGGGGCGATCTCGCGATTCACTTCGCCCGGCATGCGCCGCATCTTGACGCCGCCGACGTGATCGGCCGCATCGCGAGCCGGGACACAAGGCGGCTCTTCGAGATGGCGCAAGCGGCCCCGTTCCCGCCGGAAGCGATCGCCGCGGCCCGGACACGCCAGCGCGAAGCCATTCAGGCGCAATATGCCGAGATCTTCCGCTCCAACCGGCTCGACGCCATCGCCTTTCCGACCGAGCCATTGACAGCGCCGGTCATTCCGGCGGGCGGAGACGCGTTCGACGACGAGGTGGTCGTCGGCGGCAAGAGCGTCAACAAAGTCGGCCTTCTGATCCGCAACACCGCCATGACCGGCGCGATCGGGGCGCCTGGCGTCAGCATCCCCGCCGGGCTGACGGCCGCGGGCCTGCCGGTGGGGCTTGAGCTGGACGGTCTCGCTGGCGGCGACGCGGCTCTGCTCGGTTTGGCGCTCGCGGCCGAAGGGGCGCTCGGCCCAACGCCGCCGCCGGCGACGGAGGCGATCCTGCGGGGCTTGCGGCGCGCAAGCGGCGGAGACATGAGATGATCGGCGCAAACGGCTTCTCTGTCGGAGGATTGAGAGCATGAAGGCATACGAGCTCAGGGAAGCGATCGGCATCGAGGGCGTCGTCCTCAACCCCGATCGGACGACGCCTGAAGCGGGACATGGCGAAATTCTCGTCCGCGTTCGCGCGACCTCGCTCAACTATCGCGATCTCCTGATCGCCAAAGGCGCGTATCGGAGCGGCGCCAGGCCGAACGTGATCCCTCTCTCGGACGGCGCGGGAGATGTCGTGGCTGTCGGGCCCGGCGTCACGCGGTTCAAGGTCGGCGACCGCGTCGCCGGCGCTTTCTTTCCGGGCTGGCCGGGCGGGGCTCCATCGGCCGAGTCCATCTCGAGGGCCCTCGGCGGCTCCGTCGACGGCATGCTTGCGGAATATGTCGTCCTGCACGAAACGGGCGCAATCGCGATTCCGGCCCACATGACTTTCGAAGAGGGCGCGACCTTGCCGTGCGCCGGCCTCACCGCCTGGAACGCTGTCGCCGAGATGGCGAACATCCGCGCCGGTCAGACGGTGCTGCTGCTCGGAACCGGCGGGGTGTCGCTGTTCGCCCTGCAATTCGCCAAGCTGCATGGGGCGCGCGCCATCCTCACTTCGAGCAGCGACGACAAGCTCGCGATGGCGAAGACCCTCGGCGCGGACGAGATCATCAACTATCGGGAGACGCTGGACTGGCACAAGAAGGTCGTCGAGCTGACCGGGGGACGCGGCGTCGACCTCGTGGTCGAAGTCGGCGGAGCCGGCACGCTCGAGCGCTCGATCCGTTCAACCCGCGTCGGCGGCGCGATCGCCTTGATCGGCGTCGTGGCCGGATCTGCCGAGGTCGATCCGAGGCTCCTCATGTCGCGCGCGGCGCGGCTGCAAGGCGTCTTCGTCGGATCGCTTGAGATGTTCGCCGCAATGAACGCGGCGCTGAAGGAGTCGCAGCTGCGGCCGGTGATCGACCGGGTCTTCCCGTTCGAGGAAGCGCGCGAGGCCTACGCGCATCTCCAGTCGGCCCGTCACTTCGGCAAGGTCGTCATCGCCGTCTGAACGGAGTTCCCTTCTCCCTCGCCGGGAGAAGGTGGCCGCGCGTGAGCGCAGCCGGATGAGGCCAAGCAGCGGGCGAGAATTGCAAATGGTCAGCGAAAGCGATCTGCTCTGGACCCCAAGCGCCGGCTGGATCGCCAACGCCAACATCACCACATTCATGCGATGGCTCGAAGACCGGCGCCGACTGCCGTTTGCGACCTATGACGCGATGTGGCGATGGTCGGTGAGCGAAACGGAAGCGTTCTGGGGGGCGCTCTGGGACTATTTCGACATCAAATCCTCGGCGCCTTACGAGCGTGTCCTCGGGTCGAGCGCCATGCCGGGCGCGACCTGGTTTCCCGGGGCGAGGCTCAACTACGCCGAACACGTGCTGCGCGCGAGCAGCCGGGCGCCGACGCCCTCCTCTTCGTCTCCGAGCAGACGGCGCCGGTCGGCGTGCGCTGGGAGGATTTCGCCGGCCGCGTGCGCATTCTCGCGAGCGAGCTGCGAGCGCTCGGCGTCGGGCGCGGCGACCGGCTCGCCGGCTACGCGCCGAACATTCCCGAGACGATGATCGCCATGCTCGCGACCGCCGCGATCGGCGCCATCTGGGCAAGCTGCTCGCCCGATTTCGGTTCGCGCGGCGTGCTCGACCGGCTCGATCAGCTCCGGCCCAGGATTCTGTTTTGCGTCGGCGGCTACCGTCATGGCGGCAAGGTGTTCGACCGCCGCGAGGAGCTCTCCAGCATCGTCGCCGGCCTGAGCGGACTCGAACTCGTGATCGACATGTCCCACATGAGCCCGCAAGGCGAACTCGGTCTGCCGGCGAAAACCCTGGCCTGGGAGAGCCTCCTCGATCGCGCGCCCGTTCCTGCGGCTGGCTTCGCTTTCGAGCAGGTTCCGTTCGATCATCCCCTCTGGATCCTGTTCTCGTCCGGGACAACAGGGCTGCCGAAGCCGATCGTGCATGGCCACGGCGGCATCGTCCTGGAGACGCAAAAGACGCTGCAATTTCACATGGACATTCATGCGGGGGAGCGCGCGTTCTTCTACACCACGACCGGCTGGATGATGTGGAACGTCGTCGCCAGCATGCCGATGACCGGCGCCTGCCCGGTCCTCTACGACGGCGCCCCGGCCTACCCGGACGTCGAGGCGCTGTGGCGGATCGCGGATCAGTGCGGCGTCGCCTTCTTCGGTGCAAGTCCAAGCTATGTCGACATTATGCGCAAGGCGGGCGTCGTCCCCAGGGCCGGGTACGCGCTGAAGCACTTGCGCGCGATCATGCCTGCGGGCTCTCCGGTTTCGCCCGATTGCACGGCCTGGTTCTACGAGAACGTCAAACCCGACCTCTGGGTCGCGACGGGGAGCGGCGGAACTGACGTCTGCTCGGGCCTGGTCGGAGGCGTCCCGACGCTTCCCGTCTACGCCGGCGAAATCCAGGCCCGCCAGCTCGGCGTCGCGGCGGACGCGTTCGACGACAATGGCGCGAGCCTTGTCGACGAAGTGGGCGAGCTCGTCATCAAGAGGCCCCTGCCGTCGATGCCGGTTTCGTTCTGGGGTGACGAAACCGGCGAGCGGTATCGGGCGGCCTATTTCGACATGTTTCCCGGCGTCTGGAGGCACGGCGATCTCATTCGCATCAATGCGCGCGGCGGCTGCTTCGTGCTCGGCCGGTCGGACGCGACGCTGAACCGGCATGGCGTTCGCATTGGAACCGCGGAAATCTATCGCGCGCTCGAGGGAATCGAGGCGATCGCCGACAGTCTCGTCGTCAATCTCGATCTGCCGGGCGGGCGCTTCTTCATGCCGCTGTTCGTCAAGCTGAAGGCCGGCTGTCGCCTCGACGACGCCTTGCGGGAGCGGATCGCGGGCGCGCTCAGACGCGCCTATACCCCCCGTCACGTCCCCGACCGCATCATCGAGGTCGCGGACATTCCCTACACGCGGACCGGCAAGAGGATGGAGGTGCCGGTGCGCCGAATTCTGTTGGGCGCCTCGCCCGATGTGGTCCTCAACCGGAACGCCATGGCCGATCCGAAAACGCTCGAAGCGTTCGTCGCCTATGCCGCGAGCCAGAGCGACTATCCGCTGGCGCCACCTGCGGCGTGACGGGCCTCCGGCAGGCCGAGGCGGCGCTCGACCTCGGCGTATGTGGCGGCCGGCCGTGTGATGTCGAACCAGACCGCATCGAGGCCGGCTGCGAGAGCGCCCTCGACGTTGCGCTTCTGGTCGTCGACGAAGACGACATCGCCCGGCGCCGCGCCGAGCGCCTCGCAGCCCAGAACATAGGCCCGCGGGTCGGGCTTGAGGATGCGCGTGTGCGTCGCGTCGACGACCGAGTCGAGCAGGCGCAGGATCTCGAGTCTCTCCATCTCCTCGCGACCGTGAAACAGCTCGAGCTCGTTGGTGAGCAGGCCGACGCACGCGCCCGCGGCCTTGGCGCGGCGGACCGTAGCCAGCGCCTCGGGCCGCACATGGGCGTTGGGATCGGGATTGCTGGCGCGGCGAATGAGCGTCGCCATGCCCCAGCGCTCGCCCTTCAGCCGCCCGACCTCCGCCGCCCGGATCGCCCAGTAGTCGCGCTCGCTGATCGAGCCTGCGAGCATGTCGGTCCACAGCCGATCGCCGGCGGGATCGAACGGGCCGCGCCAGGTCAGCGTCCCCGGCGCGAGCCCGATGTTCGCCTCGCTTTCGCCGTGCCGCTCGAACAGGGTGATCGAAATGACGCCGCCGAAGTCGAGCAGCAGCGCTTTGGGCGCGCCCTCGTCGCGCCCATCCGTCGAACCCATAGGCGCACGCCCGCCTTCAGAACGGATAGTGCTGCGGCCCTTCGATGGTGATCCAGCGCAGATCGGTGAACTCCGCAATCACCGCCTTGCTGCCGAAACGCCCGTAGCCGGACGACTTCACGCCGCCGAACGGCATCTGGCCTTCGTCGTGCACGGTCGGCCCGTTGATGTGGCAGATGCCCGATTCGATCCGTCTGGCGACGGCGAGGGCGCGCTGGACGTCGCGGCTGAAGACGGCGGAGGAGAGTCCGTATTCCGTGTCGTTGGCGACCCGGATCGCTTCCTCGTCGCCGCTCACGCGCACGACCGGCTTGACCGGTCCGAAGGATTCCTCGTGGTAGATGCGCATCTTGGGCGTGACGCGATCGATGATCGTCGCCTCGACGATCGCGCCGTTGCGCTTTCCCCCGGCGACGACGACCGCGCCCTTGGCTTTCGCGTCGGCGATCAGTTCGTCCATGCGCTCGGCGGCGGAGAGATTGACGAGGGAGCCCAGCACGACATGGCCGCGCGGATCGCCGCTCGGCAGCGCCGAAGCGCGCTTGGCGAGCTTGGCGACAAAGGCGTCCGCCACCGACTCGTCGACGACGAGCCGCTCAGTCGACATGCAGATCTGGCCCTGGTTGGCGAAGGCGCCGAAGATGGTCGCGTCGACCGCGGCGTCGAGATCCGCGTCGGCCAGCACGAGCAGCGGCGCCTTGCCGCCGAGTTCGAGCAGCACCGGTTTCAGGTGTTCGGCGCAGAGCTTGGCGATGGTCTTTCCGACCTTCGACGACCCGGTGAAGTTGACGCGCTTCACCGCCGGATGGGCGATCAGCGCCGCGACGACCTTGGCTGCGTCCGATGGCGCGTTGGAGATCAGATTGACGACGCCCTTCGGGAAGCCTGCCTGGTTCATGGTGTCGACGATGAGATGGTGCGTCGCCGGACAGACCTCCGAGGAGCGGAGGATCACCGTGTTTCCGCAGGCGAGCGGCGCCGCGATCGCCCTGACCCCGAGGATCACCGGGGCGTTCCACGGCGCCATGCCGAGCACGACGCCGGCGGGCTGGCGCACGGCGAGCGACAGAATATTGGGCTTGTCGGCGGGGATGATCTCGCCGGTGATCTGCGTCGTCAGCGCCGCCGCCTCACGAAGGAGGCTGGCGGCGAAATGGACGTTGAAGCCGGCCCAGGGCCCCGTCGCGCCGATCTCCTCGGTCATCGCCTTGGCGAAGTGGTCTGTCCGCGTCTCGAGAATGTCGGCAGCCTTCATCAGCAGCGCGCGCCGCTCGCTCGGCCCCGTCTGAGACCAGGCGGGAAACGCCCGCGCCGCCGCCTCGACCACCTTGGCGACGTCGGCTTCCCCCGCCGCCGCCGCCTCGCTCGCCACCGCGCCGGTGACGGGATCGTGACGCTCAAAGGTTGCTCCGGAAGCCGCCGCGACCGAAGCCCCATCAATGATGAAATCAACCCTCATGTTTTCCTCCCTGTCGTGATGTTTGACGATGCCGATAGCACTACGACACGCGCCCGTCCAACCGTTGGCTCCGCAGCGCAAGGCTCGATCAGGTTGAGCCATCCCCATCGTCATCGCCGTCCCCGGGTCGCAGCCCGGGGATCACCCGGCGATCCATGGACCCGCGGGTCGAGCCCTGCCCGATTTACACATCATTCGCCGGGGCCGGCCACGTCGGCCCGTCGTCGTCAACCGGCTGCGCTTACGCTTCGCCGGTCCTCCGCTTCGCTACAGCCCTCCGGATGACAACGCCGTCCCGACGCGGCGATTGTCTCACCATGGGATTTGCTGACCGGACCGGCCTTCCGGCCGGGTCCGTGCAGCAAAGCCCATGGTGGCCAAAAGGCCTGATCCGCCCGCAGGGGTCAAGGTTCGCGACCCCCGGATTCAATCCGGGGGGAAGCGACCCGCGAAGCGGGCGTGACCTTGACGCCGAGCACGGGTCAGGCATCGCGCGGAAAGGTGCGTGAATATCGTAGCTCTCGTGGGAGAGATTGCGCGTTGACGGGTCTGGGTCGGCTTGAAATCATCCCACTGTAGCCTGAGGAGGATCATCATGAACATCGGCGTCATCGGCGCGGGCAAGATCGGCGGCACGGTCGGCGTGCTCTGGGCCAAGGCGGGACACAAGGTCCGGTTCGCGACGCGCCATCCGGAATCCTTAGGAGCGCTCCTTGCCGAGGCGGGGCCGAACGCGTCGGCGGGCTCGCCGGAGGAGGCCGCGCGTTTCGGCGAAATCGTCTTCTGTTCGGTCCCCTACGGCGCCTGGCCGTCGCTGGCGCCCGCGCTCGCGCCGCCCGTCTCGGGCAAGGTCGTGCTCGATTCCGCCAACCCCTATCCCGGACGCGACGGCGAATTCGCCAGGGAAGCGATCGCCGCCGGCGAAGGCGCCGGCGTCCCCGTGGCGCGGCTTCTGCCCGGCGCCCGACTGGTGCGCGCCTTCAACTCGGTCTATTTCAAGACCCTCGAGACGGAGGCCCATCGCGCCGGAGACCGCGTCGGCATCCCGCTCGCGGGCGACGACGCCGCGGCGCTCGACGCAGCCGCGCGTCTGGTCCGCGACGCGGGGTTCGAGCCGGTCGTCGTTGGCGCGCTCGCCAGCGCGCACCTCTTCGATCCGGGCACGCCGGTCTACAACACCGGCATGAGCGGCGCCGACCTGGCCCGCGCGCTCGGCGTCGCCCGGACGGCGTGACCGTGCGCCCCCTCGCCCCGCTTGCGGGGAGAGGGCCGGGGTGAGGGGCCGCGCCAACGTCCGAACGTTAGCACCACCCTTCTTCCGACCGCGCCTTCGGCGCGTCCACCTTCTCCCCCACCGCAGGGCGAAGGGACCGTCTCCTGCCTCCAGCCAGTGACCGCCTGAATCGCGCATTTCCTTTACGACTTTCGTTGTTCATGATATGTTCTGAACTTCATAGGACGCCGCGGACAAAGAGGTTGTCATGGAACTGGATCTTGACCACGCCTCTGAGGACGTCGTAGGGGCTCGCCGTCAACAAACAAGCCTGCGCGACGCTGCGCATCGCTCCTTTAGGACGAGGTCGGAGTCATATGGACCCCTGCTTGGCAGTTTTTTTTCGCCGCATCAGCCTCGTAAGGCTTTGATAAGTCCTGTTTCGCGGTCAGGAATTGCAATATTTTGCAATTTTTTGCAGCTTCCTGAGGTCTCAAAGACCGGCGAAATGAAGCTTTCGGCAAGCTTTTGCAGCAAATTGCAAGGGTCGCGCCCGCTTGCGTCCGCGAACGTGGCGGCTCATTCCGTCCCCTCCTCTCACAATGAGGCCGTGGAGTTGGGGCCCAGAGTTAATGGGATCACCTTGGGAGTTGCAAAGGGACAGTTCTTGGCGCCTAACGCTTTGAAATCGCCCGCGCGCGTCCAAAACTGCAACGCCGCGCCAGCGCTCGCTCAGCTGTCCATCTTGAGCGCCGCGATGAAGGCCTCCTGCGGGATCTCGACCTTGCCGAACTGGCGCATCTTCTTCTTGCCGGCCTTCTGCTTCTCCAGCAGCTTGCGCTTGCGGGTGGCGTCGCCGCCGTAGCACTTGGCGGTGACGTCCTTGCGCAGCGCCCGGATCGTCTCGCGGGCGATGATCTTGCCCCCGATCGCCGCCTGGACCGGGATCTGGAACATGTGCGGCGGGATCAGCTCCCTGAGCTTCTCGACCATCGCCCTGCCCCGGGCCTCCGCCCGGTCGCGGTGGACCAGCATCGAGAGCGCGTCGACCGGTTCGCCGTTGACCAGGATCGACATCTTGACCAGGTCGCCCGGACGATAGTCGGTCAGCGCATAGTCGAACGAGGCGTAGCCCTTCGAGATCGATTTCAGCCGGTCGTAGAAGTCGAACACGACTTCGTTCAGCGGCAGTTCGTAGACGACCATCGCGCGCTTGCCGACATAGTTGAGATCGACCTGGGCGCCCCGCCGGTCCTGGCAGAGCTTGAGGATCGCGCCGAGATAGTCGTCGGGCGTGAGGATCGTCGCCTTGATCCACGGCTCCTTGATCTCGGCGATCTTGACGGGATCGGGCATGTCGGCCGGATTGTGCAGCTCGATCTCCGACCTGTCGGTGAGCTGGATGCGGTAGATCACCGAAGGCGCGGTCGCGATCAGGTCGAGGTTGAACTCGCGCTCGAGCCGCTCCTGGATGATCTCGAGATGCAGGAGCCCGAGGAAACCGCAGCGAAAGCCGAAGCCGAGCGCGGCCGAGGTCTCCATTTCGTAAGTGAAGCTCGCGTCGTTGAGCCGCAGCCTGCCCATCGCGGCCCTGAGCGCCTCGAAGTCGGCCGCATCCACCGGGAAGAGGCCGCAGAACACCACCGGCTGCGCCGGCTTGAAGCCCGGCAGCGCCACGGCCGTCGGCCGCTTGTCGTCGGTGATCGTATCGCCGACGCGGGTGTCGGCGACCTGCTTGATCTGCGCGGTGATGTAGCCGATCTCGCCGGGGCCGAGTTCGGGCGCCTCGGTCATCTTGGGGCGGAAAACCCCGATCCGGTCGACCTCATAGGCTGCGTCCGCCCCCATCATGCGGATGCGCATGCCCTTCTTGATTGTCCCGTCGATCACCCGAACCAGCACGACGACGCCGAGATAGGCGTCGTACCAGCTGTCGACCAGCAGCGCCTTGAGCGGCGCTTTCTCGTCGCCCTTGGGTGGCGGCAGACGGTTGACGATCGCCTCGAGCACGAGATCGATGTTGAGGCCGGTCTTGGCCGAGATCGGCACGGCTTGTGAGGCGTCGAGCCCGATCACGTCCTCGATCTGCTCCTTGATGCGGTCGGGCTCGGCCGCCGGCAGGTCGATCTTGTTGAGCACCGGCACGATCTCGTGTCCCGCGTCGAGCGCGTGATAGACATTGGCGAGCGTCTGCGCCTCCACCCCCTGGCTCGCATCGACGACGAGGAGCGAGCCCTCGCAGGCGGCGAGCGACCGCGAGACCTCGTAGGCGAAGTCGACGTGGCCGGGCGTGTCCATCAGGTTGAGGATGTAGGTCTTGCCGTCATTGGCCTTGTATTCGAGCCGGACCGTCTGCGCCTTGATGGTGATGCCGCGCTCGCGCTCGATGTCCATCGAATCGAGCACCTGCTCGACCATGTCGCGCTCGGCCACGGTTCCAGTCTGCTGGATGAGCCGGTCGGCGAGCGTCGACTTGCCGTGGTCGATATGGGCGACGATGGAGAAGTTGCGGATATTGTCGATCGGATGGGCGGCCATGGGCAGCGGGGATAGCAGGGCGGGCGGGCGAAGGGAACCGGCTCGGGGCCGGACGCCTGCCCAGGCGCGCTTGCGCTTCGCTCCCGCGCGCCGCATAGGCTCGCGCGTTTTGAGGAGGGGCGACGGATGGGTCACATCAACTACCAGTGCCTGCGCGGCAAGGTTCACGCCGTGGCGCCGGCGGAGCCGCCGACGAATCCGCATCTCTGGATCCTGCTCGAGGCGAACGGCGAGCAGTGGTTTGCGACCATCAACGTGCGGTCCGACAAGGACGCGCCGGGCGAGCCCCCCGGCAAATCCTACCTCTACTATCTGGTCGATGCCGACTTCGAGCACCCGCACCGGGCCTCGATCCTGGCGCGTCCCGACGGTCTGTCCCCGGTCGAGCGCTCGTTCGCCGGCGGGGCGATGGATTTTCAGCGCGCTGGCCTGTTCGACCCGACCGCTATGCGCGTCCTGCCCCCTGAAGGTCCGGGCCACGACGGCCTCGTCCAGCGCCTGACCGGCTTGCTGCAACTCGCGAAGGACCAGGACTGCGACGTCTTCTTCTACGGCAACGCCTTCGCCAAGGACAATCCGCACCAGACCGACGCCGCCTTCGGTTACACCCCGCCGACGCCTTTCGGCCTCGACAACGTCCACATGGCCCAGGGCGACTCCAAGGCGATCAACGTCCGCCTGCACGAGAACGGCGTCTGGCACGACGGCGCCTGCTTTGTCTGGGACGGGCGCGCCAGGCGCATGACGGCGATCTTCCTGTCGTTCCAGAGCCAGGGCTGGCACACCAACGACACCGGCGATCTGATCTATGGGGTAACCGGCGCCGAGGCGCCCGCGTACGACTTTTCGAAAGACGAAGGCGCGCTGATCATGCCCCCGCCGCGGGCCGCTCGGCTCACGACCGTCCATCGGGGGCCGGACGGCGCCTGTTCGGTTGTCCTGACCAATATGAGCCCTGCGCCGCTCGATCTGACCGGCTGGAGGCTCCTTGTCGACGCCGGGCAGTCGACCGCCCTGCCCGCCTCGACCCTCGGGCCGGGCGAGCCGACGAGCCTCATGTTGCCGACGGGCGGTCTCGCCAACTCTGGCGGCGTCCTCATGCTCGTCAACCCGGGCGGCCTCAGCGTCCATTGCGTGGCCTATCTCGGCGGAGACCCTGCGGCCGGCTGGAGTGCGAGCCTCGGCTGAATCCGCCCCGGCCCGGCCTTTCGCCTTTGGTCGAGGCCCCCGGATTCCCGGGGTTCCGCGGGTTGCGCCCCGAAAAGTCCTATGTTAGGCAACGCCCGCCTTTGGGGTCGGAGCGGCCCGCGCGCGCTCTTCCTTCGCGAAGCGGAATCATCACGAATTCCTAGGTGGCGGCGGCGAAACGGCCTCGCGGCGCGCCTCGCTTCGACGCCTTCATGAGGTGACGCGATTTGGCACAGGACGACACACTCGTTTCCGGCGTCGCCGGCCGCTATGCGTCGGCGCTCTTCGCCCTTGCCCAGGACAACCGCCAGACCGAGGCCGTCGCTCAATCGGTGGTCAAGCTCGATGAACTGATCGCCCTGAATCCGGATCTCGAGCGGCTGGTGCGCAGCCCAGTCTTCTCGACCGCCGACCAGCTGAGGGCGCTGGACGCCATCCTCGCCAAAGAAGACATCGGCGGCATAACGGCCAATTTCGTCCGGCTGGTGACGGTCAAGCGGCGCCTTTTCTCGATCCGCGACATGATCGCGGCCTACCGCAAGCTCTATGACGCGAGCCGCGGCGTGACCCACGCCGAAGTGACCAGCGCGAGCGCTCTATCGGACGAGAATCTCGCCGCGCTCAAGGACCAGCTCCGCGGCGCCTCGGGCGGCCGGGAGGTCGATCTCGACGCCAAGATTGATCCCTCGATCATCGGCGGCCTCATCGTCAGGCTCGGCTCTCGCATGGTCGACGGCTCGCTCAGAACCAAGCTCAACGCAATTCGCCTAGCCATGAAAGAGGTCGGCTGATGGATATCCGCGCCGCAGAAATATCTTCGATTCTCAAGAGCCAGATCGCCAATTTCGGCGCCGAGGCCGAGGTGACCGAAGTCGGTCAAGTGCTGAGCGTCGGCGACGGCATCGCCCGCGCCTATGGTCTCGACAAGGTTCAGGCCGGCGAGATGGTCGAGTTCGAGAACGGCACGCGCGGCATGGCGCTAAACCTCGAGTCGGACAACGTCGGAATCGTCATTTTCGGCGGTGACCGCGAGATCAAGGAAGGCCAGACGGTCAAGCGCACGGGCGCGATCGTCGATGTGCCTGTCGGCAAGGAGCTTCTGGGGCGGGTCGTCGACGCGCTCGGCAATCCGATCGACGGCAAAGGGCCGATCAACGCCACCCGCCGCGCCCGCGTCGACGTGAAGGCGCCCGGCATCATTCCTCGCAAGTCCGTCAGCGAGCCAATGGCGACTGGCCTCAAGGCGATCGACGCGATGATCCCGATCGGCCGCGGTCAGCGGGAGCTTATCATCGGGGATCGTCAGACCGGCAAGACCGCAATTGCGCTCGACACGATCCTCAACCAGAAGCCGCTGAATCAGGGCGACGACGAGAGCAAGAAGCTTTACTGCGTTTATGTCGCAATTGGGCAGAAGCGCTCGACGGTCGCCCAGTTCGCCAAGGTTCTGGAAGAGCACGGCGCGCTTGAATATTCGGTGATCATCGCCGCCACCGCTTCGGACCCGGCGCCGATGCAGTTCCTCGCGCCCTTCTCCGGCTGCGCGATTGGCGAGTATTTCCGCGACAACGGCATGCACGCCGTCATCATCTACGACGACCTGTCGAAGCAGGCTGTCGCCTATCGTCAGATGTCGCTGCTGCTGCGCCGCCCCCCGGGCCGCGAAGCCTATCCGGGCGACGTGTTCTATCTCCACTCGCGCCTGCTCGAGCGCGCAGCCAAGCTCAACAAGGACAATGGGTCAGGGTCGCTGACAGCGCTCCCGATCATTGAAACTCAGGCCAACGACGTCTCGGCCTATATCCCGACCAACGTGATCTCGATCACCGACGGACAGATCTTTCTCGAGACCGACCTCTTCTATCAGGGCGTTCGCCCGGCGGTGAACGTCGGTCTGTCGGTGTCGCGCGTCGGCTCAGCCGCGCAGACCAAGGCGACCAAGAAGGTCGCCGGCAAGATCAAGGGCGAGCTCGCGCAATACCGCGAAATGGCGGCCTTCGCGCAGTTCGGCTCCGATCTCGATGCGGTCACCCAGCGCCTCCTCAACCGCGGCGCGCGTCTGACCGAGCTCCTGAAGCAGTCGCAGTTCTCGCCGCTCAAGATGGAAGAGCAGGTCTGCGTGATCTACGCTGGCGTCAACGGCTTTCTCGACAAGCTGCCGCTCGACAAGGTTCGCCCGTTCGAGGACGGCCTGCTGGGCTCGCTTCGCTCCAAGAACCCGGACATTCTGGAAGTCGATCCGCAAGTCCAACGACCTATCCAGCGACGTCGAGGCCAAGCTCAAGTCGGCGGTCGAAGCCTTTTCCGCCAGCTTCGCCTAATTCGTCGGACCCCAACCGGACCTCGCGCTCGACATGAAGCGCGGGGCGGAGACGCCAAGCTATGCCGTCCCTTAAGGACCTCAGAAACCGGATCGCCTCCGTCAAGTCGACGCAGAAGATCACCAAAGCGATGCAGATGGTCGCCGTCTCGAAGCTCCGACGCGCCCAGTCGGCGGTGATAGCGGCGCGCCCCTACGCCGAACGGGTCGAGTCGGTGCTGACCAATCTTGCCGGCGCCGCCAACAACGGCGAGGCTCCCCGCCTCCTCGTCGGCAGCGGATCCAACCAGACACACCTGCTCGTCGTCTGCACCGGCGAGCGCGGCCTCTGCGGCGCCTTCAACACCGCGATCGTGCGACTCGCACGCGAAAAGGCCAACGCGCTCGCGGCGGAAGGCAAGACCGTCAAAATCCTCTGCGTGGGCAAGAAGGGCTTTGATCAACTGCGCCGCACGCACGAGAAGCAGATTTTGGAAATGATCGATCTGCGCGCCGTCCGCACGATCACCTACCAGACCGCTCAGCCGATCGCCGAAAATGTGATCGCTCTGTTCGAAAATGCCGAGTTCGACGTCTGCACGTTGTTCTACTCGCGCTTCAAGTCTGTCATCTCCCAGATCCCGACCGCCCAGCAGCTCATCCCGCCGGAACTGGGCGCAAAGGACGAAAAGGCGCCGGTTTACGACTACGAGCCCGACGAGGGCGAAATCCTGGCACAGCTGCTGCCGCGGGCGGTGACGGTTCGCATCTACCGCGCGCTGCTCGAGAACGCCGCATCGTTCTTCGGCGCTCAGATGAGCGCGATGGACAACGCAACCCGCAACGCCGGCGAAATGGTGAAGAAGTATACGCTTCGCTACAATCGGACCCGCCAGGCGATGATCACCAAGGAACTGATCGAAATCATTTCGGGCGCCGAGGCGCTCTAATCCACCCGTCGCGTTGAGCGACCTGAAGATCGAAGAACGAGGACGTCAAAATGGCGAATGTCGCAAATGCCACCGGCCGCGTCACCCAGGTGATCGGCGCCGTCGTCGACGTGAAATTCGACAGCTACCTGCCGCCGATTCTCAACGCGCTCGAGACATCCAACAATGGCGCGCGTCTGATTCTCGAAGTCGCCCAGCACCTAGGCGAAAACTCCGTGCGCTGCGTCGCGATGGACATCTCCGAAGGTCTGGTGCGCGGCCAGGAAGTGACCGACACCGGCGCTCCGATCTCGGTCCCGGTGGGGCCCGGCACCCTCGGGCGCATCATGAACGTCATCGGCGAGCCCGTCGACGAAGCGGGTCCCATTCCGATGGACGCGCGCCGCGCGATCCATCAGCCGACCCCGTCTTACGTCGAACAGTCGACCGAAGCGCAGATTCTGGTCACCGGCATCAAGGTCGTCGACCTGCTTGCGCCCTACGCCAAGGGCGGCAAGATTGGTCTCTTCGGCGGCGCGGGCGTCGGCAAGACGGTTCTGATTCAGGAGCTCATCAACAACGTCGCCAAGACCCATGGCGGCAATTCGGTGTTCGCGGGCGTCGGCGAGCGCACGCGCGAAGGCAACGACCTCTATCACGAGTTCATCGAGTCCAACGTCAACGCCGATCCGCACGATCCCAACTCGACCGTGAAGTCGAAATGCGCCCTCGTCTTCGGCCAGATGAATGAGCCGCCGGGCGCGCGCATGCGCGTCGCGCTCTCCGGTCTCACCGTCGCCGAATATTTCCGCGACGAGGGCCAGGACGTGCTGTTCTTCATCGACAACATCTTCCGCTTCACCCAGGCGGGCTCCGAAGTGTCGGCGCTCTTGGGCCGCATCCCCTCGGCGGTCGGCTATCAGCCGACGCTCGCCACCGATATGGGTGCGCTGCAGGAGCGCATCACCACTACGACCAAGGGCTCGATCACCTCGGTGCAGGCGATCTACGTCCCGGCCGACGACCTGACCGACCCGGCGCCGGCGACATCTTTCGCCCATCTCGACGCGACGACCGTGCTGTCGCGCGCGATCTCGGAAAAGGGCATTTATCCGGCCGTCGACCCGCTCGAACTCGACCTCGCGCATGCTCACTGCGGCGGTGGTCGGCGAGGAGCATTACAACGTCGCCCGTCAGGTGCAGCAGGTGCTCCAGCGCTACAAGGCTTTGCAGGACATCATCGCGATCCTCGGCATGGACGAACTCTCCGAGGAGGACAAGCAGACCGTCGCGCGCGCCCGCAAGATCGAGCGCTTCCTGTCGCAGCCGTTCGACGTCGCGGCCGTGTTCACCGGCACGCCAGGGGTCCAGGTCAAGATCGAGGACACGGTCAAGGGCTTCAAGGGCATCATCGAGGGCAAATACGACAACCTGCCGGAGGCCGCTTTCTACATGGTCGGCACCATCGAGCAGGCCGTCGAGAAGGCGCAGCGGCTCGCGGCCGAAGCGGCCTGACGCAACCGAAATCGGGGGTCGCCATGGCCACATTCCATTTCGAACTCGTGTCGCCCGACAAGGTGCTCTTCAGCGGCGCGGCGCAGGCGGTGCTCGTTCCGGGGGACGAGGGCGACTTTCAGGTGCTGGCCGATCACGCGCCGGTCATGACCTCGGTGCGGCCCGGAGTCGTCGCAATCGACGACGCGCACGGCAAGCACCGCCGCATCTTCGTGCGCGGCGGGTTCGCCGACGCCAGCAAGAGCGGCGTCATCCTTCTCGCCGAGACGGCGATCCCGTTCGAGGACCTCAGCGCAGACGCTCTCCAGCAGGAGATCGTGAACGCCGAAGAGGACCTTGCCGACGCCAACGAGGACCAGAAGCGTCTCGCGCAGGAGAAGCTCGACCGCCTGCGCGAACTCAAGGATGCGATGAAGCTCTGAGGGTCGCGTGCCCCTGGGCTCGCCGCGGAAATACGCTTCGATGACCCGCGAAGAGTTCGACGCATTCTGCGCGACTTTGCCGCAAGCCCGACACGCCGTCCAATGGGGCGACGCGAGCGTCTGGAAAGTCGGCCGGAAGGTCTTCGCCATTGGCGGATGGTCGAACTCGCCCGAATTCGCCGTCACTTTCAAATGCTCCGAATTGAGCTTCGCGGTGCTGAAGGAACTCGCCGGAATTCGACCCGCGCCCTATCTTGCGTCACGGGGCCTGCTGTGGCTGCAGAGAACGGACGACCAGTCGCTGAGCGATGAAGACCTCAAGGACTACCTGCGTCAGAGCCACACGCTCGTCGTCGCGGCGTTGACGAGAAAGGCGCGACATGAACTCGGGCTTGGGCCGCAATGAGCCGTCGGCGAAGTCGTCCGTGACGCCCTCGCACATTCGCGCGGCCGACGCGCTGATCGCAACTCATATCCGCCGCACCCCGATTGTCGAGACCCCTTCCCCGATCGCCGAGGCGCCGCCGGTCTCGCTCAAGCTCGAGTGCCTCCAGCACAGCGGTTCGTTCAAGGCCCGCGGGGCGTTCCACAATCTTCTCACCCGCCCCGCCCCGCCGGCCGGCTGCGCCACCGCCTCGGGCGGCAATCACGGCGCGGCCGTCGCCTATGCGGCTCGGAAGCTTGGCGTGAAGGCGCGCATCTTCGTGCCGGAGATCGCCACGTCCGCCAAGATCGGCAGGATCCGGGCCTATGGCGCCGAGGCCGTGATCAGCGGCGCGTCTTACGCCGAGGCGCAGCAGCGCTGCGACGCCTATGTCGCCGAAAGCGGCGCGCTGCCGATCCATCCCTATGACGCGCCCGAGACGATCGCCGGCGCTGGAACGGTCGCGATGGAATGGGAGGACGACCTCCGGCGGCTCGCGCTCCCCGCGCTCGACACGGTCCTCGTCGCGGTCGGCGGCGGCGGACTGATTTCGGGCGTCGCGGCCTGGTTCGAAGGCCGGATCAAGGTCGTCGGCGTGGAGCCGGAAGGCTCGCGCGCCCTTGACGCCGCGCTCCAGGCCGGCGCGCCCGTCGATGTCCCGGTCGCCTCGATCGCCGCGGACTCGCTCGGCGCCAAGCGTGTCGGCAGCCTCAACTTCGAGATCTGCCGGCGATCGGTCGGAGCGGTCGTCCTGGTTTCGGACGAGGCGATCGTCGAGGCGCAGCGCCGGCTCTGGAGCGAGATCTCGATCGTCGCCGAACCGGGCGGCGCCGCGGCCTTCGCGGCGCTGGCGAGCGGCGCCTATCGGCCGGAAAGGGGCGAGCGGGTCGGCGTCCTCGTCTGCGGGGCGAACGCCGATCTCACTAACTTCGCTCGTCTTTTCTAGAGCGAGCCGCCCCAGGAGGGGACCGTCCGGCAGGCGGGGCAGTTTGGATTCTGACTTTGGCTTGGCGCAGATTTACTCCGGGTTTTCCCAGAATTGCGAACTCCACGTTCGTGGAGCCTGGATTTGCGACTTTCTTTTCCTTGGATTGTTGCCTTGGATTTTCTCGTCCGAAATCGTGACTCTTTCAATGCAGGTCTGCAGAGCTACACGGCCAAAGAAAAAATTCTCCGACGCTCCCCCTCCGCAAGAGCTAGATATAGCCAGCTCCAAGTCTGTCAAAATCTCGCGCGCCTCGCCATTTTCGACGTGATGGCAGGGTGTAGATCATCGGCTCGCATGAACTCCATTGTAAGTCAGACTTCTGATTTTCTGCAAGAAATTGCGATGACCTACTTGAATCGCCTGGGATCCCCCGATTGCGGGGAATCTTGCACGGGGCGAGAGGCGCTCCGCGCCGATTGCGTTCGAAGCCCATCACGCGCAGGGCTGCGAGGCCGGCCGGCGAGGCCGCGAAATCGCCCCTCAAAGCCATTGCGGCGCATAAGCGCGCGAACTATGGTCCGCCCGCTTTCCGCCGGCCTTCGGCCTTGCGGCGGATTGGGGCGTCGCCAAGCGGTAAGGCAGCGGATTTTGATTCCGCCATACGGAGGTTCGAATCCTCCCGCCCCAGCCAAATCCTTAAAGACTTGGTTGACCGAGGACCCGGCGGTCCGGCGCCCGACTTGACAGACCGCGGCGCTTCACGCGAATTCTCATGTTTGAAGACGCAGGGGTCCACCTGCGACGCCGGCTTTGGAGGCCTGTCGCGCCCGGCCAGGGAGTGTGCGAAGTCGGATGAACAAGCCCGCTTCCGATCCTACTCAGCCTTATCGCAGTCTGCTCGCCGGATATAACGACGCCATCCGGAACAGCGACATGAAGGCGAACATCGGCTTCCTGTTCGTTGCGTTCATGATGGGTTCGGTCCTCTATAATTACACTTTCTTTCCGAGTTACCTCCCGATCGAACCCTTGCTGGTGCCGTTCCTGGTCGTCTATTTCTGCTTGTTCATGGTGCTCCTTCCCCGCTTTCCCAGGCGCGGCGCCGAGAACTTCCGCGTTGAGCGCAACCTGACGGCTGCGGATTTCGACAACCTCAATGAGGACGATATCGGACAGTTGAAGCTGCGCTGCGCCATCTTTTCCGATATTCTTTGGTGGAAGACGCTTTTTCTCCGCGCCGCGCTCGTGCTGTCGATCGTCTGCGTCTTCGTGACCATGTTTCTGCTTCTATACGTCAAGTTTAGTTGATGCCGGGGCCAGAGCCTCGGGTGAGGCGGAACGTCTGATGGTCAAGGACCAAAACGCAAAGTTGCGCGGTCTCATCGCCGGTTACGGCGACTCGATCCGCCTCAGCGACATCAAGGCGCTGATTGCAGTGCTTTTCGTCGCGATCATGATGGGGACGGTTCTCCAGTTCCGCGAATTCTATCCGTGGTACCTGAGCACGCCGGTGCTCATGACCCCGTTCATGATCATTTTCATTAACTTGCTGATCTCGGTTTATCCGCGATTTCCTCGCGCCGGACGCCAGAGCTTCGTGATCCGGCGCAATCCGGAGCCGGAGGATTTCGACTTCGTCGCCGACACCGCGGCCGAGCTCGAAGGGCTCCCCGCGCGATGCGCGCTTCTGTCGCGCATCCTCTGGTGGAAGACCGTCACGCTGCAGACGGCCTATGTTCTGTCAATGGCCTGCCTCGCGGCGGCCGCGATCCTGCTGTTCGTCACCCACCTCTGAGCGCGCCGCCGCCCCCGTCGGTACAGCGGCGGATCGCCTCAACTTAGGCCCTGCTCTTCGATCGAAATCTACGCCGCGCACGGCCGCCCCCTCCACCGCGCTCACGCGCGGTCCCCTCCCCACTTCGTGAGGAGGAGAGCGCCTTCCTACCGACCCGACATAGAAACAGCCCCTTCTCGCGCCCTGGTTGTCCCCTGAAGCGGCGCTACGCCGCTTCGTCCCGCAAATGCCTTTCGCGCAGCACGGTCTTGTCGACCTTGCCGACCGAGGTCAGCGGCAGCTCCTTGACGATCATGACCCGATCCGGAATCGCGAACTTCGAGATGACGCCCTTGTCGACATATGTTTTCACGTGGGCGCGAACAGCCTCTTCCGCGGCTTCCGCGGAGCCGCCGGCGAAGCCAGGCTCGACGATGACGAGCGCCATCGGACGCTCGCCCCATTTGGCGTCCTTGACGGCGATGACCGCCGCTTTCGTGACGCCGCTCTTCTCGGAGATGATGTCCTCCACCTGAATGGATGAGACCCATTCGCCGCCGCTCTTGATGATGTCCTTGATGCGGTCGACGATGCGGATCGTTCCATCCGCGTCCCACGTCGCCACGTCGCCCGTGTGCAGATAGCCGCCGGCCCAGAGCTGCTCCGACGCCGCAGGATCGTTGAGATAGCCCATTGTGAGCCACGGGGCGCGTGTGACGATCTCGCCGCGGGTTTTCCCGTCGTGCGGGACGTCCGCCATGTTTGCGTCGACGATGCGCAGATCGACCAGCGGCGCAGCCAGGCCGGCGACGGCCCGGCGCTCGACTTGCGCCTCCGGATCTTCGGACAATTGCTTCGTGGTCATATGCACACCGGACAGCATCGGGCAGGATTCGGATTGCCCATAGCCGGTGAAAACGTCAATTCCGCGCGCCATCGCGGCCCTGACGAGCGCGCGCGGCATGGCGGAGCCTCCGATAACCATCTTCAGCTTCGAAAGATCGACATCCTTGCTCCCCGGCGCAGACAGCAGCATCTGCAGGATCGTCGGCACGCAATGGGTGGAGGTCACCCCCTCGCGCGCGATCAATCCCAGCAGGACATCCGGCGCATAGCGCCCCGGATAGACCTGTTTGTTGCCGAGCATCGTATGGACGTAAGGGCTGCCCCAGGCGTGGACGTGAAACATCGGCGTCAGCGGCATGTAGACGTCTTCCCGGCCGATGCGGCCCTGGGCCGGGGCGGTTCCGTATTCCGCGATGATGCCGAGCGTATGCAGCACCAGCTGGCGGTGGCTGAAATACACCCCCTTCGGGCGTCCGGTCGTGCCGGTGGTGTGGAAGGTCGTGGCGCGCGTGTTCTCGTCGAAATCCGGAAACTGGTAGAAAGGCGAGCTCGCCTCCAGCATGTCCTCGTATTCGCATTGGATCGGCAGGCGCGTGGTCGGCTGCTCCTTGCGGTCGTGCAGCAGCACGTATTTCTGCACCGACGGCAGCTTGTCGGCGAGCTTCTCCACGAGCGGCAGGAAGTCCGCGTTGACCAGCAGGGTCGAGGGCGCTGCGTCGTTCATCGCATAGAGCAACCCCTCCGGCGGCAGGGAGAGATTGACCGTCTGCAGCACCGCGCCCATCATCGGCACGGCGAAATAGCACTCGAGATAGCGGTGGCTATCCCAGTCGAGAACGCCCACCACGTCCCCCGGTTTGACGCCGATATCCGTAAGCCCGCTCGCGAGCCGGCCGATGCGCTCGCGGAAAACCCGATAGCTGTGACGTCTCAGGTCGCGATAGACGATTTCCTGATCCGGCGAATGCGTCATCGGGTAGTGCAGCAGATGTTTGATGAGAAGCGGGTACTGGTAAGCCGAGGGGCTGAACTCAATGAGATTGCCTGACATGACGCGACTCCTCCCGTCCGCAAAGGTTTAGCGAACAATAGGATCCGCCCGTCGCCGCGCATTGACGGGGATCAAAACCCGGGGCGGCATTTTGCGACAGATCTGAGCCGGCAGGTTGCATCGATAATCGGCCGGACGCGAAAGAGAGCCGCGGAACCGCGTCAGAGCCCCATTTCCGCCCGCAGCGCTTCGGTGTGCTCTCCAATGCGGGGAGCGGCGGAGAGGCAGCGTTCGCGCTCGCCGTCGACGCGGATCGGCGAGCGGGTGGTGCGGACCTCGTGGCCGTCGGCGCCGATCAGGGTCTGCAGCATGTCCATGCGCCGAAAGGCGTCGCTGGCGAAGAGCGCGGCCCAGTCCAGGACCTCGGCGCACCAGATGTCGGCGGGCTGCATGCGGGCGAGCCAGTAGGCCGTCGTCTCCGCGGCGAGGTGGTCGGCGATCGCGCGCTTGAGTTCGTCGCGCCGCTCGAACGCCGGCGCTCGGCGGCAGCCCGGCGATCGCCGGCAGATCGATCACTTTCGCGAGCCTGTCGAGCGGCGTCATCGCGATCGCGAGCCAGCCGTCGCGGGTCTGGTAGACGCCGTAGGGCGCGGCGAGATAGGCGTGGGCGTTGCGGAACTGCGAGCGCGCCGGCGCGCGGCCGCCGTCGTTCATGTAGGTCGTCAGCACTTCGAACTGAAAATCGACCAGCGCCTCGAGCAGGCTCGTCTCGATATGCGCGCCCTCCCCGGTCCTGCCGCGCCTGAGGAGCGCGGCGAGCACGCCCTGGACGATCGCGCTCCCCGCCAGGAGATCGGCGATGGCGAGGCCGAAGGGAACCGGGCCCTGATCGTGATCGCCGTTGAGCCACATGATCCCGGCGCGGGCCTGCGCGAGCAGGTCCTGGCCCGGCAGCATCGCCCAGGGGCCGTCCTCGCCATAGCCGGTGATGGAGGCGTAGACGATGCCCCGATTGATCGCCTTCGCCGACGCGTAGTCGAGCCCGAGCCGTTCGATGACGCCGGGGCGGAAATTCTGGATGACCACGTCCGCCTTGGCGATCAAGGCCTTCACCGCGTCGACGTCGGCGGGATTCTTGAAGTCGGCGGCAAAGCCGAGCTTGCCGCGATTGATGGCGTGAAAGAGGGTCGAATTCGCCGCCGATCTCGGTGTCGGTCAGATAGAGCCGGCGGCAGAGATCGCCGCCGTCGGGCCGTTCGATCTTGATCACCCGCGCGCCGAGGTCGCCGAGCCGCAAGGCGGCGAACGGACCCGAAAGGAACTGGCTCATGTCGAGCACGATGAGCCCGTCGAGCAGGGCCTCGCTCATGCGCGCTGCTCGACGAGATCGGCGAAGGCCGAGGCGTCGCGATATTTCACCGTCTGCAGATGCTCGCAGTACATCACGAGTTCGCCCTCGCCCTTGAACACCTGGTAGCTGGCGCGGATGAGCCCCATCTCCTTGTATTTCGGCCGCTTATCGAGATGCGTGCGGATCGTGTAGATCGTGTCGCCGATGAACACCGGCTTGATGAAGCGCAGCTTGTCGTAGCCGTAGGAAAACGCGTTGATGCAGTTGGTCGCGACGAGGCCGAGGCCGGCCGAGAACACGAACGCGCCGGCGACGAGCCGCTTGCCGAATATGCCCTCGCGCTCGGCGAACATCTGGTCGGCGACGTAGGGGTGCATGTCGAGGACGAGCGCGTTGAACTGCATCGACTCGCCCTCCGAGATCGTGCGCCTGAGCGAGCGGATCCGGTGGCCGATCTCGAAATCCTCGTAGAACCAGTTCTCGGCGTTCCAGACCGGCAGCGCGGAATGATCGGCGGGCATGTCGGTCGGGATGGGTGGAGGAAACGCCGACGGTCGGAGCGAAGTCCATCTTGAGGCTCTCTCTCCGGGAAGGCGGAGGCATCGTCAGGCCGGCAGGCGCCAGATGCGGCGCGCGTTGGCGCTGAAGAGCCGCTCGCGCTCGCTGGCCGACGAGCCCAGCGTGATCGCCTGGATCGCAGCCATCCAGGTCGAGAGCGACGCCGTCAGCGTGCAGACCGGCCAGTCGCTGCCCCAGACGACGCGATCCCAGCCGAAGCTTCCGATCGCGTGCTCGACATAGGGGCGGATGTCGTCGACGGTCCATGTCGCCCCGTCGGCATAGGCGACGACGCCGGAAATCTTGACCGCCACATTCGGCCGGCGCGCGATCTCGACGATGCGCTCGCGCCAGGGATGCTCGGCGCGCTCCTTGATCGCCGGCACGCCGCAATGATCGAGCACGAACTGGACGTCCGGCGCGAGGTCGGCGAGCGCGATCGCCTTGTCGATCTGGTCGGGGCGGACGCAGAGATCGAACGGCCGGCCCGATCCGGCGAGGCGCCGCAGGTTGCTGCGGAAGGTTTCCGATTCGCTGACCTCGTCGGGAACGACGTGCAGGACGCGGCGGAATCCCTTGACGAACGGATTGGCGAGCTGGCGCTCGAGGAATGCGGGAAAGCCGTCGTCTTCGGGGCGGCATGCGCTGATCGCGCCGCGCAGCAGGCTCTCCGTCTCTGTCGCCAGCGCGTCGACGTTGCGCGTCTCGGCCTCGATGTCGTCCGGCGCGACGTCGACCTCCATGTGGATCGCGTCGGTGACGCCGCAGCGCCGCGCCTCGGCCTGATAGCGTTCGTAAGGGAAATCGCGGTCGAGCGCGGCGACGGTCTTGAGCCAGGGATAGCTCAGCCGGTCGCGATAGATGAGGTGGAGATGCGTGTCGATGATCGGCCAGCTCAATCGCGTCCTCCCTCGTGCGGCGCATTGCGGGATATATAATCACATATGAATGAATCATTCAAATAGAAATCATACGCTCCGGCCGTCCCGTGGCTCAGCGTCGATTTGCCCGGCGATCCTGAGCGAAAGGGCGGCGGCGGCGTCCTGCAGCATCGCGATGGTTTCGGGGATGTCGGGGGCCTTCGGCCGGTTGAGCGGGGTGATGTAGGGGCAGGTCAACGCGGCGATAGCGCGAGCCGTCGCCGCCGAGCACCGGCGCCGACAGGTTGTAGACGCCGGCGGTCTGCAGGCTCGGCATGACCTCGTAGCCGCGCTGCCGGATCTGCGCGAGCCGCTCCTCGAGGTCCTCCGGGCTCGCCTGCTCGTCGCTCGCGCCTTCCTGTTCGGCGATCATCATCGCCCTGCTCTCGGCCGAGCGGAACGCCAGCAGCACATGGCCCGATCCGGTGTTGAACAGGTCGACCCGCGCGCCGACCCGGATCGCGAGGCCCCAGTAGCCCGGCGCATCCATCTGGGCGATCACGTTGACGCCGGCGCGGTCGTAGACCGCCAGATGGTTCGACTGCATCGTGCGGGCGGCGAGCGCCCGCATCAGCGGCGTCGCCTGCGACACGAGCCGGCGGATCGGCCGATGGAAATGGGCGAGCCCGAACAGCTTGAGGGTCAGCTCGTAGCGGTCGCTGGCGTTGCGCGAGACATAGCCGCGCCGCACCAGCCGCTCCAGCATGCGATAGTGCTCGTTGGGCGTGCGCCCGAGCGCCTTGGCGATCTCCGCCTGGCTGAGGCCCTCCTCTTCCCCCGCCAGCAGTTCGAGAATGTCGAGGCCCTTGTCGAGCGCGGGGGCGCGGTACCGGGCGAGTTCGTCGGAATCGTTCATGTCGTCGTCCCTGAAGTCGCGGCGTCGCGCCCGCGCGTTGACAGCCCGGAGCCTATATGATTTGCTAGTGAATGTTAATTTCAAATATGGACGAGCGGAGGCGCCGTTCGTTCCCGCCAGACGGACGCTGACCCGTCAAACAACGCCAAGTGGAGGAAGTGCATGAAGCGCGCAGCCCTGATGACCGCGGCCCTGGCGCCGTTGCTCATCGCGTCCGGCCTGGCGACGGCCGCCGATCTCCCCGGTTCGTTTCCGGGCGTCACCATCGACGCGAAACTGATCGGCGGGCAGGAGTACGAACCGCTCTACGCCCGCATCGCCGAATGGGAGAAGCTCACCGGCGCCAAGGTCAACATCCTCTCGAAGAAGAACGACTTCGACCTCGACAAGGAATTCAAGTCGGATATCGCCGCCAATACGATCAACTGGTGCGTCGGCTCGAACCACACCTCCTTCGCGCCGCAATACACCAAGCCTCTACACCGACCTGTCGAAACTGATTCCGAAGGAGGAGATCGACAAATTCGTCCCGCGCATCATCAAGGCCTCGACCATCAACGGCAAGCTCGTAATGCTGCCGCGGGCGAAATTCGACGTCTCCGCGCTCTATTATCTCAAGAGCAACTACACCGACGACGCCAAGAAGAAGGCGTTCAAGGACAAATACGGCTACGACCTCGCGCCGCCGACGACCTGGCAGCAGGTGAAGGACCAGGCGATCTTTTTCGCCAACCCGCCGAACTTCTACGGCACCGAGTTCGCCGGCAAGGAGGAGGCGATCAACGGGCGCTTCTACGAGATGGTCGTCGCCGAGGGCGGCGAGTATCTCGACGCCAAGGGCAAGCCCGCCTTCAATTCGGACGCGGGCGTGCGCGCGCTCAACTGGTTCGTCGATCTCTACAAGGCCAAGGCCGTGCCGCCCGGCACCACCAACTATCTCTGGGACGATCTCGGCCAGGGCTTCGCCTCGGGCACGGTCGCGCTCGATCTCGACTGGCCGGGCTGGGCGACCTTCTTCAACGATCCGAAGTCCTCGAAGGTCGCCGGCAATGTCGGCATCATCGTCCAGCCGGCCGGTTCGTCCGGCAAGCACACCGGCTGGTCCGGCACGCCACGGCTTCTCGGTCACCGAAGCCTGCGAGCACAAGGACGCCGCGGCGTCGCTCGTCTGGTGGCTGACCAACGACGACAGCCAGAAGATCGAGGCCGCGAACGGCTCGCTGCCGACCCGCACCGCCGTCTGGGAGTGGGACATCGCACAGGCCGCCAACGATCCGTACAAGAAGCAGGTGCTCGTCGACCTTCCAGGAAGCGGCGAAATACGCCTTCCCGGTGCCGCCGATCGCGGAATGGATCGAGATCTCCAACGCCGTCTATCCCGAGCTGCAGGCGGCGATCCTCGGCGACAAGACGTCGAAGGCGGCGCTCGACACCGCGGCCGACAAGGCGACGAAGATCCTGCAGGACGCCGGCAAGCTCTGACGCGTCGCCCGCATCAGCGACGGCGGCGGAGCAGGCGCTCCGCCCGCCGGCCGTTTCGCAACGCGCCAAGCAGCCGGCTCATCCGCCGGCCGCCGAGCCGCCAACCCCCGTCTCCCGGCCGATGAGACCTTCGCGCATCAGCACGCCGTTTCTCCTGTTGCTGCCGGCGATCATCGTCCTTGTCGCGACGATCGCGGCGCCGCTCGCCTTCTCGCTCTATACGAGCTTCACCGCCTATCCGGCTGACCCGGCCGGAGACGCTATGGACGCTGGTCGGCTTGCGCAACTACGTCAACGCATTCTCGGACCCGGTGTTCTTGACGGCGTTCGGCCGCACCGTCCTCCTGCTGACGGTCGCGCTCAATCTCGAGATGCTGTTCGGCCTCGGCCTCGCGCTGCTCGTCGAACGGGCGACCCGCGGACAGCGGCTTTTGCGCACGCTGATGATGTTTCCGATGATGTTCTCGCCGATTCTCGTCGGCTTCCAGTTCAAGTTCCTGTTCAACGACAACGTCGGGCTCGTCAACAACGCGCTGCAGTCGCTTGGGCATCACCGAGACCGCGATCCCCTGGCTGATCGACGGCAACGCTCGCCTTCTTCGCCATCGTCGTCGCCGAGGTCTGGTCGTCGACGCCGGTGTTCGCGATCCTCATCCTCGCCGGGCTGCTGGCGATGCCGAGGGAGCCGATCGAGGCGGCCAAGGTCGACGGCTGCACGCCATGGCAGAGCTTTCGCTACGTGACCTGGCCGTTCGTCATGCCGTTCGCCTATATCGCGATGACCATCCGCTCGCTCGACGTCGGACGCGCCTACGACATCGTCAAGATCATGACCGACGGCGGCCCGGCGCGCCGCACCGAGCTCCTGTGGACGCTGATCGCCCGGACCGCCTATAGCGACGCGCGCATGGGCGCGGCCAACGCCATGGCCTACGCCTCGATCGCGCTCTCGATCCTCTTCACCGTCTACTTCTTCCGCAAGCTCGCGACGGCGCGGACGCAGATCGCGGCGGAGTGGTGAGATGACGCGCAACCAGACACAGCGTCGGCTCCGCCTGCTCACGCGATCTCGCCATTCGTGCTCGGGCTCTTCCTCGCCATGCTGGTCATCTGCCTGCCGGGCGCCTGGATCGTCCTCAGCTCCATGCGGCCGACGGTCGAGATCATGGCGAAGCCGCCGGTCTGGATCCCGCAGAAACTGTCGTTCGAGGCCTATACCGCGATGTTCGGCGTGGTCGGCCAGGGCGGCATCCCGGTCTGGGACTATTTCCGCAATTCGCTGATCATCTCGATCACCTCGACCGTCATCGCCATCGCCATCGGCATGGCGGGCGGCTACGCCTTCGCCCGCTTCCGCTTCCGCGGCAAGTCGGCGCTCTTCCTCGGCCTCATGCTGACCCGCACCGTGCCCGGGATCGCGCTGTCGCTGCCGCTCTTCATCATCTTCGCCCGTCTCGGGATCATCGACACCCATCTCGCGCTCATCGTCACCTATGTCGCGCTCAACGTGCCCTTCACCATCTGGCTCATCGACGGCTTCTTCCGCCAGGTGCCGCGCGATCTGGCGGAGGCGGCGCAGATCGACGGCTGCACGCGCTGGCAGGCGTTCTGGCAGGTGGAGTTCCCGCTCGCCGGCCCCGGCATCGCCTCGTCGGCGATCTTCGCCTTCATGACGTCCTGGAACGAATTCGCGCTCGCCTCGCAGCTCACCCGCTCCGTCAACTCGAAGACGCTTCCGGTCGGCCTCCTCGACTACACCTCCGAGTTCACCATCGACTGGCGCGGCATGTGCGCGCTTGCGGTCGTGATGATCGTGCCGGCGTTCGCTGCTGACCTTCGTCATCCAGAAGCGTCTCGTGTCGGGGCTCACCTTCGGCGCGGTGAAGGGCTGACGATGGCGACGGTCACGCTCGAACGGCTGGTCAAGCGCTACGGCCCGGTCGAGGCGGTGCGGGCGATCGATCTTGCGATCGCCGACCGCGAGTTCGTCGCCCTCGTCGGCCCGTCGGGCTGCGGCAAGTCGACGACGCTCAGGATGATCGCCGGGCTCGAGGAGATTTCCGTCGGGAACGATCCGGATCGGCGGCGAGATCGTCAACGACCTGCCGCCGCGCGCGCGCAACATCTCGATGGTGTTCCAGTCCTACGCGCTCTATCCGCATATGAGCGTGCGCGAGAACATGGCCTTCTCCCTCAAGATCGCCAAGCGGCCGCAGGCCGAGATCGACGCGCGCGTCGCCGAGGCCAGCGACATCCTTCATCTCGGCGACCTCCTCGAGCGCAAGCCCTCGCAGCTCTCCGGCGGCCAGCGCCAGCGCGTGGCGATGGGGCGCGCGATCGTGCGCAAGCCCGAGGTGTTCCTGTTCGACGAGCCGCTGTCGAATCTCGACGCGAAGCTGCGCGCGCAGATGCGCACCGAGATCAAGCTCCTGCATGCGCGCGTGCCCTCGACCGTCATCTATGTCACCCACGACCAGGTCGAGGCGATGACGCTCGCCGACCGCATCGTCATCATGCGCGACGGGCTGATCGAACAGGTCGGCTCGCCCGACGACGTGTTCCGCCGGCCGGCGACCCGCTTCGTCGCCGGCTTCATCGGCTCGCCGACCATGAACCTCGTCGACGCCGAGATCGTCGACGGCAGGATCGTCTTTCCCGGCGGCGACTGGCTGCCGGTTCCCGACCGATTCAGGAACGCCGCGCTTCACCAACCGGCATGTCGCCTTCGGCATGCGGCCGGACGACGTCTACCCGACCGGGCACGGCCTGCCGTCCGCCGCGGGCAGCCAGGTCGTCGAGCGCGAGCTTCCCGTCTCCGTGACCGAGCCGCTCGGCAACGAGACGCTGGTCTTCGTCCCCTTCGGCGGCCGCGACTGGATTGCGCGCATGCTCAATCCGATCCCGCTCGAGCGCGGGCCAGAGGATCGGCGTCTCCTTCGATCTCGCCAAGGCGCATCTCTTCTCGACCGACGGCGGGCGGTCGATTGCGGCGACGGGAGGATGACGATGGCGCTGATCGAGCGGATCGAAATGCGGCTGGTCGACATCCCGCCCAAGGTCAAGCGCACCGACGCGATCCAGAGCTTCGTCTCGCAGGAGACGCCGATCGTCTCGATCACCGACGCCGACGGCGCGGTCGGGACCGGCTACAGCTACACGATCGGGACCGGCGGGTCGTCGGTGATGCGCCTCATCGCCGACCATCTCGCGCCGCGGCTGATCGGCAAGGACGCCGAGCGGATCGAGGCGATCTGGCGCGAGCTCGAATACGCCACCCACGCCACGACCATCGGCGCGATCTCGGCGCTGGCGCTGGCCGCGATCGACACGGCGCTCTGGGATCTGCGCTGCAAGCGGCGCGGGCTCCCGCTTGTGGATCGTCGCCGGCGGCGCCGCCGACCGGCGGCCGCTCTACACCACCGAGGGCGGCTGGCTGCATATCGACGAGCGCGCGCTGGTCGAGGACGCGATCGCGGCGCGCGAAAAAGGGTTCATGGGCTCGAAGATCAAGATCGGCCGCCCGCATGTGTCGGAGGACTACAGCCGGCTCGCCGCGGTGCGCGCGGCGCTCGGGCCGGCTTACGAGATCATGACCGACGCCAATCAGGGCTTCACGCTCGACGAGGCGATCCGCCGCGCCGGGCGCCTCGCCGACCTCGATCTCGCCTGGATCGAGGAGCCGCTGCCGGCCGACGACCTCGACGGCCACGTCCGGCTCTCGCGCGCGACGACGACGCCGATCGCGGTCGGCGAATCGATCTACTCGATCCGCCACTTCCGCGAATACATGGCCAAGGGCGCCTGCTCGATCGTGCAGGTCGACGTCGCGCGCATCGGCGGCGATCACGCCCTGGCTGAAGGTGGCGCATGCGGCGGAAGCCTTCGACATGCCGGTCTGCCCGCATTTCCTGATGGAGCTGCATGTCAGCCTCGCCTGCGCGGTGCCGAACGGAAAATATGTCGAATACATCCCGCAGCTCGACGAACTGACGACGTCGCGGCTCGCCATCGAGAACGGCATGGCGCTCGCGCCGATCGGCGCCGGGCATCGGGGTCGAATGGGATTTCGATGCGGTGAAGGCGAAAAGCGTCGCCGAGTTCACCCGCACGATAGGAGGAACGCGATGAAGCGCATGGGCATGGTGATCGGCATCAGGCCGGAGCGGATCGCCGAATACAAGCGCACGCATGCGGCGGTCTGGCCGGAGGTGCTCGCCAAGATCTCCGACTGCAACATCCGCAACTACACGATCTTCCTGCGCGAGCCGGAGAACCTGCTGTTCGGCTATTTCGAGTATCACGGCGACGACTGGGCGGCCGATGCGGCCAAGATGGCGGCCGATCCGCGGACGCAGGACTGGTGGGCGATCCACGAGCCGATGCAGGCGCCGCTCGAGACCGCGCAAGAAGGGCGACTGGTGGGCGACGACCGAGGAAGTGTTCCATCACGACTGAGGGCGCGTCCGATGACCTTCGATCCGGCGTCGCTCCGCCAGGCGTGGCCGGCGCCGTCGCGCCCGCGGCCGATCGTCACCATCGGCGCGGGCTCGATCGTCGCCGACGCGCATTTTCCCGCTTACGCCAAGGCGGGCTATCCGATCGCGGGCGTCTACGATCTCGACGCGGCGCGGGCGAAGAGCGTCGCCGAGCAGATTCGGCGTCGGAGTCTTCGGCTCGCTCGACGAGGCGCTGGCGACCGACGGCGCGATCTTCGATCTCGCGACGCCGCCGTCCGCGCATCGCTCGGTGCTCGAGCGCGTTCCGGCCGGCTCGCATGTTCTCATCCAGAAGCCGATGGGGTCCGACCTCGACGAAGCGACCGCAATCCTCGCGGTCTGCCGCGAGCGCAAGCTCGTGGCCGCGGTCAATTTCCAGCTTCGCTTCGCGCCGATGATGCTGGCGGTCAGGGACGCGCTCGACCGCGGGCTCCTCGGGCGGCTGGTCGACGTCGAGGTCGCATCTCGCCGTCGACACGCCCTGGGGTCTCTTCGCCTTCCTCAAGGGCCTGAAGCGGGTCGAGATCGCGGTCCATTCGATCCACTATCTCGACCTCATCCGCGGCTTTCTCGGCGATCCGGACGGCGTGCACGCCAAGACCATCGGCCATCCGTCGTCGGACATGGCGCAGACCCGCACGACCGCCATCCTCGACTACGGCGACGAGGTGCGCTCGGCGCTGTCGATCAACCACAACCATGCCTTCGGCCGGAAGCACCAGGTCGGCGGAGTTCCGCTTCGAGGGAACCGAGGGCGCGGCGTACGCCAAGCTCGGCGTGCTGCTCGACTATCCGCGCGGCGAGCCGGACGAGCTCTGGATCAGGGCGAAGGGCGAGACGGAGTGGATCGAGGTCCCCCTCATCGGCGGCTGGTTCCCCGACGCCTTCGTCGGCCGCATGGCGAACGTGCAGCGCTTCGCCGCCGGCGAAGACAAGGACCTCGTCGCCTCGGTCGAGGACGCCTGGACGACCATGGCGCTGGTCGAGGCGGCGTTCGAATCGAGCGCCAGGCCCGCGACGCCGCTCAGGGCTCATCCGTGAGGGGCGAATTCCATGCCGGCGCGAGGCGCGTCCCGGACCGCATGACCGGCGCCTTGGCGAGGCATGGCGCGGCCGCCGAACGGACTTGACGGCGCCTCGCGGCTAACCGGCGTCGCCTCGCCGCCTCGGAGACGGCTGCGAACGACGTTCAGCGGTAGTCGCGGATCGCGATCGTCGCAAGTGGGCGTGGAAGCGGTCGTAGACCTTTACGACCGGGAGGGAATGGTTTCGCCCTAGGAGTTGGCGAAGACCGATCCAACGTCGCGAGTCGGCGTATCGCGACGTAGCAGACAGCGGTCTCGCAGCGGGACGATTTCTTTGTCGAACGCGCCGACGGCGTGGCAATCGCTGCCTTCCCAGGGAATGTTACTTGATTGACGCTCGCTATTACAAGGCATTGACTTGGCCGACATACGCCGTTGACCCGGTCCGTGCACTTTTGCGCATCCGACCGCGATCCCGCGGGAGAGAGCCGGGGAGCGAACGCGAAACAGCGGCGTGCCCAAGTCTGGCACGAGTTCCGGAAGTCGGCGCCCGGGCGTCAGAGATAAGCGCCGCAACCTCCCCGACGGTTTGAGAGAAGACGAGACCCATCAACCTAGAGAGTGGAGAATAGCCTTGGCCACCAAACCACACGAGAGACAAGAGCAACATCGTATTTGCAATTTGGTGCCGTCGCACAACACTGCAGATGACTGGGGCTTCGAGCAGGCGATGGCGTCCAACGCTGTGGCCGCTGGACCCGCCACATTGCCGGCAAGCGTCGACCTCCGCGCCGCGTGGTGGGACATCGGCGACCAGCAGAACACCGGATCGTGCGTTGGCTGGGGTTCGACCGATGGCGTCGCCCGCTACCATTTCGTCAAGGCTGGCAGACTGGCCCAGAATGCAAAGCTGTCGCCGCGCAGTACCTGGATGGCGTCGAAGGAGACCGACCAGTTCACCACCCGGCCGGAAACGTTCATTGAAGAAGCCGGAACCAGCCTGAAGGCTGCTGTGGACATTCTGCGCAAGTTCGGCGCGGCGCCTGAGGTCCTCCTGCCCTTCCACCTCACGACATTCATGTACCAGGGCAACGAGAACACCTTTTTCGCCACTTTGACGACGCGCCGCATAGCCGCCTATTTTAACTTACAGAAGAATCTGGCAAATTGGCGACAGTGGCTCGCCACGCATGGACCGATCCTGGTAGGCCTCAATGTTGACGCAACCTGGGACAATGCAACAGCAACCCATGGAAAGCTGGACACGTTCCAGCCCAACACGGTCCGCGGCGGTCACGCCCCCTGCGTGGTCGGCTATACGGCTGATCATCGTTTCATCGTCCGCAACAGTTGGGGCACGTCTTGGGGAGATCATGGTTTTGCCTACGCAAGCGAAGCTTACATCAACGCCGCATTCTTCGATCGAGACTACGGCGTGACGCTCTGACGCTCGTGGGGCTCGATAGGCAAGTCGCGGGAATGGACGTTCTTTCCCTCGCGCGTGCGACTGCGCTGGCGGGCGCATGGCTCATGTGTTCGCCGGCCGCAGTTTCCTGCGCCGCCGCCGAGGAGGCTCCAAAAACGATGCTGTCGCTGGTTGAAAAGGATAGCGGCCGAACGATCGATATCCGTTCCGGCGAAACGGTCGAGATAACCCTGCCGGAGAACGCGACCACTGGTTACCGCTGGGCGATCGATCATTGCGATGAGGAAATTATCGAAGCGCTTGCAACCGAACCTCATTACCCGGCCAAGGCCGTCGGCTCCGGCGGCGAGGTGGCGTTCCTATTCCAGGGAAAGAAAATCGGAACCGGCGAGATCGTCCTGAAGCAATGGCGCCAATGGCTCGGAAACTCGTCGGTCGTCGCCCGTTTTCGCGTGCGGCTGAACGTGCAGCCGTAGAGGACGAAATTTTCGCCTGGAGCACATGGGTATGCCGCCCGGGGCGACCCAAGGCAGGCGACCCGGCATCGCGAGTTGCGATCAACCAAGGAGGCTAACATAACGCGCAATCTTCTGAAGTCGGCGGCGACAGTCGGGATCGCAGCCGCTGCGATGGCGGTCCTGCTGTCGATGTCAGCCGCCGCAAGAATTCCTAAAATGAGCGGCGGCTACAAGGACGTGATCGCAATTCCGGTTGACGATCCGCAAACGAAGGCGATCGCGGGAGCGTTGCTCGAACCGGCAGGGGCGGGGCCGTTCCCCGTTGTCATCTACATGGGCACGTGCGCGTCCATCGGCTCGGGGGAGGAGCACTACGTGCAGACGGCGCTGGGCGAGCGGTTGCTCTCCAGAGGCTTCGCCATGCTGATCGTCGATCCGTACTCGCCGCTGTCAATGGCGCCGCGATTTTCCTCAAAAGTGGCGCCGCAAAATTCCCCAGTCTGGCGGGTTGGCGATCAGCCGTGGGCGTGATCGGCATCTCCGTTTTTTGGCGGCCGGCCCCGACGTTTCAAGGTCTGCGGAATGGGATGGGCGGCGATGGCTTGCGGCTTGAAGCGGACTGTCTCGGGCAAGAGGTCCGCGTGCTCGCGCAGCCGATAGCTTGAGCCTTCGATCTGGATGACGACGGCGTGGTGAAGAAGCCTGTCGAGGAGGGCGGTGGCGACGACGGAATCGCCGAAGATCTCGCCCCACTCGGCGAAGCCGCGGTTTGAGGTGAGGATCATCGCGCCCTTCTCGTACCGCGCGTTGACGAGCTGGAAGAACAGATTGCCGCCGCCGGGCGTGACGGGGAGATAGCCGATCTCGTCGACGATGAGCAGCGCGAAGCGGCAGTAGTAGCGGATCCTCTCGCGAAGAGCGCCGTCGCGTTCGGCCTTGGCGAGGGTTGCGACGATGTCGGCGAGCGAGCTGAAGTAGACGCTGCGGCCGGCTTTGACCGCCTCGACGCCAAGAGCCAGACTGAGATAGTCTTCCCGGTTCCGGGCGGCCCTATCAGATGGAGCGCTTCGGCGCGATCGACGAACTGCAGTCCGGCGAGCGCCAGGATGCGGTTCCTGTCGAGCGAAGGCTGGAAGGCGAAGTCGAAACCGGCGAGGGTCTTGATCGCCGACAGCCTGGCCATCTGGACCGCCATCCTGACGCGGCGGTTCTCGCGCGTGGTCAGCTCTTCGGTGAGCAGGCGTCGATGGCCTCGACCGCGCCGATCTCGCCGCGCTCGATGCCGCGCAGGGTGACGTCGAGGACTTCCAGCGCCCGCGGCATCTTCAAGGCGACGAGGGTGGTCTTGACGCGCTCTATGACGGACGGAGCGCTCATCGAACGCCTCCGACGCCTGCGAGACGGCGGCCGACGGCGGCGTAGAAGTCGAGCGAGCGACGAAGAACACGGTCGCCGGCGCGAGTGAGGATCATGGGCTCGTCGCGCGGGCTGCGGCGGCAAGGGCTACCGGGTTTGCGGTGCGAAGGATCGAGCCGTTTCTCGCCCCGTCCCTCCAGAGGAGCGTGGGTGGCAACGAGCGCCCCGTCTTCGAAGATGCGGATCTCGTCGGCGAGAACATGCACGTCGAACACACGCCGCCTGGTCGTGTCGGGCACGCTGTAGAGATTGCCGCCGACGCTGACCATGCCTTCGTGCGAGGCGCGCCGCTCAAGTCGCAGCACCGCCCGGTAGGGCATGGCCGGGAGGGCTTTGAGGAACGGGCTCTCCTCGGCGAAGGCCTCGTTGACGACTCTGGTGGTGGTCGCGTGCACGCGCGGATTAGCGACCGTGTCGAGCCAATGACGGAACTGATTGTTCAGGTCGTCGAGGTTGCAGAACGCGCCGCCGAGGAAGAAGTCCTCGCGGATGTATCGGAACGGCCGCTCGACCTTGCCCTTGGTCTTGGCCCGATAGGGCCGGCAGGCGCGCGGCTGAAAGCCATAATGGCGGGCGAGATCGACGAGGGCTCGGTTGTATACGACGAGCCCGTCGGCGTCCTCGCCGATGACCGCGGTCTTCATGCGATCGTAGAGGATGGTGCGCGGCGCGCCGCCGATCGCCTCGAAGGCAGCGATGTGGCAGCGCAGGACGCTTTGCAGATCCTGATGGAGGACGAACCGCGCCCAGATCAGCCGGGAATAGCCGAGCACCATCGAGAACAGCCAGACGATCTGATCCCCGGCTCGTCGAGGAACTCGACCTCAACCTGGCGAAGTCGACTTGCGCCTGCTCGCCCGGCGGCGTCTCGAAGCGCACCTCGTATCCGGCGCTGCGGGCGGGCCCGCGGATATCGCGCGCGCGGTCCCGCACAACGTTATAGCCGCCGGAATAGTCCCGCGCTCCTTAATCTCACGGAACAGACGCCGCGCGGTCAGGGTGGGATAGGCCGCCAGGCGCTCGCGCGAATACGGCTCGAAGCCATCGATGACGCCGGGCGCCGGCGCGCGTTTCTTGTAGGTCGGCGGCTTCCAGCCCTTTGGCGAGGTAATTCCTGACGGTCTTTCGATCGACGCCGACCTGCCGGGCGATGGCGCTGACGGACAGGCCCTGGCGATGCAAATCCAATATCATGACGAGCTCCCCAAGTTTGATCACCGCGTCCTCCCTCCGCCAGCAGGAGGAACCTCGGTAATTCGGTGCGGCCGCCGGTCATCCCGGGCATGCCCGGGATGACCGGCAGTCACGAAAACTGGGGAAATTTCAAATGTCACAAG
>CAVZJZ010000011.1:0-63094 GCA_963775665.1 uncultured Alphaproteobacteria bacterium | reverse complement strand
CGCCTTAGGCCAATTGCCTGTCCAGCTCGTCAAGCACGCGGTAGCACGGCAACACCTGCTGCGACGCTGGAATTGGGTTCGCGGCCCTCGCGAATGGCGGCGAAGAATTCGCGGTCCTGCAATTCGATGCCGTTCATCGACACATCGACGTGGCTCACGTCGATCTTTTCGTCCTTGCCGGTGAAGAGGTCATCGTATCGTGCGATATAGGTCGCGCTGTCGCCGATGTAGCGGAAAAACGTGCCCAACGGGCCGTCATTGTTGAACGACAGCGACAGGGTGCAGATCGCGCCGTTGGCGGCCTTGAGCTGAATGCTCATGTCCATCGCGATGCCGAGCGTCGGGTGGATCGGTCCCTGCAGCGCATTGGCCTTCACGATCGGCGACCCGCACTGCCAGGCGAAGAGGTCGACGGTGTGCGCCGCGTGGTGCCAGAGGAGATGGTCGGTCCAGGAGCGCGGCTGGCCGAGCGCGTTCATATTGGTGCGGCGGAAGAAATAGGTCTGAACGTCCATCTGCTGGATATGAAACTTGTCGGCCAGAACTTGCTTATGGACAAACTGGTGGCTCGGATTGAAGCGGCGGGTGTGGCCGCACATCGCAATGAGCCCAGTCCGCTTCTGCATCGCGACGACGGCTTCCGCGTCCTTCAAATTGTCGGCGAGCGGAATCTCGACCTGCACATGCTTGCCGGCTTCCAGACATTGCAGCGTCTGCGCGGCGTGCATCTGGGTCGGCGTCGCCAGAATCACCGCGTCGAGGCCGGGAAGCTTGAGGCTGTCGGCGAGATCGGTGGTGACGTGTCCGACGCCGTATTTGGCCGCGGCCTCCTGGGTCTTGTCGAGCTCGCGTCCGACGAGCGAGATCACCTCGACCCCGTCGATCAGTTTAATGCCGTCGAGATGCTTGAGGCCGAAGGCGCCAGCCCCCGCCAGCGCGGCCTTGATGGGTTTCGTCATGAATTCGGCCGCCTCAGCGCGTGTTTTCCAGGATCAGATGGCCGACGGCGGTGTTCGACGCCGGCACGTGAAAAAACCGGTGGATAACTTTCGGCGGCGGCCCGCCGGCGACGTCGCCCATCGCGCCGCGCGCGATCAGCCACATCACGAGTTCGATGCCCTCGCTGCCGGCCTCGCGCACGTATTCGATGTGCGAGACCTCCGACAGGCCTTTGGGATCCGCGATGAGGCGGTCGAGAAAGGCGTTGTCCCAGGCCGCGTTGATGAGCCCGGCGCGCGGGCCCTGCAACTGATGGCTCATGCCGCCGGTGCCCCAGATCTGCACTTTCAGGGGCTCGTCGTAGCTCTCGACCGCGCGGCGGATCGCCTGGCCGAGCGCGAAGCAGCGCGCGCCGGACGGGACCGGATATTGCACGACGTTGACCGCGAACGGGATCACCGGACAAGGCCACGCCTTCGGCTGTCCGCACATCAGACTCAAGGGGACGGTGAGGCCGTGGTCGACGTCCATCTTGTTGACGATGGTGAGGTCGAAATCCTGCTGGATCACCGACTGGGCGATATGGGCGGCGAGTTTCGGATGGCCGATCACTGTCGGCACCGGGCGCGCGCCATAGCCCTCGTCGGCGGGCTCAAACTCCGCTCCCGTCCCGATGGCGAAGGTCGGAATCAGGTCGAGGCTGAAGGCGGTCGCGTGATCGTTGAAGACCAGGAAGATCACGTCCGGCTTGTGCTCTTTCAGCCATTGCTTGGAAAAGTCGTAGCCTTGAAAGACCGCCCGCCAGTAAGGCTCGTTCGACTTGCCGAGATCGAGCGCAGCGCCGATTGCCGGGACATGCGAAGTGTAGACGGAAGCGGTGATCTCAGCCATCTCAGACCTCCTTCTTCCGGCCGGCCGCGCCCTGCGGCTGGCGATGCGCCTGGGCGTCGCCGTCTTCGCCCACATAGCGGTTGCCTTCGATCGACCTTCCGCCGCCCATCATCATGGCGCGATATTCCTCCTCGGTCATGCCCGTCATGCTGCCGGCCATTTGCTGGAAGCTCTTTCCGTCAGTCGCGCCGATCTTGGAAAGGAAATAGATGTTGCCGCCGAGCGAGATGCAGCGATTGAGGTCGCGCGCCAGCACCGCCTGCTTCTGCTCCTCGCTCATCTCCCATTCGTCGAGATAGGCGCGCTCGTTCGCCTTGAACCTTGCCCGGTTCTCGGCCTTCATCAGCGACATGCAGAATTGATTGAGCCAGTAGCCTTGCCGCGATTGGTCTGCGTCGAAGATCGTCGTGCCGGGTACGTCGAGATAGGGCTTGTCGAGCGCCATGGTCAGCCTCTCCTCTCCTCTTCGGGCCAATAGAGCCGCATCGGGTTGTCGACGAGCAGCTTCCGCTGCAATTCGGGCGTCGTCGCGATGTGCGGGATGAAATCAACCAGGAGCCCGTCGTCGGGCATGTGGTTCTTGAGATTGGGATGCGGCCAGTCCGTGCCCCAAAGCACGCGGTCGGGGAATTCCTCGACGACCCGGCGGGCGAAGGGAACAACGTCGCGATAGGCGTTCTGCTCGCCGTTCAGCGCCGGCGGCCCGGAGACGGAGAGCCGCTCCGGACAGGAGACCTTGCTCCAGACGTTTGTGTGGTCTCGCATGAATTTGAGGAACAGCGAGAATTCGGGCCCGTCGATCGGCTTTGCGACGTCAGGGCGGCCCATATGGTCGACGACCACCGTCGTCGGCAGGGCGGTGAAAAAGTCCCAGAGTTCAGGCAGGTCCACCGCCTCGAAATAGATGACGACGTGCCAGCCAAGCCGCGCGATGCGGGCCGCGATCTCCATCAGTTCGTCCTTCGGCGTGAAGTCGACAAGCCGCTTGACGAAATTGAAGCGCACGCCGCGGACGCCCGCCCGATCGAGCCGTCTCAACTCATCGTCGCCGATGTCGCGCCTGACGGTCGCGACGCCTCGCGCTCTTCCGCCGCTCGACAGGCAGGCGTCGACCATGGCGCTGTTGTCGGCCCCGTGGCAGGTCGCCTGCACGACGACGTTGCGGGAAAAGCCCAGACGATCGCGCAGCGCCAAGAGTTCGGCCTTGCTCGCGTCGCAGGGCGTGTATTTGCGTTCAGGCGCGAACGGGAACGCGGCGCCGGGCCCGAACACATGGCAATGCGCGTCGATGCTGCCCGGCGGCAGGCGAAAGCGCGGCTTGCTGGGCGCATCATACCAGTCGAGCCAGCCCTTGGTCTTCTCGAACGGTCCGCTGACGGGCTTGGGAATTGCGTTCACGGTGGCGCTCGCCTCAATCGATGTATTTCAAGCCCGCTTTTTCCAGCGGCTCGCGCATCTTGTACATGTCGAGGCCGAGGACGCCGGCGGCGAGCTTCGCGCGCTTGTCGCCTTCGTTGGCCTCGCGCGCGGCGGCCGCGGCGCGGGTCTTTTCCGCCCAGGCCGCCGGCACGACGACGACGCCGTCGTCGTCGGCGACGATGGCGTCGCCCGGATTGACCAGCGCGCCCGCGCAGACGACGGAGATGTTGACGGAGCCCAGCGTCGCCTTGACCGTGCCCTTGGCGCTGACGCATTTGCTCCAGACGGGGAAGCCCATCTCGGTCAGCGTCTTCACGTCGCGGACGCCCGCGTCGATGACGAGGGCGCGCGCGCCGCGAGCCTTGAAGCTCGTCGCCAGGAGATCGCCAAAATAGCCGTCCGTGCATTCGGCGGTGATGGCGGCGACGACGATGTCGCCCGGCTGGATCTGCTCCGCGACCACATGCATCATCCAGTTGTCGCCCGGGTGCAGCAGGACCGTCACCGCCGTCCCCGAGACCTGGGCGCCGGGCCAGATCGGCCGCATATAGGGCTGCATCAGCCCGACGCGGCCCATCGCCTCGTGCACGGTCGCAACGCCAAACGACGCGAGCGCGTCGACGGAGGCGCGGTCGGCCCGTTTGATAGCGCGTCGAACAACGCCGAGTTCGGTCATGGCTCCCTCCTACCGGCCCCTCGCCTTCAGCGCCTTGTCGAGACGCGGATAGACGCGGCGCGCATTGCCCTCATAGACCTTGTGGCGCTCCTCGGGGGTCAGATTGCCGGTCGCCTCGATGTAGCGCTTGGTGTCGTCGTAGTAGTGACCGGTCTCGGGATCGATCCCGCGCACCGCCCCGATCATTTCGCTGGCGAACAGGATATTGTCGACGGGTATCACCCGGGTCAGGAGATCGACGCCCGGCTGATGATAGACGCAGGTGTCGAAGTAGACGTTCTTGAGCAGGTGCTCCTTCAAGAGCGGCTTCTTGAGTTCCTGCGCCAGTCCGCGATAGCGGCCCCAGTGATAGGGCGCAGCGCCGCCGCCGTGAGGGACGACAAAGCGCAAGGTTGGGAAGTCCTTGAAGAGGTCGCCCTGGATGAACTGCATGACCGCAGTCGTGTCGGCGTTGATGTAGTGGGCGCCGGTCGTATGGAAGCAGGCGTTGCAGCTCGTCGAGACATGCACCATCGCCGGAATGTCGTATTCGACCAGCTTTTCGTAGATCGGATACCAGTGGCGGTCGGTCAGCGGCGGGCTTGTCCAGTGGCCGCCTGAAGGGTCCGGGTTGAGGTTGATCCCGACGAAGCCGTACTCCTTCACGCAGCGCTCGAGCTCGGGAATGCAGGTTCTCGGGTCGACGCCCGGGCTTTGCGGCAGCATCGCCGCGCCGATGAAATGGTCAGGAAAGAGCTTCGACACCCGATAGCAGAGCTCGTTGCAGATCGAGGCCCAGGTGGAGCTCACGGCGAAATCGCCGATGTGATGGGCCATGAAGCTGGCGCGTGGCGAGAAGATCGTGAGGTCCGCGCCGCGCTCCTTCATCAGCCGAAGCTGATTGGCCTCGATCAATTCGCGCAGCTCGTCGTCGCCGATCTTGAGATCGGCGACCTTCGGCATGACCGCCGGGTCCTTGATGCCGGCGATCTGCTGGTTCCGCCACGCCTCCAGCGCTTTGGGAGCGGTGGTGTAGTGGCCGTGGCAGTCGATGATCATCCTGAATGACTCCTGGCGGGCGAACTCGAAACCACCCCTGGGCGGAATTTATGCGGGATCCATACCGTAGCGTCGTTTCGCGTCGTCGCTTTCCGCCGAAGCCAGATAAGCGACGAGACCTTGAGCGGCCTCGGGCTCGACGGACCTGCTCGATACGCCGGCCGAGAACACGGTCACCGCCTGGATTTCCGGCGGCAGTGCGCCAGCGATCTCGATGCCGGGCTGGCCGACGAGTTCGCTCAGCTGCTGAAAACCGAGATCGGCGTCGCCGCGCGCGACCAGGCTGGCCACCGGGACGCCCGGCGGCGCCACCAGGGCGCGGGCGAGCACGGAGTCGGCAATGCCCCATTTCTCGCATAGCGCTTTCAGGTGATCGCCGCTCGGACCGGTCGAATAGCAAACGCGTCGCGCATCGAGGATGGCCTGTCTGACGGCCTGTTCGCCCCCGACGCTGGGTCGCGGCGAGCCGGCGGGGATCGCAATGGCGATCTCCGATCGCGCGAAATCCCTTATGCTGTCTTTGGCGACGTGGCCTTCGGCCTCCAGGCTCTTCATGACCTTGGACGCCAGCACGACGACGTCCATCGGCTCGCCCGCCCGCACCAATTTGGCCGCTTCGACGCCGCCCATGGATCGGATGTCGACCTTTATCCTGTTTCGCGCCTCGTAGTCACGGGCCAGATCAGCCAGGATGTGTCGGGTCGCCATCGACGACAGGCCGGCGATCCGTGCGCTCATGTCGGACCACGCGCGGGGGTCTGGAGCGTCCCTGCCTTGACGCGCCACGTCGGCATGGGCGATTCCAGCGCAAACGAGAGCGGCCGCTTCACGGCGCCACCGGGCCTGCGCGGGCAGGGAATGTCCGTCCGGGACGTCCTGGTCATCGAAGGCTTTCCTCCCGCGCCGTCCGGGCGGCAATCGAGCGGGCCAATTCTAGCGAAGGGTTGGGCGGCTGCAAGCGCACAGACGATCGCGCCCCATGATTCCGCAAAAGGGGCGATCCTCGGTTAACGCATTATGCGGGGCGAACGCCCGTCACGCCGCCTCGAGCGCCATCATGCCGGCGGCCGTGTTGCTGATCGGAATGTGGTAGTTGCTGTGGACCTTGCGCATGGGCCCCGGCGCGGCAGCCCGAGCCGCGAGCCAGTTGATGAGCTCGACCCCCTGCGTGCCCGTCTTCTCGACAAGCTCCAGGATGCTGTATTGCGCCGCCCATTCCGGCTCGTCGACCATGCTCTGCATGAACTTGAGATCGAAGGGCTTGTTGATGAAGCCGGCGCGCTGACCCTCGAGCTGATGGCTCAGGCCGCCCGAGCCGATCATCACGACCTTCTTGTCGCCGTCCCAGGCCGCAACCGCCTCGCCCACCGCGCGTCCCAGCGCGACGCAACGCCTGGCGCTCGGCAGCGGGAATTGCACGGTGTTGATGCAGACCGGAACCGTCAGCGGACCGTCTCCCTTGGGCCAGAAGAGCTTGAACGGCAGGGTGAAGGCGTGGTCGACCAGCATCTCCTGGCAGGTCACGATATCGAATTCCCGCTCGACGAGATGGTTGATGATCGTCCAGGAGAGGTCGGGCGCGCCCTTGAAGGGCGGCAGGGTCGGGATGCCCCAGCCCTCGTCGTCGTTGCGGTATTCGGGCGCAGCCCCGACCGCGAAGGTCGGCATCTTGTCGAGGAAGAAATTGAGGCCGTGGTCATTGTAGAAGATGACCGCGACATCCGGCTTTTCCCGTTCGAGCCATTCGCGCGCCGGGCCGAATCCGTCGAAGAACGGCTTCCAGTAAGGGTCCTGTTCGAGCCCCCTGGCGATCGCGCCGCCGATGGCGGGAATGTGCGAGGTGGCGAGAGCGCCGATGATCCTGGCCATGATGGAGTTCCCCTTCCCGTCACATCGTTTCGGGTTGTTCGTTCTGGGCGACGAGGCGCGCCTTGAACGCCGCCTTGGTCATGCCGGTCTGGGCGGCGCCGAGATCCTGCACGTCGAGGCCGAGGATGCCGGCGAACTTGGCGAGATAGTAGACATTGCCGCCCGCGGCGAGGAGGCCCAGGACATCGCGCGTGCGGATGGCCCTCGCCTGCTCGTCGTTGAGGCTGTAGGCGCGCATATAGGCCTCTTCGTCGGCCCTGAAGGCGCTGCGGTTGGCCGCATCGTTGAAGGAGAAGCACATCTTGTTGAGCGCGTAACCCCGCTGGGCCATCGCGCCGTCGAACGGCGTCGTGCCGAAGATTTCCTTCGAAGCGGACATTGGGCTCCTCCCATGAGACAGCGCTATGGTGTTCAATACGGCCCGCTTTGCCGGAGATAAATGCGGCATTAGGTAGCAAGCTCGGGCGGCGACGCGGGCAGCAGGCCCTCACGGCGCCGGGCGGTTCTGTTCCCGCCATCGGTGCGGCGTGAGCCCGGTGCGGCGCTTGAAGAACCTGTTGAAATAGGCGGGATCCTCGAAGCCGAGCTCGCGGGCGAGCGTTTCGGCCGGCGCGGCGATATAATAGAGCCGGCGGCACGCCTCCCGGGTCAGCCGCTCGTGCACGATCTCGAGCGCCGAACCCCCGCTCTCCTGCCGAGCGAGCCGATTGAGGCGCTGGGTCGAAAGGCCGAGAGCGCGCCCATAGCGCTCGAGCGGCCAGCGTTCGAGAACATGCTCCTCGACCAGCAGAAGAAAGCGGGTGAACAGCGCCTGATGGCGACGGCCCCGCGTCCCAGCCGCGCGCCCGTCCAAGGCGCGAGCCTGCGCCAGACGCCAGACAATCGCGCGGGCGAGCCATAGCGGAACCGGAGACGAGGCGCCCCCCGGCGTCACGAACTCGGCCGCAAGCGCACGGAGCAACGCGTCGAGCCTCGCCACCGAGCCGTCGTCGGCCGCGAGTCGAACCACCGCCGGGGCGAGAAACAGCGTCCGGAACGCCTCCGCCGCCGCGGGAAACTCGCCCTCGACCAGAAAGCGCGCGCTCAACGTCAAAACGAGGCCCTCGGTCTCGGGCGTAAAACGGAAGCCGTGCACCACGCCCGGGGGCGCGACGATGGCCGCAGGCCCTTCGACCTTCCCGCTCCATTCGTCCATCTCGACGTCGGCGCGGCCGCGATGGAGCCACAGGATCTGGTAAAGGCCCTGGTGGACGTGAGGCCTGATCTCCCATTGGTAGAGCCGGCTGCGCGACTGGATCTCCTCGATGTGGAGCGTCTCCTGCTGCGGCGCCGGCGCCTCGCCGTAGAGCGCAAAGCGGGGGATAGCGGCCCCGGCCGACGCGCGGCGGGGCAGTCTCGCGATCTCGCGGGGCTTGGTCATTCCCACCAATTTGAATGAAAAGTGCAATTTTTGCAGCCGCTTTTCTCATGGGCGGGCCGCTCTGGCGGCGCTAGAGTGACGTCAAAGCGTCAGGGAGGCGTCCATGCTGCAGTTCGATCCCTATTCCCCGGCCGTCGACGCCGATCCGTTTCCTTACTACAGGCGCCTGCGCGACGAGGCGCCGTGCTTCTGGAGCGAGGAGGCGCAGATGTGGGTCCTCTCGCGCTACGCCGACATCGTCGGCGCCGGCCAGGACTGGAAGACCTATTCCTCGGCGAGCGGCAACATGATGACGGAATTGCCCAATCGCGCCGGCGCGACCCTCGGCACGACCGATCCGCCGCGTCACGACCGGTTGCGCGCGCTCGTTCAATACGCATTCATGAAGCGCAATCTCGACGGCCTCGCGGAGCCGATCCGCGCCATCGCCAGGGGCGCCGCGGAGGACCTGCGCGGCGAAAGGAGGTTCGACTTCAAGGACTATTCGGCGAAATTCACTGTCCGCGTGCTGATGACCGCGCTCGGCCTGCCTTCGGGCGACGAGGCGATCGTCGACGAGGACACCGTGCGCGAAAAGGCGGTGCTGATGGTGCAGAGCGATCCGCGCACCCGCTCGAAGGGACCCGAGCATCTGGCCGCATTCGAATGGATGCGCGACTACGCCGCGAAGGTGATCGCCATGCGTCGGGCGGCGCCGCGCGACGACCTCATCTCGAACTTCGCCTCGGCCGAAATCGACGGCGACCGGCTCGACGAACGCGAGGTGCTGCTGACCACGACCACCCTGATCATGGCGGGCGTTGAGTCGCTCGGCGGCTTCATGATGATGTTCGCCTACAATCTCGCGACTTTCCCGGAGGCGCGCGAGGCGGTGGTCAGGAATCCCGACCTGCTCGCCGACGCCATCGAGGAAAGTCTGCGCTTCAACACTTCTGCGCAGCGGTTCCGCCGGCGGCTGATGAAGGACGTCGAGCTTCACGGCCAGACGATGAAGGAGGGCGACTTCGTCTGCCTCGCGTACGGTTCGGGCAACCGCGACGAGCGGCAGTACCCCGACCCCGACCGTTATGACGTGGCGCGCAAGCCCCGCGGGCATCTTGGTTTCGGCGGCGGCGTCCACGCGTGCCTTGGCACCTCGATCGCCCGGCTCGCGACCAAGATCGCCTTCGAGGAATTCCACAAAGCCGTCCCTGCTTACAGCCGCGTCGCGGACCGGCTCGCCTGGATGCCGTCGTCGACGTTCCGCAGTCCCCTGGTGCTGGAGCTTGCGGTCCACTAACTAGGCCGCGCTGCGCGTCTCTTCGCGGGCGGCTTGTCGGAGCAGTTGATGGCGAAGATCACTTACGTGGATTGGGGCGGCCGCTCGACGACGGTGGACCTCGCCGACGGCTGGAGCCTTATGCAGGGCGCGGTTTCGAACGGCGTGCAGGGAATCGTCGGCGAATGCGGCGGCTCCTGCGCCTGTGCGACCTGCCACTGCTACGTCGACGAGGCGCGCCTGAGTGAGCTGCCGCCTCCTGACGAAAACGAGCTCGCCATGCTCGACCTGGCCGCCGCCGAAGTGCGCCCCAACAGCCGCCTCTCCTGCCAGATCAAGGCGTCGCCGGCGATCGACGGACTCGTCGTCCATCTGCCGGAAACGCAAGGGTAAGAGCGACGGAAAGCGCCATGCCAGATTCCACGATCGCCGCGGGCTCTATCGCCTTCATCGGATTTGGGGAGGCGGCTCGCGCCTTCCTCGACGGCTGGCGGTCGGCAACCCGGCTTCAACGCCCGCGTCTCAGCCTATGACATCAAGACCGATTCCGCCGACGCGGACGTGCGCGCGGCAAAGCGCGCCGACTACGCCGCGGCGAATGTGATCGGCGCGTCGAGCGCGCCGGAGGCAGTCGCCGGCGCGGAGGCGGTCTTTTCGGTCGTCACCGCCGACCAGGCGCATGAAGCGGCGGTGGCGGCGCTGCCCGGGCTCGCTCGAGGAGCCCTGTTCCTCGACTGCGATTCCTGCGCGCCGCAGACCAAGGCGCGAACCGCCAAAGAGGTCGACGCCGCCGGCGGCCGCTATGTCGATGTGGCGGTGATGGCGCCGGTTCACCCGCGTCTGCATCGGACGCCGCTCCTTATCAGCGGCCCTCATGCGAAAGCTGCGGCGGCCGCGCTCGCTTCGCTCGACATGTCGGCGGCGATTCACGACGGACCGGTCGGCTCCTCGTCGGCGATCAAGATGATTCGCTCGATCATGATGAAGGGGCTGGAGGCGCTGGTTTGCGAATGTGTGCTCGCCGGACGGAAAGCCGGCGTGATCGAGATCGTGCTTGATTCGCTCGACGACACCTATCCGGGCTTCGACTGGAAGCAGCGCTCGGCTTACATGCTCGAGCGCGTGATGACGCACGGCGTCCGGCGCGCCGCAGAGATGCGCGAGGTTGCGCTCACCGTCGATCTCCTGGGCCTCGACGGCGCGATGTCGCGCGCTTCGGTCGGCTGGCAGCAGGCGATCGGCGAGCTCGGTCTGCGATCGAGCGCCGACGAAGCTTCGGATTACCGGGTGCTAGCGGACAGGATTCTCGCGAGCCTCGACGCCACGACAGACTAGGGCGCTCCAAATTCGAGGATCGACGGAAGCTCCGGCCAATCCGCCGGCCAAGCGCGGCGCGAGCGAGAAAGCAATCGCGATGGCGAGACATATCACCCACTCGTGGACGTCGTAGAACCAGTTGGCGATCATGGCGCGGCCTGAATCCGACGGCCGGCGCGGCTCCACCAAATCCGTGCTTCTTCAAGGCTGCGTCGTTTAGTATTCTGCGGAGGTCGAAACGCCTGTTTGGCGGCCCGGCCGCGATCGCACGTCGAGGGAGAGAAGCCTTGACCAGTCTGTTTGATTTGACCGGACGCGTCGCTGTCGTCACCGGCTCGTCGCGCGGCATAGGCAGGGCGATTGCGGAGCGCCTCGCGGAGCACGGCGCCAATGTCGTGATCTCGTCGCGGAAGGCCGAGGCCTGCCTCGAGACGGCGGAGGCGATCAATCGCGCCTGCGGGCGCAAGGCGGCGATCGCGGTTGCGGCCAACATCTCGTCGAAGGACGAGCTTCGGCGTCTCGTCGACGAAACGAACCGGGCGTTCGGGCGCATCGACGTTCTCGTCTGCAACGCGGCGTCCAATCCCTACTACGGTCCCATGGCCGGCATTTCCGACGAGCAGTTTCGCAAGATCCTCGACAACAACGTGATCGCCAACAACTGGCTGATCCAGATGGCCGCGCCGGCGATGATCGAGCGCAAGGACGGCGCGATCATCATCGTGTCCTCGATCGGGGGACTGAAGGGTTCGCCGGTGATCGGCGCCTACAACGTGTCGAAGGCGGCCGACTTCCAGCTCGCGCGCAATCTCGCGGTCGAGTGGGGCCGGCACAATGTTCGGGTCAACTGCATTGCGCCGGGCCTGATCAGGACCGATTTCGCCCGCGCGCTATGGGAGAATCCGCAGACGCTCAAGGCGGTCACCGCGACGACGCCGCTGGGCCGGATCGGCGAGGCGGACGAAATCGCCGGCGCCGCCGTCTACTTGGCCTCAAAGGCCGGTTCGTTCATGACAGGCCAGACCATTGTTGTCGACGGCGGCGCGACCATCGCCGGGTAAGGCGCCGAAGCTCACTTTGGCCGGGCGACGAAAATCCCGGCGAGAATGGCGAGGCCGCCGAGCGCCTGCACCGAGGTCACCGGCTCTGCGAGGATAAGCCAGGCGAATCCGGCTGCTGCAATCGCCTCCAGAAATATGACCAGGGAGGAAAAGGCGGCCGGCAGCCGCCCGAGCGCGACCGAGAGCAGCCCCTGACCACCGGTATGACTGATCCAGGCCATGGCGAGCAGGGCCGCGAGGCCTCGAACCGAATGCGGCAGCATTGACCGCTCGGCGACGACGGCGACGACGAAGAGGATCGCCGCCGTGATCAGCGTCGCCTCGAAGGTCAGCCGCGCCGCGGAAGCTGTCTTCCGCGCCGCCTGGACAGCGAGAAAATAGAGGCCGAAGAAGACGCCGGTCGCGATGCCGAAGGCGTCGCCGAGCGCGCCGGCCGGCCGCAACTCGAGGCTTTGCGCCAGCAGCGCCGCTCCGCCGATCAGGCAGAGAGCAAGGCCGGCGAGGACGCCCGCCGTCACTTTCTGGCGGAACAGGAGCCAGCCGAACAGCACGACCCAGATCGGCGCGGTCGTGGCGAAGAAGGTGGCGTTGGCGACGCTGGTGTGGACGATCGACAGGTGCCAGAAGAAGAGATCGCCGGCGAAGGCGAGCCCCGAGAGGATCGTCGCCCTGGAGAACCGCTCGCCTGGCCACTCCGGTCCGTCGGCCAGCCGCGTCCAGGCGTAGAGAAGCGGCAACGCGAGCGCCACGCGCCAGAAGGCGCTGGTGAACGGTCCGACGTCGGCGAGGCGAACGAAAATCGGCGAGACGCCCATAGCCACCGCCCCGGCCACGAGCGCGGCGAACGGCGCGAGAGCGCCGTGCGGCGCCGCTAGCCGATTGAGAGACGACATTCAGTGGATTCCCGTCCGACGGCGGTGGACATGGCGACAAAGTTTGCGCTTATCGTCCATAGTCTTGCCTCAACCCTACAGCAAGCGTCAGGGATGGACGGAAGAGCGCGCGTCAACCCCAAGCCGGTCGAACCGGCCTTCTCGCCGGTCGAGACCGTCGCGGGGCCGCTCGACGCGGGCGTTCTCATCGTCTGCGATCATGCCTCAAACGGGCTTCCGCCCGGCTACGGTTCGCTCGGCCTTTCGCGCGAGTCGCTCGAGCGGCATATCGCCTTCGACATTGGGGCGGCGGAGCTCACCCGCGCCCTCGCGGCGCGCCTCGCGGCGCCCGCCGTGCTCTCGACCTTTTCGCGGCTCCTCATCGACCCGAACCGCGGCGCGGACGACCCCACCCTCGTCATGCGCTATTCCGACGGCGCGATCGTGCCGGGCAATGCGCGGGCGGATGGGGCGGAGATCGCGCGAAGGCTGGAACGCTTCTGGTCGCCCTACCGGGAGAGTGTCGACAGGACCGTCGAGATCATGATGGCGACGGGCGAGCCGCCGGCGCTGGTGTCGATCCATTCCTTCACGCCGGTCTGGCGCGGAACCCCCCGCCGTTGGAAGGTCGGGGTCTTGTGGGACCTCGACGACCGCATCTCGAAGCCGCTCCTCGAAGCCTTAGTCGATGAGCCGGATCTTCACCTCGACGGCATCGGCGACAACGAGCCTTATGACGGGGCGCTGGCGGGGGACACGATCGACGCCGTCGCGACGTCGCGGGGCCTCGCCAATGCGCTGATCGAGATCCGGCAAGATCTGATCGCAGAGACCGTCGGCGTGCTCGCCTGGGCGAACCGATTCGCTCGGCTGTTGAAGCCCATCCTCGCTGGCAGCGCGGCCCGGGAGCCTCGCAAGGACTTCGGCAGCCGGGCCTGGCATGGCGGCCGCAGCCGATAAGGCTCCTGTCCACGGGACAGGGGATTGGCCAGGACCAAGGGAAGTAAGGTCGGCGATTCTGGCCGCTGGACTGTCGGCCATGCTAGAACATCTTTGCGTGCGACGGGGTTTGTCGAACGCTGAACCTCGTCCTCCGACGCGAAGGGCGAGCGCAAGGAGCCAAAGGTCGATCCATGCTGCATATGGTGCGCTTACTCGCCGTTTGCCTGGCGTTTTTCACGGCTGGCGCGGCGGCCGCGGCGGAGATCAAGCCTTTCGCGCGCGAGGACATGGCGAGCGACGCGGTCCGCTTGACCGAGACGTTGCGCGCTCAGGCCGCGACGATCGGCGCCCAAGCGAAAGGAAGGACGCCAGACGACTTGCGGAAGGCCGCTGCGGCCGCGGCCGCCGCCGCGAAATTTGACGATGCGGCGAAGCTGGCGGCGGCCGCTGTCGCGTCGGCGCCGAAAGACCCGGCGAACTGGCTCGCATTCGCCAATGTCGCGATCAAGGCGGACGACGCGCAATGGAACGGCCGCTACGAACTTGTCACGCAAGGCGCGACGGCTGCTTACGCCGCCTTCGAGCATGCGACGACGCCTGAGGCGCAGGCCGGGGCGCTCGCTCTGCTCGGCGTTTGTCTCGCGCGTCATGAAATGTGGCGCCCCGCCCTCGACGCGCTGAAGGCCTCGCTTGACCGGCGCGATAACCTCGATGTGCGGAAAGTCTACGAGGCGATGCGCGCCGAGCATGGCTTTCGCATCGTCGACTACAAAGTCGACAACGAATTGACGAACCCGCGGGTCTGTTTCAACTTTTCCGACCCGCTCGCGCGCAAGACCGACTTCTCGCCTTATGTCGCGGTCTCGGGAGCGTCGGAGACGGCCATATCCAACGAGGACCAGCAGCTCTGTGTCGAGGGCCTCAAGCATGGCGAGCGCTATGCGATCGTGCTGCGGCAGGGCCTGCCTTCGGCTGTCGACGAGCAACTCCTTAAGCCGGCCGATTACGAGATCTATGTGCGCGACCGGTCTCCCCAGGCCCATTTCGCCGGCAAGGCCTATGTGCTGCCTCGACAGGGGCAACAGGGCGCGCCGCTCGTCACCGTCAATACGTCCAAGCTCGCCGTCGACGTCTATCGCATCGGCGACCGTAATCTGCTCGCGACCGTCAATCGCGACGATTTCCTCAAGCCCATCGATTCGTCGCGCGCAGCAGGAGATCGAGTTGCAGGAGGGCGAGAAGGTTTGGAGCGGCTCGATGGACGTCGCCTCCGAACTCAACAAGGATGTGGTCACCGAATTCCCGGTGCTCGACGCGGTCGGGCAATTGCAACCGGGCGTCTATCTGATCGCGGCGAGCCCCTGGAAGGAGAAGGTTCCCGGCGCCGAGTCGAACGAAACCGCCCAGCTTGCGACGCAATGGATGGTGGTCTCCGACCTCGGCTTGACGGCGATCTCCGGCGAGGACGGCGTCCATGCGCTCGTGCAGTCGCTTGGCTCCGCCGGTCCGCTTGCGAACGTCGAGCTCAAGCTCGTCGCGCGGAACAACGACGTGCTGGCGACAAAAACGACGCGCGCGGACGGGCACGTCGATTTCGACCCGGGCCTCTCGCGCGGCAAGGGCGGGGCCGCGCCGGGACTTCTTGTCGCGACACTGGGCGCCGACTATAGCTTTCTCAGCCTTGCGCAGAACGCATTCGACCTGACCGACCGCGGCGTCGGCGGGCGCGACGCCCCGAGTCGGACTCGATGCGTTCCTCTACACCGAGCGCGGCGTCTATCGCTCCGGAGAGACGGTGTTCGCGACCGCGCTCCTGCGTGACGCCAAGGGTGTCGCGAAACCCGGCCTGCCGCTGACGCTCGTGGTCAAGCGGCCCGACGGCGTCGAGTACAAGCGCGCAACTCTTGCCGATGAGGGGCTCGGCGGCCGGGCCTTCGCTGTTCCGCTGCTCCCGGGCTCGGCAGCGGGAAAATGGACGATCCAAGCCTACGCCGACCCGAAGGGCGACAGCATCGGCGAGGTTGAGTTCCTTCTCGAGGACTATATTCCCGAGCGCCTCGACTTTGCGCTCCGCTCCGCGAAGCCCTTCATCAATCCCGGGCAGCCGGTCGAGCTCTCGCTCGACGCGAGATTCCTCTACGGCGCGCCGGCGAGCGGGCTCGAAGTGACCGGAGCGATCCGCCTGCAGGCGGTTGCCGGCGCCGCGCTCACAGGTTTTCCCGACTATGTCGCGGGGCTCGCCGACGACGATTTCAACACCATCGAGACTCAGTTCACCGACAAGGTCGAGACCGACGCGAAGGGCCACGCGGATCTGACAGTCGATCTTCCCGAAGGCGCGGCGGCCCGTCCGCTCGAAGCCAAGCTCATCGTCGACGTCGCCGAGCCTGGCGGACGCACCGTCGAGCGAACCCTGACGCTGCCGGTGCGGCCCAAGGGCGTGATGGTCGGAGTCAAGAAAGACTTCGACGAATCCTTGAGCGCCGGCGATGTCGCCACCTTCGAGGCGATAGCGGTCGGCCCGGACGGTTCGCGCGTCGTGCGCAAGGGCGCCGAGTGGTCGCTCTATCAGGTGACCAATGACTATCAATGGTTCAACGCCGACGGGCGCTGGAACTTCGAGCCGGTCAAGTCGTCGAAGCGCATCGCGACCGGCGCGATCGACATCGGCACCGATGCGCCGGTCAAGTTCTCGACGCCGATCGGCTGGGGCGCCCACCGCCTCGAGGTCAAGACGCTGGACGGCGAGCAGACGAGCTTTACGTTCGACGTCGGCTGGTCGGGCACGGCCAGCGCCGACACGCCGGACAACGTCGTCGTCACTCTCGACAAGACGAACTATGCCCCGGGCGATGAGGCGAAACTGCGCATCAATTCGGCTTTCGCCGGCAAGGCCACCGTCGCTCTTATCGGCGACCGGGTCGAGCGCTTCGTCGATGTCGATCTCGTCTCGGGCGACAATGTCGTGCCGTTCAACGTCGGCCCCGACTGGGGACCCGGGGCCTATGCCGTGGCGCTGACCCACCGTCCGCTGGACGCGGCGGCAAAGCGCATGCCCGGCCGCGCCATTGGTCTTGCCTGGTTCGCAATCGCCAGCGACCGGCGCAAGCTCGACGTCACGCTCGAGGCGCCGACGCTGGCGAAGCCGCGCGAGCCGATGACCCTGCCGATCAAGGTTGCCAACCTCGCGCCGGGCGAGGAGGCGCGTGTGACGGTCTCGGCCGTGGACATCGGCATTCTCAACCTGACCGGGTTCAAGACGCCCGACCCGGCGGCCCATTTCTTTGGCCAGCGCAAGCTGGCGGTCGAGATCCGCGATCTCTGGGGGATGCTGATCGACGGCATGCAGGGCGCGGCGGGCGCGATCCATTCTGGCGGCGACGGCAGCGGCAATCTCGAGGGCAATCTGCCGACCCAGCCGCCGCTCGCGCTCTATTCTGGCGTCGTGAGGCTCGATGACCAGGGTAGGGCGACGGTTTCGTTCGATCTGCCGGCCTTCAACGGCTCGGTGCGCCTCGCCGCCGTCGCATGGTCGAAGGACAGGGTCGGCTCGGCGGAGGCCGACGTGATCGTGCGCGATCCAATCGTTGTCGCGGCGACCCTGCCGCGCTTCCTCGACATCGGCGACCGCTCGCAGATGCATGTCGATATCGACAATGTCGAGGGCGACGCGGGCGAGTACACGCTCGATCTCGACATTCATGGGCCGCTGACCGCGGAGGCCGACGCGCTACGGCAGACGCTGCGGCTTGAGGCGCGCAAGCGTCAGTCCGCGACAATTCCCATTGCGGCGGCTGGGATCGGGACCGCCGATTTCGACCTCAGGCTGACCGGGCCGAAGACGGATCAGGCGCAGCATTTCAAGCTTGGGATCCTCTCGGGCGCGCCGGACGTCTATCGCCGCACGGTGACGCCGCTCGTCAGCGGGGCGACCCAGACGATTTCGGGCGATCAGCTCAAGGATTTCATCCCCGGCACCGGCGCGGTTGCGGTATCCGCTTCGCCCTTCGGCGCGCTCGACGCGCCGGCCCTGTTGCAGGCGCTCGCCCGTTATCCTTACGGCTGCTCGGAGCAGACGGTCAGCATCGCGATGCCGCTGCTTTACCTGAACCGCCTCGCTTCGATCGAGGATCTTGGACTGGATCCCGACGTTGACGGGCGGGTGAAGCAGGCGATCGAACGGGAGCTCAGCCGTCAAGGCTCCAACGGCGCGTTCGGCCTGTGGGCCGCTGACAGCGGCGACGACGACCCCTGGCTCGACGCCTATGTGACCGAATTCCTGACCCGCGCGCGCGAGCGCAATTTCGCCGTGCCGCAGCCCGCTTTCGAATCTGCGCTCGACCGGCTGCGCAACACCGTCGTCAACGCGCCGGAGCCGAGCAAGGACAATGCCGAGGCGCTGGCCTATTCGCTCTACGTGCTGGCGCGCAACGGCCGGCCGGTCATCGGCGATCTGCGCTACCTGTCGGACGCCAAGCTCGACGCTTTTCCGACGCCGCTGGCAAAAGCGCAGCTCGGGGCTGCGCTCGCGATGCTCGGCGACCGGGCGCGAGCCGGCAAGGTCCTGAGCGTGGCGCTCGGCGCGCTCGAAGCCGAGCGCGACGCGGGCGTGTCGCGTCCCGATTACGGCTCGCGCCTGCGCGACGCCGCCGCCGTGCTCGCCCTCCTGGCTGAAGCCAATCTCACCGGCGGCGAAATTCAGGGCGATGCGATCGCCCGCGCAGGCGCCGCGCTCGACGCGGCGCGGGCCGAGCGGACCTTGACCAGCACGCAGGAGAACGCCTGGATGACGCTCGCGGCCGAGGGGCTCGCCGAACATGCGAGTCTCGCCCGGTTCACGGTCGACGGCGAGCCGGTCAAGGGCGCGCTGAACCGCCGCTGGAGCGGCGCGGCGCTGCTCGGCAAGTCGATCGCGATCGCGAACGTCGGACAGAGCACGGCCCAGCTTGTCGCCAACGTGTCCGGCGCGCCGATTGCGCCCGAGCCCGCGGCGTCGAACGGCTACGCCGTCGAGCGAACCTTCTACAAGCTCGACGGAACCAAGATCGACCTGCACAGCATCGCCCAGAACGAGCGGATCGTGGTGGCGCTCAAGGTGACCGAATCCGAGGCGCGCTACGCGCGGCTCCTGATCGTCGACCGGCTCCCGGCCGGGCTCGAGATCGACAATCCGGCCCTGGTCGACGGCGGGTCGATCGACGCCTTCTCCTGGCTCTCGAACGATGTCCCGACGCACACCGAATATCGCGACGACCGCTTTGTCGCGGCCTTCGACCGCGCGCCCGGGCAGTCGGCGTTCATCAATCTGGCCTATGTCGTTCGCGCAGTCGCGCCCGGCCGCTATGTCTATCCGCCAGCGACCGCCGAGGACATGTACGATCCCGAACGCTACGGGCGAACGGCGTTCGGCGCGCTGGAGGTCACGGCCAAGTGAGGCGCGCGCCGCGCTCGCCCGCTCCTCATCGTTCTCGCCGCCGCCGTCGCGCTCCTTCTGGTCGCGGGCGCCGCCGCAACGATCGCCTGGCCGCGCTACGTCGCCAGCCTCGGGCCGATCGATCTTGTGGCCTCGCGCGAGGGCTCGACGGTCGTCGTCGACCGCAACGGCCGGCTGCTGCGGCCCTTCACCTTGCCCGACGGCCGCTGGCGCCTTCCGGCGACGATGCATGACGTCGATCCTCGTTATATCGCGATGCTGGTCGCCTACGAGGACGGGCGGTTCTATCAGCATCCCGGCGTCGATGCGCGCGCGCTTCTGCGCGCGGCGGGACAATGGCTGATGCGCGGCCGCGTCGTGTCCGGCGGGTCGACCCTGACGATGCAGGTCGCGCGCCTGATCGAGCCGCGCACCGAGCGCACGCTCTCGGCAAAGCTGAGGCAGATCGCCCGCGCGCTGCAAATCGAGCGCGAGGTCGGCAAGGCGGGCGCGCTCGACCGTTACCTGACGCTGGCTCCCTTCGGCGGCAATCTCGAAGGCGTGCGGGCGGCCTCGCTCGCCTATTTCGGCAAGGAGCCGCTGAAGCTCTCGATCGCCGAGGCGGCGCTGCTGGTGGCGCTGCCGCAGTCGCCCGAGGCGCGGCGCCCCGACCGGTTCAGCGAGGCGGCGCGCGCAGCCCGGGACCGGGTGCTGGAGCGGGTTGCGGCGCGCGGGATCATCAGCGCCGACGACATGGCCGCCGCCAAGCGCGAGCCGGTCCCGCGCGCCCGCGCGCCGTTTCCCGAACTCGCCGCCCATGCTGCGGAAGAAGCCGTCGCCGCCGACAAGCAGTCGAAGACGATCCGCCTCTCCATCGACGCGCGCCTGCAGGCGAAGCTCGAAGCGCTCGCCAAGGAAGGCGCCGCGCGGCTCGGTCCGAAGCTCTCCGCAGCCATCGTCGTCATCGACAACGCGAGCGGCGAGATCCGCGCCCGCGTCGGCGCCGCCGACGTCGATGACGCCTCGCGCGACGGCGCGATCGACATGTCGCGTTCGCCGCGCTCGCCCGGCTCGGCGCTGAAGCCTTTCATCTACGCGCTGGCGTTCGAGGAGGGCCTCGCGCACCCCGAGACGGTGCTGTTCGACCGGCCGATGCGCTACGGCTCTTACGCGCCGGAGAACTTCGACCTCGGCTATCAAGGCACGGTGACCGCGCGCAAGGCGCTGCAGATGTCGCTCAACCTGCCGGCGATCGAGCTCCTGGCCGACGTCGGCCCGGCGACCTTCCTGGCGCGGCTTCACAGCGCCGGCGCCGAGATCGCGCTGCCGAAGGAGACGCCGATCGGCCTCGCCATCGGCCTCGGCGGCCTCGGCATCTCTCTGACCGACATCGCCCGTCTCTATGCCGGGCTCGCGCGCGGCGGCGAGGCGCCGGCGCTGATCGAACGGCTCGACGGAGCGGCCCCGATCATCGGGCCGCGGCGCGTGACCGATCCGGTCGCCGCCTTCTACATCGCCGACACGCTTCGCGGCGCGGCGCCGCCGGCCAATGCTTTGAGCGGGCGCATCGCCTTCAAGACCGGCACCTCCTACGGCTTCCGCGACGCGCTGGCGGTCGGCTTCGATCGCGGAACGACGATCGCGGTGTGGGTCGGGCGGCCCGACAACGGCCCGACGCCGGGCCTCATCGGCCGCCAGGCGGCGGCGCCGATCCTGTTCGACGCATTCGAGCGGCTGGGGCGCGACATCGAGATCATCAAGCCGCCGAAGGGCGTCTTGAGGGCCAGCGTCAGCGCCGACTTGCCGCCGCCGCTCCGCCACCTGCGCAAGGACGCGCCGAAGACCATGGCCGCGACCGAGACGGCGGCGCTGAAGATCGCCTTTCCGCCCGACGGCGCGCGGATCGACCTCGGACTGAAGGACGGCGCGCGCGACGGCAAGCTCGCGCTGAAGGCGCTCGGCGGCGCGCCGCCTTTCACCTGGTTCGTCAACGGCGCGCCGGTCGCGGACGCGGACCTGCGCCGGCAATCGGCCTGGACGCCCGACGGGGCGGGCTTCGCGCGGGTCTCGGTGACCGACGCCAGGGGCGCGTCGGACGCGGTGGTGGTCAGGCTGGAGTGAAGCGCCGGGTGGGGTATGGCCCGCTGCTTCAACGTCGGCAGGCTCGCACCACCGTCATCGTGAGCCTTCATTGTCGCATCCCTGCTTTCCATACCCCATCCGTCGCCTTCGGCGACGCCTTCCCCGCTTCGCGGAGAAGGAAGCGCGGGGAGGATTCGAATCCGTCGCCTCACGAGCGATTTCAAAGCGTTAGGCGCCAGAATTCTGCAACTTCCGCAGCCGGCCCAGCCTCTGGCGCGCGGCGCGGGGAAGGGCGAGCAGCGGCGGCGGCAGGGATAGTCCATCTTCATAGTGTGACATGCGGCTGGGAAGCCTTCGCGGCTCAAGTCCGTGATAGCGGTCGAGCGCGGCCACGATTTTCAAATAGGGCGTGAAGGCGCGGATGTCGCCCCGCTCGAGCCTGTCGTCGGCATGCGAGAGCGCCTTCGACAGTCGCGCCACCTGCACGCGGGCGAAGCGCTCGGGCGCGTCGAGCCGCCGCTCGGCGACGGCGGTGTCGATGACGCGCCGGACGGTGTGGCTGCTGGTCTTCAGAGCCGCGGCGATCTGCTGGTGGGAAAAGCCGGAAACGAAGAGATCAAAAATCGCCTCCCGCCGGTCGAAGGCTTTGGTCCGGCGCCTCCGCGCCGCGGCCCGCGCGTCGTCGCGCTGCGAGGGCGATGCGGTTTTTTCCTCCATGCTTTAATCTCCTGCGTGGCGGGATCGGCCAATGGGCGAGAATATACCATAGATCCCAATGGGCTCCAAGAAATTGTTCTTGTTATGTTCTAACTGTCTCGACATGGGCGCTGGATAGGGACGCGCAGCGCCGCGACGAAGGCGAGCGGCTGGTCGATCATCACGTGGCGCCCGGCCTCGGGACCACGACGTCGGGCGCGCCCGGCGCGAGAAGGCTCATGAGATAGGCAGCGTCCGCGGCGTGCATGAGCTGAGACTTTGCGCCGCGAATGAGCGCCACCGGACAGCGGGCCCCCGCGACAATCGGCGCGGCGTCGACTCGAGGTCTGACCCGAACGGGCGCCGGGCGCGGTTGCGGTCCTGCTGGAGCGGCTGCCCGCAACGCGCCATCACGGCTGAGGAAGCTTGATTGGACCGATGGACCGCGCGAAAGCCGCAAGATCGCCCGACCGCGCCTCGCCCTCCTTCGGCGGCGCCGCCGCCGCCGCGCCCCCCGGCCCCTGTTTCGAAGCCTGCACATGCTTGAAGACGAGGCTCGCGATGAAGAGCAGGAACGGCGTCTGCCAGATGCCGCCATGCCCGTCGATCACCTCCTTTGCGGCGCCCACCACCCAGAAGGGATTGGTCTGAGCGCTGCCGGGCGGATCGAGCACGAAGGGCTCGTTTCCGGTCGGGCCGGCCAACGAATGGGTGCGGAAGCTGGGCACGAAGCCGAGCGCGTGAGTGACGCACTCCTTCTCCAAATCTCCGATCGTCGCCTCGTCGATCGCGTGACCGGCATTGCCGAGGGGAAACACAAGTCCGACCGGCTGATCGTTGTTGGCCTGCGCGCAGATGAAGATCGGAAGCTGCTTCGTCGTCCGAGCCTTGAAGGCGGCGCCGGTCGCCAGATCGTAAATCGGGAGGAAACGCGCGCCTTCGATCGCCGGGTTCACCAGCAGCACGAGGTCGGCGAATTCCGGCGTCATCTCGCCAACCGGCGCAGAGGCCGCCTGAATGAGCGACTGCGCGAGGGCGGAATAGACGATCATGCCGCCGAAGCTGTGGCCCACGATCACCAGAAGCGGGTTTCCGCCATCCTTTCGTCGTCGGTTGCGGTAATGGCGGAGCCTTCCGAACAGCTCGCGCACCGAGCCGACCGCCACCCGTTGGCCGGCCGCCTGCCGACCCCAGAAAGTCGCGTCTGCGATGGCGTCGCCCAGGCCGAAATCCGAGAGGCCGCGCCAGCCGACAAAGACGCCGAGCACCGGACGCGGCTTGGCGCCGGACGCCTTCTCGTAGCTGACCGTTTCGTTGAGGAGCGAGCGGAAAGCCGACAGATTGTCGTCGTCCGAGCGGGCGTCATGCTTCCATCCGTGCACGAAGGCGACCAGGATCACATCCTCGCCCTGCACTCCGTCCCCTGGCGCCAGGGCGTCGAGGCGCGCGGCGACGGCATCCATCTGGCCCCGGTCGTAGCACCGGCCCTGATCGTCGAACTCGACAATCGCAAGCTCATAAGGCGCGCCGGTCATGAAGCCGTGAGCGGTCTGGTGCGGGGCGTTCGGCATGATCCCAGCCAGCTTGCGAGGCTCGATCGACGCAAGGCCCTGTAGGCCGTCGTTCGGCTGCGGCATGCTCATCCCATTCCCTCCGGTTCGCTTCGGCAATCAAAGGCGCCGGCCGTCTGCATCGGACGCGCTACAACGATGGGTTTCATCGCCCCGACAGCGGCGCGCAGTGAGCCTTATCATCCCGCACCGTATCACAATGTCGGCTGCCCGAGTGGATGTGTTCGGCAGGTCCGTTTTGGAGTCGCGCCATGACCGTTCGGGGCTGGCGGCGACAAAGGTCGGCGCGGGTCAGGCTCTTGGCGCCGGCCACGTCGCCAGCAGCGCCCTTAAGCCGGCGACGAAGGCGAGCGGCTGGTCGATCATCACGTGGTGCTCGGCCTCGGGGATCACGACGTCGGGCGAGCCGGGCGTGAGGAAACTCATCAGATACGCGGCGTCGTCGGGGTGCATGAGCTGCGACTTTGCGCCGCGAATGAGCGCCATCGGCGCAGCGCGCGGCGGCGAGGATCGGCGCGCCGTCGACCCAGGTGAACTTCTCCCAGAAATGCGGGTCGAAACAGAGCGCCCAGCCGGGCTTGCCGTCGGCGTCGACGGCCTCATGCGCCGAGCGGCGGGCGATGAGATCGAGAATGAAGGGATTGTCGCAGCGCTGCGCCGGCTGAAGACGGAAGCGGGCGACGATCGCCGCGAGCGAGTGCTGCACGCGGCGCGCGCGGGCCGGGCGGGGCGGCGAGCGCGGGCGGACGTTCTGCGGCGCGAAGAACGGCGGATCGACCATCACCGCGCCCGTGAGCTCGCCGCCGAAATCGCGGGACAGGCCCATCGCAACCCGTCCGCCGAACGAGTGGCCGACGACGACCGGCGCCCCGGCGTCGAATGCGCCGCGCTTGCGCCCCGCCTCCCGCGCCTCGCGAACGAATTGCTCGAACACATAGTGCTCGCGCCAGTCGGAGCGCCCCATGCCGGTGAAAGTCGAGGCGACGACGCGATAGTCCTCTGCGAAAAATGGCGCAATGAACGACCACCAGTCGGCATGCGCCGCGCCGCCGTGCAGCAGCATGAGTCCGGGCTTGCCGCGCTCGCCCCAGGCCAGCGTCTCGACCCGCGCGCCCTCGACTTCGATGAAGGTCCGCTCCGGCTCATGGGCGATCGCCTGGTCGAACCAGGCAGGCGCCGGGGGCCTCAGGCCGTGGAAGGCCGCAAGCGGCGCCATGAGATGCGGATCGTTCAAGCGGAGCCCCTTGCGCTACCGTCATTGCGAGGAGCGTCGCGACGAAGCAATCCAAGGCCGCAAGGTGCGGCGGCGTGGATTGCTTCGCTGCGCTCGCAATGACGAGTCACGCGACTTCGAAGAGACCGGCTGCGCCCTGGCCGCCGCCGATGCACATCGTCACCACCACGTATTTGACGCCGCGGCGCTTGCCTTCGATCAGCGCATGGCCGACGAGGCGCGAGCCGCTCATGCCGTAGGGGTGGCCGACCGCGATGGCGCCGCCGTCGACGTTGAGCTTGTCGTTGTCGATCCCGAGCCTGTCGCGGCAATAGAGCACCTGCACGGCGAAGGCTTCGTTGAGCTCCCAGAGGCCGATGTCGCCGACCTTAAGGCCGTGGGCCTTGAGCAGCTTCGGCACGGCGAACACCGGGCCGATGCCCATCTCGTCCGGATCGCAGCCGGCGACGGCGATGCCGCGGTAGATTCCGAGCGGCGCCAGATTGCGCTGGCTTGCGAGCTTGGCCTCCATGAGGACGCAGGCGCTCGCGCCGTCGGACAATTGCGAGGCGTTGCCGGCGGTGATGAAAGCCCCCGCCTTGAGTCGCTGGCCTTCGGCGAAGACAGGCTTCAGCCCGGCGAGGCCCGCGAGCGTCGTGTCGGCGCGGACGCCCTCGTCATGCTTCAGCGTGACCGGCTTGTCGGAGACGGCGCCGGTCGCCTTGTCGGCGACTTTCATGACGGTCGGCAGCGGGACGATCTCGGCGTCGAACCGGCCGGCGGCCTGAGCCGCAGCGGTTCGCGCGTGCGACTGAAGCGCGTACTCGTCCTGCCGTTCGCGCGGGATCTTGTAGCGCTCCGCCACGATCTCGGCGGTCTCCAGCATCGACATATAGACGTCGTTGCGATGCTCGACCAGCCAGGGATCGAGTGCGCGATAGCGGTTCATCTTGTCGTTCTGCACCAGCGAGATCGATTCGAGCCCGCCGCCGACGGTTATGCTCATGCCGTCGTCGATGATCTCCTTGGCGGCGATCGAGATCGCCATGAGGCCCGAGGCGCATTGGCGGTCGACCGACATGCCGGCGACGCTCGTCGGAAGGCCGGCGCGCAATGCGCATTGGCGCGCGAAATTGCCCCCGGTCGAGCCCTGCTGGAGCGCCGCGCCCATCACGACATCGTCGACCTCGCCGCCCTCGACATGGGCGCGGGCGACCGCATTGCTGATCGCGTGCCCGCCGAGATCCTGCGCCTGGGTGTCGTTGAACGCGCCCCGATAGGCCTTGCCGATTGGCGTGCGGGCGGTGGAGACGATGACGGCTTCACGCATGATGGTTGCTCCTGTGTTCGTCGAGTAGCTGGATTGCGTCGAATGTCTTCCTCGGCGGGTTCGGGATACCCGGGAAAGTGCTTCCGAGCGTCGTCGCGCGAAGTTGCCGGTCAAGATCGTTGCCTCACCCCCGCGACGTCTGTTCCGAGTCCGCGACAATAGAACCAGTAAGAAGTGGTCGTGGTTACGCAGGGTCCTTCGCTCACGTTCCGCGAATGTCGGTAGCACTTTCCAGCGCGAGGTCGCCAATAAGCGTCAGCTTGACCGTTTGATAGCGGCTCGTGGTCGAGTTTCATTCGACGTCGTCCGCTGTGTATTCGTTGCTGGGTTCTGACGATCAAGATTCGCGGCAACCGCCATCGAACGGGAGTCGACGATGTAGCGGTCCGACCGGAACCTGCACTGCAGGAACTTCAATAGTTCGCCCAGAAGGGGGCGCTCGTTCACGTCTTAGATCTGGCCGCAACCAGTGCTACCCTCCGACGTCGGTTGTGCGGCGACGTAGGCCATTGCCCGGGTCGCGTCCCCGCTGAGATTCGCGGACACGCACTGTCGTCGGTACTTCATGCGCATGGCCTCGAGTATGGTTGCGCAGCCGATTGGTCGCCCTCAATTTTCCGTCGTGAACTTCGGCGACGCCCGCTGCCCTCTCGAACGAAGGGTGTCTTCGCGCCAGCGATATCTCGCGAGAACGAGCCGCCTTCGGCCGCGAGCGTCTCCAGGAGCGGCGCGGGCTTGAAATCGGCGCCGAATTTCGCCTCGAACTCGCGCAGCGTTCGAGCACCGTCTTCAGGCCGACGGTGTCGGCGTAGAACATCGGGCCGCCGCGATAGACGGGCCAGCCGTAGCCGTAAATCCAGACGACGTCGATGTCGGAAGCGCGCTGCGCCTTGCCCTCCGCGAGGATTTTCGCGCCTTCGTTGATCATCGGATAGGTGCAGCGCTCGAGAATCTCCGCGTCGGCGATCTTGCGCTGCGCGACGCCCTTCGACGCTGCGAAATCGCGGATGATCTGTTCGACATGCGCCGACGGTTTGGCGTTGCGCGCCTCGTCGTAGTCGTAGAAGCCCGAGCCGGTCTTTTGCCCCCGCCGTCCCTCCTCGCAGAGAATGTCGCGGATGCTGGCGCGCTTCGATGTTTCGGCCGACCAGCCGATGTCGAGGCCCGCAAGGTCGCTCATCGCGAACGGGCCCATCGGCATGCCGAAGTCGACGAGCACGCGATCGACGTCCGATGGCGTCGCGCCTTCGAGGATGAGCTTCATCGCCTCACGCTGGCGCTCCGCCAGCATCCGGTTGCCGACGAAGCCGTGGCAGACGCCGACGACGACTTCGACCTTGCCGATCCTGGGCGCGAGCCCGGCGACCGTCGCCAGGACCGATTTCGAGGTCTTGGCCCCGCGCACGATCTCGAGCAGCCGCATCACGTTGGCGGGCGAGAAGAAATGCATGCCGAGCACGTCTTCGGGCCGCTTCGTCTTCGCCGCGATCTCGTCGATGTCGAGATAGGAGGTGTTGGAGGCGAGGATGGCGCCGGGCTTGGCGACGGCGTCGAGCCGCTCGAACACGCTCTTCTTGAGATCCATGCTTTCGTACACCGCTTCGATCACGAGGTCGGCCTCGGCGAGGACGCCGAAGTCGAGCGAGGGCGCGAGCCTGCCCATGCGCTCCTCGACCTCGGCCATCGTCAGGCGGCCCTTTTTGGCGGTGTTCTCGTAGTTGCGGCGCATGATGGAGACCCCGCGGTCGAGGGCCTCCTTCGACGTCTCGACGATGCGCACCGGAATCCCGGCGGAAAGGAAATTCATCGCGATGCCGCCGCCCATCGTGCCGGCGCCGATGACGCCAACGCTGCGGATCGGCTTCGTCGGCACGTCCGGACCGATGTCGGCGATCTTGGCGGTCTGGCGCTCGGCGAAGAACACATGCCTCTGCGCCTTCGACTGCGTGGTCGCAAGCAGCGCCACGAACATCTCGCGCTCCTTGGCCATGCCTTCGTCGAACGGCAGGTTGACCGCGTTCGCGACCGACTCGATCGCCTTCTCCCAGGCCTCGAAGCCGCGGAACTTGCGGGCGTTGGCCTTGCGGATCGCCTCGAAGATCTCGGGGTGGCCACGCGCCGGCTCGAGCTTGTCCGAGCGGTCGCGCACTTTCTTCAACGGCGCATTGTCAGCGATGAGGCGGCGGGCGAAGGCGAGCGCCGACTCATGCAGCTTGCCTTCCTCCGCCATTTCGTCGACGACGCCCCATTCCTTGGCCTCGCGGGCGCCGAACGGCGTTCCGGACAGAATGACGTCGAGCGCCTTCTCGACGCCGATGAGGCGCGGCAGGCGTTGCGTGCCGCCGGCGCCGGGGATGAGGCCGAGCTTGATCTCCGGCAGGCCGCATTTCGCCGACGGGACCGCGATGCGGTAATGGGCCGTCAGCGCGACTTCGAAGCCCCCGCCGAGCGCGGTTCCATGCAGCGCGGCGACGACCGGCTTCGACGCGTTCTCGATCAGATCGAGCACGGTGGGAAGATGGGGCAAGGCCTGCGGCTTGCCGAATTCGGAAATGTCTGCGCCGGCGATGAAGGTTCGTCCCGCGCAGATGATGACGATCGCCTTGACCGCGCCGTTCGCCTCGGCGGCCTCGACGCCGCGCTTGAGCCCGTCGCGAACAGGCTGCGACAGCGCGTTGACCGGCGGCGAGTTGATCGTCACGGTCGCGACGTCGCCGTCGATCGTCAGTTCGGCGACGGAATTGATCGCGGCCATGGCGTTCCTCCGGTTTGGCGAGACGTGCTGCGGCGGGCGCTTCAAACCCGCGGCGCGGGGGCATGTTTGGAGCAACCTCCGCCTTCCGGTCAACTCCCCGGCACGCAAGGGATTTGCTCTTAAGTCGCGCTTCCCGACTGGCCGCGCCGGGCTCGAGCGCCAAACAAATGCTGCCGTGGCCATGTAACGAAGCGCTCTCGGGCCGCGAAAAGGACCGTAATCCGTTCGCCCTCGACGGGAGACTTAAGCATGATTTCATCGTTCAAGGACAGGTCGCCGCTGATTGCGACCTTCTTCGGCGCTTTGCTGGCGGTCGCCGGCCTGGCCGCATCCGCTTCAATCGCCGAGGAGGCGCATGTGGTCCCTTCGCCCGCGGTCGACGAGCCGGCCGGCAAATCGGCCCCCGAGGTCGCGGTGCTCGCCGGCGGATGTTTCTGGGGGGTTCAGGGCGTCTTCCAGCATGTCGCCGGCGTCACCAGCGCCGTTTCGGGCTATGACGGCGGTGCAATGGCGACCGCGCACTACGACATGACGAGCCGCGGCGACACCGGTCACGCCGAATTGGTTCGGATCACCTATGATCCGGGCAAGATCAGCTACGGCCGCATTCTGCAGATCTATTTCTCCGTCGCGCACGACCCGACCGAGCTCAATCGTCAGGGGCCGGACGAGGGGACGCAGTACCGTTCGGCGATCTTCCCCGTGAACGACGAGCAGGCGCGGGTGGCGAAGGCCTATATCGCCCAGCTCAACCAGTCGCGCGCGTTCAAGGCGCCGGTCGTGACCACGGTCGAAGCGAACAAGACCTTCTTTCCCGCCGAGGACTATCACCAGGATTTTCTGGCGCGAAATCCGACCTACCCGTACATCGTCTTCAACGACCTGCCCAAGCTCGAGAATCTGAAGCGGCTCTTTCCCGAGACATACCGCGCCGACCCGGTGCTGGTGGGGGCGCGGTCGTAGTGGCTGAATCCGGCCAAGAGCCGTCATCGCGAGGAGCGAAGCGACGCGGCGATCCAGGGGAGCGTAGAGCTGCGAAGCGCCCTTGGATTGCTTCGCTTCGCTCGCAATGACGGTATTCTCAGAGCGTCCCGCAAAACGCGGCGATCGCCTCGAGCGTCGCCTGCGGCTGATCGAACTGCGGCGAGTGACGGCAGGCATCGAGGATGAGGCTCGAGACGGGCGTCGGCGCCCGGGCTTCGATGGCGCGAATCTGCGCGATCGTTCCATATTGGTCATCGGCGCCCTGGATCAGAAGTGCGGGAGCGCGCCAGCGCTCGAGGGACGACTCGATGTTCCAGGCCTTGAAGCCGGGATCGAGCCAGGCGCCGTTCCAGCCGCAAAAGGCGCTGTCGACATCGGCGTGATATTTGGCGAGCTTCGCCCGCAGATCGCCTGTTGCGTAGGCGTCTTTGGCCTCGGCGATCGAGGCGAGGCCCGGCGCCTCCGTGAAAACATGCGGCGCCATCAGGACGAGTCCTTCGACGCGGTCGTCCGCATGCTCGCCCGCATAGATTGCGGCGATCGAAGCCCCGTCGCTATGCCCGAGCAGGATGCCGCGCTGAAAGCCGATGGCGTCGAGGACCTCGGGGAGGCTTCGCCTCGCCTCCCGTGACATATAGTCGAGCGGCCGCGGCAGCTCGACGGGGTCGGACCGGCCGTAGCCCGCGCGCGAATAGGCGAAGACGCCGCAGCCGGTCGCGGCGGCGAGCCTTGCCGGAAAGTCGCGCCACAGGGCGACGCAGCCGAGGCCCTCGTGCAGCAAAACGACTGTCGGAGCCTGATCGGGCGGCGGTCCGTAAGCCGCAGCCTCAAGCCGCTTGCCGTCGGCGACGACGGCGCCGTGCGCCGCCTCGGTCCACGAGAAAACTTTCATGTGGCGGCTGTAACGGAAACGGATGGGAAAATCCCGCGACCCTTATCCTTCGAGGCCGCTTCGCGGCGCCTCAGGACAAGGGCGGGGATTTGCCGGACCGACATCAAGCCTCGACGGCGATGTTCAGCGCCCGGATCGCGTTCTGCTTCAAAATGAGGTCGTGCACCTCCGGCTTGAAGCCCGCCTCGCGAAAATCCTTGATCCAGCGATCGGGCGAGATGAGCGGCCAGTCCGAGCCGAACAGCATCTTCGTCCTGAGCTGGCTGTTGGCGTACTGGACGAGCTGCGGGGGGAAGTATTTCGGGCTCCAGCCGGAAAGATCGATATAGACATTCGGCTTGTGCAGGCAGACCGACAGCGCCTCGTCCTGCCAGGGCCAGGACGGATGGGCGATGATGATCGTCATGTCGGGAAAGTCGACCGCGACATCGTCGACATGGATCGGGTTCGAATATTTGAGCCGCATGCCGCCGCCGCCGGGCATCCCTGAGCCGATGCCGGAATGGCCGCTGTGAAAGATCGCCGGCAGCTTGTGCCCGGCGATGACCTCGTAGAGATCATAGGCCATGCGGTCGTTGGGGAAGAAGCCCTGCACCGTCGGATGAAACTTGAAACCCTTGACGACGCCGCCCTCGATCAGGGTGCGCGCCTCCCGCGCCCCCATCTTGCCCTTGTGCGGGTCGATCGAGGCGAAGGCCATCATCAAGTCCGCGTTGGCGGCTGCGGCCTCCGCGACCTCCTCGTTGGGGATGCGCCTGTTTCCGATCTCGAACTCGCTGTCGACCGTGAACATGACGAGGCCGATCTTGCGCTCGCGGTAATAGGCGATCGTTTCGGCGATGGTCGGGCGCTTGCCGGCCTTGAAGTACTTGCCCGCCGCGTCCTCGTAGGGCTGCCAGAAGGCGTCGGCCGGCTGCCGGCACGAAACCTCCGCATGGGTGTGCACGTCGATTGCGACGAGGTCTTTGACATTCATGCTGCCGGGCTCCCTTGCGCTTTTTGTAGACGCGCTCGCTGACCGCGTCCGCGGTCAGCGAGCGCGGCTACAGGATCGTCCGCGCCGACGGCGTTTCGGCGTAGAGCTCCTCGACCATCGCGGCGCGACGCGAAAGCGCGGCGCGCTGGTTGATCGAACCCTTGTCGGTCAGCTCCCCTGTGTCGAGCGAGGGCGGATCGTCCATCAGGATGATGCGCGCGAGCCGTCCCGAACTGCCGGCGGCGGCTTTGTTGAACGCGCCGAGCAGGCCCGCGAACTTCGTCCGTACGCGCTCGCACGCGAGAACCTCCGCAGCGCTCGCGAGGTCGCCGAGCCCTGACAGTTCCCGGCAGGTCGCGAGATTGGGAACGATGAGCGCGGTTGCGTCGTCGCGATCGTGTCCCGCCACGATCACGTCCGTCACATGAGGCGCGCAGTGGGCGATGAACCGGAGCCTGAGCGGCCCGACGCTGACCCAGGTGCCTGTTGCAAGCTTGAAGTCTTCCGCGACGCGGCCGTCGAAGACGAAGCCAAGCTCGGGATCGCTCTCGTCGGCAAAGCGCAGCGCGTCGCCGAACTGGTAATAGCCCTCCTCGTCGAACGCCGCCTTGGTCAGCGCCGGCTGGCGCCAATAGCCGGGCGTGACGCTCGGGCTCCGCACCCGCGCTTCGAGCTTGCCGGTGTTGGGGACGAGCTTGATCTCGACGCCGGGATTGGGGACGCCGATGACCCCCGGCTGACGCGCGCGATCCGTTGTGCTGAGCGCGGACGGCCCGGTCTCGGTCGAGCCGAACGACGTCAGCATCGGCACGACTTCGCCGACGGTCGCAAGCCCGAGCTCTTCGAATTCTTCCCGGATATGGGGCGCCAGAGCCGCGCCGGCGTAGCAGAAGGATTGCAGCCGGAAGTAAAGGCTCCGGCGCAATTGTTCGTCCGCCTGAAGATAGGGCAGCAGCATCTCGAAGCCTCGCGGCACATTGTAATAGACCGTCGGCGACACCTCGCGCAGATTCTGCACCGTCGCCTCGATCGCGCCCGGCAGCGGCTTGCCCTGGTCGATATAGTACGAGCCCCCGTTCGCCAGCACGAGGTTGAAATTGTTGTTGCCGCCGAACGTGTGGCTCCAGGGCAGCCAGTCGATCAGCACCGGCGGCTCGGCGCTGTGGCTCGGCGTCACGGCCTTGAGCATGGCCTGGTTCGAAGTCATCATCGCTTGCGTGTTGATGACGCCCTTGGGCGCCCCGGTCGAGCCGGAGGTGAACAGGAGCTTGGCGACCGTATCCGGTCCGACCTTCGCCTGCGCGGCGTCGACGTCCGGCCCCGCCCGCCTTGCCAGCAGGGATTCGAGAGTGGCCGACGGCCGGGTCGCCGGCGGATTGGCGCATGCGACGACCTCCACATCCTTCGGCGCGGCGGCTTCGATCGCCGCGGCGAAGGGAGCCCCGTCGCTGACGAAGAGGAGGCCCGGCGTCAGGATGGCGATGATCGATTTGAGCTTGGCGAAGTCCCTCGCGACCAGCGAATAGGGCGGCGAGACCGGCGCATAAGGGACGCCGGCGATCATCGCGCCGAGTCCGACCAGCGCGTGATCGACGCTGTTGCCCGACAGGATCGCGACCGGCCGCTCGACGTCTAGCCCCCGGTCGATCAAGCCTTGAGCGATGCTGCGCGCGGCGTCGCGGGCCTGGGCATAGGTCACCTTGCGCCAGGCGGCTCCCACGCGCTCGGCGAGAAACACCCGCTCGGGAGCAACCTTCGCCCAATGGTCGAGCCAGTCGGTCATCGCGGCAGGATAGGATCCCAGCGGATGGGGCGAGCGCACCAGCAAGGCGCCGTCGGTGCGGCGTTCGACGGAAACCTCCGGCGGACCGAAGGCCAACGGAATTCTCGACATCGTTTCCTCCGTTCCCGGGCTGTTTCCTGGCGGCTCAGGTCTGTCGCAGGACCTTGGCCGCGCGCTTTTCGAGAAAATCCTTGAGACGCTGCTTCGCCTCGGGGCTGATCTCGGCGATCGCCGCCATCAGCGACTCTGTCAGGAGCCCGCTCGCCGGGTCGCTCTCGAAGATGCGAGGCAGCGCGTGCAGAACGGCGAAATTGGTTGTCGGCGTATTCGAGGCAGCCCTCCCGGCGAGCTCCATCGCCGTCTCGAGCCCCTTGCCGTCCTCGACCAGATATTGCGTGACGCCGGCCTGATGGCCTTCCTCGGCGCTCAGCGTCCGTCCGGTCAGCATCATGTCCTGCACCCGCGCCACGCCGATCAGGCGCGCGATCCTGACCGAGCCGCCGCCGCCCAGGAAAATGCCGCGCTGCCCCTCCGGCAGGCCATAGTAGGTCGAGCGTTCGGCGACGCGGATATGGGTCGCCGCGGCAAGCTCCAGGCCACCGCCGACCACGGCGCCGTGCAGCGCCGCGATGACCGGGGCGCGTCCGAACTGGATCGCTTCGAAGGCGCGATGCCACATGCGCGAATGGAGGACGCCTTCGAGCGGATCATGCTGCCCCGCCACTTCCGAAAGATCGAGCCCGGCCGAGAAATGCGCGCCCTCGCCGGACAGCACGACCGCGCCAATGTCCTTCGGCAGGAGGGTGAAGAACGCCTCGAGCCCAAGCACGGTCAAGTCGTCGAGCGCGTTGCGCTTTTCCGACCGCGCCAGGCGCAGATGCGCAACGGCGCCGCGCCGTGTGGCCTTGAGAGATTTCGGCAGATCGATCCCGATCGGCTCGCCTGCATCATCGATCGCCAAGTGTTCCCTCCCGAGACAAGTGTTCCCTCTCCAGATCGGCAGCTGCTCTCCGCATCCCTCCAACACGATACCAGAACTGGCCGCCGGCCGCGCGATGGGGAGCGACGACCTCGGCCGCCGGGAATTGCCCTTCAAGACAAATAGCAGGGATCGGGTTGTTCTGCCTGGCGGCTTGAGATTTCAATTCCGTCGCGGGCCGCGCAAGCGCCGTCTGATCAATCTGGAGAGCATGGCATGAGCGCAGCAGAAACGATCGACCGCGCCGACGCGATCCCATGGGCCGCAGTCTCCTCAGCCCTCGACGCCGAGGGATGGGCGTTGCTCCCTCAACTGCTCAGCGCCGCGGAGTGCGATCAGGTCTCGGGCCTGTACGACAGCGGTCAGTGCTTCCGCAGCCATGTGAACATGGCCCGTCACGGGTTCGGCCGCGGCGAATATCGCTACTTCAGCTACCCGCTGCCGCCGCTTGTGCATGAGCTGCGGTCGTCGATCTACCCTCGCCTCACGCCGCTGGCCAACCGATGGCACGAGCGGATGGGCAAGGCGGTCCGATTCCCCGCCGAGCACGCGGCGTTCATCGAGCGATGCCATCAGGCCGGACAGACGCGGCCCACGCCGCTGCTGCTGAAATATGGTCCCGACGATTACAACTGCCTGCACCAGGACCTCTATGGCGAGCACGTCTTTCCACTGCAGCTCGCGGTTCTCCTGTCGCAGCCTCGCCAGGACTTCGAGGGAGGCGAGTTCGTGCTGACCGAGCAGCGCCCACGGATGCAGACCCGAGCTGCAGTTGCGCCTCTCCAGAAAGGGGACGCGGTGATCTTCGCGGTCAACAGCCGCCCGGTGGCCGGGGTCGCGAGGCGACTACCAGGTGAAGATGCGTCACGGCGTAAGCCGACTGAGGGCGGGCCAACGGCATACGCTCGGGGTGATCTTTCACGATGCAGCATAGAGCACGCTGCAGCGATCATTTCCTCTCGGCTTTGTTGGCGCGTCGGTCGTCGTTCACGCCCCGTCGAGCCAGGTCAGCAGCGTCTCGAGCCAGGGCGCCTCGACATGGAGCCGGAAGCCTGTCTCCGTTCGCGCGAGCAGGCAGCGCAGGCCGGCGAAGAGGACCGCGGCGGAGGGCGAGCCCCCGGCGAGGTCGGCGGACGTCCCCTGCGCCAGCGCAAGCGCCGCGTCGGGGCCGGCGACGTCGACCGCGACCCAGCCGTCGTCGACGCTGGTCGCGCACCAGCCGTCGCGCCAGCCGTCCGTCGCGCCGAGCGGCGAGGGCGTTGCGAGGAGCGCCCGGTCGCGGGCGATGCGCAGCGCATGCGCGCCCTCGGGCGCGAGCGCATAGAGGCCGAGGACGGGCGCGCCGGGCGCGAGCGCCTGGACCGCCGCTCCGATATCGCCGGAGACCAGCGTCGAGCCCGCGCCCCGTGAGCGCGCTGCACCTTGAGGCGCGGCCTGTCGATCAGCGTTCCGTCCGGTCGCCGCGCCGGCGGCCAAGTCATTTCACGAATCTCATGCATCTCACGCATGGAGCCGCTTTCCTTCCGGATCGAGCGCGACCGCAGGCGCAATCGTCGCGCGCCGTTCGGCGCCGAGATGATAGACGCCGAGCGTCTCGCCCATGCGCGCGAGCCCGTCCTCGACGAGGCCGAGCGCGACCGGACGGCCAAGCGCCGGGCTCACATAGCTCGAGGTCACGTAGCCCAGCGAACGGCGCGCCTTGCCGGCCCCGGCGACCACATGGGCGCCGGTCGGCAGCGGCGTCTCGCCGCGCCCGACGCTCAAGCCGACGAATTGCTTGCGGCCCTTGTCCCTGGCGGCCGGCGTGAACAGCGAGCGCTTGCCGATATATTCGTCCTTGCGCTGCTCGCGCGGACCGGTAATCCCGAGATCGTGCGGCATCGTCGTTCCGTCGGTGTCCTTGCCGACGACGATGTAGCCCTTCTCGGCGCGCAGGATCATCAGGCCCTCCAGTCCCAGGAGGCCGCCGCCGAACGCGGGCAGCTTCTCGACGATGCGGGCGCGCAAGTCGCGGGCGCGACCCGCCGGAACGGAGAGTTCATAGGACCGGTCGCCGGTGAAGCTGACGCGCACGATCCTCACGGGCGCGCCGTCGAAGAAGGCGGTCATGAAGGCCATATGCGGCAGGCTCTCGTCGTCGAGCGGGAAGCCGAAGTCGAGCGCCGAGACGAGGTCGCGCGCCCGCGGACCGGTGAGGGTCAGCGTCGCCCATTGCGCGGTCGTATCGTGAATGACGACGCGGCGCCGGATCGAAGCGGTCCTGGCGCCAGAGCTCGAGGCGCGTGACCACCGAATCGGTGTGGCCCGACGAGCAGGAGACGAGAAAGCGGTCCTCGGCGAGGCGCAGCGTCACGCCGTCGTCGAAGACGATCCCTGACTCCTGCAGGAGAAAGCCGTAGCGGACCTTGCCCGGCTTCAGGGTGGAGAGGCGATTGTAGCTGTTGAAGTCGGCGAGCTTCGCCGCGTCCGGTCCGATGATCTCGATCTTGCCGAGCGAGGAGCCGTCGAACAGCGCGACCGCATCGCGGGCGCGGGCGGCCTCGCGCTGGATCGCGAGCCCGGGATCGTCCGGCCCGTACCAGGCGGGCCGCAGCCAGCCGCCGTATTCGCGCATCTGCGCGCCGTCGGCCCGATGCTCGGCTTCGAGCGGCAGCCGCCTCAGCGGGTTGATCAGCGCGCCGCGCCGCCGTCCGGCGATGACGCCCATCGGCACGGGGACGAAGGGCGGCCGGTAGGTGGTCGTTCCCGGTCTCCTCGATCGACCGGCCGGTCAGCGCGGCCATCGCGGCGAGGCCGTTGACGTTCGAGGTCTTGCCCTGGTCGGTCGCCATGCCGAGCGTGGTGTAGCGCTTCAGATGCTCGACCGAGACATAGCCTTCGCGGGCGGCGAGCGCGACGTCCTTCAGCGTCACGTCGCTCTGGAAGTCGATCCAGCGCCGGCCGGGCGCATCGGGCTTCGGCCAGGCGGCGGCGATCCGATACTGGCCGGCCGGCGCGTTCGGCGGCGCGCCTTCGCCGCCGCCCGCCGCGTGACCCTGCCGCAACGCCTCGTCGAGCGTGAAGGCGCCGTTGGCGGCGCCGGCGACCGCGACGCCGTCGACCTCGATGCTGGGCAGGAGCGCGGCGAGGCCTTCGTCGTAGCGCAGCTTTCCCCGCGCCTGGGCGTAGAGATGCACGGTCGGCGTCCAGCCGCCGGACAGCAGCAGCGCGTCGGCCGCTCGGGTTTGCCCGCCGATCCTGACGCCTTCGACGCCCGCGGCGCCGATGACGCCCTCGATCTCGACGCCCGCGCGAAACCCGAAGCTTTGTCGCGGGAGCCTCGGCCCGCGTGTCGAAAATCTCGACCTCGGCGCCGGCTTCGCTCAGCGCTTCGGCGACCGGATAGGCGCTGTCGTTGTTGGTCGCGATCGCGATGCGCTTGCCGACGAGGACGGCGAAGCGGCGGAGATAGACGAGCGCGGCGTCGGCCGACATGACCCCCGGACGATCATTGTCGGGGACGATCAGCGGCCGCTCGATCGCGCCGGCCGCGACCACGATCCGCTTCGGCCGGATGCGCCACAGCGCGTCGGGAAGCGCGCCCCGGCGCTCCCAGGCGCAGACGAGATTGTGGTCATAGACGCCGAAGGCGGTCGTCGAGGTCATCACCCGTCCGCCGTTCGCCTCGATCGCCGCGCGGACGCTTTCCGGCCCAGCCGCGCCAGTCTCCGCCCTCGATCGCGCCGCCGCGATGAACGAGCTGCCCGCCGATGTCGGCGTGGTCGTCGATGAGGAACACGACGCGGCCGGATTGCGCCGCCGCCTTCGCCGCGGCGAGGCCGGCCGGGCCGGCGCCGACGACGAGCAGGTCGCAGCGCGCATTGAACTGCGGATTGTCGGCCGACGGGCGATTGTCCGGATCGACGCGGCCGAGGCCGGCAAGCGCGCGGATCGTGGGCTCGAACGTCTCCCAGCGCGGCCAAAGAAACGTCTTGTAATAGAAGCCCGACGGCATGAAGGCCGAGAACCTGTCGAGCAGCGCGGCGCGATCTTCCGCCGCGGTCGGGAGCGCGTTGACCGAGCGCGCCGCGAGGTCGTTCTCGAGCGCTTCGGTGGTCGCGCGCAGGTTCGGCGTCGTCCGGCCGGCGCGCGTCACGTCGACGATCGCGTTCGGCTCCTCGGTCCACGCGCCCCAGATTCCGCGCGGGCGGTGATACTTGAAGCTGCGGCCGACCACGCGAACGCCATTGGCCAGCAGCGCCGAGGCGATGCTGTCGCCTTCGAAGCCGACGATAGGGCTTGCCGTCGAAGGTGAAGGCGAGCGTCCGGCCGCGGTCGACGCCGCCGCCCTCGGGCAGACGGAATGCGGTCATGGGCGCGTCGCCCTCAAGGGTTCACTGCCGATGACCGCGTTGGTCGCCGTGTCGCGGGTCATGGCGAAGGATTCCATGCAGGTCAGGTGCAGCCAGATTTCGCGGGCTTCGCCCTTGGGGTTGGCGTTGACATAGAGGTAGTCCGCCCAGGCGTCGTCGCTGACCGCCTCCGCCGGCTCGGGCCGCGCCTTCGGCTCGCCGACATAGTGGAATTCGGTCTCGTCGCGCGGACCGCAGAACGGGCAGGGGAAGATTTGCATGCGAAGCCTTTAGCGGATCACCCGGTCCGTCATAGTTTGCGCCGGAACCGCTTGCGGCGTCTCGTCCCCTTGTGGGTCGCGAGAGGGGGCGGGTGCGCTATTTGCCGTGGTCAGTTCATGCTAGATCGGCTGATCGCCGCCTGTCCCTTCCTGTTAACTGAGAGGCACAGGCGGTCGGGTCGTCGCTTGGAACTCACGCGCGTCGGCGCTAATGAGCGATGCCGGAGCCCGCGGCCTCGTCGATGAGGCGGCCGGCGGCGAAGCGGTCGAGGTCGAAGGGGCGGCTGATCGGGTGGTGCGAGCCGGTCGCCATCAGATGCGCCAGCAGCGTGCCGCCGGCCGGGATCGCCTTGAAGCCGCCGGTGCCCCAGCCGCAGTTGAGGAAGAGGCCCGGCATCGGGGCCGGGCCGATGATCGGCGAGGAATCCGGGACGACATCGACGATGCCGCCCCATTGCCGCATCAGCTTCAGCTGGCCGAAGGCGGGAAACATGTCGACGAGGCCCGAGACGACGATCTCCTGGACCGGCGGACTGCCGCGCTGGCCGTAGGAGGGAATGCGGTCGAGCCCGCCGCCGAACACGATCTCGCCCTTGTCCGACTGGCTCGCGTAGACCCCGGTTCCGAGATGCAGGAGGACGATGTCGAGGCAGGGCTTGACCGGCTCGCTGACCATAGCCTGCAAGGTGTAGGAATGGATCGGCAGCTTGACGCCGGCCTTCGCCATCAGTTGCGACGAATGGCCGGCGACCGCGACGCCGACCGCCTCGGCGCGGATTTCGCCCTGCGTCGTCTCGACGCCGACGCAGGCGCCGTTCTGCATGACGAATCCGGTGACCTCGCAGTTCTCGACGATGTCGACGCCGAGCCGGTCGGCGGCGCGCGCGTAGCCCCAGGCGACGGCGTCGTGCCGGGCGGTGCCGCCGCGCGGCTGCCACACGCCGCCGTTCGGCAGGTAGCGCGAATCGAGCGACTGCGACATCAGCGGCAGGCGCTTGCGGACTTCGTCCGGGCCCCAGAGTTCAGCGTCGACGCCGTTGAGCTGCATGGCGTTGGCGACGCGCGCGGCGATTTCGAGCTGGGCCGGCGTGTGCGAAACATTGAGGATGCCGCGCTGGCTCAGCATCACGTTGAAGTTGAGATCGCGCGACAGGCCCTCGTAAAGCCGCAGCGCGAGATCGTAGAGCGCGACCGACTCGGGGTAAAAGTAGTTCGAGCGAACGATCGTCGTGTTGCGTCCGGTGTTGCCGCCGCCGAGCCAGCCCTTTTCGATCACGCACGACGCGCGTGCGGCGATGGGTCTTGGCGAGGTAATAGGCGGTCGCCAGGCCATGGCCGCCGCCGCCGATCACGACAAAATCGTAAGCGGGCTTCGGCTTCGCCTTTCGCCAGGCCTGCGGCCAGCCCTTGTGGCCGCCGAGGCCTTCCCGCAGAATTGTCAACGCGGAATAGCGCGCGGTCATCGCTCGGCCGGCCCGAGTCCGCGCCGGCGTGGACCATCGCATAGGCGCGCAACGAGGCGAGGTCCTCGTCGCGCGGCCGGGCGCCGGTGAAAGTTTCGAGATAGTGCGGCGTCAACTTCAGCCGAGCCTCCATCGGCTCCCGGATGTCGAGCGCGTAATAGCCGATCTGCGTATAGTAGAGCACGCGCGCCCGCACCAGAGCGTCCTCGTCGCGATAGCCGAAGCGTTCGAACATCGCCCTGATCGCGTCGGTCCTGTCGCTGTCGGAACGGTCGAGCGCCCTGCGGACTTTCGGCGAGCGTCTCGCCCACTCGCGGACCGCGAAATCGAGACGCGGGCTGAAGATCTCGGGATCGATCCAGCAGCGGAAGACATTGCAGACAGCCTCGTTGATCGAGGCCGCCGGCGGCCTCGGCTTGGGTTACGATCGCGCGCGTGTTGAGCTCCTCCCAGCGCGCCAGAAGCGCGTCGAACAGCTCGTCCCGGTTCCTGAAATACCAATAGAAGCTCGAGCGCGACACGCCGAGCCGGTCGCTCAGGTTCGAGGACCGTCACCCGCCCGACGCCCTCGATCGCCAGCACGCTGAGAGCGCCAGCGAGCCAGTCGCCGCGCGTCGCCTTGACATTGCCGAACGGCGCGGACCTGTCCGGGCCGGCCCCGGGCGCCATGGCGGCTGCAGGGATCATCCGCGCATCGCCTTGCCTGCCGGATCGTAGGGCGAAGGCGCAATCACCCGCGCCTTGCGCTCGGCCCCGACGATATGAACCGTGAGCGCTGTGCCGATTGCGGCTGCTTCCGGCGCGACAAGCGCCATCGCCAGGCTCTTGCCGATCGTGTGGCCGTAGCCGCCCGACGTAACGAAGCCGACCTTGGCTCCTTCGCGCCAGACCGGCTCGTAGCCCGAAGCGTCGGCGTCGAGCGCGTCGATCGCGAGCGTGACAAGCTGATGTGACGGAGCAGGCCCGTCACGCTCCGCGAGCGCCGGCTTCCTGCCGACAAATTCGCCTTTGTCCCAGGCGATCCAGCGATCCATGCCCGTCATGCGCGGCGTATAGGCCTGCGTGAATTCGGCCGACCAGATGCCGAAGCTCTTCTCGATCCGCAGCGCGAGCAGCGCGTTGTAGCCGTATTCCTTCACGCCGCAGATCTTGGCCGGCGGCGAGCAGCGTTCTGCGCAGCGTTGCGTGCTCGAGCGCGCGGCAGTTGATCTCGTACCCGAGTTCGCCCGTCACCGAGAGGCGCGCGACCTTCGCGCGGATGAGACCGACGTCGAGGATCGCCGCTCCCATGAAAGGCAGCGCGGCGTTGGAGACGTCCTGGTGGGTTACGCGCTCGAGGAGCGCGCGCGACTTCGGACCCGACAGCGAGAAGCCGATCACGTCGTCGGAAATGTCGCGGACGGTCACCCCGTCGCGCGCGTGATCGGCGAACCAGCGCATGTGCCAGCGGCGAAGATAGTATGAGCCTTCGATCCAGAAGGTCCCGTCGCCCCAGTTGATGACGGTGAGGTCGCCCTTGAGCTTGCCGGTTTCGGACAGCATCGGAGCGAGCTTCGCGCGTCCGGGCTTCGGCAAGCGGGAGGCCATCAGCCAGTCGAGCCAGCTCTCGGCGTGAGGCCCCGTCACCTCGTAGCGGGAGAACGAAGCAATATCGAGAAGGCCGACGCCTGCGCGCACCATGCGGCATTCCGCGCCGACGATATCGAATGCATTCGAGCGCCTGAGCGTCGGCTTTTCCTTGAACCCGGGCGGGCCGAAATAGAGCGGAACCTCGAGACCCCACGAATTCCCCCATTGGCAGCCGGCCGCGGTCATCGCGTCATAAGCGGGCGTCGTTTTCAGCGGACGTCCGGCCGGGAGTTGTTCGTTGGGATAGGTCATGACGAATCGGCGGGCATAGAATTCGCCGGTCGTCTGCTTGATGTATTCGCGATTGGAGGCGTAAGCGCCATAGCGGGCGATGTCGAGGCCGAACACGTCTTCCGTCGTCTCGCCCCGAATCATCCACTCGGCGAGCGCCTTGCCGACGCCGCCTCCCTGCAGGAAGCCCGCCATCACGCCGCAGGCGAGCCAATATCCGGGCTTGCCGGCGACCGGGCCGACCAAAGGGTTGCCATCGGGCGAAAACGTGAAGGCGCCGTTGACCCATTTGCGGATTCCCGCCGTCTGCAAGACCGGATAGCGGCGGTGAACGAGTTCGAGCTCGTCGGAAATGCGGTCGATGTTCTCCTGGAGCAGCTCGATCCCGTAATCCCAGGGCGCTCCGTCCATGGACCAATGTTGCGGGCGTGTTTCGTAAATCCCGACCAGCATCCCCTTCTGGTCCTGGCGCATGTAGGTGTAGCCCTCGAGATCGACGACCATTGGCATTTCCGCTTTCAGGGCCGCGACTTCGGGGATCGACTCTGTGATAAGATAGTGGTGTTCGAGCGGCGACAGAGGCAGGTCCAGACCGACCATCCGGCCGACCTGCTTGGCCCACAAACCTCCAGCGTTGACCACGTGCTCGGTGTTGATCGTCCCCTTTTCCGTGACCACGTCCCAGGTCCGATCGACGCGCTGCTTCAGATCGAGCACCCGATTGTGCTCGATCACGGTCGCCCCGCGCTTTTTCGCCGCACCGGCGTAAGCCCAGACCGTGCCGGTCGTATCCACGTAGCCTTCGCGATCGGCCCACATGCCGCCGAGGACGCCGTCCAGGCTGATAATTGGGCAGAGCGCCTTGATTTCATCTGTCGTCACCAGCCGAACGTCCTCAATCCCGATGGCCTGGAAGCGGCGATAGGACGATTGTAGCCATTCCCAGCGCTCGGGAGCGGACGCAACGTGGATCCCGCCTGTCATGTGCATTCCGATCGGCTGGCCGGACTCCGCCTCGACGTCCTTCAGGAGGTCGATCGTGTAGGCCTGCAGGATCGCCATATTCGGATTGGCGTTGAGGGCGTGGAACCCGCCGGCCGCGTGCCAAGACGAACCGGCGGTCAGCACAGAGCGCTCGACGAGCACGATGTCTGTCCAGCCGAATTTCGAAAGATGGTAAAGAACGGAGGCTCCAACAACGCCGCCCCCGATGACGACGACCCGGTAATGCGAATTCATCCTTCCACCCTTGGCGAAGCTGGCCCTAGGAGCAACGCTACTGAAGTCCCTTCCGGTCGTCTAGACATTCCTGTCCATTACCTGCTCAACGCATTCCAAAGCGGCCGGACTGCGCTTTCCTGCCGAGTGTGGCTTTTGTCTCCTTGTCGCACTCGGCCGAATGTGGGTATGGATGGGCGATCTGGCTCGCGAGACGGAGGGGTGGGGAGAGTGCGTTAGGGCCGACAACATGTTGGTCCACCAGTAGATCATCGACCGCATCGCGCCTGATGGTGGCGCTTGCGACGGCGGGTCTCACGGGCTCTTTAGGAATGCTTAGCGCCGAGGAAGTATCAATGAGCAACGACTGGGGCCTTGTCGTTGCGACGACAGAAGGGGTGCGAGTGACGCTACGGGAGGCGGCCGCGTGAGTCCCAATGTGAGCGAAGGTTCCCGCTGCATGGCGCGGAGGGGGGTGTGTGAAAGCGTGGATTCGGTCTGGAGCGATGAGGTGTAATGGTTCGGAAGGGCGCCTTGACGCTCGGAGCGGTTCTGATGCTTGGCGCTAGCGGCGCGCGGGCGCAGGACATCTCTGCGTTCGGGATTGCCGCCCCTTCGCTTGCCGGCGTGCTGCCGAATCTCCCGCAAAACTGGAGCGATCTGCCGATTCAGTTTAAAATCTCCGAGGCTGTCGGCTATAACAGCAACGTCACAAACACTCCAGCCCAAAGTACTGGGGTGATCGGCCGCCAAGTCGGTGCGTTCGAGTCGGTATCCAACTATCAAGCGTCGACGAAATGGTACATAGCTGGAGATCAATTTTTCGCGGACGGATCGTATGGATTCAACCGCTACCTTAATCACACCAATCTGAATACGACTCACAATTCCGCCGACCTAGGTGTTAACTGGATATATACGTCGAAGTGCAGTGGTCGACTGGTCGCCTCAGAGCAGACCGCTGAATCCGAACCTGGCCAGCAGGTCTCAACTAATGTCATAAACAATGTTACGACTGTAGCGTTCAATGAGACGGCCACTTGCAGGATCAGGGGAAATTACTCCGCCATTTTCAACAGTGGCACCATCGACTTCGACGAATTCGGCGCCGGCGGACAAACTGAACAATTTCCAGAGCGAGTTTATCGCCGCCGGCATGAGCTACACGGTTTCCGACACGAACAGCCTGCAGGTCCTGGCGACGATTACAGGAACGGACTACGCGAATCGACCTCTGATATCGTCCACTTCCGGTCTCTCCAGGAATATTACGACCGACGCGGTCAACGCCACCTATACAAAGACTATTGATCCAAACCTATCGCTGGTCGCATCCGTCGGGATCGTCGGAGTCCGAGACCAGGGGTTCAATCTGGCGCTTCCATCCGGCTGGGAGCCCGAATACTCCCTGTCGGTTACCTGGTCCATAACGCCAAAACTCGGTCTGAACGCCTCTGTAGCGCGCACAGTCGCGCCGCCGACATCGATCGTCGCCAACTTGCAGGTCTCGGAAACCGCCAGCCTCGGCCTGACATACCAACTAACGCCGAAGGTTTCGCTCTCGGGCGGCGTCAGCGTGGGGCACAGCTCCAGCGCTTTCACAACGACGACGACCAACGCGCTAGGCCAAAGTCAGAACGAGAATATCTATGGCGCGCGCGCGAGTGTATCTTATGCCATGACTCCTTTCCTGGGCGCGAGCCTCAGTTATCAATACAGTAGGACCGTTCAGGCCGGCGGCCTTGTGACCCCCGCAAGCGTGGCCTTGATGTCAGTGAACTATGCCCCCTATTGAGACTCCAAACCTGGAGCACGGAACGATGCACACAACGATACGAATGATTCGGCTCTGGATCTCCCTCCTCGGAGCGCTGACTTTTGGATTGGCGGTCCTCGCCGCTTACGCGTGGGCCGAGGGACGGGTCTTGACGACCTCGGATATTGTCTCGATCAAGGTCGTCGGCCAGCCGGACCTTGATGTCGCGACGCGCGTCGAACTCGACGGGACGATCAATTTTCCCTATGTCGGGCGCGTCAAGGCGGCTGGGGTCACCGAAGATGCGCTTGCCCGCACCATCGAAAAACGGCTCGCCGCGCGCCAGATTGTCACCGAGCCACATGTTCTCGTGGAAATCACAAATTTCGGCACACAGGCGAGTGTGCAGGGTCAGGTGGGTGGGGCCGGGACCTACACGATCGATCGGACAACGACCCTGTCTCAACTCTTGGCCCGGGCCGGCGGTCTGAAGGAGACCGGCGGGACCGTGCTGCTTCGTCGCCATGGCAGAAACGGCACCACCGTAATGCGTTACGACGGCAGAGATCTGATGACCGGAAAAATTAACGGAGACCGGATACTGATCCAAAACAACGACGAAATCTTTGTGGACCTCGTTCCGTTTTACTACGTTTACGGGTTTGTAGGAAAGACAGGAGAGTTTCCTTTGTTGCGGCCACTTACCGTGCAACAAGCGATTTCGATCGCCGGCGGCCTCACTCCCCTCGGGTCCGAGTCGCGCATGTGGATCAAGCGCAAGGCAGCTGATGGTCAAGCGATGGAAGTGCCCGCTTCGCTGGACGATGAAGTGCAGCCGAGCGACACAATTATCGTCAACGAACGCATATTCTGAGGGGTGAAAAATCGATTGGGGTGGCGGAATGAACCTGCACAGCATATTGAGCATCGCCCACTGCCACCCGTTCGACACCGACGGGTTCCAAGTGCGCATTTGAGAGCTTTAGCCAATGTCGATTAATGCTAACCGTCCCACGGATTCCGAGGTCCTTGCCCTCCAGGCGGCGAAAGATCCGATCGAGCAGCAAATCCTCGCGGCCGGAAATCTGAGCGAGGCCCAGGTCGAGGCGATTCGCGGCTTTCAGCGGCGCAAGGGCCTCACCTTTGGGGAAGCCGCGATCACGCTGGGACTTGTGCGGCGGGACAGCCTGTTTCTGGCGCTTTCGAAACGATACAATTATCCCGTACTGAATTTCGGTAGCGACGAAGCGAGGTTTTCGCGTGAACTCGTCGTCGGCTACCAGCCCTTCAGCAAGGGCGCAGAAGCGTTCCGATCCGTCCGGTCCGGCCTTGCGACGGGCCCGCTGTCCCAAGGGAAGAACGCTTTCGCCGTGATCGGGGCGCGCTCCGGAATTGGAGCCACCTACTTTGCCGCAAACCTGGCGCTGTCGTTCGCCCAGATGGCCGTGCCGACCCTGCTCGTTGACGCCAACCTGAGAAGGCCACGGCTTGCTGCGCTTTTCGGTGTCGATTCGAAGAGCGAGGGTCTCGTCGAGGCTCTCACCCGAAGCGAGCCGAACATGCCGCCCGTCGCGATCGATATCGTTCCCGGACTCTCGCTGCTCGTCGCCGGGGCGACTGCGCCCCATCCTCAGGAGCTTCTCAGCTCCAAGGAGTTTCTCAATCTCTCGCAAAACGCACAGCGCAACTACGGCGTCGTCATTTATGACACGCCGGCGGCTCTGGAGAACGCCGACGCTTATGTCGTCGCGTCGCGGGTGGGCTCCGCGATCCTGGTCGCGCGCCGTCACCGCAGCAAGGTCAAGGACGTCCGGACGGTCTCGCAGGCCCTCGAGGGCTTCCAGTGCGAAATCGCCGGCACCGTCCTCGGGCGGTTCTGACGCTGTCTTGAATGCGGGTGCTCTATCCCGCGAGCCTGCGCAGATAATCCCAAGAGTAGAGCCCGGTGTCGTGGCCGTCGTCGAACACGATCTTGATCGCATAATTGCCGATCGGCTCGACGCCGACGATGGCGACGTTCTCCTTGCCGGTCACGATCTTCTTTTGGCTCGGCGAATGGCCCTGAACCTCGGCGCTCGGGCTTTCCACGCGCAGGCGCTCAGCCGTCAAGCGGGCGATCTCGCCGTCGTCGAACACGACTTCCAGAATCCGTCCCTTTTCGGTCACGGTGATGTCGGTCGGCCAGGCCATCGAACGCGCTCCCGTCACTGAATGCGGATCCGCGGGGCCGGCTTCGCGCCGGGCGCCCCGACCTCGAGCGTCTGCGCCACGCGGCGCGCGATCTCGAGGAACGACCCTGCGTGCGCGCTGTCGGGGAGACTCGCGACGATGGGCCGGCCTTCATCGGAATTGGCGCGAATCGCAATGTCGAGCGGCACCTCGCCGAGGAACGGAACGCCCAGCCGCTGCGCTTCCCTCTGCGCCCCCGCGTGCGAGAACACGTCGGTGCGGCCGCCGCAGTGCGGGCACAGGAAATAGCTCATGTTTTCGACGATGCCGAGGAGCGGCACCTGCACCTGCTTGAACATCGCGATGCCGCGCCTGGCGTCGATCAGCGCCAGATCCTGCGGCGTCGAGACGATCACCGCGCCCGACAGCGGCACGTTCTGCGCCATGGTCAGCTGCGTGTCGCCGGTGCCCGGCGGCATGTCGACGACAAGCACGTCGAGCTCGCCCCATACGACCTCGCGCAAGAGCTGGTTGAGCGCCGACATCACCATCGGCCCGCGCCAGATCACCGGCGCGCCTTCTTCGATCAGGAAGCCGATCGACATCACCCTGACGCCGAAGGCCTCGAGCGGAATGAGCTTCTGGCCGTCAGGTCCGATCTCGGGCTTGGCGGAAAGGCCAAAAAGCTTCGGCATCGAAGGTCCGAAGAGATCGGCGTCGAGGACTCCGACCTTGAGGCCGAGCTTGGCGAGGCCGACGGCGAGATTGCAGGCGACCGTCGATTTGCCGACGCCGCCCTTGCCCGAGGCGACGGCGACGATGTGCTTGACGCCGGGCAGGGGGAGGCTGGAGCGGCCGGGTCGCCGCTCCTGGCCGCGCTCTGGATGGACGTGGCCCGGCGGGGCGCTGACGGCCGCGCGCGCCGATTCGGCGGTCAGCGTGACGACCGCATTGGCCACGCCGGGCAGCGCCTTGACCGCGGCTTCCGCCTTCGCCCGCATCGCCTCCATCGCCCGGGCCTCGGCCGGGTCGATGAGGATTGCAAGGAAGACTTTGCCGTCACGGATCGTGAGCCCCGAGATCGCGCCCGACTCGGGCAGGGGCGTGCGTCCGTCGGGGCCGGGCACTCCGGCGAGCGCCGCCATCACCTCATCACGAGACGCCATGATCTCAATCCTCTCCGACGCGCGGCGGCTCACGCCGGCGGGACCCTAGATAGGGATTCCGGACGCCAAAGGGAACGCATGGATCGCGCGAACCCGGGAAAGGGTGGATGTCCCCGGCCCGGCGCGCCAACGAATTTGGGAATATTTGGATTCTGCTCAATTTCCCCTTGCTTGCCCTTCAAAATGGGGTTGGATTGTCTTGGAATTCCTTGGAATTTCTCGTCCGAATCGAGACATTTCAATGGGTTGCGCGGCCTATGCGATTCAAAAAAACATCTGCCTGCTTTTTGGACTAAAGAGAAACGCTATTTGACGGCCCAGTGAAGGCCGGCGTTGCTGGAGCCATAGCCAATCGGACGTCGATCGTGATCCTCATCGCGGCATGGTAACGGATATTCAGAAATTGTGCAATCAAATACGGCCCACGTGTCGTCGGCGGAGCAAGGCTTCCAAGACGCAGGCCGGCGACGAAGGTTGTCATTTTCTAATGGCTCGGTGTTCACCGCCGCTGTGCTCAGAACATCGATCGAGCGGCCCGCGACGCCCGCATCCGGGTCCTTGATCTTAACGTCTTCGGGGTTCTCGACGATGTCGGCGGAGGTGGCGAGATCCGCGAGCCGTCGCGCAACTTGATCAGCCCTTCGCGCTGGAGAACCAGCAGCGCCCTATCCCGCACAAGGCGGCCAGCGCGAACTCCCGGATCATTCCGGTCGGTCTCGCCGCGCGATGCAGTCCGCAGCGGGCAATAATCTAGTATAGCTATTATCTAAGTTGACTAATGGTCAAGAGCGTGCTTCGCTATGGCAGCGGCGTCGCCTCCCCGGCGCCTCGTTGAGTTCCGCCGTTTCAGGAGGCCGACCGTGTCGAAGATCTTGAACGAAGTGCTTTCCGCCAATCAGACCTACGCAGCTTCATTCGGAAAGAAGGGCGAGCTCGCGCTGCCGCCAGCCAGGCGGTTCGCCATTCTCACCTGCATGGACGCGAGGCTCGATCCTGCAAAATATGCCGGGCTTGCCGAAGGCGACGCGCATGTCATCCGCAACGCCGGCGGTCGGGCCACCGATGACGCGATCCGCTCGCTCGTGATTTCTCACAAACTGCTCGGCACCGTGGAGTGGTTCGTCGTCCATCATACGAATTGCGGCATGGAGCTTTTCACAGACGAGGTGATTGCAGATTTGCTCGAAGAAGACCTCGGCACTGCGTCCTACGACGGCAAGGCCTGGTCGAACCCGCACCGTCACGGCGGCCACGCGGCCGGGCATTTCATCAAGTGGCACACGATCAGGGATCAGGAAGAAAGCGTCGCCCTGGATGTACAGCGCATCCGAGCACATCCGCTCGTTCCGAAGTCGATCCCGATTCACGGCTACATTTACGACGTGCGAACAGGCCGCCTGAACGAAGTGAAGCCTGCCAGCGCCGCGGGAAAAGCGGCGGCGGCCTAACGGATCAGCCACTCTCCGAGGCGCACGCATGTTGGAGCAGCACGCAGGCGCCACAGTCCCGACACGGATCGCGGTGGCGTCGCTCGCCCTGGCGTTGAGCCATTTTCGGTAGGGCTTTCCTCGTGTCCGATTCCATCCGACGCGCGCGCGACGCCGGCTTAGCGGTTCGGGGCGCGTGCAAGCGCTTCGGCTGGCCGCCGCCGCGATTTCAGCTTCAGCCCCTGTCGAGCCGCCTCGCGGGAGCGCCCGCGCCGTTCGACAAAGGCCGTGTTAAAATCGCCGTCGTCAACTTCACCGGCGGCGGCGACGAGCCGCAGGCCTTCGAAGCCGACGCGCCAGGCGTCGACCTGCGAATTTCGGAGGGGCGACAGGATCCCGACGCCGAACGTCAGCTGATCGAACAGGCGATCAATCTCAAGGTCAAGGGACTGATCGTCGACAACGGCAAGCCAATGACCTGAAAGGCGCGGCGCAGAAGGCCGTCGGCGCAGGCATCAAGGTGGTCGCGTACGGCCCTGGATTCCTGCGACAAAGTAAGACAAAGAAGATGACATATGGCCCGGTTGGTCGCGCCGCGGCCGGGGCCAGTCGAGGCGCGGGACCGGGAAGGGCGATGGGCAATACCGTTTTCGACGCTTGCGGCACCTCGATCTTCGAATCAATGTCCCGCCTGGCGACCGAAGTCGCCGCGGTCAATCTCGGCCAGGGCTTTCCTGAAGGCCTGGAGCCTCCGGAGGTCGTCGAGGCCGCAATTCAAGCGCTGCGGGACGGCCCGCATCAATATCCGCCCATGCTGGGGGTCCCCGCCTTGCGCCAGGCCGTGGCGGAGAGCGCGCGCCGCTTTCACGGCCTCGAAGTGGACTGGGAGCGCGAGGTTCTCGTCACCTCGGGCGCAACCGAGGCGTTGGCGGACGCGTTCTTCGGACTGCTCAATCCCGGCGACGAAGTCATCCTGCTGGAGCCGGCCTACAATTCCTATCCGGTCATCGTCCGGCGCGCCGGCGCGGTTCCCGTTCCGGTTCGCCTCGCGCCTCCGGACTGGGCGCTGCCGCGGGACGCGCTCGAGGCGGCGATCACGCCGCGCACGCGGGCGATCGTCATCAACACGCCGATGAATCCGATCGGCAAGATCTTCGACGACGGCGATCTCCGCTTTCTGGCCGACTGTCTACTGCGGCACAATCTTATCGCCATCGCGGACGAAGTTTACGAGCACCTCGTGTTCGACGGCCGACGCCACAAGACCCTGTTTGCGCTGCCGGAGGTTCGTGACCGGGTCGTGCGCATCGGGTCGGCGGGGAAGACTTTTTCGGTCACCGGATGGAAGGTCGGCTACGTTACCGCGGACCCGAAGCTTCTCGCCCCCATCATCCGCGCGCATCAGTTCATCACCTTCACGACGCCTCCTGCCTTGCAGGCCGCCGCGGCGTTCGGGCTGCGAATGCCGTCGAGCTATTTCGCCGGTCTCCAGAGCGCCCTGCAGGAGCGGCGAGACCTGCTGGTCGACGGCCTCAGAACCGTGGGCTTCGATGTCGGCGAGGTCAGCGCGACCTATTTCGCGGTGGCCGGTGCGCGCGCTTTCGACGAACAGGAGGACGACCTCGAATTCTGCCGCAAACTCACGCTCGAAGCCGGCGTCACGGCGGTGCCCATCTCGTCGTTCTACGGCGGTCGCGACATCCGCAGCCACATCCGGTTCTGTTTCGCCAAGAAGCGCGAGACTCTGACGTCGGCGCTCGCGCGGCTCTCGGCCTGGCGCGACCGGGCCGGACTGCGCGCGGCGTCCTGAGGGCTGTGGACAGAACGCTCCCGCGATCGCGACGCCAGGGCGGTCAAGACCGCGCCGGAGTTCGCCGACCTGCGCGAACAAATTCGCGCCATCGTTCACCAGAACGAAACCTCCCGGAGCGCCGTGCAATGACCGACATCGTCGCCGCAGAGATCGAAGCGCCCACGAACGCGCACCTTCCCCGCGCCGGCGCACCCCCCGCATGGTCAAGATGCGCGGCTTCGCATCGGCGACCGCTCCACTCTGCCGATCAGCGTCGTGACCGGCGTCGTCATCGTCGCCGCATGGTGGGCGGTCTCGGAGGCGCGGCTGGTCTGAACGCGCGAGGCGCGTCCTTTGGGCGCGGGACCGGCAAGATTTTCTATACTCTTGGGCCCCGATCAGCGCCGATCGTCCTCACGATCAGGGGCCAGTCCCTGGGCTGGTGATCGGCGCCACGTCGGCGGTTGAGCGATCGGGCGTGTCCTCTTTCCAGCGCACAGACCCGACGGGCCGCTCCAGCATGCGGCGAATGCGGATGGGCTCCGGGCCGATATGGAATGTGTTGGCGCGCAGATGCAGGGCGCGCTCCGACGCCGTCGACCGGCTTCGCTGCCGGAGGTAGTCATGCCACGTCGGGCAATGATAGCGCTCGGTCCATAATTCGGGATCGGCGAGATCCCGCGCGATCGACCAGCCATAGGCGCCGTTACGCTGGCGGCTGAGCTGCACGTGCTGCATGACGGCGTAAAAGAGGCGCGCCTTGGCTGGATCGACACGATATTCGATCTCGACCACGATCGGCCCGCTGCGCGGGGTCAGCGACAGGCGCACTTCGGGGTCGGCAAGGACGTCGAGCGACAGTTCGTTGGGTCCGCTGGCCGTTGGCATACGCATCCACGAGCCGAGCAATGGCGAAACAAGCAATGCGGCGCCCGAAATGAGCAGCGTTCTCTCAACTCCAATGCCGCTAGCCGTACTGCCCCATACCCAGCTGCCAAGCGCAATCCCGCCCGATATGGCGGCCTGATAGGCAGCTAGAGCACGACCAGCCACCCAGCGCGGAGCGGCGAGTTGAACCCCGACATTGAACACCGTGACCGAAGCCGTCCAGGCGGCGCCCGCAAAGACGAGCGCGATTCCGGAGAGAACCGGCGAGCGACTCAACGCGACGACAGCGACAAAGACGCCCATGACGATCATACACAGGCGGATCGACACTTCGTCTCCCAGGCGTCCACGAAGGGTTGAGATATTGAGCGCTCCGATGACAGCGCCCATTCCAAACGCCCCCAGCATGACGCCGTAGGTCTGCGCGCCGCCATGAAGAAGGTCGCGGGTGACGATCGGCATGAGCGCCGAGACCGATCCCCCTGCAATCCCGGTCACCAGCGTCCGCCCGAGGACAATTCGGATTGGCGGCGAGTGCACGATGTAGCGAACGCCGGAAATGACAGCCCTCGCCATTCTTTCCGGCGGCAGCCGCGACGGTTCTTTCAGCCGGCGCCAGAGAAACAGGACAATCAGAAGCGGCAGATAGAGAAGCGCATTCGTCGCGAATGCGGCGACAGCCCCCGCCGACGCGACAATGACGCCGCCGATCGCCGGCCCGAAGCTGCGGGCAATGTTGTAGCTGATGCCGTTGAGCGCGACGGCCGACGGCAGCGCCTCCGCCGGGACCTGCTCGCTGACAGAGGCCTGCCACGCCGGTCCAAACAGGGCCATCCCACTGCCAATGATGAAGCAAAAGACGAGCAGCAGGACGGGCGTCACGACACCCAGCCATGCGAGGACGGACAGCGAAATTGACCCGGCCAATGCGATCGATAGAGCGACAATTCCGACGATCCGCCGGTCAAACATATCTGCGACGGCGCCCGCTGGCGTCGAAACCAGCGCCACCGGCAACATCAATGACGTTTGGACCAGCGCCACCAGATTGGTCGAGGACGAGATTTGCGTCATCGTCCAGGCGGCGCCAACTCCAGAACCAGGATGCCGAGATTGGATAACAGGCTTGCGGTCCAGATCCGTCGGAAAACCGCGTGGCGCAGCGGCGAGAAAATGCCGCGGGACGCCATTGCGCTTTTATTCGCCGAGATCGCGATCATGCCAGCCAATTTCGCAACACGGTCTCACATGATCGCCATTCGCCGGAACTTCGGGGTCGGCGAACTCAACTTCTCCGCGCGAGAAACCGCCCGGGATTCATGACCTCCTAGGCTTCGCCGGGCATCGAATGGCCTTCCAGATGCCGATTGAATGGGACCACGACATGATAAGTCGCAGGCAATTTCAGGCCGGCTTCAAATTGTCCGCCGAGGATTTGCCCGTCCGCTTGTCGGGAACGACCTCATAGGCGATCTTCTGCCCTTCAATAAGGTCGCGCATGCCTGCCCGTTCGACCGCGCTGATATGGACGAACACGTCGGGGCCGCCGGTGTCCGGCTGAATGAACCCGAAACCTTTTGTTGCATTGAACCATTTCACTGTGCCTGTCGCCATGGCGCGCTCCTCTCGTAGGCCGACGAGCCTAGCTGAGCCGCCGTTCATTGCAAGGCGCAACCATTGGCGATCGGCGCTGGCGTCGCCGGACGCGGCGTGGACCGGATAATGACATGGCGACGGGTCCATGCCATAGACGCGGCGAATCGAATCGCCAGGAGCCCCTCCAATGAATACAGCCGAACTCGCCGCAAAGCTCGCTGAGGCGCATGGCTTAAGCAAAGCGCAAGCCAAGTCGATCGTCGACGACGTCTTGAAGGATATCGTGGATGCGGCCGCCGGCGGCGCGGAGGTCTCCCTGCCGGGATTCGGGAAGTTCAAAGTCAAGGCGACGCCGGAACGCGAGGGCCGCAATCCGGCTAGCGGCGAGAAGATCAAGATTGCGGCGTCGAGAAAGCTGACCTTTTCGCCCGCCAAATCGGTGAAGGACCTGCTGAACGGCTGAGGCGACGCCCTCGGCGGGATAGAAAATCTATACTCATGGCCTCGCGCCGCTCGCCGCCTGCAACTTCGCCAAAACCGGAATTCTCCCTGTTATGCCCTGCTAACAGGGGAACGCGGGCCTCGCCGCACTCCGGCTTGAGGCATGAAAGCGATGAATATCAATCTCTTGTGATGAATTGTTCATGCAATGGTTGAGGGAGATAACAGGGAGCAAATCTCCCTGTTACGGCCCATAACAGGTCGACGACAACCGGGAAAGCCGAAGCCGGAGAACCGCTTTCGTGGCGCGTCCGAGGGCGCGAAAGTATAGAATTTCTATACTCAGCCGCCCTAAACCGTCAGGAACCGGGCGGAATGGCGCCATTTTGGCCCGCTGTCGCGGAATGAAATTCACGATATTCCAATCGATTACGAATGTATCTTCATGTGTTGCATGAGCAAAAATAGCGCCTCCATGTTGCGTCGCTCCGTTCGCAGGTCCCCGCCTCGGCCGGTCGCGCCCGGCGCGGCGCGGCCGTAACCCGCTCACCCGAGATTGAGCTCCTTGAAGAAGTCGTTGCCCTTGTCGTCGACGACGATGAAGGCCGGAAAATTCTCGACCTCGATCCGCCACACGGCCTCCATGCCGAGTTCCGGATATTCGTGCACCTCGACCTTGCGGATGCAGTCCTGCGCGAGGCGGGCGGCCGGGCCGCCGATCGAGCCGAGATAGAAGCCGCCGTGCTTCGCGCAGGCCTTGCGGACCTCGGCCGAGCGGTTGCCCTTGGCGAGCATCACCATCGACCCGCCCGCCGCCTGGAACTGTTCGACGAAGGAATCCATCCGGCCCGCGGTCGTCGGACCGAAGGAGCCCGAAGCCATGCCCGCCGGCGTCTTGGCCGGCCCGGCGTAATAGACCGGATGGTCGCGCAGATACTGCGGCATCGGCTCGCCGCGGTCGAGCCGCTCGCGAATCTTGGCGTGAGCAGCGTCGCGGGCGACGATCATCGGCCCGGTCAGGGCGAGCCGGGTGCGGATCGGGTATCGGGTCAGTTCGGCCAGGATCTCTTTCATTGGCCGGTTGAGGTCGATCCTCACCACCGGCCCGCCGAGTGCGGCCTCGTCGATTGCAGGCAGGAAGCGCGCCGGATCATGCTCGAGCTCTTCGAGGAACACGCCCTCGCGGGTGATCTTGCCAAGCGCCTGCCGGTCGGCCGAACAGGAGACGCCGAGCCCGATCGGCAGCGAAGCGCCGTGCCGCGGCAGGCGGATCACCCGGACGTCGTGGCAGAAGTACTTGCCGCCGAACTGCGCCCCGACCCCGAGATCCTGGGTCAGCTTGTGGATCTCGGCTTCGAGCTCCAGATCGCGGAACGCGCGCCCGTCGGCCGAGCCGCTCGTCGGCAGCCCGTCGAGATAGCGGGCGGAGGCGAGCTTGACGGTTTTCAGCGTCAGTTCCGCGCTTAGGCCCCCGATGACGATGGCCAGATGATAGGGCGGGCAGGCGGCGGTGCCGAGGGTCAGGATCTTTTCCTTCAGGAAGGCGATCATCCGCTCATGCGTGAGGATGGACGGAGTCGCCTGGTAGAGGAAAGTCTTGTTGGCCGAGCCGCCGCCCTTGGCCATGAACAGGAACTTGTAGGAATCCTCACCCTCGGAGGCGATGTCGATCTGCGCCGGCAGGTTGTCGCCGGTGTTCGTCTCCTCGAAGGTCGAGAGCGGCGCGACCTGGCTGTAGCGCAGGTTCTTCTTGCGATAGGCCTCGCGGATTCCTCTGGCGATCGCCGCTTCGTCGAGGCCGTCTGTCCAGACATGCCGGCCTTTCTTGGCGACCACGATGGCGGTGCCGGTGTCCTGGCACATCGGCAAGACGCCGCCCGCCGCGATATTGGCGTTCTTCAGGAGGTCGTAAGCGACGAACTTGTCGTTGGCGGTCGCTTCGGGATCGTCCAGGATTTTGGCGAGCTGGGCGAGATGGCCGGGACGCAACAGATGGTTGATGTCGACCATCGCCTGCTCGGCGAGAAGCGCCAGCGCATCCGGTTCGACCACGAGCACCTCGCGCCCGAGCGCCTGTCTCGACCCGGACGCCTTCGCCCGTCAGCTTGCGGTAGGGCGCCGCGTCCGGCCCGAGCTGGAAAAGGGAATGATGATGTGCGCCCATGCGCCGCTCCGTTCCGTGTTGCGCTTATCGCCTCTCATCCGCGCCAAGGCCGAGGCCGCTTCAGGCGGCGACCTTGCTCAGGCCGGCGATGGCCTCGGCGATGGCGAGCGTGCGCCGCGCCATCTCGGCATGCAGCAGTTCGACCATCTTGCCGTTCAGCTGGATCACGCCCTTGCCAGCGTTTTCCGGCAGACCGAAGGCGTCGATGATGGCGCGGGCGCTATCCACCTCGGCGACGGAGGGCGCGAAGACCTCGTTGCAGATGTCGATCTGGCCCGGGTGGATGAGCGTCTTGCCGTCGAGGCCCATCTCGCGGCCCTGCACGCATTCGAGGCGGAAGCCGTCGAGATCCTTGATGTCGTTATAGACGCCGTCGATGATGTCGACGTCGTGGGCGCGCGCAGCGACGACGCAGCCGGCGAGCCAGGCGGTCATGGCGGGGCGGCCGGGGGTCAGCCTGGCGCGCGTCTCCTTGGCGAGATCGTTGAGCCCCATGACCAGCACCGTCAGCCGCGAGGACGAGTCGGCGGCGACGGCGGCGATCGAACCCGCGTTCAGGATCGCGTTCGGCGTCTCCATCATCGCCCAGATGCGGGTCCTGTCCGACGCGCCGCTCTCGCGCACGGTTCTGGCGGCGAGCATGATGTCGCCGGGACCGTCGACCTTGGGCAGGAGAATGGCGTCGGGACCGGCCGCCGCGGCGGCGATGAGATCGTCCGCGCCCCAGGGCGTATGCGGCCCATTGACGCGGATGACGACTTCCCGCCCGCCGAAATCGCCCCTGGCCGCCTCGACGACCTGAGCGCGCGCGGCCACCTTGGCGTCGGGCGAGACCGAGTCTTCCAGATCCAGGATCAGCGCGTCGGCGGGCAGCGTCGCCGCCTTGGCCAGCGCCTTGGCGTTGGAGCCGGGCATGTAGAGGACGCTGCGGCGCGGACGGGCAAGCATGGACAATCTCCTGAATCCTCTCATCGAGCATTTAAAGACTAGCTCGCTGCACCGCCAGAGGCCGTTGCGCAGTGCAATATTGGACTTAGGGCGAAGGCGGAACGTCGGCGGCCGGCGGCCGGCCGCCGGCCGCCGCCTTCGACAGGAGCGGCAGGGTCAGGCTGATCAGGAAAAACCGCGCCAGGTGATGGGCGCCGACGAACAGCGGGTCGAGGCCGAGCGCAAAGGCCATCATCGTCATCGCCTCGATGCCGCCGGGCGCGAAGGCGACGAGCGCCTGGACGAAGGAAATCTTGATCAGCGCCGCGGTCAGGGCGGCGAAAGCGGCCGCCGCGGCGAGCGCGGCGACGAAGGCGCCCGAGGCCGCGGCAATGACGCCGCGCAGCAAATGCCAGTCGAAGCCGATGAAGCGCGTGCCGACCCAGGCGCCGACCAGAGCCTGCGCGGCGATCTGGATCGCGGGATCGGGCCGCCCGGGCGCCAGTCCCGACCCATGCGCCAGCACCGAGACGCCGATCGCTGCATAGAGCAGTGCGGCGGGCAGCCTGAGCCGCCTTATTCCATAGGCGATCGCCGCCGCGGCGGCGACCAGCGCGATCGTGATCAGCGGCGAATCATGCGGCGTCATGATCGGCGCGATGGGCGCAAGCCGTCCCGCCAGCAGCGGCACGATCGCCATCAGGACGAAGATGCGGAAGACCTGCGCGACCGCAATGCGCGGCATGTCGGCGCCGGTCGCTTGCGCGGCGACGAACACATAGGAGAGCGCGCCCGGTATCGAGGCGTACAGCGCCGTCTGGCGCGAGAAGCCAGGACTGCGGACGAGCACGGCGTAGGCGCTCGCCGTCATCGCCGCGACGGCGATCGCCATCATGGCGAGCGAGACCGGGTAATGCGCGAGCGCCGAGAGCGCGTGCGGGCTTGCGCCAGAGCCCATCGAGACGCCGGCGAGCAGAATGACGAAGTCGCGCAGCGGGGCCGCGAACGGCTTCGCCAGGCCCGTCGCGGCGAAGGCGGTGACCGCGATCATCGCGCCCGACATCCAGCCCGCCGGCGCGCCGCTCGCCGAGGCCGCCCATCCGCCAGCGAATGCGACGGCGAGGACGGCGGCCTGGGCGAGGAGGGCGTGGAGCTTGAGTGGATCCTTGGCGCCGGGAGCGGTCCCCCCCGTCACGCCTTCAGCCAGCGGGCCATGCGCCGCGTCGCCTCTTCGATCTCGGCCGGATCGCGGGCGAAGCAGAGGCGCAGCCGCCCCTCGCCGCCGGGGCCGAAGGCGGTTCCCGGCGCGACGCCGACCCCGGCCTCATCGACGAGGCGGAAAGCCAGCGCGCGGGCGTCGTCGAAGCCGTCGACCGCGCAAAACAGATAGAAGGCTGCCTCCGGCTCGAAAAAACGCACGCGGCCGGTCGCCAGGAGGCCCTCACAGAGGATGTCGCGCGAACGGCGGCAACGCTCGATCTGGCCGGCGAGGAACGCCTCGCCTTGGCTCAGCGCCGCGATGGCGGCGCGCTGGGTGAAGACCGGCACGCCCGATGAGGTGAACTGGACCAGATTCTCGATCAGGGGCCCGAGCGCCGGCGGCGCTTCGAGCCAGCCGACGCGAAAGCCGGTCATCGCCCAGTTCTTCGACAGCGTCTGGACGAACATGATCTTGTCGTCCGGCGCCATCACGTCGTGAAACGAGGGCGCACGCTGGCCGTCGTAAGTGATGCGGCCGTAGATCTCGTCGGCGATGATCCAAAGGTCGTGGCGGCGTGCGATCTCGAGCGTCGCCGAGATTTCCTCGCGGGTCGCGATGAAGCCGGTCGGATTGGCGGGCGAATTGAAAAAAATGGCGCGTGTCGCCGGCGTGATGGCGGCGGCCAGTTTCTGCGGGTCGAGACTCCAGCGCCCTGCCTCATCGAGCCGAACGGGGACCGTCCGCGCGCCCGCGCTTTCGACCGCGCCGACAAAATTCGGCCAGGCGGGCGAGGGGACCAGCGCCTCATCGCCGGGACCTGTGACGAGTCGGGTCGCAATCTCGATCGCGTGCATGCCGCCGATGGTGACGAAGAACTGCTTCGGCGCGAATGCGCCGCCTCCGGGCGCGGCGCCGTAGACGCGGGTCATATAGGCGGCGATCGCTTCGCGGAGATCAGGAATCCCGCCCTGCGCGGTGTAGAAAGTCTCGCCGTTATCGAGCGAGGCCTTGGCGGCTTCGCTGATGAAGGACGGCGTCGGCAGATCGCCCTCGCCGACCCAGAGCGGGATCAGCCCTTGCCGGCCCCGGCCGTAATCGAACACCTCCACAATGCCGCTCGGCGCGACCTCCCGCATCGCGGGGCGAATTTCGGCAAGCCAGTTGCGCTCAGTGGACGAGGCGACGTTCATGGGGGCGCGTCATGGAGCAGCGCGGCGCGGCAGGCAAGGGGGATTGTGGGCAAGGGCGAACGCGGAATCTCCAATCGTCAGCAACCTGCCGGAACACCCGCCGACCTCGTCCTGAGGCGCCCCGAAGGGGCCTCGAAGGATGAGGTCCCGGCTGGAGATAGGGACGCTAACGATTGAGGATTTTGCCCTGTGGGCTGGCCCAGCGCACCGCCAGCGCCGCCGCGAGAGCGGTTTTAGAGCCCGCCGTCGCTAAAGCGCCAGGTCGTCGAGGATCGGACAGTCCGGCCGGTCATCGCCGTGACACCGATGCATGAGTTGTCGCAGCGTCTTCGCCATCGCCTGCATCTCGGCGACGCGCGCCTCGAGCTCATTCACATGCGCTTCCGCAATGCGCCGGACCTCGCGGCTCGGCCGCTCGCGGTCGCGCCAGAGCGCCAGCAGCGCGCCGATCTCGCCCGTCGAAAAGCCGAGGCGGCGCGCCCGCCTGATGAACCTCAGTTCGTGGACTTCGCGTTCGCCGTAGTCACGGTAATCGTTCGGGCGACGCTCGGCCGGCCGCAGGAGGCCGATCGCCTCGTAATGGCGGATCATCTTTGCGTTGACGCCGCTCGCCGCCGCCGCGGCGCCGATATTCATTCGTTGGTCTCGCTTGACCTTCCCATGATGGGAAGGTTTAAGCCTTGCGCGAGTTCAACGCAAGGACCGGAGCCATTGAGCCTGATCGAAGCCGAGAAAGAAGCCAAGGACCCCGTCTGCGGGATGACGATCGATCCGGCGAAGACGCAGTTCCGCCTCGAGCATGACGGGCGGACGTTTGTCTTCTGCTGCGCCGGCTGCCGGGCAAAATTCGCCGCCGAGCCGGCGCGCTACCTCGATACTGCAGGCGCGGTCGACAGCCCGTCGAAAGACGGGCGTCCTTCCGGACGCCCTATGGACCCCGCCGGCCGCGCTCATCGAGCGCGGCTACAGCAGCAAGAGCCTGTTCCGCCAGGGACGATCTTCACCTGCCCGATGCACCCCGAGGTGCGACAGATCGGGCCCGGCGCCTGCCCGATCTGCGGCATGGCGCTCGAACCCCTGTCCCCGTCGGCCGAGACCGGGCCGAACGCCGAACTCATCGACATGAAGCGCCGGCTCTGGTTCGCGCTCACGCTGGCGTTCCCCGTCGTCGTCATCGACATGGGCGGGCATCTCTCCGGCGCCAACTGGCTTGCTCCGCAGGTCTCGAACTGGCTGCAACTCGTCCTCGCCACGCCGGTGGCGCTCGGCGCGGGATGGCCGTTCTTCGTCCGCGCGGCGGCGTCGATCCGCACCGGAAACTTCAACATGTTCACCCTCATCGCCACCGGGGTCGGCGTCGCGTGGCTGGCGAGCGTCGTCGCGACCGTCGCGCCTGGGGTTTTTCCGCACGCCTTCCATACCCATGGCGGCGCGCCGCCGATCTATTTCGAGGCCGCCGCAGTCATCACCGTGCTCGTATTGGTCGGGCAGGTGCTTGAGCTGACGGCGCGCGAGCGGACAGGGGACGCCATCCGCGCGCTTCTCGATCTTCAGCCGAAGCGCGCGCTTCGCATCGCGCCGGACGGAAGCGAACAGGACGTCGATCTCGACCGCATCGCCGTCGGCGACGTGCTGCGCGTCCGGCCGGGAGAGAAGGTCCCGGCGGACGGCGTGGTCGTCGAAGGCGCGAGCGCCGTCGACGAGGCCCTGATGACGGGCGAGTCGATGCCGGTTCCGAAAGCTGCCGGCGCAAAGCTGATCGCAGGCGCGGTCAACGGGTCGGGCGGCCTCGTCATGCGCGCCGAGCGGGTCGGCCGCGACACCGCGCTTGCGCGCATGATCGATCTCTGGGGAAGGCCCAGCGCAGCCGCGCGCCGGTCGCAGCGCCTGGCCGACCGTGTCGCCGGCTGGTTCGTGCCGCTCGTCGTTCTTGTCGCGGCGCTCGCTTTTCTCGCATGGGGCGCTGTTCGGCCCGAGCCAGACTGGCCTTCGGGCTCGTCGCGCGGTGCCCGTGCTGATCATCGCCTGCCCGTGCGCGCTCGGTCTCGCGACGCCGATGTCGATCATGGTCGGCGTCGGCAAAGGCGCGCGGGCAGGGCATACTCGTCCGCGACGCGGAGGCGCTGGACGGTTCGAGGCGGTCGACACGCTCGTCGTCGACAAGACGGGGACCCTCACCGAGGGCGGCTCGCCTGACCGCAGTCGAGGCGGCGCCGGATTTCGCCGCCGACGAGGCGTCGCGTCTGGCGGCGAGCCTTGAGCGGTCGAGCGAGCATCCGATCGCCGCGGCGGTCGTCGCGGCGGCGCGGCGGAGCGCTGGGCTCGTCCCCTGCGGGCCACTTCCAGTCGTCGCCGGCAGGCGGCGCGGCGGAATCGGTTGAGGGACACGCGGTTGCGGTCGGGTCTGAGACCTTCCTCGCCGAACGGGGCGCTGACGTGTCCGCCTTGTCGGCGAAAGCCGAGACGCTGCGGCGGAACGGCGCGACCGTCGTCTACGTTGCGGTCGACGGCGAGCTCGCCGCCTTGATCGCGGTCGCCGACCCGGTCAAGGCTGGAGCGGCCGAATCGCCGCGGCGCTGAAGGCTCAGGGCCTCCACGTGGTGATGCTGGCCGGCGACACCGTCGACCGCCGCGGCGGTCGCAGCCGGGCTCGGCATCGAGGCCTTCGAGGCCGGGTCGCGCCCGAAGGCAAGGCCGAGGCGATCGCCCGGCTGAAGCGCGAAGGCCATGTCGTCGCGATGGCCGGGGACGGCGTCAACGACGCTCCGCCCTCGCGGCGGCCGATGTCGGAATCGCCATGGGCACGGGAACGGACGTTGCGATCGAAAGCGCGGGCATGACGCTGTTG
>CAVZJZ010000010.1:0-33839 GCA_963775665.1 uncultured Alphaproteobacteria bacterium | reverse complement strand
GCTTCAGGATTCGCCGCCGATGCGATACGCGAGCGATACTTCGTTCTCCGCGAGAATTTGTCCGGTCAGGGTGACCGTTTCGCCGACGTCGCCTTGGCCGCCGTGATCGTGCGCACGGGACGCGGCGCAGCCGTCTTCGGCGACCTTCTCCTCCCGGCATGCGCCGAGCATCAGAGCGATCGCGGGAAGAAGCGGCAGAGCCCACGCGAGACGGCGGCCTCGGGTCGGTACAGTCTTGCGACAGGGCCATCGCGGTCCTTGATCATGAACTGGAGTGACGGAAAGCCGCCCTCGGCCGCCGCCTTAAGAACCAATAGGTAGGGGTGCGCCCGCCCCCCATCGAATATAGCCGCGACGCGCGCCATCTTCAAGCTGCTGCCGGGCCGGAACGCACGGCCCCATTGCGGGCCGTTGCAAGCATTATGAATTTCCGCTAGCCTCGATTGAACGAACGTCAGGGTCGGACCGCGCAGAGGCCGGGATGCAGCTCACGCCGAGGGAATTCGACAAGCTCATCATCTATATGATGGCCGAGGTGGCGCTGAAGCGGAAGGCCAAGGGACTGAAGCTCAACTATCCGGAAGCGGTCGCGATCATCTCGGCGACCGCTCTCGATGGGGCCCGCGCCGGCAAGACGATCGAGGAGGCCGCGCAGGAGGCCCGCAAGGTTCTCAGCAAGGATGACGTGATGGACGGCGTCGCCGACCTGATCCCAATGGTTCAGGTCGAGGCCGTGTTCACCGACGGCAGCCGCCTCGTCACCGTGCATACGCCGATTCAGTGATCTGATTTCTGGGGAAACGACCATGGCCGGAGTTGAAGCGGGTCCGAGCGTCGCCGCGGACCATGACCCCGCGAAGGCGAAGGTGGCGGTCGGTGGATACGTTTGCAGTCCGGAGCCCGTCGTTTTTCACGGGCATTTGAAAGTGACCACGCTCAAGGTGCGCAACACCGGCGACCGTCCGGTGCAGGTGGGCTCGCATTTCCATTTCTTCGAGGTCAATCGCGCGCTCGAGTTCGACCGCGCGGCCGCGTTCGGGCAGCATCTCAACATTCCGGCGGCGACCGCGCTGCGGTTCGAGCCGGGCGACGAGCGCGAGGTCAAGCTCGTCCCATACGGCGGCAAGCGAAGCGTGTTCGGGTTCAACAACCTGGTCGACGGCGCAACCTCTGGCGAGTTCGCCGAACCCCAGAAAGCCAGGGCGCTGACGCTCGCGGCGCAACGCGGATTTCGCTCTTCGCCCAAGAAGCGATGACGGCCGCGCTCGTGTCACCTCATTTCTCGTAGCGATCGCCAAAGACGGAGCTCCCTGGTGGCCACGATCTCCCGCAACGAATACGTCGGCCTCTACGGACCCGCCAAGGGCGATCGCATCAGGCTCGGCGACACGGGACTGTTCGTCGAGATCGAGCGCGATCTTCGCGGCGCGCCCGGCGACGAGATCGTCTTCGGCGGCGGCAAGAGCATGCGCGAAGGCATGGGCATGGACAACCAGGTGACGAGCGCGGGCGGCGCGCCTGATCTGGTGATCACCAACGTCACGATCATCGACGCGATCCAGGGCGTCGTGAAGGCGGATGTCGGCGTCAAGGACGGCCGCATCTGCGCGATCGGCAAAGCCGGCAATCCGCAGATCATGGACGGCGTGACGCCTGGCCTCGAATGCGGACTGGCGACCGACGCGATCTCCGGCGCGCACCTGATCATGACCGCCGGCGGCATCGACTCGCACATCCATTTCATCTCGCCGCAACAGGCTCAGGCTGCTCTCTCCAACGGCACGACGACGCTGATCGGAGGCGGCACAGGTCCGTCCGATGGCTCCAATGCGACGACGGTCACGCCGGGCCCGGGAAACATCGCCAATATGCTGCGCGCCTTCGAAGGCTGGCCGGTCAACGTCGGCATCCTCGCGAAGGGTCACGGCCACGGCAAGGCTGCGCTGGTCGAGCAGATCGAGGCCGGCGCCGTGGGCTTCAAGTGTCACGAGGACTGGGGCACGACGCCCGCCGTGCTGCGCTCGGCGCTGACCGTCGCCGACGAGATGGACGTGCAGGTCTGCATGCACACGGACACGCTCAACGAGTCGGGCTTCGTCGAGGACACGATCGCGGCGTTCGAGGGGCGCACGATCCACTCGTTTCACACCGAGGGCTCCGGCGGCGGGCACGCGCCGGACATCATCAAGGTCGCTGGCCTGCCTAACGTGCTGCCCGCCTCGACCAATCCCACGCTCCCCTATGGCGTGAACTCGCAGGCCGAGCTCTACGACATGATCATGGTGTGCCACCATCTGAGCCCTGACATCCCCTCAGACGTGGCGTTCACCGAGAGCCGCATCCGCGCGGAGACGATCGCGGCGGAAAACGTGCTGCATGATCTCGGCGTGATTTCGATGTTCTCGAGCGATTCGCAGGCCATGGGGCGCATTGGCGAGTGCTGGCTGCGCACGATCCAGACCGCCGACGCGATGAAGACCGGCCGCGGCAAGCTCAAGGAGGATACACCCGGCAACGACAATTTCCGCGTGCTGCGCTATGTGGCGAAGATCACCATCAACCCTGCGATCGCGCACGGGATCTCGCACGTGTTGGGCTCGGTCGAGGTCGGCAAGATCGCCGATCTCGTGCTGTGGGAGCCCGGGTTCTTCGGCGCGAAGCCCAAGATCGTGATCAAGAACGGCATGATCAGCTGGGCGGTGATGGGCGATCCGAACGCCTCGCTGCCGACGCCGCAGCCGACTTACTATCGGCCGATGTTCGGGGCCTTCGGGCTGGCGCTGCCGGCGAGCTGCGTGACCTTCGTGTCGCAGGCGGCCTACGACGCCGGCCGCCACAAGCGCCTCGGCCTCGCGCGCCACGTGATGCCGGTGAAGAACACGCGAAAGATCGGCAAGCGCGACATGGTGCGCAATTCCGGAACGCCGACGATCGAGGTCTCCCCCGAGACCTTCGCGGTCACTGTCGATGGCGTGCATGCGACCGTGAAGCCGCTGAAGACGATCGCGCTCAATCAGAAATACTTCTTCAGCTGAGCGGTCCGGCGAAATGATCCTGCAATGATCTTGATCGAGTCCGTCCTTGGCAACGCGGCCGATCCGCATTGGTCGGGGCGGCTTGCCCAGGGCAGCGTCGACACGCTCGCGCTCGACCACTGGGAAGCGCAGAAAAACCGCTTTCGCAAGAAGACCGCGGGCGGCCTCGAAATCGCAGTTTCGCTCGACCGCGGCGCCTTCCTGCGCGACGGCGACATTCTGCTCTGGGACGCGGCGATTCGGCGCGCCGTGGTGGCGAAGATCAGCCTGCGCGACGTCATGGTCATCCATCTCGACGAGCTCAGCGCCCTTGCGCCCGAGATCGCCATGCGCACCTGCGTCGAGCTCGGTCACGCGCTGGGCAACCAGCATTGGCCCGCGCTGATGAAGGGGTCTCAGGTTTACGTGCCCCTTACCGTCGACCGGAAGGTCATGTCGTCGGTGATGAACACGCATCGCTTCGAGGGCCTCCGGTACGAGTTCGTGCCTGGAGGCGAAGTCGTGCCCTATCTTGCGCCGCACGAGTTGCGCCGGCTGTTCGGCGGGGCGGAGGGGCCGGTGCATACGCATGCGCACGAGCACAACCACGCGCATCCGCACGACGACGCCGGTCCATGACGTCGGGCGAAGACCCCGGGGTGAGGGGCGCCGCGGTAGGCTTGGCGCGTCTGTTGCAGTTCGGCGATTCGATGTTTCCGATCGGCGGGTTCTCCTTTTCCGGCGGACTCGAATCCGCGATCCAGCAGCGCGTGGTGACTGACGCCGCCTCGCTGCTCGCTTTTGCGCGCACCGCGACCGCCCAGGCGGCGAGCGGCGACGGCATCGCGCTCGTCCACGCCCACCGCGCCGCGCGCGCTGGCGACCTCGCGGAGGTCGCGCGGATCGACGAGCGGGTGTTCGCGCGCAAACTCTCGAGCGAAAGCCGAACGATGTCGACGCGCATGGGCCGGAAGGCGGCCGAGCTCGGAGCGCATGTGATCGGGGCGCCGCCTGTCATCGAATGGCGCGACCGCATCGAAAGCGGCGCAACGCCGGGCTGTCTCCCTCTGTCCGTCGCGGTCAACTTTGCGGCTCAGGATCTTACATCGCAGGATGCATTCGTTGCGCACCACTATGGGGTCGCGGTCACCATCCTCAGCGCGGCTTTGCGTCTCATGAGGATCGGCCACGTCGACACGCAAAAGATGCTATATGCGCTGATGACCGGCGACGCGGACGACGCGTATGCCCGCGCCGCCGCGGCGAGGCTGGAAGACATGGCCGGCTTCGCGCCGATGTCGGAGATTCTCGCGGCGGTCCATGTCAGGGCGCATGTGCGGCTGTTCATGAACTAGGGCCTGGAGAGCAACCGTGAAGAAGAAGATCACGAGGATCGGCATCGGCGGGCCGGTCGGATCAGGCAAGACCGCAATCGTGGAGGCGATCACGCCCCGGTTCCTCGACCTGGGCATCAAGGTGCTGATCATCACCAACGACGTGGTGACGACCGAGGACGCCAAACACGTCCAGCGGACCCTCAAGGGCATCCTGCTCGAGGAGCGCATCCTCGGCGTGGAGACTGGCGCCTGCCCGCACACCGCGGTGCGCGAGGATCCGAGCATGAACCTCGCCGCCGTCGAGGACATGGAGGCGCGCTTCCCCGACGGGGACCTGGTGCTGATCGAGAGCGGTGGCGACAACCTGACCCTGACCTTCTCGCCGGCGCTGGTTGATTTCTTCATCTACGTGATCGACGTCGCCGCCGGCGACAAGATCCCGCGCAAGAACGGACCCGGCATCTCCCAGTCGGACATCCTCGTCATCAACAAGACCGATCTTGCTCCCCATGTCGGCGCGAGCCTCGAGGTGATGGATCGCGACTCGCGCGTGATGCGCGGCGACAAACCGTTCCTGTTCACCAACTGCAAGACCGGCGAGGGCATCCCGGCTCTGGTGGATTTGATCCGCAGCGATCTCTTGTTCGACCTGCCGTCCGCGACGCGGCGCGCGGTGTGATGGGCGCGATCGAGCGTCCGCCATTGAAGACCGAGGCGGCGGGCCGCGACGCCCTGCCGGGGCCAGAGTTCGCGCCATTTCAGGATGAACCGCCGCAGATGCAAAGCGGCGCCGTCGGCAAGCGCGGCTTCCTGAAGCTGGGCTTCGAGGAGCGCGCAGGACGGACAGTTCTCGCCGACCTCGAGTCGCGTGCGCCCTACCTGGCGCAGCGCGCGCTGCATTGCAACTCCGGTATGCCGGATCTGGCGTGGCTCTTTCTGATCACGACGTCGGGCTGCGTGCTGCAGGGCGATCGGCTCGCGCTCGACGTCGCGCTCGGCCCCGGCGCGCGCGCCCACGTGACGACGCAGTCGGCGACCAAGGTCCATGCGATGGACGCGAACTACGCTCTCGCCACGCAGTCCATCGCGCTCGACGAGGGCGCCTACCTCGAGTTCCTGCCCGACCCCTTGCTCCTGCACCGCTGCGCGCGGTTCGCCAGCGAGACCCGCATCACCGTCGCGCCGAGCGCGACGCTCTTGTACTCGGAGATCGTGCAGCCGGGGCGCAAGCATCACCATCCGGACGAGAGCTTCGGCGTCACCCTGCTGTCGCTTCGGGTCGACGCCGCGCGCCCCGACGGGCGCCTGTTGATGAGCGAAAGGCTGGTCGTCGAGCCGGGGGCGAGCCCGGTGCGGCAGACGGGCGTGATGGACTCGTTCGACGTTTTCGGCAATGTCATTCTGCTCACGCCAAAGGAGAATGCGGACCGGATCAGCGAGCTTGTGGCAGCGGAGGTCGATCTCGAGCGGGGCGTTGCGTCGGGCGCGTGCCGGCTGCCCAACGAGGCCGGACTGATCTACAAGGTGCTGGGACGGGAGACGGCCCAGGTGAAGGCGCAGGTGCGCGCGTTCTGGGAGATCGTGCGCAGGGAGGTCGTCGGAGCGACGGTTCCGCCATCCTTTCTCTGGCGGTGAATGACGCGTGGCGGAGCCCCGAAGAGGCTTTCCGAGGTCGACAAAATCGGGGAGGGCGAAGATGAAAGATCTCTTTGACCGGTGGGAGGCCCTCTGCGCGTCTTCCCCCATCCTCCGCTTCGTCGACATCAACCTGCGCGGCGTCGGGCAGGTCATGTTCCAGGACAATCCTCTGACCGGACTCCTGTTCCTCGCGGCTGTCGCGTGGGGATCGTTCGCCGCGGGCGCGCCGGCGATCTTCGTCGCGGGCGCGCTCGCCGTCGTGACGGCGACTCTCGCTGCGCTCTGGCTCAGGGTCGACAAGCCGACGCTGAACGCCGGCCTCTACGGCTATAACGGCGTGCTCGTCGGCCTCGCGCTTGCGACCTTCATGACGTCGGGACCGTTGCTCTGGGTGTACGTGGTGCTCGGGGCCGCCGTTTCGGTGGTCGCGACGCTCGGAACCGCGAATGCGCTGAGGCCGCTCGGCGTCGCGGCGCTGACCTTTCCCTTCGTGCTCGTCACCTGGATCCTTTTGCTCGCGACCTACGCCTTCTCCGGTCTCGCCGGCTCGGGCCTTCCCTCCGCCGCCGTGATCACGCCCGTCGAACTGCTGCCGGAGGCATCGTTCGGCGGCGTCGACTTCGTCAAGGGCGTGCTCCTCAGCATCTCGCAGGTGTTCCTCAAGGGCAGCGGCGTCGCCGCGCTGCTCCTGCTCGCGGGGCTCGCGGTGAGCTCCGTCTGGGCGGCGGCCTTTGCGCTTGGGGGCGCGATCCTCGCGGTCGCGACCGCCCATCTCTTCGGCGCCGAGAGCGATCTCATCGTCGGGGGTCTCCTTGGCTTCAGCCCGGTCCTGACCGCTGTCGCGCTCGGCGTGACGTTCCACAAGCCGAGCCTGCGCGTTGCGGGCTACGCGGCGCTCGCCACGGTTTTCACCGTCGTGGCGCAGGCCGCTCTCAATGTCGCCCTGAGGCCATTCGCGATTCCGGCGCTGACGGCGCCGTTCATTCTGGTCTCGTGGATGTTCCTGCTGCCGCGCCAGTCCTTCGATGAAAGGTAGGGCTCGATTCCGGAGCGATTTGACAGGAAACCGCTCCTCGCGAGGGACTGCAAACCTGTACGGCAATGGAGCTATTTCAAAGGGTTACGCACAAGTTCGTGATACTTTGTTTCGCTGTGGCCGGAGTGAGCGTAAATCACCTAATATGTAACGTACAATTGCCCTCTTCTCCGCCGGGAGCCGGCACCCGCTGAACCCAACCAGTAGACCACAACTTTGCCCGAACGGCAAGAGAATGTCGCTTTTTCAGAAATGAGCCTGGCGTCGCTCACGCCTTCAAGTCCCCGTCGTCGTAGCCGAGCCCAGCCCGCACTGCGAGGATCACCGGGACCAGCACCGAGGCCACGATCCCGGCGGCGAACCCGTTGTTATAGAGATTGAGGCCGGCGTGCAGCGGCCCGACGCTCATCGCCGCGGACGAATGGACGAAGCCGGCGACGAGGCCCCATCCCCAGCCGAAGCGTCCGGCGATCGGCGCGAGCGTCGTGCCGAACAGCGCCGCCAGCAAGGCCGATGGGTCAGTGGCCGCCCATGGCTTCATGAGCGAGCCGACGAACACGCCGAGCATGATGGGCGCGATGTTGCGCGGGTGCTTGCCGTAGGCCGAAAAGCCGACGATGGTGAGGATCGCTCCGATCACCGGCCCGTTGAGATCGCCGCCGATCGCGAGCACGTAGATGACGCCGACGAAGCCGGTGAGCCCCATGTTCAAGAGCGTCGGGCCGAACCCCGCCATCGCGATGAAGTCGCTCGGCGCCCGTCCAGGCGCCCGCATGATCTTGCCCAAGCCTTCGAGCGCGCTGCGGTCGAGTGCGTAGCCGACGACGAGCATCGAGGCGAAGACGATCGCGAGGAACGTCGCCAGCAACAGGTTATGGCCCGTCGTCCAGATGAACACCGGATCGGGCACGAATCCGTAGGATTTGTAGAGAGCGACGACCAATGTCCCGACGATCCCCGCCGTGAACCCCATGTTGTAGAGGCTGAAGCCCATATGCGCCTTGAAGAGATGCGCCGCGGCGGGCGGAAGCACGAATCCGATCGCGAGGCTGGTCGCAATCGCGAGCGGGACGCTGAGCGTGAACGGGATCGCCGTGCTGAACAGGATCTCGGTAAAGACGGGCGCGAGCGCGGCGCCGAAGAACGCGGTGTTGACATGCGACGCGAACGGCTCCCGCCTGAATTTCGCATAGAGATAGACGCCGAGAACGATTGTCCACACGTTGAGGAGGTTCTTGCCGAAAAGGCCGAACCCCAGCACCAGGAACAGCGCGGCCACCGAGGCGCCGGTGATCCTGGCGCCGGTTCTCCAGTAGATGAAGGCCGCGGCGAGCGTCAGCAGCCCCGCGTTGACGCACCCGCCGCCGATGCCGCCGACGCCGAAATAATCGGTGAGCAGCGCGTCGCGGGTTGTGACGATGGCGCCGAGGCCGCCGAGCAGCGCCGCCGGCGACTGGAGCATGAGCCCGAAGAGGACAAAGGCTGCCGCGTAGGCCGCGACGATCGAGAGAATCGCGCCGTCCGACAGCGCTCTCGGCGAGTCGGCAGGCGCATGTTGAGCGGTCATTGGACGCCCTCCCGAGCGGATATTAGCCGATTCCGCAGGGCTGAGGTGAGGACCCAATCAGCTAGACCGGTTTCGACGCGACGCGGTCAGGTGGGACGGCAAACGGTCGTAGACCTGCGCGACCTGCGTGGGCTTGCACGGAACGTCGCGGATCGACCTCAGGCGGCCGTTTCAGGAGGGACCCGCTTTCATTCGGCGAGCATTGACCGCAGCGCGTCAGGCGAGACGATGCCAATCTGCCGGTAGCGTTGCGCTACGTGACCGGCAGCTTCGAGCTGGCGCAGGATGGCGTTGGCGGTGCTCCTGGAAACGTTCGCCATGGCGGCCAGATCGTCCTGGCTCACGTGGAGGGCGATCGGAACGCCGCCGGGGGGCGTAACGGCGCGACAACCTCCCAGACGGAGGAGCACCGCCACGAATCGCTTGAGACTGTCCCGCATCATCAAGTCGTCGACGGCCCACATGGCGGCTTCGAGCTTTCCGAGGGTCAGTGAGGCAAACATCCGCCATGAGGCCGGTTGCTCGCGCAGGATCTCATCGACCGAGCGCAGCGACAGGTGCAGCAATTCACTGTCGCGCGCGGCGCAGAGGCCGACGATCCGCGAGCGCCCCGAGATTGCCGGCCCCTCGCCGAACCAGTCACCCGGTCCGAAGAAATGGGCGAAATACGGCCCGCGCTCGCCCTGGGCGACGGACACTCTGAGGGCGCCCGAGATCAGGCCGTACATGCCTCCCGGCGGATCGCCGGTCGCATAGATCGTCGCGCCCGCCGCGACCTTTTGCAGCGTGCAGCGATCGAGCACCGCCCCGCAAAACGACGGAGGGGTATGGCTGAGCCAGCCATGACGCGACGCCACGTCGCGGGCAGCCTTCATCCGGTTCACGACAAAGCTCCGATTGTCGAATTTCAGACAGTCTCTGGAATCCGCTCACGCTATGCAAGGCAAACCGCGCCGAATGCCCAGGGAAGGGAACTGTGATGAGCTTGAGAAGTGTGCCCGAACCTCGCCCGACTCATCTCCGGACTCGTGTTGGCTCTGCCGTTCTCCGTTGCGACGGTTTCGGCGCAGGATGTGCTGCCGAGGCCCGATCCAAAGTTCAATGGGGTCATCGGCCAGACCTACAAGGATTCCACGCCGGACAAGATTCCGCTCGTGAAGGCGCCCGCCGGCGCGCCCAATGTTCTTCTGATCATGATCGACGACTCCGGCTTCGGCCAATGGGGCACGTTCGGCGGGCAGGTCCCGACGCCCAATCTCGACCGCCTCGCGCAGGAGGGGATCAGCTTCACCAGGTTTCACACGACCGCGCTTTGCTCGCCAACCCGGGCGGCGTTCTTGACCGGGCGGAACCACCATTCGGCGGGCACCGGCGTCATCACGGAATTGGGCAGCGGCTATCCCGGCTATAGCGGCCAGATCCCGAAGAGCGAGGCGATGGGCGCGGAAATCCTGCGCCAGAACGGCTACAGCACCGCCTTCTTTGGCAAGAACCACAACATTCCCGATTGGGAAACCAGCATTTCCGGCCCGTTCGACCGCTGGCCCGGATTGCAGGGCTTCGACCATTTCTACGGATTCATCGGCGGCGAGGCGAACCAATGGCAGCCAGCGCTCTACAACGGCAACGAGCCGGTGGAAATGGAAGTGCCCAAGGGCCGCGAGGCCGACTACACGCTGAACGAGAATCTGGCGGACAAGGCGATCCAGTACATTCATCAGGAGAAGTCGGTGACGCCTGACCGGCCGTTCTTCATTTATTACGCGCCGGGCGCGACCCACGCGCCGCACCATGTGCCGGAATCGTGGATCGCCAAGTTCAAGGGGCAGTTCGATCAGGGCTGGGATAAATATCGCGAAGAGACGTTTCAGCGCCAGCTCAAGCTCGGCGTCATTCCGCCCGACACCAAGTTGACCCCGCGGCCTGCGGAAATTCCGGCGTGGGATTCCCTGACCCCGGATCAAAAGAAGGTCGAGGCGCGGTTGATGGAAGTTTTCGCGGCGTTCACCGCGCAGACCGATCATGAAGTCGGACGAATTCTGGAATCAATTCGCTGATCTTGGGCAGAGCGACAACACCCTTGTCATGTGGGAGATCGGCGACAACGGCGCTTCGATGGAAGGGACGCTGAACGGCGTGTTCAATGAAATGGCGTCGCTCAACGGCATGACGGAAGACACGTCATACCTCCTCAAGCACATCGACGAAATCGGCGGTCCGAAGTCCTACAATCATTTCCCGGTCGGCTGGGCGTGGGCGATGAATACGCCGTTCCAGTGGGGCAAGCAGGTCGCCTCGCATTTCGGCGGCACGCGCAATCCGCTCGTTGTTTCCTGGCCCGCGCGGATCAAGGACAAGGGAACGCTCCGGACCCAGTTCCATCACGTCATCGACGTCGTTCCGACTCTGCTGGAAGCGGCCGGGCGTCCCCGAGCCGGTCGAAGTCAACGGCGTCTGGCAGAAGCCGATCGAAGGCGTCAGCATGGTCTACAGCTTCGACGACCCGAAGGCGAAGGGCCATCGCGGAACCCAGTACTTCGAGATGTTAGGCAATCGGGCTCTCTATCACGACGGCTGGATTGCGGTCTGCCGCCACGGCCGCCTGCCATGGATGAACCAGGGGTCCTACGACTTCGCCGACGACACGTGGGAGCTCTACAACATCGACGAAGACTTCAGCGAAGCCCATGACCTCGCCGCGCAGAACCCGCAGAAGCTGCGCGAATTGCAGGACATGTTCTGGGCGGAGGCGGCGAAATACGACGTGCTGCCGCTCGACGACCGTTTCGCCGAACGCGGCGATCCGAGCCTGCGGCCGAGCCTGATCGAAGGCCGAACGCACTTCACCTACTTCGCCGGCGCCGAGCGGATACCGGAAAGCTCTTCGCCCAACATCAAGAACAAGTCGCACATCATCACGGCTATCATCGATCAGCCCGGAGACGGCGTGCTCGTCGCCGCCGGCGGCACAGTCGGCGGATACGCTTTGTTCGTGAAGGACGGCAAGCCGACCTACGAATACAACTGGTTCGGCCAGCAGCGCTACCGCGTGACCAGTTCCGATCCGCTCCCTGCGGGCAAGAGCACGGTCCGCGTCGAGTTCAAATACGATGGCGGCGGCTTGTCGAAAGGCGGCACGGTGACGATGTTCCTCAACGACAAGAAGGTCGCGGAAGGCCGGGTGGAACAGACGATCTTCGCCCGCTTTTCGGCGGACGAGACTTTCGACACCGGCCTCGACACCGGCTCGCCGGTCAGCGACCAATACGCCTCGCCGTTCAAGTTCACCGGCGCGATCAACAGGATCGAGGTTGACATCGCTCCGACCAAATTTGGCGCGCTCGAGGAGCAGCGGATCCGGGAGGCCGTCAGGGCGGCCGCGACCGCCGAAGAGTAGCGGCTTGTTCCAACCTCGGGGTGGTCGTTTTGCGTCCGAGGAGAGCCGTGCGCGTTGCAAAGCTCGGACGAACTCGTCCCATTAGAGCGTCCTGCTTTTGGGATGAATGGGGGGGGATTTCCGAAATCGGCGAGATTTTGATTCAACCTGCTGGCTGGGCGGAGGCCAGCAGGAGATGGCAAAGCCGTATTCGCAAGACTTGCGCAATCGGGTGATCGATGCGGTGAGGACGGGCAAGATGAGCCGGCGGGCTGCCGGTCGTCATTACGCGGTGAGCGAATCCGCGGCGGTCAAGTGGGTCGAACGGGTTGAACGCGAGGGCTCGCGAGAACCTGTTGGACATGGCGGCCATCGCGCCTCCAAGCTCATGCCGCATCGGGAGTTCCTCGAGGCGGCGCGGGCCGAGAAGTCGGATGTCACGCTTCAGGCTCTCTGCGATCGCCTTTCGGCCGAGCGAGGCGTCGAAGCCGACACCTCGATGATGAGCCGTTTCTTCCGCAAGATCGGGGTGACGTTAAAAAAAAGACGCTCGTCGCGCGCGAGCAGGATCGCCGGGACATAAGCCGCCATCGAGCGCGCTGGCGGACCTATCAGGGGCTCATCGACCCCAGGCGTCTTATCTTCCTCGATGAGACCTGGACGAAAACCAACATGACAAGGCTTCGCGGCTGGGCGCCGAAGGGAGAGCGCCTCATCGACAAGGTCCCGCAGGGACGCTGGAAGACGGCTACGTTCCTCGCCGCTCTTCGCCAGGATCGGATTGACGCGCCCTGCCTGTTCGACGGTCCAATCAACGGCGAGCGCTTTCGCGCCTATATCGAGCAGTTTCTTGTCCCGACCCTCAAGCCAGGCGACGTCGTGATCCTCGACAATCTCGGCTCACACAAGGGAAAGGCCGTACGAAGAGCGATCCGCGATGTCGGCGCACGGCTGGTGTTTCTGCCGAAATACTCCCCTGACCTCAACCCAATCGAGCAGGTCTTCGCCAAGTTCAAAACCCTGCTGCGAAAAGTCGGAGCGCGAACTTACGAAGCCATCTCAGACGCCAGCGCCGAAATCCTTGCCCAATACCAACCAGCCGAATGCGCCGCCTACCTCAAGAACGCAGGCTATGCGTAGACCCAAAAGCAGGACGCTCTAGCACTCATCCTGGAGCGACCGCTCTCGGCGCATTCACTCGGAACCCGCACTGACCAGGAACGCGCGCTCCCGGTCCGTTTTGACGGGTTCGCCGCGCCATCGGCGAACACGCGCTTCTTTCGCACTCCGAACGACCAGTTTCGGCGGCCATTCGAAACCGCGACGGCGGACGTCGCAGTCGCGAACTTCGACTGAGACTATTTGTACTCCCATTCGGCGCCGACGCCGGCGCTCGATCCCCCGCTCGCGTCGACGCCGGCCTGCAGGCGGATGTGGCGAGTGACGTCGAGATCGAGGGAGACGCCGTTGTCCCTGGGCCTCGCTCCCGTCGTCACGCCGACGCTGATCCGGTCATTGATCGCGCGACCGATACCGAGCAGGGGGCTTCCGTTGCCGCTCGCGCTCGAGCCGATGTTCAGGCTGTTGACGCCGAGCGATCGCCGCAGTTGTTCGAAAGCGTCGCCTCGGCCGGAGAGGGTCGCGACCGAGTTGGCCAGCTCGAGGGCCTGGAAGGGCGACAGACTTCCTGACGACTGTTGAAACAGGACGCGCGAGAGGATTTCGTCCTCCGGCAGGGAGGGAATTGAGGTGATCGCGAAGGACGGCTGCGACGCGGGGCCGGTCACGCTGATGCGCGCGGTGACGCCGCCCGCGCTCGTCTCGGCGACAAGATCGAGCTCCGGCGTGACGTCGCCGTGAAACTGCACGCGTCCGCGGGTGAAGACAAGCCGCTTGCCGACCAGCGACAGCGAGCCTCGCAGCAAGTCGAACCCGCCGGTCACCTGCGGGTCGCGCGCCGAACCGGCGACGTGGAGATCGCCGGCCGCTTCCGCGTTGATGCCGTGGCCGTGCAGGAAAACCCGGTTCGCCGCCGAGATCGTGAGCGCCAGCGTCGCGTTGAACAGCGGCGCTCGCGCACGGGCCGCCTGCTCCCTCGCCCTCAGCGCCAGCAGCGCCCGGGCGGTCGGCGTCGGGTTGAGGTGCCGCGTGCCGGGAATGGGGGCCGAGACGCTGTCGAGGCGCTCGGGCACGGTGATGTCCATCGAGACGATCGTGATGCGGCCGCCGATGTTGGGCGTCTGGGAGAGCCGGCCGGTGATATCGAGCGCCATGTCCGCGGTCGCCGTGACGATGTCGTTGGCGACAAGCTGAGCGTGCCGGCCAGTCACCTTGAGCGCGCCCGGAAAGCCCCCGGCCGGATCGAGCCTCACTTCGCCGCCGACCTCGATCGAGCCGGCGTTCGGCGTGGTTCCTGTGAGCCGGTCGATGCGGATGGCGTCCCCGTTCGCCTGGACGAGCCCGCTGATCGCGGTGAGCTTGAATCCGGTCTGGTCGTCGCTGAACGCGCCGCCGGTCAGCCGGATCGACCCCTGCGCCTGCGGCTTGGCGACGGTCCCGCTGAGCTGCATCGCCACCGTGAGCGAGCCAGAAACATGACGCGCCATCGACCGAAAGCGCGGCGTTGGCGAGGCCGGCGTCGAGCCTGCCGTCGATCTTCACGTCGAGCGAGCCGTCGGGGCTGAGGGGCGCGGAGCCGGTCAGGCGGAGCGCATTGCCGGCGCCGGCATTGACCGTGAGGTCAAGCGAAGTGCGGCCCCCGCCGAGCCGGCCGGAGCCGGCGACATCGAGCGGCGGCGCGGCGGCGCTTCGCGTCTGCGGCGCGCTGACCTGCTTCAGGCGCAGACGCCAGTCGCCGGTTGGATTGTCCGGCGTTCCGCCGATCGTCGCCTCGCCGTCGGCGACGCCGGCGAGACCGAGGCCGGGCGAGAGAATGTCGAGCGCCGCGAGCGGCAGCCCGGCCGCTGTCGCGCGAAGGTCGAGCGTCGAGCCGGCGCGGCCGGAGACGGAGAGGCGGCCCGAATCGATTCGAAGCGCGAAGTTCCGGATGTCGAGCGCGCCGTTTCCATAAGTCAGCGTCGCGGGACCCGCGAGAGCGAGGCGCCGCCCGGCGCCGTCCGCCGTGAGGCTCGCGAGGTCGAGGCGGATCGGCTGCCCGCCCGACAGCTGTCCGCGCGCCTTGACCGCCAGACCGCGCACCGAGCCCATGAAGTCGAGATCGCTCGAATCGCCGCGGGCGGTCGCGGTGAGCCTGACGTCGGCCAGCGATTGTCCGCCGAGCCTGGCGCGCGCCAGCCTCGCCTGTCCCGAGACGTTCCGGGCGGTCCAGAGATCGTCGACCGTCATGTCGACCTTGAGCCCTTCAAGCCGGGCGCCGCCGACGCTCATCCCGTCGCTGGTCGCGGCGAGCGACAGCGCCTGCCTGCCCGCGGCGCTGGCCGCCTCGACCTTCGCCTGAACGGCGCCGCTCAGCTTCGTGAGCACGAGCGGCGACAGATCATCGAGGTTCGTCGCGGTGAAGCGCAAGGCGCCGTCGGCGAGTTGGTCCGCGCCGATCGTCACCGCGCCGTCGAGACGGGCCGAAGCGAGGCTGAGCGCGAGATTGTCGACAGCCCATCCGCCGTCGTCGCGCCTGGCGACATGGGCCGACCCCTGCAGCGGGTGGCCGTCGACGTCGCCTGACAGCGACGCCTTCGCTTCAGGGAGTTTCGTGAGGTGGCTGGCCTCGGCCTCCAGCGTGAGGCCGGAAGTCCTGCGGTCGAGCAGGCGTCCCTCGCCGAGCGTCGCCTTCAGGCTCGCGCCGAGATCGTCAGGCGTCCCGGTCAGCGCGGCGACGACCGCCGCCCGGCCGACGACGCGCGGATCGATCGCCTGGACCTGCGGCAGGTCGATCCTCGCGTCGATGTCGACCTTGTCGTCGGCATAGCTCGCCGTTGAGCCGCGCCGACCCATGCGCGCCGACCGCTGCAAGGTCGGTGAAGCCGAAACCTCCGCCGGTCATGGTCCGCGCCACGCCGGTCACATTGAGATCGCCGCCTGTGACCTTGTCGAGGAGCGGATAGGCGGTGACGAGTTTCGTCGCGTGTCGCGTCGAGCGTCGCATTCAGTGCGCCATAGCGCGGCGCGCCGTCGAGGTCGGCCGTGAGGCGCGCCTCGCCCTTGAGCGCTGTTCCGGCGAGCGGCGCGAAGCGGCTGAGGTCGCGCGCGATGACCTCCAGCCTGCCGCGAACGACCTTCGGGGCGAGGAGTCCGGAATAACGGGCGTCGAGATCCGAGGCGACGAGCTCGAGCGTATCGAAGGCGATGTCGCCGCCGGGCGAAGCCGAGCCGCTGAGCGCGAGCTTCGCCTCGCTGCCGACAGCCCGGGCGAGCGCGGGGTCGGCCAGCGCAAGGCCGCTTATGGCCGCCTGGCCCTGGAAAACAATGCGCGTCGCTTCGTCGACGAGCGAGCCGTTGGGGGCGGCGTGGAAGGTGGCGGCGGCATGGTCGAGCGATCCTTCCGCGACATGGACATCGGACGGCGTCGAACGCGCCTTCGAGCGTCGGGCTGAGCGCCGGCCCGACGATCGAAGCGTTGAGGTCGAGCTTGCCGATCCGCGTCGCGCCGGGGATCGCGCCGGCATGGATCTTGATTCCGAGGGTGTCATCCGCCGACCTGCCGCCCTCGATGTCGAGTCGCGCATTGGCCGAGACGAGGTGCAGGCCCGGAGTGACGATGGTCGAATCATCGTTGAAGTCGAGGTCCCCCTTGAGCGTCGTCTCGCCGGCGAAGATCGGGCGGATGATCGGAGGCGTCATGCCCTCGAGCCGGGAGTTGAGGTCGAGAGTTAGCTTGCGCCCGGCGTCCCGTCGCGCGACGACGACCTCGCCATTCGCCCAGACGTCCGGGCCGGCCGAGAAGTCGAGCTTCGCCGCGAAATTGTCGAGCGGGCCGGCGCCGTTGAAGGCGAGCCTGGCCGGCGGCAGGCCCGGAAGATTGACGAGATGGGCGAAGAGGCCGCCGGCCGGCTCGTCGGAGTTGACGCTGAGCGTGAGCTTGTCCGTCGCGGGCACATAGGTCATGAGGGCCTTGAACTCGCCCGGCGCGTCGAGCCGTCGCGACGTGAGAGCGAGGTCGAGCCCCTCGGAGGGAGGCCCGAGCGTCGCCTTGCCGGCGATATTGAGACGCGCCGCGACGCCGATGAGCGGCTCGCCGAGCGACAACTCCTCGATACCGAATTGCTTGACGACCACCTTGACCGGCAGTTCGGGCAGGATCGAGCGGGGCCCGCCTGCGTCCGGCGGCGGAGGCGCCTGGGAGGGGAGGGGTCGACGCAGGACCTGCATGTGTCCGATCGTCAGCTGATCGACCTCCAGCCGCCGGCTCAAGAGCGCAAGCCGTCTCCAGACCAGCCGGACCTTGTCGATCTTCAGCCACGGCCCGTCGCGATCGGAGAGGACGATGTCGCTGATCGAGGCGTCGGAGGACAGCACGCCGTCGACCGCCCCGATCGAGACGCTCGTCGTCGGCGAGGAGAGCGCCTGCGAGATGAGGTTCGCCAGCACCCCTTTGTCCGCGTCGTCGGCGCGCGCGGGCGCGAGAATGACGAAGAGCGCGGCGATCAGCGCCGCGAACGTCACGCGTCCGATGCTGAGAAAGGTCATCAGAAAGCCTGCCCGATGCTGAAATAGACCGCCACCGGTCCGCTACCCGCGTGGCGCTGCAGAGGGAACGCGACGTCGAGACGGATCGGGCCGACCGCCGTGAAGTAGCGCAGCCCGAGACCTGCGGACGTATAGAGTGGCTGGCTGAAATTGGGGAAACTCGACGCGAAGGCGTTTCCCGCATCGAAGAACGGGACGATTCCGATCGTGTCGTTCACCCTGACGCGCAATTCCGCCGAGGCCTCGAACAGGCTCCGGCCGCCGATCACCGCACCGAAGGGGCCGGTCGGGCCGAGGCTGTTGAATGCGTAGCCGCGCACCGAGCCCCCGCCGCCAGCATAGAAGAGCCAGTTGGCCGGAATCTCATCCAGCGCCGGGCCGCCCATCGCGCCAAGCCCGATGCGGCCGGCCAAGACGAAGCGCTGGTCCGCGTCGAGCGAATAATAGGCCGAGGCGCGCGCTTTCGCCTGCACGAGATTGAGGCTCGATCCGAGGAAAGTCGGGAAGCCTGCGGCGGAAGCTGTGACCCGAAACCCGCGCGTCGGATCGAGCTTGCTGTCGGTCGAGTCATAGGTGAAGGAGAGCGGCACGCCGACCAGCGTGTAGTCGACCTTGCCGAGCGCGTCCGTCGCCTGCCCGGTCTGACCCTCGAGGCCCATCTGGAACGAGAAATACTGGCTGAACCGGTGGCGCAGGGCGGCCGTTGCGTCGACGTCCTCAGCCTCGTAGCCGAAAAAGCCTGCGCCCGCGGTGCTCACGCGCTCCGCCAGGGCGTTGATCAAGAGATCGTTGCGTGTGTTCCACAGGGCCGGCTTCAGGAAGCTTGCGGAGACGCGTCCGCCGAGATCGTGGATCGAGAAGCCCTGGATGCTTGGGTTCGTCACATACCACGGCGGCGCGTAGAAGATGTCCGCCTGCAGGCGCAGCAGCTCCGCGCCGCCGAAGACATTGCGGTCCTCCCAATAGACCTGGCCGGCGGGGCCGTTCGTCGTCGAATATTGCGCCGACGCGCCGACGGCGTAGGGCAGGCGGTCCTCGACGTCGATCTGGTAGGGGAGGCGGCCATAGGCGTCGAGCGTCGTCCCTTCGGTGATGCGCACCCCGCCCACGGCCGGAATCTGGCGGATGCTGCTCCTGGCGTCCTGCACGGCTCGCGGCGAATACGGATCGCCTGGCTGAATGTAGAGGAACGAGCGCGCGATTGCGGGGTCGAAACTGTCCGGTCCCTTCATCGTGGCTTCGCCGAACGGCGCGACCGGACCAGGATCAGCGGTCACAGTCACGTCCATCACCTGCGCCGCGTGATCGACGACCGGAGCGATCGACTGGACCTTGGCGAAGGGCCGGCTTTGGTTGCGGAACCAGTCGATGATCCGCGCCTCAGCCGCGCGCAAGTCGCTTGCGACCGCCGGGTCGCCCGGCTTGAGGCCGACGATCCGTGGCGGCAGCTCATCCTGCGGGAACTCAGCGCCGGCGGTGTTGACGATGCGAATCGAGCGCAAGCGGAACAGCGGGCCGGGATCGACCTTGATGACGACGGGCGCGACGGCGCGGTTGCGATAGCTCTCCGCCGCGCGGGCGAACGCCGCGACGTCGCCCGAGGCGCTTGACTCGATGGTCAGGTTTGCGGCGCCGAGCGAGATCGTGAGCGTCGCGTTATAATAGCCCGCGCCCCAGAGGGCGTCGATCAAGGGCCGGAAGTCGCTCTCGGCGCGTCGGGCGAGGGCCTCGCCATCTGGCGGAGCGTCCTTGCGCAGCTTGTAGAGCACGGAAGCGTCCGTCACTGCATTCCGGATCCCCCGGTCGCCCCCCGCCACGTCGACAGCCACCGAATAGGAGATGGCCGTCCGCGATATCGGCGGCGCGGAATCCTCCGAGCCCCAGAGTCCAAAGAAGTCGAAGGCCTGAGCGCTGTCCCGGTCGCAGAACGCGACCACGCTCGCCGCCAACGCGACAACCAGACGCACGCTCACGCGATCGGATCGGTGTCGGGAACTCCCGCCCATCAACTCGAGCGCCTTTTTGCAGACCGATCCGGGCCATACTGGCCCGAATGATTGTCCATGAATAGAACAATTGCGCGGGCGTCAAACTCACCTAACTCAAGGAGTTTGCCCGCTCTGTCCTGAATTCGGTCACAGGACGGCAAATCGGCGCGTATATCGGGCGACTGGAGTCGACATGTAGGGCACTGCGGATCGCGACCGGTGGGCGGGCGGCCTGCGCGCGTTTGCGGGCGCTGCATTGGCGGGTCGCCGTCGATATGATAAGCGCGCGTGGCTGCCGAACGCGGGGTCCGCGTTCGCAACTCAAAGGGGCGCCGCGATGTTCAACCGCTGTTCCGGACGCCATCCTTGAGCCCGCCAGCAGCCGAACGGCATGAGGTCGCAGGCGCCGCCCTGACGCGAGCGGCGCTCTTCTTCGGCTTCTGGCTGGCGATTTCCGGCTGGAAGGCGGCGGATCTCCCGGTGGGGCTCGCCGCGGTCGCCGGCGCGACATGGACCAGTCTCGCCCTTCTCCCCCCGCAGGGCGCGCGCATCCGGTTCGGCGCGCTCATCGCGCTTGCCGTCAGCTTTGTCCGTGGGTCCGTCGCAGGGGGATTCGACGTGGCGAGACGCGCCTTGCGTCCTGACCTCGATTTGCGCCCCGGATTCGTGACGGCGCCCTTGCGTTTGCCGCCCGGCAACGCCCGCAACGCATTCTCTGCGCTCGCGAGCCTCATGCCGGGGACCCTCCCTGTCGGGATGGACGAGGACACGCTTCGAGTTCATGCCCTCGACCTCGCTCAGCCCATTGCCGACGACCTCGCCCACGAGGAGACCCTCTTCATGCGGACGCTCGGTGATGAATAGCGTCCTTCTCGTCGCGGCGGGCTTCATCCTGCTGATGGTCGCAGCCGGGCTCGTCCGGGTGCTGAGGGGGCCCGGCGACGTCGACCGGATGATGGCTGTTCAGCTCCTCGGGACCGGCGGCATCGCTTCGCTCCTCTTGATCGCGTCGGCGACGACGGTCGCCGGCGTCGAGGACGTGGCGCTCGGCCTTGCGCTTCTCGCGGCCTTCGCCTCGATCGCCTTCGTCAACAGCGCCGAGACGGATGGCCCCGAATCTTCGGAGGCTGACCCCGGATGAGTGTCGCGCTCGACCTCTTCAGCCTTGTTGCGATCGGCTTGGGCGCGTTCTTCTTTTTCGCCGGCACGGTCGGTTTGCTGCGCTTCCCCGACTCGCTCACCCGTCTGCATGCCTTGACCAAAGCGGACAACCTCGGTCTTGGCCTTGTCGTGCTTGGACTTCTGCCGCGTGTGGAAAGCCTGCTCGACGCGCTGAGGCTCATCGCCATCTGGGCGCTGATCCAGGTGTCCGGCGCCTCGACCGCGCAGCTGATCGGGCGCGCATTGAGCCGTCGGGGAGCGGCCGAGTGAGCCTCCTTCCGGTCCTCGACCTCGGTCTCGCGATCCTCGTTCTGGCGGTCGCCGGCTGGACGATCGCCGCGCGTGAGCTCTTCTCCTCGGTCGTGGGCTATGTGGCCTACGGGCTCCTGCTCGCGATCGTCTGGGTTCGGCTCTACGCGCCCGACGTTGCGCTGACCGAGGCCGCCATCGGCAGCGGCGTGACCGGCGTGCTCTTGGTCACCTCGGGGGCGCGTCTGGGGCGGGCAGGGGAGGGGGAGGCCGTGGCGCCGGGCCGATCACAGCGGGCTTTGGCCGCCTCGCTCGCGGTCCTGGCGGCGGCGGCGCTTGCGGCCGTGGTCCTCCTGCTTCCCGAGCCGCCGCCGACCCTTGCGCCCGAGGCGCGCGAGGGGCTCGCCGCGACCGGTCTCGGCAATCCGGTCACCGCGGTGCTGATCGCCTATCGCTCCTTCGACACGATGCTCGAAAAGGTCGTGCTGCTGCTCGCGGTCGTCGGCGTCTGGTCGGTCGCGCCCGACCGGTTCTGGGGCGGCGCGCCCGCGCCGCTCGGCCGGGCAAGGCCGCAGGGCGCGCTTCTGTTCCTCGATCAGGCGCTGGTCCCGCTCGGGATCCTGGTCGGGATCCACATTTTCTGGGTCGGCGCGGACGAACCCGGCGGCGCCTTTCAGGGCGGCGCCATTCTCGCCGCCATGTGGATGATCGTGATGATCGCGAGGCTGACCGGTCCGCCTCGCGTCGGCGCGCGCTGGCTGCGACTCGCGCTCATCGCGGGCCCTGCGGTCTTTCTGGCGGCCGGCATTGCAGGGCTGGGCATGGCCGGCAATTTCTTCGCCTATCCCGCCGGCTTCGCCAAGCCGATCATCCTCTTCATCGAGGCCTTCATGGTGCTGACGATCGCTGTGACGCTGCCGATGCTGGTCGCCGGTCCGCCGCGCGGGAGCCCGGAGCCATGAGCGCGGCGACGCTGGCGGGACTGGTCGGCGCGGCGCTCGTCGGATTGGGCCTTTACGGCCTCATCGTCAACCCGCAGCCGCTTCGCAAGATCCTCGCTTTCAACCTGATCGGCAGCGGCGTCTTCCTTATCTTCGGCATCGTGGCGCGCCGCGGCGCGTCGGCCGGCTTTCCTTTCGATCCCGTGCCGCAGGCGATGGTGATCACCGGCATCGTCGTCGCCTTTGCCGCGAGCGCGCTTGGCGTGGCCCTGATCCTCCGGCTCCACGAAGAAACCGGGACGATCACGCTCGATCCCGACGCCTCGACGAAGCCTCCGGACGACGGAGCCCGGGACACATGATCGAGACGCCTCCGGCCCTCGCCGCGACCGCGGGCGGCTTTCTGCTCGTGCTTGCGATCCTCCTGCCGTCGGCCGGAATCCTGCTGTCGTTCGCGCTCGGCGGCCGGTTCGCCGAGCGCGTCGCGCTCGGCCTCATGCCGGTCGGGCTCGCCATCGCGCTCGCCGTCGCCATTCTCGTCTGGCGCTCCGGCGCGCCTGTCGTTTACAACCTCGCCGGACTGCCGCCCCCGCTTGGCATCGCGCTGCGGGCGGACGGCATATCCTGCGTCATGCTGGTGACGGCGGCGCTCGTGATCGCCGCCGCCGCGCTCTACGCCCGCGCCAATTTCGCCACGCCCGTGGACGGGACGGAAGCGCGCGCGCCGCTCGTCTTCTGGATCATGCTTCAGGCGATCTGGGCGGCCCTCACAATCCTGTTCGTGGGCGGCGACCTGTTCAATCTCTATGTCGCGCTGGAATTGCTGACCTTCGCCGCCGTCCCGTTGGTCTGCCTGGGGGGGAAGCCGGAAACGCTGGTCGCGGCGCTCCGCTACCTCCTGTTCGCGCTGTTCGGCTCCGTCTTCTACCTGCTCGGCGCTGCGCTCCTTTACGGGGCCTACGGGACGCTCGACATTGTTCTGCTCGCCGAGCGCGTTCGGCCTATGCCCGCCGTGTGGCTCGCAGCCGGGGTGATGACGGCGGGACTGCTCGCCAAGACCGCGCTCTTTCCCCTGCATTTGTGGCTGCCTCCGGCCCACGCCGGCGCGCCGCCGGCGGCCAGCGCCGTCCTCTCGGGACTGGTTGTCAAAGGATCGTTCTTTCTGACCGTCCGCCTCTGGTTCTATGTGCTGCCCGCCCTTCCGGGCGGCGCGGCGGAGGCTGCTCTCGGGACGCTCGGGTCCGCGGCGATCCTGTTTGGCAGCGTGCTCGCGTTCAGTCAGCCGCGGCTGAAGCTCCTCATCGCCTATTCGACGCTGGCGCAGATCGGCTACCTGTTCCTCATCTTTCCGCTCGCCTCCGGCGCGCATCCCTGGATCGCGGACGGGTGGGGCGGCGGAATGATGCAGACCCTCTCTCACGCCTTCGCCAAGGCGGCGATGTTCATGGCCGCGGGCCTTCTCGCCGAATCGCTCGGCCACGACCGGATCGCCGAGTTCGCCGGCGTCGGCCGCGCGATGCCCGTGACCGTCTTCGCCCTCGGCCTCGGTGGACTGTCGCTGATGGGCCTGCCGCCGAGCGGCGGCTTCGCCGCGAAATGGATGCTTCTCCGTGCCTCGGTGGCGGCCGGCCACTGGGCGTGGGCGGTCGTGATGCTGGCGGGCGGACTACTGGCCGCCGGATATGTCTATCGGATTCTCGCCCCGGCGCTCTCGGAGGGCGCGGTCGTGCTGAAGTCGCCGCCGCGGCGGAGCCGGGAGGGCGTCGCCCTGGCTCTGGCGCTCGTCGCGGTCGCGCTCGGTTTTGCGCCGCAATCGTTCTTCGACTTTCTTCAGATTGGCCGCGCGGCCGCGACGGCGGCGCTTCCATGACCGGCGCGCTGGGCTCCTGGCTGCTCGCGGCGGCGCTCGCCGTCCCGCTCTTGTTCCTGGCGGCCTGCCTCAATGGGCGCCTGCGCGATGAGGCGCTGGCGCTTCAATGGCTCGCGCCAGTTCCGGCGTTGGCCGCCGCAATCCTCGCGGTTGTCGGCGGCCCGTTTGGGTTCGAGGCGCCGGCGCTGCGCCTGAGCCTCAGGCTCGATCTGCCGGGCGCGCTCCTGCTCGCGGTCGCCTCGCTGCTGTGGGTCGTTGTCGGCGCGGCGGTTTTTGCAAGTCCTGGAGGCAGGCCGAACACGCGCTTCGCCGTCTCGTGGCTGCTGACGATGGCGGGCAGCCTCGGGGTTTTCATCGCCGCCGATCTCCTCACCTTCTATCTCGTCTATGCGCTCGTGAGCATCCCGGCCTATGAGCTCGTCGTGGGTGACGGCGCGCCTTCGTCGAAGCGCGCGGGCGGCGTCTACATGGCGTTCGCCATTGTCGGCGAAGCGCTGCTGCTGATGGCTTTCGCTCTGCTCGCTTCAGGGGAACCCGGCGGCAGTCTTCGGATCGAGGACGTCGTCGCCGCGCTGCCGACCTCGCCCTGGCGCGATGGCGCGCTTGCGCTCCTGATCGCCGGCTTCGGGATGAAAATGGCCCTCGCGCCGCTCAACGGCTGGATGCCCCTGACCTATACGGCCGCGCCCATTCCTGCTGCGGCCGTTTTGAGCGGGGCGGCGGTGAAGGCCGGCGTCATCGGGCTCATCCGCTTTCTGCCCTTCGCCGCGCCGCTGCCCGCCTGGGGCGAGGCGCTAGCCGTCATCGGCTTCGTCTCCGCCTTCTATGGCGTCGTCATCGGGATCACCCAGCAGAATCCGAAGACCGTGCTCGCCTATTCGAGCATCAGCCAGATGGGCGTGATCGCCGGGGTCATTGGCATGGCGCTCGCGTCCGGCGACTCAGGCGCGACGCCCAAGATCGCCTTCACTGCGGCCAATCATGTGCTGGTGAAGGGCGCGCTGTTTCTCGCCGTCGGCGTCGCCGCTGCGACAGACTTCCGGCGCGACCGGCTCACGCTGATCCTGATGGCGGCGCTGGCGCTGAGCCTTGCCGGATTGCCGTTCACCGGCGGCGCGCTGGCGAAGATCGCAGTCAAAGATCCTCTGGGGGATGGCCTGGCGGCGGGCCTCGCTAATGCTTCGGCCGTAGGAAGCGCGCTGCTCATGCTGCATTTTCTGGCCCGTCTGGTGCGGACGGCTTCCCGGGGCGGACACGAGGCGGCGCCGGGGCTGGCCCGGTTCTGGCCGGCAATTGCGATCGGGGCGCTTTTCATCCCCTGGCTTCTCTATCCCGCCGTCGGCGACCTCCGTGACGCGGCGAGCATCGCCAAGCTTTGGGACGGGCTCTGGCCGATCATGATCGGCGCCGCGCTTGCACTCGGACTTCAGCGCTGGGGGAAGACCCTGCCGCGCATTCCGGAAGGCGACACGGTCGTTGCGGCCGAGGCCGCGTTCAATGGGAGCTTGCCCATGAGCGCTGTCTTCGAGAATCTTGACGGCAGGCTGCGCGAATGGCCCGTCGCGAGCCTGTCGCTTCTCGCGATCGCCCTCGTTCTGGCGGTGTTGGCCGCCTACGGAGGGTGAGCGGCGCAAAGAATTCAGGCACTGCAGGGCAATTCATACCGCGCTTCGTGCCTACCTCGTCCGCATCACAGCGGCATTCGATCCGCTACCACGTCGAACGGGCGGGGAGCGGCGACGCTGTGACCCGAATGTGGCCTCCGCATATTTCTCTTATGCCTCGCGTGTGCGCCCCAGGCTGCTCGCAGCCACCGCGGCAATAATAATTGAGCCTGTGATCATTTCGCGCACATAGCTGTCGACGTTCATCTGGGTCAGTCCGTTGCCCAGCACGCCAAGCATCAGCACGCCCAACAGGGTGAAGATAACACGCGGCTGGCCTTCGTCGCTCATTGTCATACCCAGAAAGACCGCCGCAATTGCGTCGAGCATCAATCCCGCCCCTTGTGTTGGATTGGCGGAAGCAACTCGGCTGGCCAGCATCAGGCCAGCCGCCGCCGCTCCCAGCCCGGACAGCCCAAATGCGGCGAACCTGAGCGGCTTGATACGCACCCCCGCAAGTCGCGCCGCTTCAGCATTGCCGCCGATCGCATAGAGGCGCCGACCGTGAACCGTCTGTTCGAGGAACACCCAGACCGCCAAAAGCACGCCGAGCGCAACCAATGTCAGATTGGGAATCGTGATTTCAATCGGACCAAGAGGAAGGCCGCCACGTGCAAAGCCGCCGAACGAGGCGGGAATCGCCGAGCCGAAAATCGTCTTCCCGCCTGAAAGCCAAAAAGCAAGGCCGCTGAAGACCGTTAGGGCGCCAAGCGTCGCGATAAATGGCAGGATTCCGACGTAGGCCACGAGAGAAGCCGTTGAGAAGGCCGCCCGCGAGCCCGACGCCGAGCGCCACCGGAACGGCGATCCATGGCGAGCCGCCCGCGACGAAGACAAGCGCCGCGACGATCCCAGCGAGGCTCGCGATCGAGCCCACGCTGAGGTCGAAATCACCCATCGCCATGACCACCGTCATTGTTGAGGAGACGACAGCGAGCATGCTCATCTGCTGCGTGATGTTGAGGAGATTCCGAGAAGTGAGGAACGTCTCGGGCAGCCTTAGCCAAAAGAAGGCGATAACGGCGGCGAAGCCGATCAGTGTTCCATATCGGCGTAGAAGGAGCGGCATTCTGGCGTCAGTCTGTCGCCTCGCCGTAGCAAAGGGCGAGTATGCGCTGGGGAGAGAGGCCCTCAGTGGATACGTTAGCGACGACGCGTCCCCTCCGCATGACGACGACCCGAGAGCATAGGCGCAGAATCTCCTCGTGGTCGGAAGAAACGACGATGATGCCCGCTCCCTGCGCAGCCAAGTCGCGCAGGAGCGTGTAAATGTCGAGTTTTGCGACGACGTCGACACCGCGAGTCGGCTCGTCGAGGAGCAACACACGCGGAATTCCCGCAACGGCGCGCGCGAACATCACCTTCTGCTGGTTTCCGCCCGAGAGCTTGCGCACCTTCTGAAGCACGCCCGTCGATCTCAGCCTGACGCGTCGGCCCATCTCCGCAGCGCGGGCGCGCTCGGCGCGGCGGTCAACGAACAGGCGCAGACAGCTGAGCCGTTCCAAATGCGGCAGCGCCACGTTGCTCGCAATGTCGTGCGCCAACAGCAGTCCCTGGGTGCGGCGCTCGCGCGGCACGATAGCAAGGCCTTGCTTCCAGGCGTCAGCCGGTCCGCGGAGTTCGAGCAGCACGCCGTCCAGCGTGACCCGTCCGGCTCGCGCGCTCGAAATCAGCGCGCCCGTCAGCTTCTCCGTACCGGCGTCGGCTAGGCCGGCGAAGCCGAGGATTTCGCCCTTGCGCAATTCGAATGAGACGTCCTGCAGTCCGTCGCCGCCGAGTCGAGCCGAGAGCACGACCAGTTCGGACCCGGAGGCCGTGATGGGGCCGACGGTCTCCGCGGTGGAATGTCCCGTCATCAACTCAATCAACTTCGTCTTGGTCGTCTCTTTCGCAGCAAGCGTCGCCTGTGTTTCGCCGTCGCGCAAAACACTGATCCTGTCTGAAATGGCGAGCACCTCGTCAAGTCGGTGCGAAACGTAGAGGATCCCGCAGCCGCGGCGTCGCAACGAGTCGATGATGCGAAACAGCCTTTGGGATTCTTCGCCCGTCAAGGCCGCCGTCGGCTCGTCCATCACGAAAATTCGAGCCGGCGCGGTCGCGTCTTCGAGAAAGGCCGCGGCGATTTTGACAAGCATGCGGTCTCCGACCGAGAGACGAGCTATGCTTGTCTGGGCTTCGATGTGATCCACCTCGAGCGCCCTAGCGCCGAAGACGCTCGCGCGTTGAGCGCCCGCCAATCGACCAACCCTAGACGGTGCGGGTAACTCCGGCCGAGGAAGATGTTCTCGGCCGCGCTGAGGCCGGGCGCCACGTTGAGTTCCTGATGGATGAAGCGAAGCCCGCGCCGATGCGCCTCGGCCGGGTCGCGAAGCGCCGCGGGCTCGCCCTTCAACCGGATTGTGCCTCCATCGGGCGCGACGGCGCCCGCGAGGATCTTGATGAGCGTGCTCTTGCCGGCGCCGTTCTCCCCCATCAGCGCAAGCGTTTCTCCGGCGCGCAGTTCGAGGGAGGCATCCCTCAAAGCGACCGCACCGCCAAACGACTTGCGCAAATGGGATACGGAGAGAAGACTCATGCGGTCGCCGTCTCCGCGCCCCTTTCTTGCTTCTGGGTCGCTACGGCGCCCGGCTCACTGCTTTACATTGTCCTGCGTGATCAGGGTCGTGGGCACATAGATGACGCTCTGCTTGATTTTTTCGCCGGCCAGATACCGTTTCACCGTGTCTGCGGTGGTTCTGCCAATGCCTTTGAAGTCTTGCGCCATCGAGGCTTCGAAATCGCCGCCCTTGGCGATAGCTTCGCGCGCCTGCGGGTTGGCGTCTATCCCCACGATCACGATGCCTTCGTCCGTTCGGCCTGCCGCCTCGATCGCCTGCAGCGCTCCGAGCGCCGGCTGATCCCAAGCCGCCCAAACAGCTGCGATGGAACCCTTTTTCGGATTGGCGGCGAGGATCGCTTCCATCTTGGCGCGCGAATCCGCAATGCCGCCGTCTTGAACGTCCGGCGTCACGCGATCGATGATCTTGATGTCCGGATTGTTCTTGAAAATCGTGTCCGCGATGACGCCACGCGACCTGCACCGGCGGGAACGCATCAAACACAAACATGACGACGCCTCCTTTGCCGCCGATCCGGTTGACGACGTAGGATGCGGTGATCGCGGCCATCGCGTAGCCGTTGCTGGTGACGTTGGCGACGAGAAGCGGGCTCGCCCCCGCGTCCATGCCGAAGACCGGGACGCCCGCCGTCTTCGCGGTCTCCAACCCCGCGGTTACCTGCGCGGGATCCGCATTGAGAACGATTGCGTCGACCTTCTGATTCGCGGCGTCCTCAATGCGGCCTATGACCCCCGCGATGTCGCCCTTCGTGTCGACGACGTTGACTGTCCAGCCATTCTCCTTTGCGACCTCCTGGAAAGCCTCAACGTAATATTGCGTCCCCGGCTGGGCGAGATAAGGAGTGACGATGGTGATCTTGCCGGCCGCCAGAGCGGCAGTCGCGGCAAGCGCAAATGCGGCAGCGACGAGGACGGCGAGCGTGGTCTTCAATGTCATCCCTTTTCTCCCCAGACAGATCGCGTATGTCATGTCGCCCGAGTCCCCTACCATTGCGAATTGCTCCCATTCAACATCAATCTGGCCGATCCTTGCAATTCACGGGCGAGGCGCAGCCCATTGCGCGGCGACGCCGAAACCCTTTGGGATATCAAATGGAGAGCGGGCCCGTGCGGTCGTCGATCTCGGCGCCGGGGCTCGCCGTGGATTCCGCTGCCTTGCGCGGCGCTGAAGGGGCGTGCGGAGTTCTCCGCGCTGCCGACTGATTTGCGGAATGGCCTCAATGACTGAACGAGATCTTTTTGTCGGGCTCGATGTCGGCACGACGGCGATCAAGGCGGCGCTGTTTGACGCCCAAGGTCGCGTTGTTGCAGAGGCGAGTCGCCCTTGCCAGACGTCTCGTCCAGCGCCGGGAATCGTGGAGCAGGATCCACGCGAATGGACCGCCGGCCTGGTCGCGGGAATGGATGCGGTGCTGACCGGCGATCGCGCCGAACGTGTCGGTGCAGTCGGCCTTTGCAGCCAAGTCAATACCGACGTGTTCGTCGACGCTGATGGCCATGCGGTGGCCCCGGCCATCACATGGCAGGACAATCGCGCCGCACCGCAGGCCGCCGAACTCGACGCCGACGTCTCCGCTGCGGAAAAAACGTCCTGGTGGGGCGCGCCCTTACCCATCGGCGCAAGCCATGTGCTTGCACGCATGATCTGGATGGCGAAACATAGACCGGACGTCTACGCCGCCGCGCGCCATGTGCTGACGCCGAAGGATTATTGTCTGAGGGTTCTGGCCGGCGTTGCGATTGCCGATCCGATATCGAATTTCTTCGTCGTCGGCCAGGACTTGACCTATGTCGAGCCGCTGATCGCGCGGATTCCCGGCGCCCGCCAGCGTTTCCCGCCGCTGAAGTTTTTCACCGAACTCGTGGGCGAGATCAGGCTCGGTTCATCCGACAAGCGGGCGCCAGTTGTCGCCGGCACTATGGACGCATGGAGCGGCCTCTTCGGCGCGGGCGTGCGGAAGGCCGGTCAAGGCGTCTACATCAGTGGCACGAGCGAAATCCTCGCAGTAGCCAGCGCCGAACGCGTCGGCGCGCCAGGCGTTGTCACCTTTCCCAACGTGGCAGGCCTAACCGTCCACGCTGGGCCGACACAGAGTGGCGGCGACTCGCTTCGCTGGTGGGGCGACGCAATAGGCCGCGACGTCGGCTGGCGTCCTCGACCTTGCGTCAAGGGCCAATCGATCCGGCCGCCCGGTCCTGTTTCTGCCGCATCTCGAGGGCGAGCGCGCGCCTCTCTGGGACGCTCAGCTTCGCGGCGCCTTTATTGGTCTCGACAGGCGCTCAAGCGGGCCAGACTGCGCGCTCGCGGTCATGGAGGGCGTCGCGTTGTCCGCACGCATGCTCCTGGCTTCGCTAGACGCCGCGGCCGGCGAGATCGTCCCCCGGCTCTTTCACGCCGGCGGCGGCGCGCGCTCGGATCTTTGGGCGCAAATTCGGGCCGATTGCCTTGGACGTCCGCTCGATAGGGTCGACTACCCCGACGTCGGATGCCTCGGCGCCGCGATTATGGCCGCCGTTGGCGTGGGCGCACATGACTCCCTCGCAGCAGCGATCTCGAAAATGACGCGGGTCGAGCGCCAATTCGAGCCGGATCCGAGTATGAAAGCGCGCTATGACGCCATGTTTGAAACCTACCTCCTGGCCACGCGAGCGCTGGGGCCTCTGGGCATTATCGAAATTGGGCAGTGATTGGCTCAGGTTTTCGAGCCCGCGGCGCGGCCCAGGTCCTCGATCAGGGCCTGGCGAGCGAGCGCGCATCACTCCGGCGGCGCGACCGACATCGGCGACCGCATGAATGCGGTCCATGTCCCCCGGTCGTCTCGCAATGATCATCGGTGCGACCTAACAACCTTACCGCCCGGCCCCAGCATGACGACTCGCCCTTGGCTCAGGTCGCCGACATTCCGCCGTGTATTTTCGCTAACCTCGTCCCCAAGCTTCCGGTATTGCATTGGCGACAAGCCGACGACCTTGCGGAACTGTCGGGTGAAAGCCGTCTGGTCGGCGTAGCCGCAGTCGAGCGCGATCTGGCTGATCGGCGCGTCGCTGCGGCGCAGGCGCCCGCAGGCGCGATCAATCCGCAGTCGCGTCAGATATTGCCCTGCCGAGTGGCCGAACATCAGTCGGATGCGCTGGTCGAACTGAAATGGAGACAGCCGGCGCGGGCCGCCAGATCGGTGACGCGCAGCGGCGCGTCCAAATGGTCTTGCGCATATGTCATCGCGGCCGAAAGCGTCTTCGCTTCCTCAGGCGCGACATTGGCGGGCTGGATGTCGCGCGAAAGGCCGACAAGCCCGACGACTTCGCCCTTTCTGCCGAACAGCGGCTCCTTCCAGGTCAGGCACCACCCTTCGCGGCCGTCCGGATAAAGATGCAGCTCGAGCTCGCCTCTGAGTGGACGGCCGCCGGCCAATATTGCGCGATCTTGCTCGGCGATGCGCCGTCCCAGCGGGCCCGAGAACGCTTGGTCCGCCATCAGGCCGATCAGCTCGTCCTTGCGCCTGCGCCCAGTGCGCTCGGCGAGAGCCTGGTTGACTGCGGCGTATCGGCCCGAGCGGTCCTTCAGAAAATAGACCGTGTCCGAGATCGCGTCGAAAAGATCGTCGCCGGCGAACGGGCGATCCAGGTCTCTCAGCAGACTTTCGATCGGCTGCATGGGCGACGGCTCCTCAACCCGCGCTGATTTTCCAGCGCCCGCTTAGAATTCCGCCAAGACCGGGTCGCGGACGCATGGCACGCTTGCACCCGACCGATGACGACGGCGGAGCCTGCCAAATGACGACGAATGTCTTTTCCGGGAACGATCCCGGCGCTGATGACCCCCTGCACGACGGAGCGCAAGCCGGATTTCGACGCGCTCGTGCGCAAGGGCAAGGAGCTCGTCGCCCTGGGCATGTCTGGGGTGGTCTATTGCGGCTCCATGGGCGACTGGCCGCTGCTGACCGACGAAGAGCGGATGGCCGGGGTGGAGCGGCTCATCGGCGCCGGCGTGCCTGTCATCGTCGGAACGGGCGCGCAGAACACGCCGCGGCGCCGCGGCTCTGGCCGCGCACGCCAAGCGTTGCGGCGCAAGGGGCCTGATGATCATTCCACGCGTGCTGTCGCGCGGGTTCGTCGGCGTCGGCGCAGCGCGCGCATTTCGAGGCGGTGCTCGACGCCGCGGTGGATCTGCCGTCCGTGATCTACAACAGCCCCTACTATGGCTACGAGACCCGCGCCGATCTGTTCTTCGCGCTGCGGGAGCGCCATCCCCATCTTGTCGGCTTCAAGGAGTTCGGCGGCGCAGCCTCGCTGCGCTATGCGGCGGAGCACATAACCGGCAAGGATCCCGCCCTGACGCTGATGGTCGGCGTCGACACGCAGGTCTTTCACGGCTTCGTCAACTGCGGCGCGACCGGCGCGATCACCGGCATCGGCAACGTGCTGCCGCGCGAGGTGCTGCATCTCGTCGACCTCTGCCGCAAGGCGGCGAAGCGGCGATGCAATCGCGCGTCGCCGCGCCGCCGAACTGGAACAGGCGCTCGCCGTGCTGTCGTCGTTCGACGAAGGCGCCGACCTTGTTCTCTTCTACAAATATCTGATGACGCTGAGGGGCGACGACGAATACGCGCTCCATTTCAACGAGACGGACGCGCTGAGCCCGTCGCAGCGGCAATTCGCGAAAGCGCAGCTCGAGCTGTTCGACGCCTGGTACGCCGCCTGGACCAGCGAGCAGGACGCGCATGCGCGTCATTGACTCCCACACCGAGGGCGAGCCGACGCGCCTGATCGTCGAGGGCGGCCCGGCCCTCGGGAGCGGCCCGCTCGCGGAACGTCGTCGCCTGTTCGCGAAGCGGCACGACGCCGTTCGCGCGTTCACCCTCAACGAGCCCCGCGGCTTCGACGCGATGGTCGGCGCGCTGCTGTGCGAACCCGTCGACCCCACCAGCGCGGCGGGGCTCATCTTCTTCAACAATGCCGGCTATCTCGGCATGTGCGGTCACGCCGCCATCGGCGCGGCGGTGAGCGCTGGCGCATCTGGGTCGCATCGCGACGGGCGTTCACCGGTTCGAGACGCCCGTCGGAATCGTCGCCGTCGAGCTTAACGGGCGAAACGAGGCGACCATCGAGAACGTGCCGAGCTACGTGCACCGACGGGGCCTGAAAATCGCCGTCGAAGGTCTCGACGGCGTCACCGGCGATGTCGCCTGGGGCGGCAACTGGTTCTTCCTCATCGACAACGCCCCCTGCGCCACTCACGCCGCCCATATCCCCGAACTGACCGACGCCGCGCTTGGCGATAAGGCGGAACTGGCCCGCGCCGGGCGTCGCGGCAGGACGGCGGCGAAATCGATCATATCGAATTTTTTGACCACCGCCCGCCAGGCGGCGCCGACAGTCGCAACTTCGTTCTCTGTCCGGGCGGCGCTTACGATCGTTCGCCCTGCGGCACGGGGACGAGCGCCAAGCTCGCCTGCCTGGCGGCCGAGGGCGCGCTCGCGCCTGGCGCGCCGTGGGTAGCAGGAGAGCGTCATCGGCGGTCGCTTCCTCGGCCGCTACGACCGCGCGGAGGGACGGGCGATCCGGCCCCACATCACTGGGCGCGCGTCGGTGACGGCGGAGGCGACGCTGGTCCGCGATCCCGCCGATCCCTTTCCCAACGGCCTGCCGGCCGCTGCGGATTGAGGCGAGCGGTGGCGACGCCCCGAACCGCGGTGACGATCGGAGGCGGCGTCGTCGGCCTCAGCGCCGCCCTGGCG
>CAVZJZ010000009.1:0-30264 GCA_963775665.1 uncultured Alphaproteobacteria bacterium | reverse complement strand
GCGCCGCCGATCACTTTGCAACGGAGCCTGTTGCGACGCCATGACGGCCGTGAACTCTCACGGAGGCAGTCGCATCACCCGTCCTGGTGAGCTTCGTGCTGTAGTGATCCTTGTCGCCGAAATAAACCGTGCTCGGCGTTATCTTTGCGTAACGAATGTCCACGGGGACGTCCTTCTCGGAGAAGCTGACGACATTCCCCTGCAAGATCGTAATCGAGATCGGCCAGGCAGGGGTCTCGCCAAGCATTCCCTTCCAAGTGCCGTCCCACGAGCCCGGTTCCGCGCCCGAACTTGCATGCACGGAAGCGAAGATTGCCGGCAGAACCGCCGCCAGCAGGAAGCGTCGACTGACACCCATGACGCACCTCGGTAAGAAGCGCGAGAACTGGCGCCCTTCAAGGGAACGAGCCCTGCGCGTTATTGTGATTTGTGGCCGCGCAGACGGCATAAAGTCTTCGCAGTCACGACGTCCGTTGACTCATCCCATATCCTGTGTCCGTCCGCATCTCAAAAAAGTTTCAGTCTTTGGGAATTGCGATCAAGGCCGACGTGCGATTTCGAGTCCTCGACGTGGAGCGGCCGCGCAATAGTTCCTGGGCGATCCAGTGGCTGAGCCGCGTTCCGGCGCCGATCCCGGATCAGGTTCAGGTCGCCTCCAGCCGCGACCCAACAGCGCGGCGAAGTCGTTGTCGGGCAGGTCCGTATGCACGACACTGATCGCCCGCTCCGGACCGAGCGCGTCCCCTCAACGCGCCGACCGCCCGCGCCATGGGAGCAAGCGAGTTGCGGCCCTCGGAGGCGCCATAGTCGGCGATGACGACGGCCTCCGGCGCTGGCGCGAGCGGCGTCGCGCGCGCGCATGCTCCAGAAGCGAAACAGCGGGAACGAGGCCCGCGGCCTGGACGCGGGAGCTTCGATTGTAAGCGCCGTCCCCCTCCATAGGCCGGACGGCCGTCGGGCGCATCGGTCATGCCCGACTGTACGGCGCAGGAATGGCCTCCGCCAGCGCAGGCGCGGCGGCTTACGCAGCGGGGCGTTTTTCCTTGCTATAAATCAGAATCGATGGTATGATTGCTTTTCGAGGAAGAGAACGGCGGATGAAGATCGCCTGCTCCATTGTCTCTCTTGAGACAAATGGCGGCCCGAGGGTGAGTGTCGGGCCGGCATTGCGCGGAAAGTCGCTACGGCCCTCGCGAAAGTATCAGAAGGAGGCGCCTAACGCATTGAAAAGATGGAATTCGTGTGCGTGTTCGTCGGTCTTCGCCGCTCGCCGTTCGGCTGAACATGGCGCCGCAGCGCCTATCCGACCCATTCGGCGGCTGGTTGTCATTCCCGACGACCGCGAAGCGGCCGAGCGGGAAATCCAGATCTTGCGGGTCCGCCCGGAAATGGCGCGGCCTCAGAAGCTGTTGCGGTCGTGATAGGTCTGCAGGAACTGCCGCACCCGCGGCTCCTTGCTGTGGTGGAAGACGTGGCGCGGCGGGCCCTCGTCGATGATGCGGCCCTCGTCGATGAAGGCGATGCGGTCGGCGACATTGGCGGCGAAGCCCATCTCGTGGGTGACGATCAGCATCGTCATGCCCTCGGCCGCGAGGCTCTTCATCACTTCGAGCACCTCGCCGACGAGTTCCGGATCGAGCGCCGACGTCGGCTCGTCGAACAGCATGAGGCGCGGCTGCATCGCGAGCGCGCGGGCGATCGCCACCCGCTGCTGCTGGCCGCCGGACAAATGAGAAGGATAGGCGTGCGCCTTGGCGGCGAGGCCGACCCGGGTCAGCATCGCCATCGCGCGGTCCGCGGCCTCGTTGGCCGGGAGCCCGCGCACGCGCCTCAAGGGCTCGGCGACGTTGCGGATCGCGGTCATATGCGGCCAGAGGTTGAAGTGCTGGAACACCATGCCGATCTCGCGCCGCATGTCGCGCAGCTTCCGCGCGTTCATCGGGCGGCGCGTCCCGTCGGGCGCGTCCTCGTAGCCGATCAGCCTGCCTTCGATGCGCACGTCGCCGACGTCATAGGGTTCGAGGAAATTGACGCAGCGGAGCAGCGTGCTCTTGCCCGATCCGCTCGGACCGATGAGGCAGACGACCTCCGACTTCGCGATGCTGAGATCGACCCCGCGCAGCACCTCATGCGCGCCGAAACTCTTGCCGACCCCGCTGACCTCGATCATTGCGGGGCTCACGCGCGCGCCCCTTCCTGGGCCATGAACGCGGTCACCCGCGCTTCGACCCGCGCGCCGAGGCGCGAGACGACTTCGACCAGGAGCCAGTAGAAGACCGCCATGGCGAAGATGGCGTCGAAGGCGGTGAAGGTCTCGGCCGCCATCGTCTGCATCTGATACATGAGCTCGGGCACGGTGATGATCGAGAGGACGACCGTCTCCTTCGACAGCACGATCAGCATGTTGACGATCGGGGGCACGGAGGCGATCAGCGCGGCGGGAAGGGCGACGCGGAGCAGCGTATCGAACGGCGCCATGCCGACGCTGGTCGCCGCCTCGATCTGGCCGCGCGGAACCGAGGCGAAGCCGGCGCGGAAGATCTCGGCGAAATAGGCCGAGGAATAGAGGCCGAGGCCGAGGATTCCCGCCGCCGTGGCGCTGAGCCTCAACCCGATATAGGGGCCGCCCGAATAGAGCAGGAAGAGCTGCATGAGGAAGGGCGTGCCGCGGAAGACCTCGATGAAGACTCTGAGCGCCCACTGCAGCGGGGGGAACGGCAGCCGGTTCAGGAGCGCGATCGCGAAGCCCAGCATCATGCCGAGCGCGCCGCCCGCGCTCCAGCAGCCGATGGTGACGCCGAAGCCGCTGATCAGCGACGGCAGGTAGCGCCACAACACGTCGGGGTTCATCGCGCGCCGTCCGCAGCGAGCCGCCGCTCCGCGAGCGCGCCGAAGCCCGCCAGCGTGAGATTGATCGCGAGATAGAAGAGCCCGCCGCCGACATAGGCTTCGAGCGGGCGGTAGGTCATCGAGGCGATGTTCATGCTGACCCGGGTCAGTTCGGCGATGCCGACGACCGAGACGAGCGACGAGGCCTTGAGAAGCAGGATGAATTCGTTGATGAGCGGCGGGATGGAGATGCGCAGCGCCTGCGGCAGGAGCACGCGCCGCCAGATCTCGGAATTGGGTGAACCCGAGCGCGACCGCGGCTTCGGTCTGCCCGCGGGGCACGGCGTTGAGGGCGCCGCGCAGGATCTCCGCCTGATAGGCGGCCGACGACAGCGCGAGCCCGCCGACCGCCGCGACGATCGCCGGCACGTCGAGCCCGAATTCGGCGAGGAAGTAGTAGATGAACAGCAGCTGCACCAGCAGCGGCACGCCGCGAAAGACGCTGACATAGGCGCCGCCGAGGCGCCTCAGCCAGGGGCGGCGCGACAGGCGCGCCACGCACGCCAGCGCCCCGATGACGAAGCCGATGGCGATGCCGGCAAACGAGACCGCGATCGTGACCCCTGCCGCCTGCGTCAGGTAGCCGAACGAGTGGAGGATGACCTCAGGCTTCATCGGGCGGCGCGGGAGGGGCGGCTGGCCCCTCCCTGTCGGCCAAGGGTCAGATCGAAGGTTCGGGCACGGTCTTCGGCAGATCCGTGGTCTGGCCGAGCCATTTCTTCTGGATCTTGCGCCATCGCGCCGTCCGCCTCGACCTTGACGATCGCCGCGTTGATCGCGTCGATCAGCGATTTGTCGTCGAGGCGCGCGACCCAGGAGAAATAGGTCGGCTGCCCGAACGGCGGCAGAACGACCGCGAACGTGTCGGAGCGCTGCGCGGCCGCATATTGGAGATTCGGCAGCGAGTTCACCGAGGCGTCGATGCGGCCCGCGGCGAGGTCCGCGTAGGACTGGTTGTTGTCGACATATTCCTTGATGTCGACCGGCTTCGGCAGCTTGGCGGCAAAGGCCTTGAGCTGCTCGACCTGCGAGGTGCCCTTCTGCCCGCCGACCGTCTTTCCGGCGATATCCTCCGGCTTCGCAATGCTCGCGTCGTTGGCGCGCTTCATCAGCGCGGCGGTCGCGTCGGCGATCGGCACGGAGAAGGCGTAGCGTTTCATCCGCTCCTTGGTGATCGTCACCGGCGCGATGCAAAGATCGAACTTCTTGGCCTCCAGGCCCGGCAGCACGCTGGTCCACGGCAGATCGAGATAGGAGACCTTGACGCCGAGCTCCTTGGCGACCGCGTCGACCAGATCCCGGTCGAGGCCCTTGTAGACGCCGTTGTCCGAAATATCGAAGGGCGGGAATTGCATTTCCGTCGCGGTGACGAGTTCGCCGCGCTTCTTGATCTCAGCGAGCGTATCGTCGGCGAAGGCGAGGCGCGTCCCGCCGAGAAGGCCGCCTGAAGCCGCGGCCGCCGCCAGTCCCGTCTTCAGCGCCTCGCGCCGGGTTACGATGATTGTGTCGGAAGGCATAGTGGCGCATCTCCCTTCATTGCCTGGTTTGGAGGCCTGTCCAATAGGGTCCTCCCTCAAGCCGAAATCGACGCGAGGCTGATATCCATGGTCCTCGCGCGTCGAATGTCGTCGACGCCCGGTGCGGTGTCAATTCGCTGCGGCCATGCGACAGGCAAAAGCCCCGTCGCCGCTGCTCTGTCCGGACGGGTGGGGCTAACCGGCGGATTCCGGCGCTCGATCGCTTGGGACTGGCGTCGTCGCCGGTTTCGTGCATTTCGGAGGGGCGCTTGATCGCATGTGAATCATATTCACACCCTGAAATCGCACTCCAGGGTTCGATTCCCTTTTCGGGACTCCATTGTCTCCTACGACTCCAATGCCCAAATCATGACCGAAACAGCAGGAGGGTTCCCGCGATGAGCCAAGTCACTTACGCCGTTGTCGAACACGACGGCGGGTGGGCGTACAAAGTAGGCGACGTCTTCTCGGAGACTTTCGCGACCAGGGAGCTCGCCCATGCGGCCGCCGCGCGGGCGGCCCGGGAGCAACGCACGCCCGGCGAGAGCGCGGCCATCGAGTACGAAGATCGTTCCGGTCGCTGGCATGAAGAGGAGGCCAAGGGGAGCGATCGTCCAGACACGGACATCAAGGATTGAGTTCGAAACGCCGACCTCACAAGGTTCGCGCGCTCGGCGCCTTCATGATCTCGTTCGCGCCGCCATGCTCTGGACCCGGCTGTCCGGGAACGTCTGGGCTCCGTTGAGGCTCCGTTGACGCCCCCTTGCCTTTTGCGCCGCCTCCGCGCATGAGGGCGCCCATCCTTCCATTTCCAGTCAGGACGGGCCTCGCTCCATGGGCTTCAAGTGCGGCATCGTCGGCCTGCCGAATGTCGGCAAGTCGACGCTCTTCAACGCGCTGACGCAGACCGCCGCGGCGCAGGCGGCCAATTATCCGTTCTGCACGATCGAACCCAATGTGGGCGACGTCGCGGTGCCCGATCCGCGTCTTGTCGCCCTGTCGGATATCGCAGGCTCGAAGGAGATCATTCCGACCCGCCTCACCTTCGTCGATATCGCGGGCCTTGTCCGCGGCGCCTCGAAGGGCGAGGGCCTCGGCAACCAGTTTCTCGCCACCATTCGGGAATGCGACGCGGTCGCTCACGTCGTTCGCTGTTTCGAGGACGGAGACGTCACCCATGTCGAGGGGCGCATCGATCCCCTGTCCGACATCGCCACCATCGAAACGGAGTTGATGCTCGCCGATCTCGAAAGTCTCGAGCGGCGGATCGTGGCCATGGAGAAGAAGGCCAAGGGCGGCGACAAGGACGCCAAGGACCTGCTGGCGCTCGCAGAGCGCTCTCTCGCCGAACTGCGCGAAGGCCGACCTGCGCGCGCGGCGGGGGTCAGCCGCGAGGAGCATGACCTCTTTCAGTCGCTCGGCCTCTTGTCGTCGAAACCGGTGCTCTACGTCTGCAACGTCGACGAGGCGTCGGCCGACAAGGGCAACGCTTTTTCCGAATTGGTGAAGGCGCAGGCGGCCAAAGAGGGCGCGGCCGCGGTCGTCGTCTCGGCGAAGATCGAGAGCGAGATCGCCGTCCTGCCGCAAGCCGAGCAGAAGGACTATCTCGAAGCCGTCGGGCTCAGCGAGCCCGGCCTCAACCGCGTCATTCGCGCCGGCTACGATCTCCTGCATCTCGTCACGTTCTTCACTGTCGGTCCGAAGGAAGCGCGCGCCTGGACGGTCGAGAAGGGCGCCAGGGCGCCGCAGGCGGCCGGCGTCATCCACACCGATTTCGAGAAGGGCTTCATCCGCGCCGAGACCATCGCCTACGACGACTACGTCGCCAACCGGGGCGAGGCCGGCGCGCGCGAAGCGGGCAAGTTCCGGCTCGAGGGCAGGGACTATATCGTCGCCGACGGCGACGTCCTGCATTTCCGCTTCGCCAATTAGCGCAATGACCGGGCGCCTCTATTTCGAGGATTTTCCGCCCGGCGAAGTCGCCGAATACGGCGGCTTGGACGTCTCGGCGGAGGCCATCGTCGCCTTCGCGCGCGAGTTCGACCCCCAGCCGTTCCATGTCGACGCCGAGGCGGCGAAGGCCGCGACCGGAGGCCTCATCGCCTCGGGCTGGCACACGGCGGCGCTGCTCCTCAGGATGAATTGCGATGCTTTTCTCATGCGCGCGCCGGTCCTCGCGGAGACAGGCGTCGAAGAGGTCAAGTGGGCGCGGCCGGTTCGACCGGGCGATCGGCTGCACGTGCGCCGGACGACGCTCTCCGCGCGCCCGCGCGAGGACTCCGGCGAGGTGGAGTTTCTCTTTGAAGTCGTCAATCAGGAGGGCGCTGTCGCCATGACTCAATGGAGTGTGCTGCGGCTTCCGCGGCGGAGAGGGGCGGCGGCCTAAGGCGATGTTCTACGAAGACATCCAGATCGGGGAGGTCACGCATTTCGGCTCGACGAGCTTTAGCCGCGAATCGATTCTTGCCTATGCGCGGCAGTTCGATCCGCGCATTCTTGAAGCCCAGCGGGAGGGCGAGCCTCTCTCCGCCTCCGGTCTGCACGTGGCCAGCGCCCTGATGCGCAGGCTGGTCGAGACCCGCGCCGCCCTGCGGGCGGCGATGGCGGCGCGCGGCGAGACCCTGCCGGAGCTTGGCGTTTCACCCGGGTTTCGTGACCTGCGCTGGCCGCACCCGGTGCGCGAAGGCGACGCGGTCTCGTTCACAATGGAGACGATATCGAAGCGCGAGACTTCGAAACCCAAATGGGGCCTTGTGGGGAATGCCTTTCGGGGCGTCAACCAGCGCGGCGAGGTCGTGCTCGCGTTCTCGAGTCTCGTTCTCGCCGCACGGCAGGCGGCGGAAAAGTGAAGTCCCTTCGCCGACACGGCTAGGATTCCGGACAGAGAGCGGCTAAGTTGGCGCGCCGCAGCCGAATTTCCGACGCGGCGAGGGCGCGCCGATCGGACGGAAATCCGGGCGGATGGCGCCGGTCCGGACTTTCGGCTTGAGGGGATGTCCAATGGCAATCAATCTCGTCAGTCTCGTATCTCAGTTTCTCACGCCCCAACTGGTCGGCAGTCTGGCGCGCGCGGTCGGCGATCAACGAGGCGATCGCCCAGAGACTGGCGGCTGCAGCGATCCCGACGATTCTCGCTTCCCTCGCCACAACCGCAGCGGCGCCCGGCGGCGCCCAGAGGCTGGTCGACGCGGTTTCGAATTCCGATCCGGATCTTCTGAGCAAACTCACCGGGGCCATCGGCGGCGGCAACGCCGGGGCGCTTGGCGAAGGCGCCAATCTTCTCGGCGGACTGCTTGGCGGCTCCGGGCTGTCGAGCGTCGTCGGCGCGCTGAGCCAGTTCGCCGGCGCTCCGCAGGCCGCGACGCAGTCCGTGGTCGGCGCGGTGACCCAGTCCGTGGTCGGCACGATCGGTCAGCAGGATCCTTCCAACTGGTCCGATCCCTCCTCCTTCGCTTCGCTGCTGGCGGGCCAGAAAAGCGCGATCTCGGCGGCTCTTCCGCCTGAGCTGTCGAAGGCTCTTGGCGCGACCGGCCTCCTGGCGGGACTCGGCGGCATCGGCGCCGCCGCCGCCCAGACGGCGAGTTCAACGGTCTCCCAGGCCGCCAGCGCCGCCAGCGCCGCGACCAGCTCGGTCGCCAATCGCGCTCAGGCCGCCGTTCCCAGTTCGAGCGGCTTCCCGATGTGGGCGATCATTCTGCTGATCGTCATCGTGCTCGCCGCCATCTGGTGGTTCATGAGCCGAAGCCATGAGGCTGAGCCGGCGAAGACCGGCATGCTGCAGGCGCCCTTCGAAATCGTGTTGCTGGCGGCGCCCGGAGCTTCGACATAACCGGGTTCGACGGAATGCGCGTTCGCGTCAGCGTGTTCGGGGCCGCCTCGCAAGGGCGTCGAGCGAGATCTGGATCGGCGGCGCGGCGACCCCGCGCCGCCATTGTTTTGATCCTCAGTCTCGCCCTCCTGGCCGCGGGCTGTTCGGGCCGTCCCTACGGCAACCTCGTTGTCGGAACCAGCGCGCCGGGCGCGAGCCAGGTCGATCTCCTCGTCGCCACCACGCGCGCGCCCGTGGTTGAGCCGGCCGGGGTCATGTTCGGCGGCGCCCGCGGCAAAGGGCTCGATTTCGCCGATATCGTCGTGTCGGTTCCGCCGGAAACCGCGCGCAAGGCCGGCGACATTCAGTGGCCTTCGACTCCGCCCGGCGACCCCCAGCGCGACTTCGTCACATTGCGCGCGGATCGGCTTGACGTGGCGCAGGCGAAAGCGGCTTTCAACACGCGGGTCGCTCGCACCCCGGGCCACAAGGTCCTGATCTTCGTTCATGGCTACAACACCCGCTTCGAGGAAGCGGTGTATCGTTTCGCCCAAATTGTTCACGACGCGCGCGTCGACGTGGCGCCGGTGCTCTTCACCTGGCCCTCCGGTGGGAGCCTCGTCGACTACGTCTATGACCGTGACAGCGCCATGTATTCGCGCGACGCGTTCGAAACCGTTCTTCGGGCTCTCGTCGATGACAAAAACGTCGGCTCGATCTCCATTCTCGCCCATTCCATGGGCAATTACCTCGCCGTCGAGGGGCTGAGGCAGATGGCCATCCGCGATCACGGCCTGCCGTCAAAAATCCGCGACGTGATGCTGGCTTCGCCGGACATCGACGTCGACGTCTTTCGCCGCCAGATCGCGGAAATCGACGTGCGGCCCAGGACCACGCAGTTCACCCTGTTCGTATCGCGCGACGACAAGGCGCTCGGCATATCGAGTTTCCTCGCCCGCGATTCGACCCGCCTCGGCGCGCTCGATCCCACTGCGGAACCCTATTCTTCGATGCTCGAAAAGGCGCAGGTCAACGTCATCGACCTGACCAACGTCGCATCCAACGACTCCGCCAACCACAGCAAGTTCGCCACAGGCGAAGTTGTCAGCGCGATTGGCGACCGTCTCGCGCAGGGGCAAACCCTGAGCGACTCCAAGGCGGGCGTGGTCGAGTCGTTCGGCCTCTTCACGCATGGCGCGATCAACATTGCGGCGGACGCGGTCACAGCGCCAACCCGGATCGTCGCCGATCCGACGGTGGCCGAAAAGTCGGTCGACACCGCGGCGGCGACGGTGACGCTGGACAAATGATTCGGCGGCGGCGGTCTTCGGCTTCTTTTAAGCACCGGGCGGAACAGAGGCCGAAAGCCGCCTGGGCCGACTGACGGAACAAGAGCGCAGCGGGATTGTTGGTTAGGGCCTACGGGAGCCCCGCCGTGACCGCTGACCAGGATGAACGGCCCCCGACCGTTCAGCGCGAACCGACCGCGAAGGCGTCCGAGCGCCGTACTGACGCGCTTCGGTCGGACGTTGGCGAACGCGCCGAGAGACCGAGCAACGACGCCCTGTCAGACGGGGTCGATGAGGTCGACGACCGCAAAACCCCGGCCCCGCGCGGCGCCAAATCCTGGATCGCAGCGCACAAGCTCCTGACCGTCCTGGTCATTATCGCCGCTCTCGCCGCGACTGCGGCCGGCGTCGTGTGGTGGCTGAACGCCCGTCATTACGAAGACACCGACGACGCCTTCATCGACGCGCGGCCCGAGCGCGATCAGCGCCCAGGTCGCCGCCGCTATCGTCGACGTCCCGGTGACGGACAACGAAATCGTGCAGTCCGGGCAGGTCCTGGTGCGGCTCGACGATCGCGACTACGTGGCGGCGCAGGCGCAGGCGGAGGCGCAGATCGCCCAGGCCGAGGCGGCGATCTCCTCAGCCGAGGCGCAGACGACGGCGCAGCAGGCCACGATCAACCAGACTGTCGCTAGCAGGTGACCCAGGCGCAGGCCGCGCTGACCTTCTCCAAGGATCAGAACCAGCGCGCCCAGACACCTGTTGAACCAGGGCTCCGGGACGCTGCAGCAGGCCCAGCAGACCAATTCCGACCTGATCCAGAAACAGGCCGCGTTGGACGCGGCCGAGGCGGCGCTCACCCAGGCGAAGCGGCAGCTCGCCGTGTCTGGCGGCCCAACGGCAGGTCGGCGAAGCGCAGCGGAAGCAGGCCGAGGCGCAACTCGCCCAGGCCGAACGCCAATCTCTCCCGAACCGTCCTCATCGCGCCATTTCGCGGGCCGCGTGACCCAGTTGACCGCGGCCAAGGGCGCATATGCCACGCCCGGGCAGACGCTGATGCTAGGTCGTGCCGCTCGGTGTCTGGGTCACCGCCAATTTCCGCGAAACCCAGCTTGCGGACATGCATCCCGGGCAGCCCGTCGACCTCTGCATCGACGCCTACGGCAAGTGCTTTCCCGGCCATGTCGACAGCATTCAGGCCGGCAGCGGCACGGCCTTCAGCCTGCTTCCGGCGGAGAACGCCACCGGCAACTACGTCAAGGTCGTCCAGCGCGTGCCGGTGAAACTCGTGTTCGACAAGCAGCCGGACCTCGAACTCGGCCCGGGCATGTCGGTGACGCCGTCGGTCAAGGTGTCGAGATGACGGGCTCGCTATGACGGCGCCGACGCCGGGGTTGGGACGCGAGCCGCTCGGCCGCCGGAACGCGCAACCCCTGGCTCATCACCGTCATCCTGTCGATCGCGACGTTCATGACGGTGCTCGACACCTCGATCGCCAATGTCGCGCTGTTGAATATCGCCGGCGCGCTCGGGACGAGCGTCGACGAGGCACCTGGATCCTCACCAGCTATCTGGTCGCCAACGCCATCATCCTGCCGATCAGCGGCTGGCTCTCCGACGTCATCGGCCGCAAGCGCTTCTACATGCTGTCGGTCGGCCTCTTCACCGTCGCCTCGCTTTTGTGCGGGCTCGCGCCGAACCTCGCCGCTCCTGGTCGTGGCGCGCGTGCTGCAGGGGATCGGCGGCGGCGGCATGGCGCCGAGCGAACAGGCGATGCTGGCCGATTCCTTTCCGCCGTCGAAGCGGGCGCAGGCTTTCGCCGCCTACGGGGTCGCCGTCATCGTCGCGCCGGCGCTCGGGCCCGACGATTGGCGGCTACATCACCGACAATGTCTCCTGGCACTGGATCTTCTTCATCAACGTGCCGGTCGGCGCGATCTCGCTGGCGCTCGTCGCGATTTTCGTCGACGAGCCGCCGGCCTTGGTCAGGGAGCGGCTAGGCGCTGTGGCGGCGCGGCCTTCGGATCGACTGGGTCGGCTTCCTGCTGGTCGCGCTGTGCGCTCGGTTTTCTCGAAATCGTGCTCGACAAGGGGCAGGAGGACGACTGGTTCAACTCGAACTTCATCGTCGATCTGCGCATCGATATCCGGCTTGTCTCGTTTCTCGCCTTCGTTCCCTGGGAGTTGTCGCGCGACGATCCGATCGTCGACATCCGCCTGATCGGCCGGCGGCAGTTCGGCACATCGTTCTTCGTCATGCTGGCGGTCGGCGCGATCCTGTTCGGCACGACCCAATTCATGCCGCAGTTGCTGCAGGAGAACTTCGGCTACACCGCCACCTGGGCCGGACTGTCGCTGATGCCGGGCGGCTTCGTGTCGCTCATCTGCGCATGATGGCGGCGGGGCAGGTCAGCCGCTTCGTTCAGCCTCGCGCCATATGTGGCGGGCGCGCTGGCAGCGATTGTCGCTGTCGATCTATCACTTCACCGCGCTGTCGCCGGGAGCCGACTTCGCCTGGTTCGCCTGGGCGCGCGTCTTCCAGATGGCCGGCGTTGCCGTTCCTGTTCCTGACGATCACCAGCTATTCCTATGTCGGTCTGCCGCCCGGCAAGTCGGGCCAGGCGTCGGCGCTGATCAATGTGGCGCGCAATCTCGGCGGCAGCATCGGCGTCTCGGCCTCGCAGACCCTGCTGGCGCGCCGGCGAGCAGTTCCACCAGGTCGCGACTCGACGCGAACGTTTCAGCCCCACGTCGGTCCCCTATGCCCACGCGCTCAAGCTCGCCGCGGCATATCTTCGCTGCAGCATGGGACGAGCGCGGCCAACGCGCAGCATCAGGCCTCGGCCTGGATTGGCCAGACGCTGATGAACCAGGCGGCCTTCCTCTCCTATATCGACGTATTCGCGGCGCTTTCGCTCTTCGCCCTGCTGCTCGTGCCCGCCGCCTTTCTGCTGCAAAGGGTCGAGCTTGGCGCGCCACGCCAATCCGAGACGCCGGCATCGCATTAGGGTGGCTGCGATTTGATTGAATTCGAGCGGCGGGCTCTGTTGACCGCCAACCACGAGGAGGCGGCCCACTGGGATCAGGATGACGGCGGCGAGCCATCGAAGCCTGCTCTGTCACATAACACAGGCAGGTCCTGCGTGATCCTGATCGACCCCGCCCACTTTTGTCGCGTAGCGCGATCGCGGTGCGCGCCAGCCTCGCCGGCGCCGACAATCACGACCCCTTCGCCCATCAACGCGTCCTCAGTCGCGGGATCATCGACGCTTGCTGCCCTCGCCACACATCTGGGGGCCGAGCGGGGAAACTGTGCAAGAGATGGGGCCGACTGCAGGGAGGCATGCCCGCCTCCCTAGCCGAAAAACTGCCAGGATGCGGGGGCCGGATAAAAATCATCCGCACTTCGGCTCCCGCCCGAATATTCCCGACCTCCCATTCCGTTTTCAGGCCGCCCATGGTTTGTGCTCGGGCGCCAGATGGTGAACCGGCCGCTGTCGTCGTTCGCATCGGTCCACGACGTGACGGCGATGTCGCCGTTCGGCGTGACGCCGCCCAAAAAATCCTCTCGCCGTTCGCGTCTCGACGCCGGCCGCATTCAACGCATCGACGAATTTTCCAAAGGGCGGAAGTTTGAAGGTTGCGCTCATCCGATTCTCCCGCATGTCTAGATAGCCTCTGCGCGTCCTCTCCGTTAGCACTCAATTCCGCGTCGCGTCCCTGCACATTCCTCCCCGCCGCCTCATCGTCGAGGTTTCGACGGCGGCTGCACCCCCGTTCGCTCCCTGTTAGCTGTCATAACAGGACCTGTTATGGTCCTGTTCTTCTTCCTGTTCCTTGCTCTCGCGCCACATGAAGATCGTTTCGGAAGCGATTGAAAACAGGCGACTTTTCTCGATCCGACTAAGCGCAACGACGGGCGCCGCCCGCTCGATTCTCCCTGTTAGCAGGGAGTAACAGGGAGACATGTCGCCGGCGCCTCATCTCGAAGTCGTTCGAAATGCGCCTGCCGCCCTATGTCGGCGCGGTCTCCAGAGCATGCTGGGCGGCGCCCGGTCGTGCGGGGTGGCCGTCGGCGAAGGCGCGGATGTCGATGATGACCTTCTCGCCCATGTCGGGCGACGCGTTGTCCCCCCGCAAAGCGGGGCGAAGGGACGCCTGCCGCCCTTACCCCCGCCCGACAAACGGCATCTTGGTCGCCATGATCGTCATGGTCAGAATGTTGGTCGACAGCGGCAGACTCGCCATGTGGACGATCGCCGCTGCGACCTCGTCGGGGTCCATCATCGGCTCGATGGCGATGCGGCCGTCGGCCTGGGGCACGCCCGTCGTCTGCTTGCGCGCCATTTCGGTCAGCGCGTTGCCGATGTCGATCTGGCCGCAGGCGATGTCATGGGCGCGGCCGTCGAGGGCGATCGATTTGGTGAGGCCGGTGATCGCGTGTTTCGTCGCCGTATAGGGCGCCGAGAACGGCCGGGGCGCGTGGGCCGAGATCGAGCCATTGTTGATGATCCGCCCGCCCTGCGGCTTCTGGCGCTTCATCAGGCCGAAGGCTCCTTGCGCGCAAAGAAAAGCGCCGTTGAGATTGACGTCGACCACCGCCTTCCATTGGGCGAAGGTCAGTTCGTCGATGGGCACGGCGGGCGCGCCAAGCCCGGCGTTGTTGAACAGAAGGTCGAGCCGGCCGAAGCCCTTTTCGATCGTCGCGAACAGGCCCTTGACCGCCTCCGGATCGCCGACGTCGCAGCCATGGGCGATGGCGCGGCGGCCGAGAAAGCCGATTTCGCGCGCGACCTCGTCGAGCTTGTCGCGCCGCCGCCCGGCGAGCGCCACGTGCCAGCCGGCGCGCGCGAGCGCCATCGCCGTCGCCCTGCCGATGCCGGCGCCGCCGCCCGTCACCAGCGCAAACCGCTCGCCATCCATGCATTCCTCCCGTCAGACACCCTTTTCGCGCGCCAGATCCGGCGCCATGCGCCAGAGCGCGGCGGCCAGCACGATCGCGCCGCCGAGCACGGTGGCCGCGCCCGGGTTCTCGCCGAAGGCAAGAAACACCCAGAACGGCCCGAGCACAACGTCGAGGAGACTGATGAGGCCCGCCTCGGCCGAGGGGATGTGCTTCGCGCCTTCCATGAAGAGAACAAAAGCCAGGCCAATGGTCGTCAGGCCGAAGACGAAGAGGACGGCCATGTCATAGAGGTCGAGCGGCGGACGCGGCGAGTTCATGAAGCCGAACAGGCCCGAGCCCAGCGCGCCGATCGCATTGACGACGATCATCGAGGCGCCCGGCTGGCGCCGCTGCAGCACGACCATGCCGGCGAAGCTCAGCGTCATCAGGGCCGACAGCGCCTGGCCGAGGAGCCGCCCGGAGCCGAGGCCGCTCGCGACCATGATGGCGACGCCAACAAGCGCGACGCCCGAGGCGACGACGGTGCGCGGCGAGACCTTCTCGCGATTGACCAGCCAGCCGATCGCTGCGGCGGCGAAGGGCAGGGTCGCATAGATGATCATGACGTCGGCGATCGTCGTCGTCATCACCGAGGCGGTGTAGGCGGAGATCGCGATCATTGCGAGGAGCGCGACCACCGGTGAGAGCCGGCCGAAGGCGAAGGGCTCATCGAGCCGGCCGCGGCGCCACTGAACGAGGCCGACGACGCAGATCGAGGCCGAGCCGAGCAGCGCCCGCCAGCCGAGGACCGTCCACACGTCGAGATGCGCGACGAGGCGGGCGAACAGGCCCGCCATGCTCCAGAGCACGGTCGCAACGAGGACCAGCAACACGCCGCGCCGGCGCGCGGATTTTTCGCCCGGCACGGAATGGTCTCCTTGGTTCGAAGGGGATGATAGGAGGTCTCGCGCCCGGCGCCAAACCCGGGGCGCCGAAGGTCTTGCTCCGTGAGCCGCCCTCGGGGAAAGTCGGATCGCGTGACGGCGAGCGGGGTACGGAGCTCATGATCGGCATGGACTGGCGGCAGGCGGCGCCGACGGCGGAGATTGCGTTTCTGCTGGCGTTCCCCTCGCTGTTCTCGATCATCAACCCGATCGGCGGGGCGCTAATCTTCGATGCGGTCACGGCCAGCTTCAGTCACGCCGATCGCGTCCGGGTCGCCGCGCGCGTCGGCTTCTACTCCCTGCTCATCATGTTCGGCGCGCTATGGGGCGGCGCCTATGTGCTGAGCTTTTTCGGCGTCTCCATCGATGCGGTGCGCATCGCCGGCGGGACTGTGGTCGCGCTGAGCGGCTGGCAGCTGCTGACGTCCGGCGATCGTTACGGCGAACGCAAGGACCGGGACCGCCAGGCGGCCGCGCGCGATCCCGAACGCGATCCGCTACAGATGGCGTTCTTTCCCCTCACCCTGCCGTTCACCACCGGACCGGGCACGATTGCGGTCGCAATCACGCTCGGCGCCGAGCGTCCCGCAAACGGCCTCGGCCTGCTGGCGTTCTTTGTCGGGGTGAGCCTCGCCGCCGTCGCCAACGCCGCGATCATCTGGATCGCCTATCGTTTCGCCGACCGGGTCACCGATTTCATCGGGGCGACGGCGCGCCTGGTGGTGGTGCGGCTGACGGCGTTTTTGCTGATGTGCATCGGCGTGCAGATTCTCCTCTCCGCCGTGGGGGACCAGGTGGTGAAGTGGCGGGCCGTTTAGAGCGTGACGCGTTTCGACGGAACCCCTCATCGCGAGGCGCTTGACGGGATAGAAAATCTATACCACCGGCCTCGCGCCGCCCGCCGCCTGCAACTTCGCCAAAACCGGAATTCTCCCTGTTTTCCCCTGCTAACAGGGGAACGCGGGTCGCGGCGCGAAGGGCCTTAGGCACCAAAATTCGGAATATCAGTCGCTTGCGATGAATTGCTCATGTAACGGTTGAGCGAGATAACAGGGAGGCCCTCTCCCTGTTAGGCCGCTTAACAGGCCGCAGATAATCGGGAAACCCGAAGTCGGAGACCGGCTTTCGCGGCCCGTCCGAGGCCGGTGGAGTATAGAATATCTATACTCAGCCGCTTGAAACCGTCCGGAACCGGGTGGAAGGGTTGCATTTTGGCCCATGATTGCGGGATGAAATTCATTATTTCATAATGGTTTACCTGAGGATCTTCATGCGTTACATGAGCAAAAATACCACCTCTCCCATGCGTCGCTCCGGCCCAAAGGCGCCTTTTTCCCAGTACAACGAGTCTTGCTCCAGGAGGTCGCCATTGCAGCCGCGCGCTTGCGGAGCGCGGCCGAGGCGCGGACGGATGCCTGTTCTTCGACGAGCGATCGATCGCATCTACAGCCGTCGGCGGTCACTTGCCGCCGGCGACCTCGATGTAAACCTCAAGCGGCTCGATGACGGTGTGCTTGGCTTTCCCATTTTCAATTTCCGGACTGCCCATCGCCGCTTGCATCTTGGCGAGGTCGACATTGTCACAGACGATGGAGACGCGATTGGTCCCCTCTTGTCTGAAAATTCGATGGCTGGAACAATATTTCGAAAACAAAGCTTTGCGCTCTTCGCCGCCCTTGAGCCACGTCTCCATGTCGCCCACCGCGTGGGTGATCACTACTGTCGTCATCGCGTTCCTCCCTGTTCTTTGCGCCGAGACCGGAAGAGCCGGGCTGTCGCCGGGTTAACACGAAAAACATGAGCGCGGAACCGCTTTTCAAGCGAACCTGGCGGCGGCGTTTGACTCGTCAGGATGCTCGCGCCGCCTTCTCCGCCTGATAGAGCGCGCGATATCGCTTTAGGCGCGGCGCGTGCATCGCGGCCCGGGCGGGATCGGGCGTAAAGGCGCGCTGGATCGGCGGGCGTGTGCAGACGGCTTCGACGCTGCCCGCGCCGGCGGCGAGCATGCCGAGCCGGGCCGCGCCGAGCGCCGCGCCCGCTTCCGCCCCTTGCGCGAGCTCGATGGTGAGAGCGGTCACGTCGGCGATCATCTGCCCCCAGAATTCCGAGCGCGCGCCGCCGCCGACGAGGAGCGGCCGGACAGGCCGCGCTCCCGCCGCGTCGAGCACGTCGACCCCGTCGGCGAAGGAGAAGGCGACGCCCTCGATGACCGCGAAGACGAGCGCATCCGCGCCGTGCTCGGCTCTCAAGCCCGCGAACATGCCCGTCGCCTCCGCGTCGTTGTAAGGCGTCCGCTCGCCGCTAAGATAGGGCAGGAAGATCGGCGCGGAGGCGACCGCGCTCTTCGAATGGGCGAAGGCTTCGGCGCCGACGACGAGCTCGCCGATGTCGCGCTCCTGGCCGAGAACGCCGGCGATCCACGACAGCGACGCCGCCGCCGACAGCATGACCGACATGCCGTGCCAACGATTTGGCAGCGCGTGGCAGAAGGCGTGCAGCGTGCGCTCGGGCAAGCTGACGAAGCGGTCGGTGACGGAGAAGACGACGCCCGAGGTTCCAAGTGACACGAAGCCCGCGCCTGGCGCGGTCGCGCCGACGCCGATGGCTGAGGCCGCGTTGTCGCCGCCGCCGCCCGCGATCGGAATCTTGCGCCCGGAGAGGCCCCAGATCGTCGCGATTTCGGAAGAAAGATATGCTGAGACTTCCGAGCCCTCGACGAGCTTCGGCATGGCTTTGAGCGAAAGCCCGGTCGCCGCGAGGAGGTCCTCGTCCCACCGCCGCCGGCCGACGTCGAGCCAAAGCGTCCCGGAGGCGTCCGACATTTCCGAGACCGCGTCTCCCGAGAGGCGCAGGCGCACGTAATCCTTGGGCAGGAGCACGCGCTTTGTCGCTTTGGCGATCGCCGGCTCGTGCGCCGCGACCCACAGCATTTTCGGGGCGGTGAAGCCGGGCATGGCGAGATTGCCGGTGCGCTTCTCGAGATCGGGAACGCGGCGCTTGAGTTCCACGACATTCCGCAAAGGAGCGGCCGTCGTTCCAGAGGATGGCGGGCCTCAGCGGCCTGTCGTCGGCGCCGAGCAGCGTCGCGCCATGCATTTGGCCCGAGAGGCCGACGCCCGCGAGCGCTTCGAATTCGCCGTGCGCATGGCGGCGGATCGCCGCGACCGCCGCCTCGACCCCCTGGAACCAGTCCTCCGGGTCCTGCTCGCTCCAGAGCGGGTGGGGGCGCTGGACGCTCAAGGGGGCCGAGGCTTCCGCCACGACCAGCTGATCGGCGTCGACCAGCAGCGCCTTGACTGAGGATGTGCCGATATCGAGCCCGAGATAGGTCTCTTGGATCTTCTGCGTCATCGGCGTCCTCCCTGGAGAGGCCCACCATAAACAGAAAGCCCCGGGCTTGTCGCTGCGGCGCCTTGTCGTGCCCGCGTTCGAATGCGGAATTTACAGGCGGCTTCTCCGAGCGAGCCTTCAGCGGGCGCATCGAATCGAAGCCAAACAAAAAAGCCCCGGCCGTGTCGCCGGGGCTTCTGCCGCGAAACTTCGCGACCAGTCTTTAAGTCAGGCGACTTTCAGATTGCCGGCCGAGGAGCGGCCGGTGCGCTTGTCGGCGACGATCTCATAGGCGAGCTTCTGGCCTTCGTTGAGTTCCCGCAATCCCGCCCGTTCGACTGCGCTGATATGGACGAACACGTCCTTGCCGCCGTCGTCAGGCTGGATGAAGCCAAACCCCTTTGTCGCGTTGAACCATTTGACGGTTCCCGTAGCCATAGAATGATCCTGTATTGAAGGTTAGTCCAGCGGAGCCGCCACGCCGCACTCCGCTATCGGTGCGGAAGGTGTCTTCGGCGCTCATCGGAAGATGCGGCGCCAATTCGTCGGCCGAACAGCGATAATCCCGCCTAGCGAGTGAAAATGGTGAATTCATGGCTTCTGCGACTTTGGTCGAGTGCAGGTCCGGTCAGAGCCATCCGCCGGCCGCATGGGCGATCTGGGCGCCGGCCTCGTAATAGGCTTCTCTCAGAGTCGGCATGATCGGCGCGTCGGGCTCAGTCACCGGCAGGGGCAAGTCCTTTTCCGCGATTCGCCCGAGGATGTGATCGGCCAGTATGCGGCCGAAGACGGTGCCAGTTCCAATTCCGCGGCCGTTGTAGCCGCAGAAGGTGACGACGTTTTCGCTCAAGCGATGAAAGCGCGGCAGCGCGTTGCCGGTCATGCCGATCATGCCGTACCACTGAGACTTCGAATTCGATGTCGCCGATGCGCGGAAAGATCTTGCGCAGCGCGCGCTTCGCCCAGGCGCGATGGATCGCAAGTCCCGTTCCGCGCAACGCGCCCGGGCTGCCGAACAGCATCCGCCCGTCACGGTCGAGGCGGAAGTAGTTCATGATCGCGTGGGTGTCCCAGCAGCCTTCGCGTCCCGGCAGGATGGAGGCCTGCAGATCGGCGCTTAGCGGGCTGGTCGCAAAATTGAAGTACGGCAAGAGAATCTGCTCGCGGCGTCCCTGCGGCCATGGCGCGCCGCCATAGGCGTCGGTTGTCACCGCGACCCAGTCGGCCATAACGGTTCCGCCGCCCGCCTGTAAAGTCCAGACGCCGTCCGTTCGCTGCGCCGCTCGCACCGGGCTTTGGCTGTGGATCGAAGCGCCGGCGCGGATCGCCGCGGTGGCGAGCCCGCGGGCGTAGGACAGCGGCTGAATGGTCCCCGCGCGCATGTCGAGCAGAGACCCGGCGTAGACGTCGGACCCGACACGTTTGGCCGTTTCCGCCGCCGAGAGCACGCGGACCGGGGCGCCGCGCTCGCCCCATTGCCGCGCGCGCTCCTCCAGTTCCGCCAGACCCTTGGCGTCAGCCGCGCATTGCAGCGTGCCGTTGCGGACGGGATCGCAGTCGATCTTGTATTTTTCTATAGTCTCCCAGACCACGGCCGGGGAGCGGCCAAGCAGGGCCAGCGCCCGTTCGCCATAGTCGGGCCCAAGCGCCTTCGGGAACTCGCGCGGCATGACCCACATGCCCGCGTTGACGAGGCCGACGTTGCGGCCCGCGCCGCCGAAGCCGATCTCGACCGCCTCGAGCGCGATGACTTTCGCGCCAGACTCCGCGAGCCTGAGCGCCGCCGACAATCCGGTATAGCCGCAGCCGACGACCGCAACGTCCGCCTTGATCGGGCCGTTCAAAGGCGAGGTCGGCGGCGCGGGCGTCGCGCTCGTCTCCCAGAGGCCGTGCGAAAGAGGATCGTTCTGCATTGCGATTCGAATCCCTGGATCCTGCGATGATAGGCTCCGGGCGCCCCGCTTTCCATCGCCGGCGCCGCTTAGCGGGCCTCGACGCTCCCGCAAACCCTCAATATAGATCGGATGCGCCCGCCCGAAGGGCGCGAACGAAAGAACAACGCCATGACCGGTCATCACGGCCCAAGCCTCGGCCCCTTCCGGTGGGACGATCCGCTGCTGATCGAGAGCCAACTCACCGAAGACGAGCGTATGATCCGCAATTCGGCGCGCGAGTTTGCGACCAAGGAGCTGAGGCCGCGAATCGAGAAGGCCTATCTTGAGGAAAAGACCGATCCGAAGCTCTTCCGCCTGATGGGCGAGGCGGGCCTTCTCGGCGTGACCCTGCCGGAGGAGTTCGGCTGCGCCAACGCGGGCTATGTCGCCTACGGGCTCGTCGCGCGCGAGGTCGAGCGGGTCGATTCCGGCTACCGCTCGATGATGAGCGTGCAGAGCTCGCTCGTCATGTATCCGATCCACGCCTATGGCGACGCGGCGCAGCGGAAGAAATACCTGCCGGGCCTGGCGCGTGGGGAGCTGATCGGCTGTTTCGGCCTGACCGAGCCGGACGCGGGCTCCGACCCCGGCGGCATGAAGACGAGGGCCGAGAAGACGGCGGGCGGCTATCGCCTGCACGGCTCGAAGACCTGGATCAGCAACGCGCCGATCGCCGACGTGTTCGTCGTCTGGGCGAAGTCGACCGCGCATGAGGGCGAGATCCGCGGCTTCATTCTCGAAAAGGGCATGAAGGGGCTCAGTGCGCCGAAGATCGAGGGCAAGCTCTCCTTGCGCGCTTCCGTCACCGGCGAGATCGTGCTCGACAGCGTCGAGGTCCCGGAAGAGGCGCTGCTGCCGAACGTCGCCGGCCTCAAAGGCCCGTTCGGCTGTCTCAACCGCGCCCGCTACGGCATCTCCTGGGGCGCGATGGGCGCGGCCGAGGACTGCTGGTTGCGCGCGCGCCAGTATGGCCTCGACCGCAAGCAGTTCGGCCGGCCGCTGGCGGCGACCCAGCTCTTCCAGAAGAAGCTCGCCGACATGCAGACCAAGATCGCGCTCGGGCTTCAGGGTTCGCTTCGGGTCGGACGCCTGATGGACGAGGGCCGCGCCGCGCCGGAAATGATCTCGATGATGAAGCGCAACAATTGCGGCGAAGCGCTCGAGGTCGCAAGAGCCGCGCGCGACATGCACGGCGGCAACGGCATCCAGATCGAGTATCAGGTCATGCGCCATCTCGCCAACCTGGAGACGGTCAACACCTATGAAGGGACGCACGACGTTCACGCGCTGATCCTGGGCCGGGCGCAGACCGGCCTGCAGGCGTTCTTCTAATCCGCATGAGCGCGCTCACCGGGGTCCGCGTCGTCGAGCTCGCGCGCATTCTCGCCGGTCCCTGGATCGGGCAGACGCTGGCGGACCTCGGCGCCGACGTCGTCAAGGTCGAGAGCCCGGAAGGCGACGACACCCGCCGCTGGGGCCCGCCGTTCATCGAGACCGGAGGGCGAGCGCGCGGCCGCCTATTTTCACGGCTGCAACCGCGGCAAGCGATCGATCGTCGCCGACTTCGCGACCGAGCGGGGGCGCGAGATCGTCCGCCGTCTGGCGGCGCGCTCGGACGTGCTGATCGAGAATTTCAAGGTCGGCGGCCTGAAGAAGTTCGGTCTCGACTACGAGAGCCTGAAGCGCCTCAATCCGCGCCTCATCTATTGTTCGGTCACCGGCTTCGGCCAGACCGGCCCCTACGCCGAGCGCGCCGGCTACGATTTCCTCATCCAGGGCATGTCCGGCTACATGGATGTCACCGGCGACCCGAACGGCGAGCCGCAGAAGGTCGGCGTCGCGGTCTGCGACCTCTTCACCGGGCTCTACGGCGTCATCGCGATCGAAGCGGCGCTGATCGAACGCCAGCGCAGCGGGCGCGGACAGCAGATCGACCTCGCGCTCTTCGACACGATGGGCGCGATGCTCGCCAACCAGGCGATGAACTATCTGGCCTCGGGCGTCGCGCCGCGCCGCATGGGCAACGCGCACCCGAACATCGCGCCCTATCAGACCTTTCCCGTCGCCGACGGCTATGTGATCGTGGCGGTCGGCAACGACGCGCAATTCGGGCGTCTCTGCGCGACCCTCGGCCTCGATGCGCTGGCCGCTGACGAGCGATTCGCGACCAATGCGGCGCGGGTCGCAAACCGGTCCGATCTCGAGCGCGAACTTGCGGCCAGGACGCGCGGCTGGCGACGCGACGACCTCATCGCCGCCCTCGAAAGGGCGATCGTTCCCGCCGGGCCGATCAATACGGTCGCCGACCTCTTCGCCGATCCGCAATTCGTGTCGCGCGGCATGCGGATCGATCCGGAAGGAACGCCGGGCGTCCGCAGTCCCATCGTGATGAGCGAAAGCCCGCTTGCGCTTGAGCGCCGCTCGCCGAAGCTCGGCGAGCATGAGGCGGAAATCCTGCGCGAGATCGGGCTCGCTTAGTTAAGCGTTGGCGGGGGCGCGGCTTGACGGCGTTCGGCCGGGAGCGGCAAATCGCTGTCGATCAGCGAGGCTCCTGCCATGAACGCCATCCGGAATGTCTGCGTCTATTGCGGGTCGAGCGACGGCGCCGACGCGCGCTTCGGCGAGGCGGCGGACGCATTTGGGCGCATTCTGGCGGCGGAAGGACTGGGTCTCGTCTATGGCGGCGGCGGGGATGGCCTGATGGGGCGCCTGGCGCGTTCGACCCTCGCGGGCGGCGGCTACGTCACGGGGATTATCCCCAGCTTTCTCGTGCGCAAGGAACATGCGCTGACCGCCGCGCAGGAGATGCTCGTCGTCGAGGACATGCACGAGCGCAAGCAGGCGATGTTCGATCGCGCCGACGCGTTTGTCGCGCTTCCGGGCGGCGTCGGCACGCTCGAGGAGCTTGTCGAGCAGATGACCTGGGCGCAGCTCGACCGCCACGCGAAGCCCATCCTGATCGCCAATCTCAATGGCTTCTGGCGGCCGCTGCTCAGCCTCTTCGCTCATATGAACGGAGAGGGCTTCATTCGTCGCGGCTTCGAGCTTCGCTATCTCGTGGCGGAGAAGATCGAGGATGTCGTGCCGATGCTGCGCGCCGCCGAGCAAAAGGCCGCCGCCGTCCGGTGACGAAGCCAATTCGAGACAATCGGCGCCGGTTTGGCGGCGAGCCCCAGCGAGGAGACCCTCGGATGAAAATACGGCATTGGATGACGGCTCTTGCGGCGGGAGCGTTCTGCGTTCTGATCGGCGCGGGTGGAACGCTCGCGCAGATCGCCGCTCCGGCGGCGGCCCGGCTCAGGCCGCGCCGGCTGTGCAAGAAGGCCGAAGCCAAGCCCCAAGGTCAGTCCCAATCCACCGTCGACGTGACGGTCATTAATTCCCGCGCCGCCGAGCCTCGTCGAATTGCAGGCGACAGAGAGCGGCTTCCCGACGTGGAAAAAGATCGCCGGCCCGCTCAAGACCGGCCAGAAGGCGGCGGCGCGCGTTCCGCGCGGCAAGGACTGCCAGGTCGATCTGCACGGCGCCTTCGACGACGGGCAGTCGATGGACGCCGAAGGCGTCGACGTTTGCGCCAACAAGACGCTCAATCTGAAGGATTGATGCCGCGAACCGGCGCCCTCCGGGAACAGATCCGGAGGGCGTCGCTTGTCCTATTTCTGACCGAACAGTTCGGCCACGTATTCCCAGTTGACGAGGTGGTCGACGAAGGCCTTCAGATAGTCGGGCCTTCGGTTGCGGTAGTCGATGTAGTAGGAGTGCTCCCACACGTCGATGCCGAGGATCGGCTTGCCGCCGTGGACCAGCGGGCTCTCGCCGTTCTGGCGTCTTGGTCGCCGAAACCTTGCCGTCCTTCAGCGTGAGCCACGCCCAGCCCGAGCCGAACTGCGTCACGCCCGCCTGGACGAGGTCTTCCTTGGCCTTGTCGACCGAGCCGAAACCGTCGATCAGCGCCTTCTCGACCTCGCCCGGGATCTTGCCGCCGCCGTTCGGCTTCATCCATTTCCAGAAGTGCAGGTGGTTGTAGTGCTGGCCGGCATTGTTGAACACGGCCGCGTTCTTGCCGAACGAGCCCTTGACGATCTCTTCGAGGGACTTGCCCTCCCATTCGGTGCCTTTGAGCGCGTTGTTGCCGTTGTTGACGTAAGCCAGGTGATGCTTGTCGTGATGATATTCCAGCGTTTCGCGCGACATGTAAGGTCCCAGCGCGTCATAGGCGTAGGGCAGATCGGGCAGCGTGAAACTCATGGGACGGCTCCTTGGCGAGACTGAAGGGAGACTTTGGACGCCGAAGGACAACACATCCTGTCGGGGGCGAAATTTTAGCTGCTCCCGCGGCGGCGCCGCAACTCCGGGCGGATCTCGGGCGGCCGGCGGTCCGGCGGGCGCCGGTTTGCGTAGGCGAATTGACGCAGCCCATGGCGCGCATGGACGCATTGGCCTAATTTTGCGACAAACGACATGAGGAGGGCGCCATGTTCAAGCATATTCTGATCCCGACCGACGGTTCCGATCTGTCCCGCAAGGCGGTGCTCTACGGGGTGCAGCTGGCCAAGGAGTCCGAGGCGAAAGTGACGGCGCTGACCCTGGCCGAGCCCTATCACGTCGCGTCGATGGACGCGGTGCTCGTGTCGGTCGGCGAGGACGAATACGAGGCGGAGTCGCGCCGCATTGCCGATCAGGCGCTCGAGCAGGTCAAGATGGCGGCCGACGCCGCGGGCGTGCCCTGCGACACGATCCGCGAGGTGCACGATCAGCCCTATCGGGCGATCATCGACGCCGCACACGTCAAGGGCTGCGATCTGATCGTGATGGCCTCGCACGGGCGGCGCGGCGTCTCCGCGCTCCTGCTCGGCAGCGAGACGGTCAAGGTCCTCACCCACTCGACCATTCCGGTGCTCGTCTACCGGTGAGCGGCGCCCTTGCCGCTCACTCGGCGCTAGACTCGCTCGACCCGCAGGAGCGAGCCGTCCTCGACCGCCACGACGCGGACCTTGGCGCCCGAGGGGCAGTCGTCGCCGGCGACCCGCCATGAACTGTCGCCGACCCGGATGCGGCCGTAGCCGTGCACGATCGCCTCGTCGAGAAAGAAATCCGCGCCGACCAGCGCATGCGCGCGGCTCTGCGGCAGCGGGCCCGGGGTGGCGTCGAGCGAGCCATAGACCCGCCGGCCGATCAGGACGAGCGCCACGACCAGCGCGCCGAACAGGAGCGCCTGCGCGGTGAGGCTCATCGCGACGAAATAGCTGATTGCGCCGACAATCACGGCCGCCGCGCCGATCCAGACGAAGAAGGCGCCGGGCGTCAGCGTTTCGGCCGCGCAAAGCGCGAGCGCCGCTGACGAGCCAGGCCAGCGCGCTGAGGTGGCCGAATGTCAGAAGCATACTCCGCCGACACGTCGTCTCCGGGTTCATTCGCCCTCTGCAGGCCGCTCCGCCCCGGCGCGCCCGGACGGCGCCGACGCATTGAGCGCGCTTCCGATCGTCCGGCGCGCGCCAAGCGCCGCCTCGCCCGCCGCGGTCTCCTGGAGAGCGCCCGCCGCAATCTGGCTGATTCCGCCGAGGGTCCCGGCGAGCGAGGCCAGCTCCATCGGCACGATGAAGACTTTCTGGTTTGGCGACTGGGCGAACGCCTCGAGCGCGCGAATATATTTGTCGGCGATGAGATAGTTGATGGCCGCGGGGTCGCCGGCCGCCGTCGCCTCGCTGACAAGACGCGTCGCCGTCGCCTCGGCCTGGGCGGAGCGTTCGCGGGCCTCGGCGGCGCGGAAAGCGGCTTCGCGCCGTCCCTCCGCCTCCAGCACGACCGCGGCCTTGCGGCCTTCGGCGCGGGTGATGTCGGCCTGGCGCATGCCCTCGGCCTCGAGGATCACGGCGCGCTTCTCGCGCTCGGCCTTCATCTGCCGCGCCATCGCGTCGATCAGATCCTTCGGCGGCTCGATGTCCTTGATCTCGATCCGCGTCACCTTGACGCCCCAGGGCTCGGAGGCGGCGTCGATCACGCTGAGCAGGCGCGTGTTGATCTCGTCGCGATGCGACAGCAGCTGGTCGAGGTCCATCGAGCCCATGACGGTGCGCACGTTGGTCATCACGAGATTGAGCAGCGCCTGGCTCAGATTGGCGACCTCATAGGACGCGCGGCGGACGTCGAGCACCTGATAGAAGGCGACGCCGTCGACCGCGACGGTCGCGTTGTCCCTGGTGATGATCTCCTGACGCGGCACGTCGATCACCTGCTCCATCACGTTGAGCTTGCGGCCGATCGAGTCGACGTAGGGAAAGATGAGCCCGAGACCGGGCGTCAGCGTCTTGTGGTACTTGCCGAAGCGCTCGACCGTGTAGTTGTAGCCCCTGCGGCACCTGCCGCACGCCCATGAGCGCAGTGACGACCACGAACGCGACGACGACGAGGGCGAAAACGCTCACCCCTTCAAGCATGACGCCCTCTCCGACCCCCGGACCATGCCGCGCGCAAACCGGCGCCGGTCGCATCCGATATCCCTAGCTTAGTCGCAAAATTGCATTTTGCTAATCTTCCAGCGCCAATTGTCCGGGATCCCGGTGAGAAGGACGGCCGAGTTTGGACCTTTCCCCGCGCCCGACCTAGAACTAAGGCTTCCGGCCAGCGAGGCCGAGGCCGGAATGCTTGAGGGGAGTCTTTCCATGAAGGATATGCTTATTCGCATGGTCGCAGTTCGCCGCCATCGTCGCGCCGTCCTGCGCGTACGCGGACCTGCCGCCGAACTACACGTTTCCCGGCTCGGAGGGTCAGGGATTTCAAGTTCTCGACAAGCGGTGGGATCGTGAACCCCGGCGTCATCGTCGGCTTCAACCCCCAGCCGGACCCGCCGGGATCGCTGTTCGTCAATCTGGGCGAACGAGCCCAGTTTCCGATGGTCACGGTCGGCTCGCCCGATACGGACTATCATTTCATCCTGTCGTTCACCGGCATAACCGACTTCCGTTCGCATCGTCGCGCCGGACATGCCCAATTCCGACGGCTTCACGCGGTACCAGTTCACCGGCGACGGCAGCGTCTTCGTGGCCGACATCCAGTTTTCCGGCCCGGGCGAAGTCGGCTCCTGGGTCGCCTTCAACCCGCAGCCCGACCCGCCTGGGGACTTGATCGCCTACATGGTCGGCTTCGGCGACGCGCAGCGTCACGCTTCACGTTACGGAAAACGGCGATGCGCTGAGCTTCGCGCTTGTGCCGGAGCCGTCGACCTGGGCGCTGATGGGGCTCGGCTTCGCGGCTCTCGGGGGTCTCGCCTATCGCAGGGGAGCCCAGTCCTCGGCTCTTGGCTCGCGCCCGTACAGGACGTCCACCGGAGCTTCGTTGGTCACTCCGCCAGCGTCACGCCGACGCCGCCGGCGGTCAAAGGCCGGCCGGCGGCTTTCGCCTCCTCGACCCGGTCGAGCCGCAGCATCGCGAGCGCCTCGCGCCCGGACGACGAGCCGAGCGTGCCGACCGCAAGCTCGCCGTCGAGGACCGGCGTTCCCGGCGGCGGCGGCGTCGGCCGCGACCTTGACGCGCGCGACGCGCTTGCGCGCCGTCCCGCGGTGCTTCATGCGCGAGACGACCTCCTGCCCGACGTAGCAGCCCTTGTCGAAATCGACGCCGTGCAGGAGGTCGAGGTTGGCGTCGTGCGGAAAGGCGTCGCCATAGGCGAAATCGACGCCGCCCTTCGGAACGCCGGCGCGATCCGCAGCGCTTCGTAGGTCGGGACATGCTCCTCGCCGATCGCCTCCGCCTTGGCGCGCGGCAAGATCGCGCGCCAGCCGAGAGCGGCGGTCGCGCGGATCGCGTAGACGATCCCGCCGCCTGCGGCTCCGGCTCCTCGCCCCAGACGGCGACGACGGCGTGGTCGGCGCTCGCGTCGGCGACCGTGACCTTGGCGCGCAGCTTGTAGAAGCCGAGCCGCCTGGCGAGATCGGCCGCCTGCGCGGCCGCGCAATCGAGAAGAAAGGCCGCGCCGTCGTCTCCGCGGAGCGCGCACGACCAGCATGTCGAACAGGATCTTGCCCTGCGGCGTCGAGCAGCGCGGCATAGCGCGCCTCGCCCGGCGGCGAGCCGCTCGACGTCGTTGGTCAGCAGGCCCTGAAGAAAGCTCGCCGCGTCCTCGCCGCCGACCTGAACGACGCCGCGATCCTCGAGCAGGCGGCTTTCCTGGTCATGGCGGCCTCCGGTCGCGCTTGCAATGTCGAGCCTTGTTAATTAGGCCGCATCCGGCCCGCGCAAGGAAAAGCCATGCCGCGAGCTTTCGATCTCGTGTTCTGGCGAACGGGACCGTGGTCAACCAGGACGGCGCGGCCTAGCGCGACATCGGCGTCCGCGACGGGCGGATCGCCGAGATCGGGAGCTTGGGCCGCGCCCCGGCGGGCGAGCGGATCGACTGCACGGGGCTTGCACGTCCTGCCCGGCGTCATCGACAGCCAGGTGCATTTCCGCGAGCCGGGCCTCGACCCACAAGGAGGATCTCGAGACCGGATCGCGCGCGGCGCGCGTCTGGGCGGCGTGACCGCCGTGTTCGAGATGCCGAACACCGATCCGCTGACGACGACGCGCGGAGGCGCTCGCCGACAAGCTCGCCCGCGCCAAGGGCCGCATGCATTGCGACTTCGCCTTCTGGGTCGGCGGCACGCATGACAATGTCGCCGACATTCCCGAGCTCGAGCGGCTGCCGGGCGCGGCGGGGATCAAGGTGTTCATGGGCTCCTCGACCGGCAAGCTGCTGGTCGCCGACGACGAGGGCGTGCTGGCGATCCTGAAGCAGACCCGCCGGCGCGCCGCCTTCCACAGCGAGGACGAGGCGCGGCTCGACGAGCGCAAAGCCTCTGCGCGTTCCCGGCGACCCCGCGTCGCATCCGGTCTGGCGCGACGAGATCGCCGCGCTGCGCTCGACCGAGCGCCTCGTGCGGCTCGCGCGCGAGGCGCGCGCGCAGGTGCACGTGCTGCACATCTCGACCGGGCGAGGAGATCGCGTTCCTGGCCGAAGCGAAGGACGTCGCGAGCTGCGAGGCGACGCCGCATCACCTGACGCTCAGCGCCGACGACTATCCGCGGCTCGGGACGAAGCTGCAGATGAACCCGCCGGTGCGCGGGGCGGAGCATCGCGAGGCGATCTGGCGCGGCCTCGCGCAGGGGGTCGTCGACGTGCTCGGCTCCGACCACGCGCCGCACACGCTCGAGGAGAAGGCGAGGCCCTATCCCGAGAGCCCCTCCGGCATGACCGGGCGTGCAGACGCTGGTCCCGATCATGCTCGACCACGTCAACGCCGGGCGGCTCACCCTGCAGCGCTTCGTCGACCTGACCAGCGCCGGGCCGCAGCGGCTCTTCGGCATCGTCGGCAAGGGCCGGATCGCCGCCGGCTACGACGCCGACTTCACCATCGTCGACCTGAAGCGGACCGAGACGATCCGCGATTCCTGGATCGCCTCGCGCTCGGGCTGGACGCCCTACGACGGCAAGACCGTGACGGGCTGGCCGGTCGGCACGATCGTCCGCGGCCGCCGCGTCATGTGGGAGGGCGAGCTGACCGCGCCGTCGACGGGCGCGGCGGTGCGGTTCTGGTAGCGCGCTGACGGGTGGATTTTGCTCGGCGCCGCGCTAGAATGAATCCGTCGCGCGAAAAGGTTTTTCAAAGGCTTAGGCGCCGAAATCTGCAACT
>CAVZJZ010000008.1:0-19927 GCA_963775665.1 uncultured Alphaproteobacteria bacterium | reverse complement strand
TGGGAAGCGGCGGCCGGGAGGACTCCGGCTCACGTGGCGCGAACCCCTTGATTTATGATAGCGAGTATCATAAATGAGAACGCCCTGACGGCAAAATGGCCGTCGTCCGCCACGAGGAGCAACGACATGTTTGAGCAACTCAAACCGCCTCCCTGGCGAGGCAATGGATCTACTAATGCGAGTCTACCTACCGAGGGGGTTTCAGCGTGACGCTGAACGCGTCGGCGTAACGGACGAGGACTGTCGGGAAGCAATTCGCAAGGTCCAAAAGGGGCTTGTTGACGCGAGCCTTGGCGGCGGACTGATCAAGCAGAGAATCGCTACAGGAAACCGCGGCGCGTCCAAAGGGTCGCGAGCAGTGATCTTCTACAAGCGGGGCGAGCTGGCGGTGTTCCTGCACGTCTTCCTGAAGAGCCGTAAAGCGAGCTTGAAGCCCTCGGAGTTGGCGGAGTATCTGAAATTGGCTCGATTCCTCGAAGGGCTGACGGAGGCAATGCTAGGGGAGCTGGTCGCCACAGAGGGATGGAGAGAGTTAGAGCTATGACCCGGACCAAGCGATACCGGAGCGACGCGCTTCGGTCGTTGCATGAGGTTGCGAAGGACCTTCACGCCGTCGGCGCCATCGACAAGGCCACCATGCGCGACTTCGATCTCAGTTGTCTGACGCCCGCGGAGCCCCTGGCGCCCGAGGCGATCAAGCACATTCGCGAGCAGTCGCACATGAGCCAAGCAACCTTCGCTCTCGCGCTGAACGTGAGCACGGTTCTCATCAGCAAATGGGAGCGCGGCGAGGTGCGCCCCAGCGGTCCCTCGCTCAAGCTTCTCGCCCTCGCCCACAAGAAGGGCATCGACGCCATTTTGTGAGAGCGCCGGCCACGCCAGGTCAGTCCGGATGCAGGCGGCTCAGTCGGCTCCTTGACGAAATCGTTAATATCCCGACGGAAACGCCGGCCTGCCCGGGTCGCGCCCTTGCGCTGGCCGGAACGTCTTGGCAGAGTCCGCGCCCCTGCGACGGGGCCGCGTCGGTCGTCACGAAGAGTTCGGAATTTCTGCGATGAAGGTCACCATTGAGCGTTCGGTCCTGCTCAAGGCTCTGGGACACGTGCATCGCATCGTCGAACGGCGCAATACGATCCCCATTCTCGCCAACGTGCTGATCGAGGCCTCCGACGGCAGGGTCGCGCTGAAGAGCACCGATCTCGACCTCGAGGCGACCGAGCAGGTCCCCGCCGACGTCGCGCAGTCCGGCGCGACCACCGTCCCGGCGCATGTGATCTATGACATCGTCCGCAAGCTGCCCGAAGGCGCTCAGGCGAGCCTCGAAATCGCCGGCGAGACCGGACAGCTGCTGCTGCGGTCGGGCCGGTCGCGCTTCTATCTCCAGGCGCTGCCCGCCTCGGATTTTCCCGACATCACCTCGGGCGAATTCTCCCATCGCTTCACGCTGCCGGCGGTCGAGCTGAAAAGGCTCATCGACAACACCCAATTCGCCATCTCGATGGAGGAAACCCGCTACTATCTCAACGGCATTTTCCTGCACACGGTCGACGTCGGGGGGACGCTGATGCTGCGCGCCGTGGCGACCGACGGGCACCGTCTCGCGCGTGTCGAGACGCCGGCGCCGGAGGGCGCGGGCGGCATGCCCGGCGTGATCGCGCCGCGAAAAGCCGTCGGTGAAGTGCTGAAGCTGCTCGAAGACCTGACGCAGGACGTTCAGATCGAGATATCGACCGCCAAGGCGCGCTTCCGGTTCGGCGACGTCATGCTGACGACCAAGCTGATCGACGGCACCTTCCCCGACTATGCGCGCGTCATCCCGACCGGCAACGACAAGCGCCTCGTCGTCGACAAGGAGCCGTTCGAGAAGGCGGTGGACCGCGTATCGACGCTCTCGTCCGAACGCGGCCGGGCGATCAAGCTCGCCATCGCCGACGGCAAGATGACGCTCTCGGTCAACAACCCCGATTCGGGCTCGGCCAGCGAGGAAATCGAGGTCGACTACGATTCGGCGCCGATCGATATCGGCTTCAACGCGCGCTATCTCCTCGACATCATCGGGCAGCTTTCGGGCGACACCGCGCTCATCCGCCTCGCCGATCCCGGATCTCCGACCCTTATCCAGGATCGCGACGGGGCGTCGGCGCTCTATGTGCTGATGCCGCTCAGGGTGTGACGGAGCGCGCGACGCGCGACGGACTCTCGATCAGGATGGCGCGGAAGTCGTTGACGTTGGTTCGCGTCGGGCCGGTGATGAGAAGATCGCCGAGCGCGGAAAAGACCGTATAGGCGTCGTTGTCGTCGAGCCGGGCGCGCGGGTCGAGGCCGAGGGCGCGGGCGCGCGAAAGCGTATCGGGCGCGAGATACGCCCCCGCGTTGTCTTCCGTGCCATCGATCCCGTCGGTGTCGGCGGCGAGCGCCGAGATATCCGCCTGTCCGTCGAGCGCCAGCGCGAGGCTCAGCAGGAATTCGGCGTTGCGGCCGCCCCGGCCTCGGCCTCTGACCGTGACCGTCGTCTCGCCCCCGGAGATCAGAACGCAGGGCGCCGCGGCCGGCTCGCCGTGGCGCAAGGCGCTCAGCGCGACGCCCGCATGCGCGATCGCGCATTCGCGCGCCTCGCCCTCGATCGCATCGCCGAGGATCATCGGCGCGTATCCCGCTTCGCGCGCCTTCGCCGCCGCGGCGGCGAGCGAATCCCAGGGCGTGGCGATGAGGCGGGTCTCGACCCTGGCGAGACGCGAATCGCCAGGCTTCGGCGTCTCGTTCATGGGGTCGGCGAGATGCGCGGCGATCCGCGATGGAACATCGATGCGGTGACGGGCGAGCACGGCGCGCGCGTCTTCGAGCGTCGAGGGGTCGGCGACCGTCGGTCCGGAGGCGATCACCGTGAGATCGTCGCCGGGCACATCGGAAATGACGAGGCTGACGAACCGCGCCGGCGCCGCCGCGGCGGCCAGCCTCCCGCCCTTGATCGCCGAGAGGTGCTTGCGCACCGCATTCATTTCGCCGATGCGGGCGCCGCTCTTGAGCAGCGCCCGGTTCAGCGCCTGCTTGTCGGCGAGCGTCACCTCGCCTGCCGGCAGCGCGAGCAGGGCGGAGCCGCCGCCCGAGATGAGGCCGATGACGAGATCGTCGCCGCTAAGGCCCTGCATCATCGAAAGGATGTCGCGCGCCGCCGCCTTCCCCGCAGCGTCCGGCACGGGATGGCCGGCTTCGACCACCCGGATGCGCCTGGTCGGGACGCCGTGGCCGACGCGGGTCACGACGAGCCCCTCGAGCGGCCCCGCCCAATGCGTCTCGACCGCAGCCGCCATGGCCGCCGCCGCCTTGCCCGCGCCGACGACGATCGTGCGTCCCTTCGGCGCCGCGGGCAGATTTTTGGACACGCAGAGCACCGGATCGGCCGCCGCCACAGCCGCGTCGAACAGGGAACGGAGAGCCGTGCGGGCGTCGGTTGCGGGCATGGCGGGATGCTTTCGTATTTGCCGGGCTGAGGCAAGGCGGGCCGGAGGCGGCCGAGCCGTTTGACGGCGATCAACCACCGGCTCGGGTTTCTGAGTAGATTAACTCAGTTTTCCCCGGAGAGGGGCTTTTCTTGTTGCCGTGAAGAGGTTCCCCATGAGCGAAGCTGCTTTTGACGCTGTCGTCATCGGCTCGGGTCTCGGCGGGCTCACTGCTGCGGCGCTGCTCGCCAAGTCGGGCCGCAAAGTGTGCGTGATCGAGCGCAATCACGGCGTCGGCGGGGCGGCTTCAGCTTTCAAGAAGGGCACGCTGACGATCGAGCCGGCGCTGCATCAGACAGCCGATCCGCATCATCCCGGGGAGCCGAAACATGCCGTCCTGAAAACGCTCGGCCTGCTCGACGAGATCGAATGGATTCCGATCGACCCGTTCTATTCGATCAAGGGCGGTCCGGTCGGCGAGATGTTCGACCTGCCGGTCGGCTTCGACGCCGCGCATCATGCGTTGAGCAGCCGGTTTCCGAACAGCCGGGACGGCTTCGCCAGGACGCTCGGCGCCATCGAGCGCATCGTCGACGGGGTCGCGGAGCTGATGCGGGCGCGGGAAGACAGTTCGATCGGCAAAATGATCCGCGGTTTGCTGGAGTCCCGCGGTCTGATTCATGACTGGCGCGCATCGACCGCCGAGATTCTCCAGCGGCATTTCGGCGACGACGAGGCGGCGAAGTTCGCGATCGCCGCCAATGTCGGCTACTACGCCGACGACCCCGATCGTCTTGCCTGGCCTGTCTTTGCGATGGCGCAGGGCGGGTACCTCAAGGCGGGCGGCCGGTACATCAAGGGCGGCTCGCGCGTCCTCTCGATGAAGCTCGCCAAAGTCGTGATGACGCAGGGCGGATCAGTGCTGCTCGGCCGCGAAGCGAGGGGAATCGATTTCGACAGTTCCGGACGCCCGGCCTTTGTCCGCCATGCGGACGCCCGGACGAAGGAGGACGAACAGCGAATCGGGGCGAAGCAGGTCTTCGCCAATTGCGCGCCGCATGTTCTCGCGCACATGCTGCCGGACGCGGAAAGGGCGAAGATCGAACACGCCTATCTAGCGCGGCCGCTGTCGACGTCGCTCTTCTCGGCGCATTTCGGGCTCAAAGTCCCGCCGGCGAAGATCGGCCTCGACCGCTACGGCGTGACGGTGTTCCCCGACTGGGTGACCTCGATGAGGCAGTACAGCGAGGGCGCGCGGCTGTTTGCCCACGATCCCGGCGATAGGTTGCCGGGTTACGGCCTCGTCAATTATGGCGCGATCGACAGCGGGCTTGCCGGCGACGGCCCGGTTCTGGTCAGCGTGACGGGCCTCGACCGGTTCGACAATTGGGCGGCGCTTTCGCCGCAGGACGAGAAGGATCGCAGAGAACGGTGGCTCGACGCGTTCGAGAGGGCGCTCGACCGCGATTATCCGGGTTTCAGCGCCGCGGTTGTCGAGCGCTTGTTCCTCAACGCGCGCTCGATGCACAATTTCATGAACACCCCCGGCGGCGCCGTCTACGGGTTTGCGCCTCTGCCGTTCGAGCGCGGGATTTGGGCGGGCGCGCCGCTGTCGCCGAAGACGCCGATCCCATCGCTCTATCTCGCCTCGTCCTTCGCCGGCGGTTTCGGCTTCAGCGGAGCGATGCGGTCGGGCGCCACCGCGGCGGGAATCGCAATGAAGGAGCGGTCGCGTTCGTAGCCAATCCTCGTGCGGCGAAGCCCATCGGGGGTCGCCATGCCTAAACTCTTGGTCCGAGGCCGGCCGCCGCTTCAATCCCGGACGGGTTGATGGCGCCTCCGCATCACAGCGCACGCATTTCGGATAGGATCTTCTCTCATCGATTGAGCGCTTGCGGACCGCTGACGAACCGATTGCCCCGAAGGTAGAATCTGAGCGGACTGTCGGCCGCGCGCGTAATGCCGATCCGTTTGCTACGCCCGATGTCGTCCGGCGCCTGACCGTCGGATCCGAGCCACAGCGGGCCGGCCCGACAGAGGTCGATCCCGTCCAGCCCGCGATCGATCTTGAGGGCTTCACAGAGCCGTCCCGGGCCCCGCGCCAAGTCTCGCACCGCCAAGTCTCGCACCGCCAAGCCTGGCGCCGCCAAGTCTCGCACAGCGGAGTCCCGCGCACGCTTGGCGCCGCGATTTCGCTTCATGATCGCAACGCCGATGGTCGGCTCGATCGCCCTGATCAGGACGCCCGCGCCAACGCGGGGCGTCTCGCTCGAGACGTTGAGCATGAACGAGACGCCATAGGCGAGATAGACATAGGCGTGCCCGCGCTCGAGGAAAAGCGCCCGATTGCGCGGGGTGACGCCGCGATAGGCGTGACCGGCTGGGTCGCCGATGCTGTACGCCTCGGTCTCGACGATGCGGCCGCCCGCCGCGCCTTCGGCCAGCATCCGCACGAGCATCTTGCCGATGAGAAAGCGAGCGAGCTCAGCGGTGTCGACAGGCATCTCCGCCCGGTCCAGCACCCGCGGGTGCGTCATTGTCGAGCCGATTTCATCCCATTCGCTCGCCCCTTTGCGCGCCCGAACGTCGGGGTTCGAACGGGTCGGCAAAGTGCTGGGTCGCGCGGGCCGCCTTGCCATCGAGGACCTCCAGGACACTCACGAATAGGACGGCCGGCCGTCATAGGCGAAGATGAATTCCGTCACGGCTAGCCCCCAAACGCATCCACAAGCCGCGGCGGGCTTCACCGACATTTGAATTGTCAAAGTTTTGCCATGTGCCAGTCTCGGTCGCCATAACGCCGTCATCCGGCGAATGTCGATTGAACGGCGACGCCCTTATCTCCGCGCGAGGCTCGCAGGGGAGACAGTGATGAGCCTTATCGATCAGGCCCTGAAGGCCAATGAGCAATTCGCAGCGAGGTACGATCCGAAGCTGGGTGGGCCCCCGCAGCCTAAGATCGCGATCGTAACCTGCATGGACCCGCGGCTCTCGGACCTCGAGGGGATACTGGGGCTGAAGACTGTCGACATGGACGTCATCCGCACCGGCGGCCCGGCCGTCACTGAGGACGTGCTGGGAGAACTTGTCGTTTCCACGCGGGTCCTGGGCAGCAAGGAGATCATGCTCCTCAATCACACCGGCTGCGGGTTCACGACCTTCACTGACAAGGAGCTCAACGACAAGCTCGCCCGGGAGACGGGTGACGCCACCCCTGCCCCGATGCGCCTCTTTTCCTTCAAGGACCCTGAAGAGAACACTCGGGGCGCAGATCGAGAAAGTCCGATCACATCCGTGGATCGCCAAGGATATTCCCGTTCGAGGGTTCATTTTCGATGTGCATACAGGTCGGTTGCGGGAAGTTGGGCGTGAGTGATGGGCGCAAGGTCGCCTGAGATTCGAGGCGGCCTTTTAAAGTGGGTCCTCGCGACGCGTCCAAAGCGAAAAATTACATCCGCGCAGTATGGTTTTAGCCGCTCAATTGCGCATTCTGAAATGGAGAGAGCTATGAACCAAGTCCAAGTCGAGCAGAAAACCTATCAGATGCCGCCGAAGGATGGGTTTACCGTCGCCCACTTTCTCGCGGTCGCCGACGTCGAGCGATCGCTTCGATTCTACGAGAAGGTGTTCGGCGGCCGCATTCTGAGCAGAGGCGATAGCAAGGGCGCGCCGGGGTACCTCCAGATCGCGAACACCTGGCTCATCCTCAACCCCTGGGGCGGTCCGACGCCCGACAAACCAACGGTAACGATCGTCCCGCCCGACCCCGATAAAGTCAGCAGCTTTATGAATATCCGGGTGGCGGATATTAAGGCGTGCTATGAGCTATGGCGAAGCCGAGGAGCCGAATTTATCACGGAGCCGAAAGACAAGTACGGCGAGACGCGTTGCTACATTCGCGACCCCGATGGCCATATTATCGAAGTTGGGCAGAGCAAGCCGGAATTCACTTACGGCTGAACAGCACGGCGTCTGAAAGCATCTGTCGTCACCGCATACACCGGGGGCGCCAATGCTCCACAAGCCGTTTCGCCACGCTCCTGGCAATGATCTCGTCGGCGTCAAGGACGCCCTTGCGACCGGAACGGGGCGCGCGAGCGCCGGCGCGGCTTCTTCAGCAACGGTGTCGTGGATCGGTGAGAGCGATCTGAAAGGAACGGCGATGTCTGACGCGAACAAGGCCAATGCTGTCGCCTTCCACAAGAAAGCGGTCTTTGAAGGCGAGGTTGAGAACGCGTTCCGGCTCTATGCCGGAAGTAGCTATGTCCAGCATAATCCTCTCATCGAGGACGGCATGGAGGGCCTCCGGAAGTTCGTCGCGTGGATCCTCGCCAATCATCCGGACGCGCACGGCGAGATCAAGCGCGTCTTCGCGGACGGCGACTACGTCATCCTCCACAGCCACTGGCACGGCCTGTCGGACAGTCCGCGCGGCGAAGCCGTCGTGGACATCTACCGGTTGGAAGGCGGCAAGGTCGTCGAGCACTGGGATGTGATCCAGCCGATCCCGGAAACGGCGGCCAACAAGAACACGATGTTCTGAGCCGTTGGCGATAACGTGCGCGACCTTGGAGTCTCATTCGCTGGCGCTTCTCGGCTAAGTTCCGACGACGTTCCCGCTCTCCAACGGGTCGTGGATTTGAACCCGATCGGCAACGAAGCTTGTGGGGCTGGCGTTGCTCGCGCGCCCGGTCTGCTGGCGGATCCGCCCTCATCCGCCGGCTTGCAGTCGCAACGCCAAGAAAACAGGCAAGACAACAGGGGAGCGACGCTCGCGTCATGATAAACGACATCAACGATGTAGTTATTCTCGCGGCGCGTCTTTTTCTCGCGTCGCTGTTTCTGATCTTCGGCTGGAGAAAGGTTAGGGACTATTCGGGCACGGTAAGCCAGATGGTGCAGGATGGCGTTCCGACGCCGGTGCTGGCTACTGTCGTCGCGATCTTCATGGAGCTTCCGGTCGCTTTAGCGGTCGCTGTCGGCGCCTTCACGCGTCCTTCGGCTGTCCTCATGGTTTTTTACACGCTGGGAACTTCGCTTATCGAGCATCGCTATTGGACAATGACCGGCGCGAAACAATTCGAGAGCATGGAGGCCTTTTACAAAAACCTCAGCATTATGGGAGGCTTCCTGCTGTTGTCCATCACTGGCGCAGGTCGATATTCGATCGATGCATTGTTCAGCTTCGCCGCGCCATGACAGCGGACTGGAGAGACGGCGTCAATCAGCAGCTCCGAGCGAGCGGGCGGCGCGTAGCCATCCTTATGGCGGTCAGATTTCATCTCATTCGCTCGACCCATTGCGCGCGCGAGGGTCCGGGTTCGAACGGGTCGGCGAAGTACTGAATCTCGCGGGCCACCTTGCCATCGACGAACTCCATGATGCTCACCGTATAGGACGGCCGGCCGTCATAGGAGAGGATGAATTCCGTCACCCAGAGGTCGCCCGCGCCGACGATGCGGCTGACCGTGAAGCGCTTCGCGTTCGGCTGCGCGGCGCGAGAGGCCTGGATATTGCGCCGGCCCCTGATGCGCTCGCCCGATTGCGGGTACTCGAGCACCGCGTCCTCCCGGTATATGTCGTGCTCGACATCGAAGTCATTGGCGTCCGAGGCGGCCCAGTGGCGATTCAGCGCCTCTCGAATCTCGTTCTCGTCCATCCTCCTGCACCTCCCGTTCCCCGCCAATCAGGCCCGGCGGCGCCGCGCCATCGCGCGTGACCGCCCACGCGAACCCGATCACGAACGCCCTGGCGAAGGTCGCCTCGGGTCGAATTGACCTGTTCGCCACGCCCCGCGGAACGACTCCATTTGCGCAATGAGGTCGTCCGTCGCGTCGCCGTCGTGCGCCGTGCGTTTGATCCTTAACTCGCTAGGCGGCTTCGCCCGGAGCGCCGGCTTGGTTCATGGCGCTCCCGCGCACCCAGACCTCCGCCACGTCGAGCCCATCGGTCAGATGGACGAGGTCGGCGTGGCAGCCGGGCGCGAGGCGGCCGACCCGGTCTTCGACGCCCAGCAGGCGCGCGGGCGTCAGCGTCGCCATCGTCAGCGCATGCGCCAGCGGCAGGCCGAGAGTTGTGACGACATAGCGCACCGCGTCGCGCATGGTGATCGCCGCGCCCGCCAGGGTCCCGTTTTCGTCGACGAGCTTGTGACCGACGCGCGTCATCCGGCGCCCCTGCAGCTCGAAGACGTCGGGCCCGCCGGCCGCGGGCGGCATCGCGTCCGAAATCAGCGCGATCCCCCGCGGGCCCTTGGCGGCGAACGCAGCCAGGTAAGCCGCCGGATGGGCGTGCTCGCCGTCGGCGATGAGTCCGCAGACGACGCGCGGGTCGGCGAGCGCCGCCCCGACCACGCCGGGAGCCCGGCCGGTGAGCTGGCTCATCGCATTGTAGAGATGCGTCGTCACGCGGACGCCCGCGTCGAACACGGCGCCGGCCTCCTCGGCGGTCGCGTCCGAATGCCCGAGGCTGACGACAATGCCGGATTGGGCGAGCCGCTTGATCAGCTCCAGCGGGACCGAGGCCGGCGCAAGCGTGACGACCATCACGCCGGCGCGCATGGCGATGAGCGCCTCGGCGTCCTTCTCCCGCATCGGCCGGATCCATTGCGGCGGATGCACGCCCTTCCGGCGCGGATCGATGAACGGTCCCTCGACATGCACGCCGAGCGCGCCCGGAACGCGCACATGCGCCTTGCGGGCGGCGGTCAGGGCCTCGGCCAGGACATCCGGCGCATCGGTCACGACGGTCGGCAGGAAGCCGGTGACGCCCTCGCGCCGATGCGCCGCAGCGATCCTGGCGATGGCCTCGACCGTCGGCTCGGCGTTGAACAAAACGCCGCCTCCGCCGTTGATTTGCCAGTCGATGAAGCCGGGGGCGAGGATCCCGCCGCCAAGATCGATCTGCTCGCCGTCGCGCGGGCGGTCACGCCAATCGACAAGCGCCTTGATCGTCGCCTCCTCGACCACGAGCGCATGATTGTCGAGAAACCGCTTGCCGTCGAAGAGCCGCGCTCCGCAAAAGACCTTCATTGCGCAGCTTCCCTCTCGCTTGCGACCACGCCCCCGGCCAGCAGGATCGCTCCGTCGGTCGCGTCGTGTAACGGACGCATCAGCAATTCACTGATCTCGGCTTCGAGATAGGGGCGCAGCGCTTCGCCGACGCCGCCGACCAGCGCCACCCGCCGGGCGCCGAGCGCAACGACGCGGCGGGCCAGCGCTGCGGTCCCGTCGGAAGCCGCCCCGACAATGGCGAGCGCGACCGGATCGCCTGCAGAGGCATGTTGGAACACCCGAGGCGCGAAGGCGCCATAGTCGCCGGGCTTGGCCGTGCGCGCCCAGCGGACCATTGCGACGATGTCGTCGTGGAACGCGGTCAAGATCTCTGCCGTCAGCGGGCTGGCCGGCGTCAGGCCGTCGTAGGCGCGGGTCGCTGCGCGCAGCCCGGCAAGCCCGATATGGGAGCCGGAGCCGTCGTCGCCGAGAGCGAAGCCGCGCCCGCCGATGATGGTTTCCTTGCCGCCGACTCGCGCGATCGCGGCCGAGCCGGTGCCGGCGATGACGAGCCCCCCGTCCGCCCCGGCGTGAGCGCCGATGCAGGCGGTCGAAGCGTCGTTCGCCGCACGCACGAGCGCGTAGCCGGGAAAGGCCTCGCCAATTCTCGCCGCGTCGCTCGCGTCGTTCAGGCCGGCGAGGCCGAAGCCGATGGCGATCAGCGGATTGTCGCGGGCGGCGAGGCCCGCGTGATCGCGAACCTGAACGATGAGGCCGCGCATGACCTCGACGGCGGCGGCGAAATCGACATGGATGTTGGCCGCGTCGCCGATCGCCTCGCTTAAGCCGACTCCCCCAGGGTCCCGCAGCCGCGCACGGCAGCGCGTTGCGCCGCCGTCGACGCCGATGAAGGCGATCGGGCTAACCATGTCGCGCCCGCTGTCGCTCATGCTCGCCGACGGGAGGCAAACCCAACTCCAGTGAAAGAGGCGTCTCCATGCGCTTCTATCATGCCGCGGGCGGACGGGAATGATGGCGACGAATTGATCAGCCCGGATTGAGCGGCGGGTGAGTGACCGAACGCGGCGAAAAATCAAAGCACCGTTGTGTAACGTTATAATTAGGAAACGGCTTGCCCAATATTAAACAACAATAATACTGTTGATAATTCCCCCTTCGCCCTGGCCGCTGAAAGTTGCAGATTTTGGCGCCTAACGTACTGAAAAGCTTCAAGGGTGGACGGATTCGAATCTCGGCAGCCTAGGATGGGCCGCAAGGAGCGTTCGGATCCCCGTTGGCGGCGATCCCGTCAGATGAGAGCGCCCGCCGCAGCCTTCAACGCGCGCGCCGCGTCGGCTGTCGACAGACGGCGGCCGGTCGCCCGAAGCAGCGTCTGTTCCGGCGTCGCCGGCAGGTGGAGGAACGCCGCGGGCGTCCCTGGCGAGGCGCCGCGCAGATATTTCAGCGCGCCGTAAAAGAGGTGGTTGCAGACATAGTCGCCCGCGTTGGTCGAGACGCGCGCCGCAACGCCGGCGTCGCGGATCGCGCGCGCGATCTCGCGGACAGGCGCGGTCGCTTCGAGCCGTTCGGGACCCGGATCGAGCGGCGCGGCGCCGCGCGCGACTCCGCGATTATCCGGCGTCGTAGCGTTCGCGACGTTGCGGGCCAGCCGCTCGACGCAAACGACGCCGCGTCGGGCGGCTTGGCCGGTCATCAGAGCGGCTTCCGGCCGCAGCCGTTCGAACGCCTCGACGAATGCGTCGACCGAGGCGCCGTAGACGCAGGGCAGCATCACCGCGACGGCGACATGGCCGGCGCAGCTCCATCCCTCGAGCCTGCGCGCCGCCTCCCAGGAGGCGTTGACGGCTTCGCCGCCGAAGGGCTCGAAACCGGTGACGAGGATCGTTCCCAAACCCACGCCTCAGGCGAAAAGACTGCCCTGGTCGGCGAGCTTGCGCACATGGAGGTCCGCGTCGCCGTAGGCGGCGTCGATCATCGTCAGGCGCTTGAAGAGGTGACCGGCCTTGTACTCGTAGGTCATTGCGATGCCGCCGTGCAACTGCACCGCCTGCTGGCCGATGAACCTGGCGGAGCGGCCGATCTGGACCTTGGCCGCCGAGATCGCCTTGGCGCGTTCCTTCGCGTCCTCCTCGGCCGCCATCATCGTCGCCAGATACATCATGCTGCGCGCTTGCTCGAGCGCGACGGTCATATCCGCGGCGCGGTGCTGCAGCGCCTGGAACGAGCCGATCGTGACGCCGAACTGCTTGCGCGTCTTCAGGTATTCGACCGTCATCGCCAGCGCCTCGCTCATGGCGCCGACGGCTTCGGCCGAGAGCGCGGCGATCGTCTCGTCGACCGCGCGCTCGATCACCGTCAAGCCGCCTTCCGGATCGCCAAGCACGTCGTTCGGCTCGACCCGCACATTGGCGAAAGCGATCTCCGCCGCGCGCTGCCCATCCTGGGTCGGATAGCCGCGCCGCGTGACGCCGGGCGCATTGGCGTCGACCAGAAAGAGGCCGATCCCGTCGCGATCGCGGCGCCCGCCGCTGAGGCGGGCCGAAACGATCAGCGCATCGGCGCTGTCGCCCTGGCCGACGAGTCCCTTTTCGCCGCTCAGCACGAAGGCGCCGCCGTCCTTGCGGGCGCTGAGCGCGACGTCGTTCAGATCGTAGCCCGACTGCCGTTCCGCCTGGGCGAAGCTCAGCCTGAACTCGCCCGCGGCGATCTTGCCGATGAGCTCGGTCCGTCGTTCGGGGCTCGCGCCGTGCTTGAGCAGCGCGCCGCAAAGGACGACGGTCTGGAGATAAGGTTCGAGCGCCAGCGCCTTGCCGAACTCCTCCATCACGATCATGGTTTCGACGGCGCCGCCGCCGTAGCCGCCTTCGTCTTCGGCAAACGGCGCCCCGAGCAGCCCCATCTCGGCGAATTCGCGCCAGAGCGCCTCGCTCCAGCCCTGAGGGCTCGCCTGATATCCCTTGCGGGCCTCGAAGGCGTATCGGTCCTTCATCAGCCGCGCGACATTGTCGCGCAGCATCTGCTGCTCGCCGCTCAGTTCGAAATCCATGATCTAAAGTCCCAGGATGGCCTTGGCGATGATGCCGCGTTGAATCTCGTTCGATCCGCCGTAGATCGTGACCTTGCGGTTGTTGAAGTAGGCGGGCGCCAGCGGGCCGGCCCAGTCGAAGCCGACGGGCGGCTCGTTCGTGCGATCGTCCGGCGCCTCGTAAGGCAGCGCATAGGGGCCCACCACCTCCATCAGGAGCTCCGTCGTCGCCTGCTGGATTTCCGAGCCCTTGATCTTGAGCACCGAGGATGCAGGATCCGGCTTGCCGTCGTTGCGGCGGTTGGAGATGACGCGCATCTGCGTCATCTCGAGCGCCTTCAGCTCGACCTCGACCGCGGCGATCTTGGCGCGGAAGAACGGGTCGTCCATCTTGGGCCCCGAGCCGTAGATCGGGATTGAGGCGAGCTCCCGCAGCCGGTCGAGACGGGCCTTGGAGACGCCGACGCGCGCGATGCCGTTGCGCTCGTTGGCGAGCAGGAACTTCGCGTAGTCCCAGCCTTTGTTCTCCTCGCCGACCAATGCGTCGAGCGGCGCGCGCACGTCGTCGAAAAAGACCTCGTTGACCTCGTGTCCGCCGTCGATCGTCTGGATCGGCCTGACCGTAATGCCGGGCGTCTTCATGTCGACGAGCAGGAACGAAATGCCCTCCTGCTTCTTGGCCTGCGCGTTGGTCCGCGCGAGGACGAAGATCCAGTCGGCGTATTGCGCCATCGTGGTCCAGGTTTTCTGGCCCGAGATCACCCAGGCGTCCCCGTCCCGCTTGGCGGTCGTCCGAAGGCTCGCCAGATCCGATCCGGCGCCGGGCTCGGAAAAGCCCTGGCACCACCAGTCGCGCAAGTCGACGATGCGCGGCAGGAACCGCTCCTTCTGCGCCTGCGAGCCGAAGGTGTAGATGACGGGCCCAACCATGCTGACGCCGAAGGCGATCGCTTCCGGCGCGTTGCCGCGCTGAACTTCGTCGAGGAAGATCGACTGCTTGACCGGGCTCCAGCCCGTGCCGCCCCATTCGCGCGGCCAGAACGGGACCGCCCAGCCCTTTTCGGCGAGGATGCGCGTCCAGCGCACATAATCGTCCTTGGAGAGCTTTCGCCCGGCGACGCCCTTCTCGCGAATCGAGGCCGGCAGATTGTCACGCAGGAAAGCGCGGACTTCGGCGCGAAACGCAATTTCGTCTTCGGTCAATCGAAGGTCCATGGGGCCGCCTCCCAGGCGTGTCGAAGCATCGGGCGAAGGGTCCAGCCTTCGCAAGTCGGCGCGCAATGTCGGGCTTTGGGGCGGCGGCGTCAACATGGCGGGCGCAAGACTTGGGGCACGGGTCGCCCTGCGAGACAGATGATGTACGCTGCCGCTCCCACGGCTCAACACCGGCGGCGAGCGTCACGGGTTCGGCGCGCCGCGGTCACGCCCGGAGGCGGCATGCCCAGATTTTCCGCAAACCTCGGTTTTCTCTTCACAGACCAACCATTTCTCGACCGCTTCGCCGCCTCCGCCAAGGTCGGATTCAAGGGCGTCGAATATATGTCGCCCTACGAGCACAATCCGAAGGACATCGCCCGCCGCCTCAATGACCATGGACTGACGCAGGCGCTGTTCAACCTGCCCGCCGGCGATTGGGCGGCGGGCGAGCGCGGGCTCGCCATTCTCCCGGGACGCGAAGACGAGTTTCGCGACGGGCTCAAGCGCGCGCTCGACTATGCCGAGGCGCTGGGCTGCGAGCGGCTCAATTGCCTCGCGGGGATCGCGCCGCCGGATGCCGATCGACGAGTTCCTCAAGTCGGTATTTCTCGAGAATCTCTCCTTCGCGGCGGACATGTCGGAAGGACGCAGCGTCAAGCTGCTGATCGAACCGATCAATGATCGCGACATGCCGGGCTTCTATCTCAATCGCACAGACGAGGCGCTGCGGCTGATCGGCTGCGTCAAGTCGGACAATCTCTATCTGCAGGCCGACATCTACCACATGCAGATCATGGAGGGGGACCTTGCGCGCCGGCTCGAGGCGGCGGCGGCGCGCATCGCCCATATCCAGATCGCCGACAATCCGGGCCGGCATGAGCCCGGCACCGGCGAGATCAACTTCCCCTTCCTGCTCTCGCTCATCGACCGCATTGGGTACCGCGGCTGGGTCGGTTGCGAATACCGGCCTAAGAGCACGGTCGAGGCGGGACTTGGCTGGATGAGAGGCGCCGCGACCGAAGTCTAAGCGTCGGACCCAGACTTCTGCTTTGCCGAAGTAACGCCGTATCGGAGTGTGACGGCCGTCACAGCAGCGCGGACCTCCTCGTGCTTTGCTTACCCTAGGACAGGGAAGGACTTCCCAGTGCGGATTCTTGTCGTAGTCGCGATTCTCGGGTCCATGGCTATCGCAGCGGAGGCGGCGATATCGAGAACCTCGCCCGAGGCGGCCGTCAGGGCTGCCTATGTCGCCGACGCGCTTGCGCTCCAGAGCGATCGCGGCGGCGCGATCAGCGATCCGATCGTCAGGGAGAGGCTCTTGTCGCGATCTCTCCTGAGGGCGATTGACGCCGACGAGGCTAACGCTCTTGCGTTGAACACCGCTCCAAAATTCCCGACCGATCCCTTTACCGATGCGTCGCCGCGCCTTGTCGATCTGAGAATCGCTCAGGCTTCCGAGAGCGGCGGCTCGGCGACGGTCGCCGTCGATTTTGCGCGAGGCGACGGCGCGCGCGAGCATCTGACTTACGCCCTGGTCTTGGAGCATGGCGAGTGGCGGATCGACGACATCGGATACGCTCTGCTGGACGGACAGAGCCGCACGCTCCGCGGCATGGTTGCCAACTAAATCGAGCCGAGGAGGGGAATTCCAAATCAAGGATGCGTCATAGGGCGAGTTAGCATCGTCCTTCGGACGGGCTACAGACGCACCGCTTGAAGCGGCGGCTCTTTTCGGGCTGTCCTTGGTTTTGAATTCCCCTTCTGCCCGCGGCGCTTCGGACGCACTGACGCTTTGGAAATTTTCGGCCGGCTTGCTAGTCTTCGGCTCCGTCGGGGGTCGAAGGACGTGCGATGCGCCGCATGATTTGCTTGCCTCTTTGCGCTCTCCTCTTGATCCTCGCCGGCCCGAGCGGGCAGTTGGCAGACGCGGCCGACCCCCCGGCCGCTGTGGACGCCGCGGTCGTGTTGGCGGCGGATGTCTCTCGCAGCATCGACGACGGCGAATTCGCCCTGCAGCGGCGCGGCTACGCGGACGCAATCCAAGACCCCAAGCTGATGGACGCCATTTCAACGGGCCCACGTGGAGCAATCGCGCTTGCTTATGTCGAATGGGCCGGCGAGAGCGAGCAGAAGCTCGTGGTCGAATGGACCGTCATCCACAATGCGTCCGATGCGCACGCGTTCGCTTCGGCTTTGACGGCCGCGCCGCGCGCCTTCATCGGACGCACCGCAATCGGAGCGGCGATCGACTTTTCCTTCACCCTGATCGGCGCGACCGGATTCACGGCCGACCGCCGGATCATCGACGTCTCGGGGGACGGGACGAGCAACCAGGGTCGCGCCGTCACCGCGGCGCGCGACGCCGCCGTCGAACGCGGCGCGGTAATCAACGGACTGACCATCTTCAATCGTCGGGCCGCGGCGCTCGGCGGCTATCTCGCGCTGCACACCAATCCGCCTGGTGGCCTCGCCCAATACTACCGCGACAACGTAATCGGAGGAAAAGGCGCGTTCGTCGTGCCGATCGACGACTTCAATAGCTTCGCCGACGCCATGACCCGCAAGCTCGTCAACGAAATCGCAGACGCGCGTCCAACCAGCCCCGGCGTACCGGCGCGTCCAGACCGCAGGCACGCTACTGCAGTCTCGGCCGCTTCAGGAAGCCGGCTCGATCCGCCGACTGGACCCTCAGCCCGAGCGCGCGTCCATCGCGGATGATCTCGATCGGCACTTCGACGCCCGCGTCGCCGCAACGCCACACCTTCCGGTAGAAATCGCCCAGATCGGCGATCTCCGCTCCCCGAACGCTTGCGAGAATATCGCCGCGGCGAAGGCCCGCTGTGGCGGCCGGTCCGCGCTCAGCGAGCGCCGCTACGACAACCTGGCCGCCGCTCTCGGCGGAATAAATGCCGAGCCAGGGCCGGACCGGTCTGTTGACCCGGCCGTAAGTCAGGAGATCGTCGAGAATCGGCGACAACAGGTCGATCGGCACGATCATGTTGATGTCGCGTGGTCCGCCCTGCATCGTCAATTGCTCGACGTGCAGCGAGCCGACGCCGATGAGCGTGCCCGAAGCGTCGATCGCGCCTGCCCCGCCCCAGAAGGGATGCGCGGGGGCGGTGAAGATCGCCTCCTCCAGGAAATACTCCCAATATCCTGCAAATTCCTGTTTCGCGACGATCGAGCGCATGCACCTCTTGCCCGCCGCCGGCCGCCACCACCACCGTATCGCCGACCTTGGCCGCGCCCGAGCGTCCGAATTCCATCGCCGGGCAATCGAGACGATCGAGAGCCTGCACCAGACCGAAACCGCTCTCCGATCGATGGCGAGCGCATGTCCCGGGATCACGCGACCGTCATGGCGGGCGATCCAGACTGTCTTCCGCCTCGGTGATGAGATACCCGATCGTCAGCACGAGACCGCTCTCGCGGATGACCACTCCGCTGCCCGTCCGCTGCTCGCCCAGCGTCTGCGCCGTGTAGGCGTCCTCCGGAATGGAGGATTGGACGGTGACGATCGATCTGAGAGCGCGATCAAGATCGAAGCCGAGGCCGTCCGCCAACTTGTGCGGACTCGCGCGCGGAGCGTCTCGACGCGGCCTATCGGTCATCGCCTTCCTCCGATCGAACCCGGTTCGATGCTACAGCGCCAATGCGCGAGCCGCAATTCGTCAAGTTTCGCGATGGTGCAGGCGCGTCGCGCCTTTTCAGTCCCGCCTCAATCAAAACTTCGAGAGCCGGACGTCCGGTTGATCTGGCTCAAGGGCGCGCCTCGTTTCGGGCTACAAAGTGGCTCGCGGATATCTTCGACTTCGGAGCGATCATGCCGGCGAGCGATAGCGACAGCGCAAGGGGCGCGACGTTTCTTGAACCGATCGCGCTGCCCGAGCCCGAGCCCGACGGCGGCGCGTCGCTTGCGGACGCCTTTCGCCTGAGACGCACGGAGCGCGAGTTCAGCGACAAGCCCCTGTCGCGGCAAACGCTGAGCGACTGTCTCTGGGCGGCTTGCGGGATTAACCGCCACAACGGCCCATTCGGCCTCTCAGGTCGCACCGCCGCCTCTGCCAGCAATTCGCAGGAGGTCGACGTTTACGTCGCCTTGCAGTCGGGAATACTTCCGATACGACCCATCGTCGCACGCCATGATTCCCATCGTGGCTGGCGACTTCCGCCGCTTCGCGCTCAGCGCACGCCAGAAAGACGGCGGCTCGAACGCGCCGGTGAGGCTCATCTATGTCGCCGACATCGGCAAGCTGGAGCATACCGGCGGGCTTCGACGAGCCGGGCCTGCATGATCCGGAAGTGCAGAAATCCTACTATTACGTCGATGCCGGCCTCATCGCGGGCAACGTCTATCTGTTCGCCGCTTCGCGCGGGCTCGCCGCCTGGTTCCACAATTGCGACCGGCCGGCGCTCTCGACGAGGCTTGGGCTTGACGATCTCAGCGGCCCCTGTTCGGTCAGACGATCGGATATTCAAAGTGAATGGGACAGGCGCCGTGCGGCCTAGGAGCCGTAGAGCTCCAGGTGTTCGCGTTCCCACGTCTGGATGCCATTCCAGATCTCTTCGGCGGTCTCCGCGTACCAGAAGAGGTCGCGGTCTTCGGTCTCGATGACGCCTTCCTCGACGAGGAAGTCGAAGTTGACCGCCTTTCGCCAATAGCGCTCGCCGACGAGAACGATCGGAATCGGTCTGATCTTGCGCGTCTGGCCCAGCGTCAGGACCTCGAAGAGTTCGTCCAGCGTGCCGAAGCCGCCTGGAAAGGCGACGAGCGCCATTGCGCGCTGCAGGAAGTGCAGCTTGCGCATCGAAAAGTAGTGAAAGTTGAAGCAAAGTTCCGGAGACACGTATGGATTGGGGAATTGTTCGCGCGGCAGGCTAATGTTGAGCCCGATCGTCTTGACCTTCGCGTCGAACGCGCCGCGGTTGGCTGCTTCCATGATGCCCGGTCCGCCGCCCGTCATGATCAGCGTTTGTCCGTCTCCGCTATGAGCGTTCGCTTCGGCGACGATGCGGCCGAACGCGCGCGCGACGTCATAGTAGCGGCTGTTGGCGAGAACCCGTTCGGCGATCGCGAGACGACGGGCGTCCTCGCTGTCGCCGCCGGCCGCTGGAAGCGCAGCCCGCATCGCCTCAACTTTTCCTTGAGCCTCGGCCGGATCGCGAATACGCGAGCTGCCGAAAACGACGATGGTCCGTTTGACGTTGTTCGCCCGCAGCAACAGTTCCGGCTTCAGGTAATCCATTTGTAG
>CAVZJZ010000007.1:0-57393 GCA_963775665.1 uncultured Alphaproteobacteria bacterium | reverse complement strand
GCCGCGTTGAAGGCGGCTGGCAAAGAAAAGGGTGTTGTCGTCGTCGCGGTCGACGGCGGTTGCAACGGCATCAAGAGCGTCAAGGAAGGCGTGATCGGCGCGACCTCCCAGCAATATCCGCTGCTGATGGCCGCCGACGGCGTCGAGGCGGTCGCCGAATATATCAAGTCCGGCAAGAAACCGAGCAGCATCGACACCGGCGAGAAGCTGGTGACCGACCATCCGGTGCCAGGCGTTCCTTCGATCAGCGTCGAAGAGGGCATGAAACTCTGCTGGGGTTGATTTCGCCGAACGTTCGGGGCTTAATCGACCGAAACTAGGGGTTGGCGCTCGCGGGTAAAACCGAGGGCGCTAATTCTACGAGATGCCGGTAAGGTTGGAAACGAACGAGGAATCCATGAGCGAAGCATCGCCAGCGGGCCGTCCTGCGCCGCAGGAGTTCGAGAAGGTTCTCACCGCCGCGGCGGCGACGCAGGCCTCTTTCGAGGAGGAGGACCTTTCGCTCGTCAGGCGCCTGCAGCGCTTCCTGCATGTCTATCCGACCACAGTGCCGCTCGTCGTCCTGGTGCTCGGCCTGCTGCTCGGCATGGCGGTCAACTACAGTCATTTCGTCAGCGGCAGCAATCTGACGACCGTCCTGACCCAGGTCACGATCATCGGCATCCTCGGAATCGCCCAGACGCTGATCATCCTGACCGCCGGCATCGACCTGTCCGTCGGCGTCGTCATGGTGCTTTCCTCGGTCGTCATGGGACGCCTTGCGGTCTACGACGGGGTGCCGACGATCATCGCGTTTCTGCTTGGTCTGCTCACCGGCGTCGTCTGTGGTTATCTGAACGGCGCGCTGGTTACGCGCCTCAAGATGCCGCCGTTCATCGTCACCCTGGGCACGCTCAGCATCTTCGGCGCTCTGAACACGTTCTATTCGCAGAGCGAAACCATTCGCATGCAGGATATCGAAGCGCAGGCGCCGTTTCTGCAATTGATGGGCATTCCGTTCGAGATCGGCAGCGCCCACATCATTCTCGCGAGCTTCCTCCTCATCGTGCTGGCGGTCGTCATGTGGTACGTGCTGAACCGCACCGCCTACGGACGTCATGTCTATGCGACCGGCGATGACCCCGAGGCCGCGCGGCTTGCAGGCATCAACACCGACCACGTCTTGCTCAGCGTCTATGTCCTTGCTGGCCTCATTTCGGCAGTCGCCGGCTGGGCGCTGATCGGCCGCATCGGCGCGATCAGTCCGACAGCCGGCGAGAACGCCAACCTCGACAGCATCACCGCCGTTGTGATCGGCGGGACCAGCCTCTTCGGCGGACGCGGCTCGATCATCGGCACCCTGATCGGCGCGCTGATCGTCGGCGTCTTCCGTTCCGCGGTGTCGCTCGCCGGGCTCGACGTTCTGTGGCAGGAATTCGCCATCGGCGTCCTGATCATCGTCGCCGTCGCGCTCGACCAATGGATCCGGAGGGTCTCCAAGTGAGCGTCGAACCCATTCTCACCTGCCGCCAACTCGTCAAGCGCTATGGCCGCGTCACCGCGCTCGATCACTCGGACTTCGATCTATATCCGAACGAGATCCTCGCGGTGATTGGCGACAACGGCGCCGGCAAGTCGACGCTCATCAAGGCGATCTGCGGCGCAGTGATCCCGGACTCCGGCGAAATTCGCCTCGGCGGAGAGATGGTGAATTTCGCCTCGCCGATCGCCGCCCGCGAGGCGGGCATCGAGACCGTGTACCAGACTCTCGCGCTGTCGCCGGCGCTTTCGATCGCCGACAACATGTTCCTCGGACGGGAGATCCGCTCGGGAGGGCCTCTGGGACAATGGTTCCGCGCGCTCGATCGCACCAAGATGGCGAAGTTCGCTCGCGAGAAACTCAACGAGCTCGGGCTGATGACCATCCAGAACATCCACCAGCCGGTCGAGACGCTGTCGGGCGGCCAAAGGCAGGGCGTGGCGGTCGCGCGCGCCGCCGCTTTCGCCAAACGGCTCGTCATCATGGACGAGCCGACTGCCGCGCTCGGCGTCAAGGAATTGCGCCGCGTGCTCGAGCTCATCCTCGACGTGAAGAAGCGCGGCCTGCCGATCATCCTGATCTCGCACAACATGCCGCATGTGTTCGAGGTCGCGGATCGCATTCATATCCATCGCCTCGGACGGCGGCTGACGGTCGTCGATCCGAAGAAGGTGACGATGTCGGACGCGGTGGCGATGATGACCGGCGCCATGGCGCCGCCGCAGGATGCGATGGCGGCCTGAGCCGCGATCCCGTCCGTTCACGCGCCCGCGATTTGCGTCGCCGGGGGTCCAGGGCGTAGTTGTCCGACCCTCGGACATTGTCGCGCGGATCAGGAGAGAATTGCATGCGCTATCGACCGCTCGGCCGGACCGGCCAATTCGTCTCGGAAATCTGCCTCGGCACGATGACCTTCAGCGGCGGCGCCGGCTTCTGGCGCGCGATCGGCGCGCTCGATCAGACGAGCTCGACCGCGCTCGTCGGCCGCGCGCTCGAGGCCGGCGTCAATTTCATCGACACCGCCAACGTCTATTCGGAAGGCCAGTCCGAGATCCAGCTCGGGCAGGCGCTGCGCGACCTCGGCGTCAAGCGCGAGGACGTCGATCGTCGCGACCAAGGTGCGCGGCCGGATGGGGCCGGGGCCGAACGCGGTCGGCCTGTCGCGCGGCCACATCATGGATCAGATCGCCGCCAGCCTGAAGCGCCTCGGCCTCGACCATGTCGATCTCTACCAGATCCACGGCTTCGATCCGGTGACGCCGATCGAGGAGACCCTGCGGGCGCTCGACGATTGCGTGTCGCGCGGGCTCGTGCGCACGATCGGCTGCTCGAACCTCGCCGCCTGGCAGATCATGAAGGCGCTCGGGATCTCGGAGAGGCGCGGGCTGGCGCGCTTCGAGACGGTGCAGGCCTACTACTCGATCGCCGGCCGCGAGCTCGAGCGCGAGATCGTTCCGCTGGTCGAGGACCAGGGCCTCGGCGTCATGGTGTGGAGCCCGCTCGCCGGCGGCTTCCTGTCGGGCAAGTTCACCCGCGACAAGCAAGGGCGACAACGACTCGCGCCGCACGGCGTTCGACTTCCCGCCGGTCGACAAGGAGCGCGCCTACGACATCATCGACGCGATGGCGCCGATCGCCAAGGCGCACGACGCGTCGGTCGCCCGGGTCGCGCTCGCCTGGCTCCTGCAGCGCAAGGGCGTCATGAGCGTCATCATCGGGGCGAAGACCATCGAGCAGCTCGACGACAATCTCGCCGCCGCCGATCTTGCGCTGACCGCCGAGGAGGTCGCGACGCTCGACGCGGTGAGCGCGCTGAAGCCCGAATATCCCGGCTGGATGCTGGCGCGGCAGGTCGAAGGACCGCGCGCCGGACCGAAGGCGTAAGCGCCGAACTGGATATCGGAGGGGAGGCGGCATTGCGCAAGGTGAAATGGGGCGTGCTCGGCGTCGCGAAGATCGCCACCGAAAAGGTGATCCCCGCGATGCAGCGCGGCGAGGTCTCGCGAAATCGCCGCGATCGCCTCGCGCGACCTCGCCAAGGCGCGCGAGGCGGCCGAGAAGCCTCGGCATTGCGCGCGCCTACGGCTCCTACGAGGAGCTCCTGGCCGATCCCGAGATCGAGGCGGTCTACAATCCGCTGCCGAACGAGCTGCACGTCCCCTGGACGATCAAGGCGCTCGAGGCCGGCAAGCACGTCCTCTGCGAGAAGCCGATCGCGCTCGACGCGAACGAGGCGCGCCCGCTGATCGCGGCGCGCGACCGCGCGGGAAAGCTGGTCGCGGAAGCCTTCATGGTGCGCTTCCATCCGCAGTGGCGGCGCGCGCGCGAGCTGGTCGAGGCAGGGGCGATCGGCGCGCTGGGCGCGATCCAGACCTTCTTCTCCTATCGCCTGCTCGACCCGGACAACGTGCGCAACCGGCCGCCGGGCGGCGGCGGGCTCTACGACATCGGCTGCTACGCGATCCTGACGGCGCGATACATTTTCGGCGCCGAGCCCGTCCGCGTCGTCGCGACGCTCGACCGCGACCCGAAATTCCGCACCGACCGGCTGGTCAGCGCGATCGTCGAATTTCCCGGGCGGCCGGCATCTGACCTTCAGCGCCGCGACGCAGCTGTCGGCGCATCAGCGCGTGACGATCGTCGGCGACGCGGGTCGGATCGAGGTCGAAATCCCCTTCAACGCGCCGCCCGACCGGCCGACGAAAATCCTGATCGACACCGGCGAAGACCTGTTCGGCGGCGGAGCGCGGGTCGAGGAATTCCCGGTCTGCGACCAGTATACGCTGCAGGGCGACGCGTTTTCGCGCGCGGTGCTCGGGGAAGGCTCCGCTCGAGTTCCCGATCGAGGACGCGGTGCTGAACATGCGCGTCATCGACGCGCTGTTCCGTTCGGCGGAACGCGGATCGTGGGAGACGCCGTAGCCGGGCGAGAGAGCAGCACGGCGGCGAGGATGATCGCGCCGCCGGCCATCTGCAGAGCCGTCATCGCCTCGCCGAGCACGCCCCAGGCGAAAAGCGCCGAGAACGGCGGCTGAGCGAGGATGACGAGCGCGATCAGCCCGACCGGCGCGCGGCCGACCGCGACCGACGTCAGCCCCTGGCCCAGGGCGTGCGAGACGACGCCGAGCAGGACGACGATCGTCCAGCCGAGCAAGAGTCGAAGGGATCATCGTCTCGCCGTGCAGAAGCGCCGCGATCGTGAGCGCGATGGCCGAAACGGCTGCCGACCAGAGCGTCGCCGTCGGGCCGTCGAGTTCGGCGCGCAGGAGCTTGATGATCAGAAGATAGCTGGCGTAGGCCGTCGGCGGCGGCGAGGGCGAAGGCGTCGCCGTGGCCGACCCGAGACGGCGCGACCATGCCGGCCATCACCCAGGCGCCGGCGAGCGCGAGCGCGAGCGCGAGCCAGACGCGCCAGGGCGGGTGCTCCTCGAAGAAGATCGCGCCGCCGATCACCGTCAGGATCGGCGCGACATTGCCGATGAAGGTCGCATTGGCGACCTTGGTGCCGTTGATCGCGAGATGGAACGAGCCGACGTCGACGGCGAAGGCGAGGCCCGCGAGGATCAGCGGAACGGCGGCACGGCGAAGGTCCGGTGCGCGCGGTCCGGCCGCGCCGGCGATTCCCGCCCAGACGGCGAGCGCGGGAACGGCGAGTCCCATGCGCCAGGCCGCGCCCGCAAGCGGCCCGACGTCGAGAAAGCGCACCAGAATGCCCGACCAGGCGATGATCGCCGTTCCGGCGACGAAGCGCGATCACCCCGACCCGGTCGGCGCGTCGGAGACCGGTTCGCCGTCGCCGGCTCGACTTTGGCGCTCATCGGCCCTTGCGCTATCCGATTCGCTGTCGGCGCGCGCCAGATCGCGAGCGTGAGAGGCAGCGCTCTATTTGATCGCTGGAGAAGCGTCATTGACGAACCGGCCACACCGAAACGTCCTCCTCGTCGATCTGGACGGAACGTTGACCGACCCGGCCGAGGGCATCGTCGGCTGCTTCCGCTTTGCGCTCGAGGCCATGGGCGGCGCCGCCCCGGCCGCCGCCGATCTCGGCGTGGATCATCGGCCCGCCGCTCCGCCAGTCGTTCGCCGAAGAGGCTGGGCGGACGCGGCCGACGCCGAGGAGGCGCTCGCCATCTATCGGTCGCGCTACGCGTCCGAAGGGGTCTGTTCGAGGCGATCGTCTACGACGGCGCGCCAGGAGCGCTGGAGCGCGCTGAGCGACGCGGGGGCGCGCCTCTTTCTCTGCACCTCCAAGCCCCAACTTATGCGATCCGCATCCTCGACCGCTTCGATCTCGCGCGCTATTTCGAAGAGGCCTACGGCGCCGAGCTCGACGGCCGCTTCGAGGACAAGGGTGACCTCATCGCCCATATCCTCGACGAAGCGCGACTCGACGCGAGCGACTGCGTCATGTGGGGCGACCGCAAGCATGACGTCGTCGCGGCGCGCCGCCACGCGATCCCGACCATCGGCGCGCTATGGGGCTACGGCGGCGCCGACGAGCTGCGCGAAGCCGGCGCGGCTGCGCTTTGCGCGGCGCCTGCGGAGGTTCCTGCGGCGTTCGCGCGCTTCCCCAGGGCCGGGGTTCGTGGCAGAACGCCGCCGCATGACTGACCCGTCGAAACGCCGCGAACCGGTTCAGTCTCCGCGTGCGGACATTCGCCCCTCGATCGCGCTCGGCGCACGGCCTGACCTGGACCGACGAATACGCCTGGATCCGGGCCGAGAACTGGCGCGACGTGTTGCGCGATCCGGGCCTGCTGCCCTGGCGACATCCGCGCGCTGCTCGAGGCGGAGAACGCCTATGCCGACGCGGTGCTCGCGCCGACGTCGGAGTTGCAGAAGGAACTCGTGCGCGAGATGCGCGCGCGGCTCAAGGAGGACGACAGCGAGCCGCCCCAGGTCGACGGGCCATGGGCCTATTACTCGCGCTTTCGCCCGGGCGGCCAGCATCGCATCTACTGCCGCAAGCCCCGAGACGGCGGCGAGGAGACGGTGCTGATCGACGGCGACGCGCGCGGCGGCGGCAGAGCCGTTCTTTCGCCTCGCCGCCGCCGCGCATTCGCCCGATCACAGCGAAGTTCGCCTGGAGCGCTCGACGATCTCGGTTCGGAAATGCTGACGATCCGCGTTCGCGATATCGAGCGCGGCGAGGACCTTCCCGACCGCATCGTCAACGCGACCGACGACGTCGTCTGGACGCGCAACTCGAAGGCGCTCCTCTATGTCGAGCAGGACGAGAGCCATCGCCCGTTTCGCGTGATGCTGCATCGGCTCGGGACCGCCGCAAAGCGATGACGTCGAGGTCTTCGCCGAGCCGGACCCGGCATGGTTCATCGGCATCGAGGGAACGCGGCTCGGCCGCTCGGCGCTGGTCGTCGTGCACGGACACGACGCTTCGGAGACGCATGTCGTCGATCTCGATCGCGCCCGCCGGCGAAGCCGCTCCTGATCGAGCCGCGCCGGCCGGGCCTGTTCTACGACGTGATGGATCACGGCGACCGCTTCTACATCCGCACCAATGCCGAGGCGCGCGACTTCAAGATCGTCGCCGCGCCGCGCGAGCGCCGGGAGAAGCGAACTGGCGCGACGTCGTCCCGCATCGCGACGGGCTGCTTCATCGCCGACGCGACGCTGTTCAAGATCCTATCTCGTCGTGCTGACGCGCGAGGAGAGCCGGCCGCGCCTTGATCGTCCACGATCTCGGAGCGGCGACGCGCACGACATCGCCTTCGACGAGGAGACCTACGCGCTCGGCTTCGAGACCGTCTACGAGTTCGACACGCCGCTTCTCCGCTTCAGCTATTCGTCGATGGACCGGCCCGAGGAGATCTATCGACTACGACTGCGCCACCCGCGCCCGGACCCTCGTGAAGCGGCAGATGACGCCGCCCGGCTTCGATCCCGCGGCCTTATCTCACGCGCCTCGTCTTCGCCCGCGCCGAGGACGGCGAGACGCGTGCCGGTGTCGCTGCTGATGAAGCGCGACCTCAAGCGCGACGGCTCGGCGCCGCTGCTTCTCTACCGGCTACGGCGCTTACGGCTATCCGGTCGAAGCGAGCTTCTCGAGCAACCGCCTCTCGCTCGTCGATCGCGGCTTCGTCTACGCGATCGCCCATGTGCGCGGCGGCACCGACAAGGGCTGGCGCTGGTACGAGGACGGCAAGCTCTTGAAGAAGCCCAACACGTTCGGCGACTTTCTCGCCGCCGCCCGGCATCTCATCGCCGAAGGCTATACGGGCAAGGGCCGCATCGTGGCGCACGGCGGCAGCGCAGGCGGCCTGCTGATGGGCGCGGTCGCGAACCTCGCCCCCGATCTGTTCGCCGGGATCATCGCCGACGTGCCGTTCGTCGACGCGCTCTCGACCATGCTCGACGAGACCCTGCCGCTGACCCCGCCGGAGTGGCTCGAATGGGGCGATCCGATCCGCGACCGAGCGGCCTTCGACGCCATCCGCTCTTACAGCCCCTATGACAACGTGCGCGCTCAGCCTATCCGCCGATCCTCGCGCTCGGCGGGCCTCACTGATCCGCGCGTGACCTATTGGGAGCCGGCTAAATGGGTCGCGCGTCTCCGGGCGACGATGACGGGCGGCGGGCCGATCCTGCTGCGCACCGCGATGGAGGCCGGCCACGCCGGCCAGCCGGGCCGGTTCGACCGGCTCGATGAGGTCGCCCGCAACACAGCCTTCGCCATCGCCTGCGTAAGCGGGAATCTCGAACCTGCGGCCTGAGACCCTCGCACAGCGCGCGCCGGGCGGCTCTGCGTCTGCATTATGGTCAGATGTTTGCAGGATGGTCGGGAACGTCCATGGCTCCGGGATTAAGGGTGCGTCGATGCCCTGCAACACACAATCTGTCGCAGGCGACCCTAAGCCATTTCGATCCGCGTTCCGGCGCCGCCGTTGAGCAGCCGCTTGAGGTGATACTGGGCGAGCGCGTCTCGCGGCCGCTCCCCGATCAGGGAGGCGAAGGCGGCGAGCGCGCCGGGATCCGCCGCCTCCAGTTTGGCGAACGCAGCGATATAGGCGTGGGTGTGGGGACTCGCCCTCTCCTCGGGAGAGAGCGGTTCGAACACGCGCATCGGCTCGCTCCGGCCTCTGAGCACGAGATCGCCGACCGGGCGGCCGCAAAATCCATCGGCGCGCTCGGCGGCAGCCGCGCTGACGCAGATGCGCGTTCCGAGTTGTTTGTTGACCGCCTCGAGCCGCGCCGCTGCGTTGATCGTGTCGCCATAGGCGGTGTAGTCGAAGAGCCGCCCGCCGCCGAAATTGCCGACGATCGCCGGTCCCGCGTGAACGCCGACGCGGGTTGCGCCGAGCGGCACGCCGCGCGCTTTCCACTCCAGGCGGTAATCCTCGGCGCGGGCGTCGAGGGCGAGCGCGCAGGCGATCGCCCGGTTCGCGGCATCGGGCTGGTCGGCGGGCGCGCCGAAGAGGACATGGATTGCATCGCCGATGATCTTGGCGACCGTGCCCTCGTGCGCGAACACGATTTCGGTCATGCTTTCGAGATAGCCGCTGAGCAGGCTCGCAAGTTCCCGCGTGTCGAGCGATTCCACCAGCGGCGTGAACCCAGCGATGTCGGTGAAGAGCGTCGCGATCTCGCGCCGCTCCCCGCCCGGCGCGAGCGCGTTGCCGTCGGCGGCGAGGCTCAGCGCGAGGTTGGGCGAGAAATAGCGGGAGAGCGAAGCGTGCGCGCGTTCGGCGGCCGCCTGTCGTTCGCGCGCGTTCTTGAGGGCGGCGACATGGGCGATCGTCTTGCGGACGGTCGTCTCGAAGTCGGTGAAATCGATCGGCTTGGTCAGGAAGTCGAACGCGCCCCGGTTCATCGCGGTGCGGATGTTCGCCATGTCGCCGTAAGCCGAGACGATCACGGTCGAAAACCGCGTCGCCTCGTCCTGCAGCTTGGCGAGCAGGGTCAGCCCATCCATGCGCGGCATGTTGATGTCGGAGACGACCATGTCGAAATCCGGATGCTGGGCGAGGAAGGCCAGCGCCTCCACGCCGTCGCGCGCGAAACCGAAGGCAATCGAGCCGTCCTTGATCTGGCGGCGGAACTTCTGCGTGATCAGGTCTTCGAGATCGGGCTCGTCGTCGACGACGAGGATTTTCGCCATCATGGCGGGCCTGTCGCCGCGTCGAGCCGGCGGCCGATTTCGCCGCGCAACTCGGGAAAGTCGATCGGCTTGGTGAAGAGCCCCGCGGCGCCGGCCTCGATCGCCTTCCGCCGGGTCTCGACGTCGCCGTAGGCGGTGATCATGATGACGGGCACGTCGGGCCGCGCCTGCCGCGCGCGCGGCAGCAGGTCGAGGCCGCTCATGCCCGGCATGTTGATGTCGGAGAGGATGAGGATGAGCCGCGCGTCCGCCGCTGCGTCCACGCGCTCCAGAGCCTCTGGCGCGGACTGGGCGAATTCCATGACGAAGCGCGACGCGCGCAATTCCTTGCGGAACTGCTGGCGGAAGAGTTCGGCGACGTCGGGCTCGTCGTCGACGACGAGAATGAGCGCGCTCATGCCGCGGCCTCCGGCGCGCGGAAGGACGATGGTGAATTGAGTGTAGGAGCCCGGCTCGGTCGAGACCTCGAACGTCCCGCCATGCTGCTTGACGACGATGTCGTGGCTGAGCGAGAGCCCGAGCCCGGTCCCCTCGCCGGCGGGCTTGGTGGTGAAGAACGGATTGAACATCTTGGTCTTCACCTCGTCCGAGATGCCGGTGCCATTGTCGCGGACGGCGATCTCGACGCTGTCTCCGAGGTCGCGCGTCGAAGCGGTGATCGTCGGTTCATAAGATTCGTCCCCCTCGGCCTCCTTGCGCTTCGTCGTTGCGTAGAATCCGTTGGAAATCAAGTTCAGGAGCACGCGCGTCATTTCCTGTGCATAAATCTCGGCTGAGCCGGCCCTCTCGTCCAGCGATTTGGCGATCGTCACGTTGAAGCCGGGCTTCTCGGCGCGCGCGCCGTGATAGCCGAGGTTCAGCGCCTCCTCGACCATCGCGTTGACATTGACGCTCGTCCGCTCCCCCGAACCCTCCCGCGAATGCAGGAGCATGTTCTTCACGATCGAATTGGCGCGTTTGCCGTGGCTGACCACCTTGTCGAGATTGCCGGCGATGGTCCCGATCAGCTCATCCGTCTCTTCGCGCTGCGCTTCGTCCAGCGGCGCGCCTTTGAGCGTCTCGCCGAGCTCGCTGACGAGCTCGCGCGACAGAGCGGAGAAATTGTTGACGAAATTGAGCGGGTTCTTGATCTCGTGGGCGATGCCGGCGGTGAGCTGGCCAAGCGAGGCGAGCTTTTCCGACTGGATCAGCCGGTCCTGCGCCTTGCGCAGATCGTCGAGCGATTGGGTGAGCTCCCGCGTGCGCGCCTGGACTTCGTCGAAAAGGCGCACGTTCTCGATGGCGATCACGGCCTGGTCGGCGAAGGTCTGGACGATTTCGATTTGGCGATCGGAGAAATGCCCCGGCTCCTCGCGCGTGAGCACGAGTGCGCCCTCGATCCCGGCTTTGCCCAGCAGCGGCACGCCGAGGAAGGCGCGTGACGTGTTGCCGAAGGCCGCCGTGGGCACCGCGTATTCCTCGTCTTCGAACCGGTCGCGAATGTGTTCGACCTTGCCGGACAACAGCACCCGGCCAACCATCGTCCCCCGTCCAGGCGTCGCCGGATGTTTCGTGAGATATTCGTGAAGCGCGGGGTTGGCGCCCACGCCCGCGCTGCCTGTGTAGCGAAACACCTCCCCGTCGCGAACACAGATGGAGCCACTGAACGCGCTGCAGAGTTCGACGGCGGAGGAGATCAGCGTGTCGAACACCGCTTGCAGATCGAACGCTGATCGACTGATGACCTTGAGGACTTCCGAGGTCGCCGTTTGTAACTGCAGCGCCTCGGAGAGGTCGCGCGTGCGCGCCTGGACTTCCTCGAAAAGTCGGACGTTCTCGATTGCGATCGCCGCCTGATCGGCGAAGGTCTGGACAAGCTTGACTTGCCCTTGGCTAAATGCGCCCGGCTCGGGACGGCTTAGTGCGAATATCCCAATCATTTGCTTGTCGCGCACAAGCGGAAGCGCCAAAGCGGCGCGGAAACCACCAAGCTGCTGCGCTGCATCTTGGCCGAAGTCCGGGTCGGCCAGAACATCGGGAGTGTTCACCATCTCGCCTGTGAGAGCGACAAGACCGGCGGGCGTTCCGCGGCCGGCGCGCAGGGGGTTGGCGCGCCTATGCTGCAGAAACGCGTCCGGCATGCCTATCTGCGCTGAAACGCGGTAGCCATCGCCATCCTTGAGAAAGATTACGCTTCTTTGCGCGTTGCACAGGCGCTGAGCGGATTCGACGAGCGTGTTGAGAACCGCCTGCACGTCGAACGCCGAGCGGCTGATGACCTTGAGCACGTCGGCAGTCGCGGTCTGCTGCTGCAGCGCCTCGCTCAGATCCTCAGTCCTGGCCTTCACCTCGTTGAACAGCCGCGCATTCTCGATCGCGATCGCCGCCTGATCGGCGAAAGTCTGGACGAGCTTGATCTGGCTCGGCGTAAAGGGTTCGGGCTCGGGACGTCCGAGGCTGAAGATTCCCACCAGCTCCTCGTCGCGCATCAAGGGGATAACCACGATTGCGCGATAGCCGGCCAGTTTGGCTGTCGTCTTGTAAAGGTAGTCGGGATCGTTCCAGGCGTCGTGGAAATGCGCGACTTCGCCCGCCCGCGCGGGCCGGCGCGAGTGCAAGGGGTAGCGGACCGGGATGGGATTTTCGCGGGCCTGGCGCTCGAACGCCTCCGGCAGTCCGAACTGCGTAACGAGGCGGCAAACCTCACCGTCCCGAAGATGAAGGGTCGCGAGCGGCGCACGGCAGAGTTCTGGCTGCGGCTTCCAGAAATCGTGGACGTGGCGAGATTCAGATCGAACGCCGACCTGCTGATGACCTTCAGCACCTCCGCCGTGGCCGTCTGCTGCTGCAGCGCCTCCTGAGTCTCGTTGAACAAGCCTACATTGTTGATAGCGATCGCGGCCTGATCCGCAAATGTTGTGGCAAGCTCGATCTGCCTCTCGGTGAAAGGCTCGACCCGCCGGCGGGCGAGCACGAAGACGCCGATCACTTGCCCCTCACGAAACAGCGGCACACCGAGGGAGGTCCGCTGCCCGGTGAGACTGGTCGTTTGAGTCAGCGTGTATTCGGCATCGGCTGTCACATCCGCGATCTGAACGATCCGGCCCTCGAGAGCAACGCGCCCTGTGACAGACCCGCGGTTGACCCTCAGCGGGTGGGATTGCAAATATTCCATGTATTCGCGCGAGTAGCCGACGGCTGCGCCCGCCCGAAATACTTCGCCGTCACGGCGGAGGATGAACGCCATTTCGGTGTCGCACAGACGCGCGACGCTTTCGACCAATGTCTCCAGAACCGGCTGAAGGTCAAAGGTCGAGCGGCTGATCACCTTCAAGACATCGGCGGTCGCTGTTTGCTGCTGCAACGCTTCAGCGAGATCGCGGGTGCGCGCCTGCACCTCGTCGAACAGCCGCGCATTCTCGATGGCGATCACCGCCTGGTCGGCGAATGTCTGTACGAGCTCGATCTGGCGCGGCGTAAATGCGCCGGGCTCGCGGACGCATCAGAGAAAAGACGCCCGTCGACCTTGCCGTCGCGGATCAGCGGCGCGCCGAGAATCGCCCGATAGTTTCCGATCTCCGGGCCTGCGCCATAGTCGTAGTCGGCATCGGCCAACACGTCCGGTATATGCGCGGCTTCGCCGGTCATCATCACCCGGCCGCTGACGGTTTCCTTGCCGGGGCGCGAGGGATGGGCGTCCATATATCTCACGAATTCCGGGTCGCATCCCGACTGCGCCCGAATCCTCAAAACATCCCCGTCAAGCATCATGACATCGGCGCTCGCGGCGCCGCTTAGCAACCGGGCGGAGTTGGTAAGGGTCTGAAGGACCGCCTGCAGATCGAACGCCGAGCGGCTTATGACTTTCAGCACCTCGGCCGTTGCGGTCTGTTGTTGCAATGCTTCCGTGAGGTCTTTCGTGCGCGCTTGCACCTCGTCGAACAACCGGACGTTCTCGATCGCGATCACGGCCTGGTCGGCGAAGGTCTGAACGATTTCGATCTGGCGCTGGGTGAAAGGGCCGGGCTGCGAACGGCCAAGCGTGAAGGAGCCATCGACCTTGCCGTCGCGAAAGAGCGGGACCCCGAGCAGCGCACGAAAGTTTCCCAGTCGCGGGGCATCGCCATAGACGTATTCCGGGTCCTCAAGCACGTCCGGAACGGTTTGGACCTGGCCATGGAGGAAAACGCGTCCGGCGACGGTTTCCCGCCCCGGTGTTTGTGGATTCTTCGCCAAGAATTCAATTAGTTCCGGCGGGCAGCCGAATGTCGCGTCCGGGGTGATTGCTTCCCCGCGCCTGAGGTACATGACGGCAAAATTCGCGCCGATCAGCCCCGCCGCAGATGCTGCGAGCGTATCGAGCACCGTTTGCAGGTCGAACGCCGAGCGGCTGATGACCTTCAGCACGTCGGCGGTCGCAGTCTGTTGCTTGAGCGCCTCCTCGACGTCACGCGTGCGCGCCTGCACCTCGTCGAACAGGCGCACGTTCTCGATGGCGATCACAGCCTGGTCTGAGAAGGTCTGCACGAGTTCGACCTGACGCGGCGTGAACGTCCCCGGCTCCCCGCGCATCAGCGTGAAAACCCCCTCGAGCTCGCCGTTGCGCAGCAATGGCACGGCCATCATCGAGCGATAGTTCCCGATGATCTCGCCGCCGTGATAGTCGTATTCGTCGTCCTCGGTCACGTCGGGAATCAGCACGACCGACCGCAGCAAGGCCGCGCGTCCGGTCGCCGACTTGCGGTCGAGCCGAGCGGGATGGCTCCACAGCAGTTCCGCGAACTCCGGCGTGCACCCCGTTTGCGCCATGAACTTGAGGACGCCGTCCCGGTAAAGGGAGATCGCGCCATAAGTCGAACTGCAGAGTTCGACGGCGGACCTGGTCAGGCTATTGAGCACCGCGTCCAGGTCGAAGGCCGAGCGGCTGATGACTTTCAGCACCTCCGCCGTCGCCGTCTGCTGCGCAAGCGCTTCCTCGAGGTCGCGCGTCTTGGCGCGGACTTCCTCGAAGAGCCGCGCGTTCTCGATCGCGATCACCGCCTGATCGGCGAACGTCTCAAGCTGCGCGACCTGGGCTTCGGAGAACGGCGAGACCTCGGAGCGCCGGAGCACGATCACCCCGAGCGCCTCGGACTCGCGCATCAGAGGCGCCGCGAGAACGGTTCTCCATGCTATGCCGGGCGCGCCGCTTTGCGACGCAGCGCCGGCCGCGCCCGCCTGAAATGGGATGGCGGCGGGATATTCTTCCCGCGACGCGGCGAGGTCGTGGACATGCACGGTCCTGCGGTCGAAGACGGCGCGCCCCGGAGGCCATTCCCGGTTGATCGGCCGTGTCCGGATGGCTGGAAGCTGAACCTGCCCGTAGTGGGCGCCGATTTCGCAGGTCACCGCCCTCGCGCAAGCAGGACGATCGCGTCATAGGACTTGCAGAGGCGGCACGCCGTCTCGGTCAGTCTTTCCAGCACCGGAGCGACGTCGCCGGGCGACGACGCGATCACCCTGAGGATGTCGCTCGTGGCGGTCTGCTGCTGCAGCGCTTCCTGGGTCTCCCGGAACAGCCGCGCGTTCTGGATCGCGATCGCCGCCTGGTCGGCGAAGCTCTGCAGAAGCGTGATTTCCCTTTCGGCGAACGGCTTGGCTGGTTTGCGGGAGACGACGATCGATCCGACCCCGCGATCCTCCGACAGCATCGGCGCATAGAGCACCGACATGCCGCCGGCTTCCCGCAAAGGGGCTATAAACTCCTCGGGAAGGCCGGGCTTTTCAGCGAGATCGGGGACATGGATCGCGCGGCGCTCCGCGATGGCGAGGCCGGTCGAGCTTCCCGCTAGCGGCATGGCGTCCTTCCCCCAATCGCCGCCGTCCCATCCGCGCTGCGCCACGCCCCGCACCGTGTCTCCGTCGACCAGATAGATCGCGACCGCCTCGAGACCAAACAGGCGCTGGCAGGATTCGAGGATGGTCTCGAACACGGGCGCCGCGTCCGAGACGGAGCGACTGATGACCTTTAGGACGTTGGCGGTCGCTGTCTGCCGCTCCAGCGCCACTTTGGTCTCGTTGAACAGTCGCGCGTTCTGGACCGCGATCGCCGCCTGGTCGGCGAAAGTTTGCAGAAGCGTCTGTTCCCGGTCGGTGAAGGGCCTCGGCGGCCAACGGACCACGAGGACCGAGCCCAGTCCCCGCTCTTCCCACATCATCGGCGCATAGAGGAGCGAGGCGCCGCCATGACGGTCCACCCGCTCGCGCAGCGTCGGGGAGAGATTGGGGACTGCCCCTAGGTCAGGGATGTGGTGCGGGCGGCGTTCCCTGATGACCCGGCCGGTGACGCTTTCGGCGAGCGGGGTGACGTCTCGCCGCGCCTCCTCGGCCCTCGGGCCCCGCCATGCCGCGACGCGCACCATATCGTCGTCGCCAATCGCATAGATGCCGATTTCCTCGGAGCCGAACAGCCGCTGGCAGGCGCCGAGGATCGCCTCGAACACCGGCGCCGTATCCTCGACGGATTTGCTGATCGCGCCCAGCACGTCCGCCGTCGCCGTCTGCTGCTCCAGCGCCTCCTGCGTCTCGTTGAAGAGCCGCGCGTTCTGGATCGCGATGACCGCCTGATCGGCGAAGGTCCGCAACAGCGCCACGTCGTCCGCAGCGAAAGCGCCGGGCTCCTTGCGCGTGACGCTGATCATGCCGATGGCGGCGTCGCTGCTCATCAGCGGTGCGAACAGCATACTGCGATAGCCGCGCAGTCGCGCCAGTTCCTTGATGACCGGCGGCACGCCCGATTCCGCCTCGGTGTCGATGATCTGCTCAGTCTCGGCCGTCGCGAACCAGGATGAACGGCGGAAAATCGGCGATCGGCCTCGGGAAGGCGGCCTGCAGGGCTTCGTCCGCCGCGGCGTTCGTCGGGGTGAATGCGACAAGGTGCAGCGCATCGCCGATGAAGCGGATCACCGTGGTCGAGAAGCCGCCAAGCAGCCGGTTGGCGCTCGCCGCGATCACGTCGAACACTGGTTGTACGTCCGAAGGCGAACTTGCGATGACCTTCAGCACTTCCGCCGTGGCCGTCTGCCGCTCCAGCGCCTCCTGGGTCTCGTTGAAGAGGCCGACATTGTTGATCGCGATCACCGCCTGATCGGCGAACGTCTTCAGGAGTTCGATCTGCCGGTCGGAAAACGGCCGCAACTCCTCGCGGCTGACATTGATGGAGCCGATTGTTTCGCCATCGCGCAACATCGGCACGGAGAGCACGCTGCGAAGTCCCGTCTTGATAAGGGCCGTCGAGTATCCGGGCTCCGCGGCGATGTCGTGGATATGGACGACAGCGCGGTCGAGGATTGCCCGTCCCGACGCGGTCCCCCGATCAAGCGGCGCAGGAAACGATTGTTGCAGGGAAGCCAGCTGCGTCCGGGACAAGCTGTAATGTCCCACGAGAACGATGAGGCCGTCCTGCAATCGAAACACGGTGCCGTTGGTCGCCTCGCATAGCGCGGCGGCGCTATGCGCGATGGCGTCGAACACTGGCTGCACGTCGGTCGGCGAACTCGCGATCACGCGCAGGATTTCGGCCGAGGCCGTCTGCTGCTCCAGCGCCTTCTGCGTCTCGTTGAAGAGCCGCGCGTTCTGAATCGCGATGACGGCCTGATCGGCGAAGGTTCGCAGCAATTGCACGTCGGCGGGGGCGAACGCGCCCGGTTCCTTGCGAGTGACGCTGATCATACCGATGGCGGCGCCGTTGCTCATCAGTGGGGCGAACAGCATGCTGCGAAAGCCGCGCAATCGCCCCAGGTCCCGGAGGACTGCGGGCACGCCCAATTCCGCCTCGGTGTCGGTGATCTGCTCAGTCCGGCCGTCGCGAGCCAGCGCGAAAGGTGGAATTTCGGCAAGCGGTCTAGGGAACGCCGCCTGAAGGGCCTCATCCGCCGACGGGCTCGTCCGCGTGAACGCGACCAAAATCAGCGCGTCATTGACGAAGCGCCACACGGTGGTGGTCAATCCGCCGAGCAGCCTGTTCGCGCTCGTCGCAATCGCGTCGAACACCGGCTGCACGTCCGAAGGCGAACTGGCGATGACCTTCAGCACTTCCGCCGTCGCCGTCTGCCGCTCCAGCGCCTCCTGCGTCTCGTTGAACAGGCGCGCGTTCTCCATCGCGATCAGCGCCTGGTCGCGGAAAGATTCCGCCTGGGCGATTTCGCCCGGGCCGAAGATGTTGGCCCGCCTTCCGCCGACCGCGAGCAGCCCGATGCATTCGTCGCCGCGCAGCAGCGGCAGGTAAAGCACCGAGTTGACGCCGAACATCTCGTGGATGCGGCGTTCGTGCTCCGGCAGGTCGATCTGCGACCAGTCCGGCAGGTGCAGCATCGTCCTGGCGAGGAAGGCGCGCGAGGGAAAGTTGGCGTTTGGATCGATCGGGATACGCTCGGGAGCGAGGTCCGCCATCGGACCCTCCGGCGTCGCCCCGGCGGTATGAACGTAGGCGTCGCCTTCGCGAAGCAGCACGAACGCCATGTCGCACCGGAGCAGACGCGCGGCGGTGACGACGATCGATTCGAACACCGGTCGCGCGTCGGTCGGCGACTGGCTGATGACCCGCAGGATCTCGGCCGTCGCGGTCTGCCGCGCCAGCGCCTCAGCGAGCTCGCGTTCGCGCTCGGCGAGCGCGGCCAGCAAGGCCTCGCGCGTCGGCTCGATCTCGGCGTCCCCCGAAGGCTTCGGCGACGGTTTCGAAGATGGCGCGGCGCGTCGGACAGGCATCAGGCCGGATTCCACGGGCTAACGAGGGAAACGGAGCATCGCGTCGATTTGGCGGGATGGCAAGCGGACGCGGCCTTGTCCGGTCGTCGCCAATCGCTTGAATGTGCCGGCTACGACCGCCTGTCCCCGGACGAGTTCGCCGGCCAGCGCCCTGGCGATCAGCGCCCGGGTTTCCTCGAGCCCGTAGAGCGCGATGAAGGAGCCGAGGCGCGGGCCGCGCTCCTCGCCCAGGAGCACCGCGTAGACCATGTTGAAGAAGTCGTTGGAGACGCCCGGCCGATCCGGCGGTCGCGCCCTTGGCGCTCATGTCCTGGTAGCGCGGGATAGGCCTGGCGATGTCGTAGAGCGCGTGCTGGATCTCTTCCGCGCTCGCGCCGGCCGGCAGGCGCCCGAGCTGGTCCGAAACCTTCTGCAGCGCGTCGCGCTCGACCTCGTCGGCGCTCCGGTAGCGCTTCTTCGGCGCGACGAAGTCGCGGAAATAGGCGACCGCATAGCGGACGAGGCTGTCGAGGCGCGGGTGGTTCTCGGGCGAAGCGGAGGGCGCATAGCGGCGGAGAAACCCCCAGAGGACCGCCGGATTGTCGCTGTTGGCGACGGCGGCGAGATTGAGCAGCATGGCGAAGGAGACCGAGGTTTGGCCTTCCTGCCCATGTTCGAGCGTCTCCGGCGCCGGCGGCTCGCCCGAATGGACATGCCAGACCGGATTGCCGAGCCGCTCCTTCCACTCCTGCCGCGGATAGGTCTCGAGAAACCCGAGGTAGTCGTCGACCGTGCGCGGAATGACGTCGAAATAGAGCCGCTTCGCCGCCATCGGCTTCTGGAACATGAAGAGCGACAGGCTTTCCGGGCTGGCGTAGGTCAGCCACTCCTCGATCGTGAGGCCGTTGCCCTTCGATTTCGAGATCTTCTGGCCCTTGTCGTCGAGGAAGAGCTCGTAATTGAACCCGGCCGGCGGTTCGGCCCCGAGAACGCGGGCGATCCGCGACGAGAGCCTGACCGAGTTCGATCAGGTCCTTGCCCGCCATTTCGTAGTCGACGCCGAGCGCGCGCCAGCGCATCGCCCAGTCGGGCTTCCACTGCAGCTTGCAGTGGCCTCCCGTCACCAGCGTTTCGAACTCTTCGCCCGTATCCGGATCGCGCCAGCGGATCGTGCCAGCCTTTGCGTCGTGCGACAGCACCGGCGCCTGCATGACGATTCCGGTCCGAGGATGGATGGGCAGGAAGGGCGAATAGGTCGCCGCGCGCTCCTCGCGAAGAGAGGGCAGCATGATCGCCTGCACCTCGTCGAAGCGCTCGAGCATGGCCAGCAGCGCCGCGTCGAACCGTCCGCTTCTATAGGCCTCGGTCGAGGACATGAATTCGTAGTCGAAGCCGAACCGGTCGAGAAAGCGCCTCAGCATCGCGTTGTTGTGGGCGGCGAAACTCTCGTATTCGCCGAACGGATCGGGGACCTGGGTGAGGGGCTTGCCGAGATGGGCCGCGACCATCTCCCGATTGGGGATGTTGTCCGGAGTCTTCCGGAGGCCGTCCATGTCGTCGGAGAAGGCGATGAGCCTTGTCCTGACCCTATCCTCCGTCAGCACACGGAAGGCGTGGCGCACCATGGTCGTGCGGGCGACCTCGCCGAAGGTGCCGATATGGGGGAGGCCCGACGGGCCGTATCCGGTCTCGAAGATCACCTCGGACTTTGGCGAGCGCTTCAGGCGCTCGATCAGCTTTCTCGCCTCTTCGAACGGCCAGGCTTTCGAGACTTCGGCGGCCTCGCGGAGCGACTGCAACGGCTTGATCCTGTTGGGACGCCCGCCTGGAGAGGGACGGGCGAAAGGGCGCACAGTAGGAATGCGGGGCGTCGAGTCAATCGGGAAGGGAGGGACGACGCGGCCCTGGCGCGAGGCCGAGGACTCTTGGGGAGCGGATTTGCCCTCCACGCGGACCAGGCCCGGCGTGGTAAGGGTTCCGTAAGCATAATCGATCATTTTCAGAAATGGAATCAGCCCGTTACTGACGCAGGGGAAGCCTATGCTCGCGCGCGTGGAGAAAGAGCCGCCGATGCCTCGGGGGACGGAGCTTCTCGAGGGCATGGGACTTGTTCTGCCGAACCTGAATCATTTCGATGACGAGCAGGACTTGCGCTGCGCGACCGTCACCGACGTGCTGTCGACCTACTGGGATGTCCTGGGCGCCAAAATCGACAAGTACGACGCCCGATTGCGCCACAAGGTCGTTCATTCGCTCCGCGAAATGTACGACCGATGCCGCCAGACCGATATCAGCACCGCCTGCGGCGTCTATATTGTCGCAGCGCATATCGAGGCGTCCCATCTCGATGACGACGACGCACGACTGGTTCGCAGCTTGACCGCCGTCCACATCCACCGCGCCCGGGCGCTCACGAAGACCAAAGCAGCCGCTTGATCCTTGCTGACGCGCCCGTCGAGGGCCGTCCTCGGCCGAGCCTCCGACCATCCGCGTGCTCAGAGCGACGAGCCCGCAGGTTGCTCCGGGTCGTTGCAACCCTTCGCGTCGGGCGCCTCGGCCAGCGCCTCGCGCGCTTCAAGAAGCGCCATGTCGATGAAATACAGGAGCGTTTTTTCGCTCGTCGATTCTGCGGCGGACCGAGCCTCCGCGAGCTTGTCGACGACCCGCGTCAACAGATCCGTATCGGACGTTCCTTTTGTCCCTCCGTCAACCTTGGACTCGGCCGCCACGATTCACATCTCCCATTCGCCTGTATCGCTGTTCCTATCGCGGGCCCGAACCGTTCAATCGGCGATGCCGGCCGGCCACGCCACGCGTCGGGAGGCCTGCGCGCCGGCATCCCGCCTTGATCGTCCATGCGCGGTCTTCGCCCAGTAGTGGGGCCTCAAGATCACGTCGGCGATCGCCGTCCAGGCCGCCGCGGAGACGAGGATGTAGTAGAAGGGCATGAGTGGAATCGCTTTCGCGGCGAAGGCGAAACCCCGCTGCCGCGCAGCGACGATCGCTGGAATGACCATCGTCCAGACGCCGGCGAGGGCTAGGCTGTAGGTAAAGACGTCGCTCGCCTCACGCCATGCGGCGAGGCCGCCCGCGCTCGCCGAAACCGCGCGCCACAGCGTATCGAGGGCGAAGACCGGCCAGAAGAGCGCGCTCATCACCGAACCGGCGATGAGGACCGCCGCCGCCGCCGCCCGGCGCGACCCGAGTTCGCGCACGAACGCGCGCGGCGCGCGCGAATGGACAATGAAGGTCTGGATCCAGCCCTTCTGCCAGCGCACGCGCTGCCCGAACCAGTTCGCGAGTTCGTGCGGCGCCTCTTCGGACGTGTCGGAATCGAGGCTGGCGATCCTGTAGCCGAAGCGGGCGAGGCGGATGCCGAGATCGGCGTCCTCGGCGACGTTCCATTCGTCCCAGCCGCCGGCGCCTTGAAGCGAGTCGACGCGGAAATGATTGGACGTGCCGCCGAGCGCGATCGGCAGGTCGAGGGCGCTGAGGCCCGGATTGATGAGATCGAACAGGACCGCGTATTCGATGGCGAACAGCGCCGACAGCCAGGAATTCATCGGTATTCCTGACCGTAAGCCGCGCCTGAAGGCAGTCGAGATCGGGCTCGGAGGCGAACCGCGACGCCGCAAGCCTGCAGCTGACCGGGCGACGGGCTCGTCTTCGGCGTCGTAGACGGTGAGAAGCTCGCCCCGCGCCGCCGCAAGAGCGATGTCGAGCGCGCGCGGCTTGGTCGACGGCTCGCCCGGCGGCGCGACGATCACTTCGTAGCGAGCCGGCAATTTGAGCTCGAGGATGCGGGACAGGGTCTCACGGTCCCTGCGCTCGACGACGAGTTTGATGTCGAGCTTGCTCTTCGGATAGTCGAGCGTGTCAAAGGCCTTCACGAGGTCCTCGACGACCTCGGATTCGCGATAGAGCGCGAGCGACAATCGTGTAGACGGGCAGTTCGTGGTCGGTGAGCATGCGGGGCCGGGGCGTCGCGCCGTCGGCGACGGCCGCCATCGAGCGCAGCGCGATCGAGGCGAGGAAGATCGCCCATAAGCCCGCGGAGAGACACGCAGCCAGCAGCGGAGGGTCGGCGATCGCGAGCCCCAGGGCCGAGGCGGCGATCAGACCCGCCGCGGCGATCTGGGCGCCGCTCATGCCTGCTCTCGCTGACAGACGGGCCGGCAGCCGGCCGAGCGCGTCGTCGAGGATCGCGTCTCCGCGCCGCATCCGCACGAAAGAGGCGAATCGCTGCGGCGACGTGATTGCGAAGCTGGTCGGATGCAGGCGGCCCGACCTCGTCATCTCGATGAGGCCGCGAACGGAGCGCGCGCCGGGCGCAATGACCGCGCGAACCGGCTGGCCGCGCTCGTAAACCGGGGCGACGCCGCACTTCAGGCTTTTCACAGGGTCGAAATTCTTCGCGAACGGCGGCTCGCCCCGATAATATTCGCACCCGAGACGACGCGCGAGGGCGCGATAATAGGTCTCTTCCGGAAGCATCCCCTCATTCAGGAGGACATCCAGGGGAGGCGCCCCCGCCGGCGCCGCTGTTAGCGCGGCGAGCAGGCGTTGTCCCGAAACGCGCTCGCCGGCGATGAAGTCGAGCTCCGGCGGGAGTGCGCCGGCCTCGAGCGTCGGCTTCAGCCTCGCGCGGCGGCCGCCGGTCGAAGGCGAACGGAAAAGTCTCGCGCGGCGAAGCCGGCGCACGATTCGGACTTTGCGGGATTTGGGGCATGACGCGCCGACACAACTGAGACCGTTGCCGGTCGCGGGCGCCGCTCCCGGCCCGGCAACCCTAATAGGACACAGTTCTTCCGGGTTGTCATGATAAAGCCGCGGTTTCGCCAGAATTATTTTGAGCGGGCTGGATCGAGAGCGACGCGCAACCCCATTTCGCCGGAAGGCCGGTGGCATCCGCGACCTTGGGCGCGTCTTGAGACGCGACGGGCGACCTACGGCGGACATTGGTGGGCTCGCCCCTCCCGCGAACGGAGTCGCTCGCTAGGAGGGGCGAGGGAGCCGACGGTAAACGCTCCCCTACTGGCTCGCCTCAGCGCCATCCGGCCTGAGCCAGCAACGCCCCGTCACGCTCCAACCTAATCACCACACTGGCGGCGGATTCGGGTAAATTGATCTTTGGGTAATCCCGGTTCCGAGTGAAGCACAGGATCGCCGCGCACCGAGTTAACATAGTCAAGAACGCTTCCTCGCCAATAGACAGATCTGGCGAGATCATAGCATGAACATCTAAACTGACATGGACAGTGTAAACAGAAGTTAGTTTACACCGTATTTGCGTTCGGAAATATTGGCATTGCTCATCACACGAATTGGGCGGCCAGACGATACATTCCGGTTGTGCCGAGGAAGAGCAGCGTCAACTCCCTCAGCGCATGAAGTCTGCGGGCAGGGGGCCGGAAAGGGGTCTTTGCCTGTGTTCACGCTCAACCACCGGGTTGTGCCGAAGGTCCAACTCTGATAGGCCAGAAGCGGCGACGAAGGTGTTCGACTTCCCACTTCTCCCCTAGGTGTGCGGGTCGATGTTCCCCAACAGCGCGCATTGCCATTCGCGCGTACAACTTCGTCGTCACCCCGCGAACAAGCCCAGATCCAAAATGATCCCTGCTGCTTGAGTCCAAAGGTCAAGCGCCGTCATTTTTGCAGAGGGATTGCGCTCAGGATTATGTGTTGGTCGGATGAGACGCCGTTCTCCGGCCATGCGCCGACCTCCAGATCAGTGCTCTTGATCGACTTCAGGTTTTGAATTGAACAGCAAAAGAAATCGGTTTGCAGTCTTAGCGCTTGTCCAACAGTTAGACAAACTTGGCAAATTCAAGAATGTTGTTCCTATGACATGAAATTGGACTAAGATAGACACTATTTGCCGCAATCCAGGATAAATTGAAGACTTAACCGGGTTAATAGAAAATTAGGAAAATAGGCGCAATGCTGAGCGAAGCGTTAGCGTTCTTTGAGAGTTCACATGCGTGATTTCCAAGACGAATTCGATCCTCGAGCAAGCTCGCCCCTCGCAGTCCCCTCGGACACGGAGCCATTGGGGACAGGAGCGCCGGCGGGTAGAGCAAGCCCTGGCTTTGTTCCCTCCAATACGTCGGAAGCTCTCTCGCGCCTCAGGTCGCGTGCGCTTGCCCTCGGCCGCTTGAATTATGCTTCGAGCGCGGCGCTGACGGCGTGCCTGTTTGGTTTCGGCGCATTGCTGGCGGGGACGCATCTTCTCGGTCCCGCCCGAACGGTCGTTCAGCAGGAGCAGGTCCAAAGTTCCGGGATGGCCGGCGGGGCGCAGACAATGGCCGACGCGCCCAATGCCCAGACAGCGTTGGTCGCGGATATGCAACCTCCCCAAACCCCGCACGCGCAGGATGTCGGCGGACCTGCAATCGCAAAGCCGCGTCCTGTGGCGGACAGAACCGAAATCGACGCTCCGGCCCCCGGCGCTCCGGGCAAGGCCGAGCGCGCGCGGTCCAAATCCGCGGAGAAACTCCCCAAAGCGGGCCAGCGGGTCGATCGGATCGGGCTCAAGATCGCGGCGCTACTCGCTGCGGCTCCGGCTGACGAGCGCTCCGGGCCGCCGGCGCCGGGCGTTCGGAAGCTCACGCAAGGCGGGCGCGGCGACGCGTTCGATGCGGCCCGGAATCCGACCGCCCCCGGCGCTCCCCGTCCGCTTGGAACAGTCGCACGAGCCGCCACCGCAGCGGAGGAAAACGAATTTGGCCGGAGAACGAATTAGCCGCCCGTCGCCAATCGCCTTAAAGCAAGTCTTCGCCGTGAAAGGGGCGTGAGCCTGCTCACAGCGCGGCAACGCGCGATCCTGTAACAATCGCCTTCGCTGAGGTGGGCCAGAGGAGTGCTTCATCAAGGCGAGCGTCGGGCCGTGGACCTTACCCTCCACGACCCGACGCGTATTGAACGCATTATCGATGCGTGAATTGTGACCGCGACGCGCGCAAGCGCTCGATTTTCTTGCGGCCTCGCCGTCCTTGCTGTCCAGACTTGGCTATCCAGACTTGCGTCGATTCGCCGGTTGGGCGACGGGCTTCGGCTCCGGCTTGGCCTGTTCTTTTCGCCCCGCAATCGGCAGCAGCAGCTCGCCCTGGCCGGGGACGCGTTTCTTCGCCTTCTTCGCGGCCGGGGCGGTGGTCGCCGCCGCAGGCGCGGCAGGCGCCTTGGCGGCCGTTTTGGGCGCGGCGCCCGCCTTGGCCTCCTCGGCTATGCTGCGGCGCAACGTGTCCATCAGATTGATGACGTTGGTCGGGGCGACGAAGGGACGCGCTTTCGGCGCCGGCGCGCCCTGCTGCTTCTTTTCCAGCAATTGAAGCACCGCCTGCTCGTAGCGGTCGACGAATTGGGACGGATCGAACGTCGTCTCCTTGCTCTGGAGAATATGCTCCGCGAGCTTGAGCATGTCAGGCGCGATCTTCACGTCCGGAATGTCGTAGAAATAGTCCTTCGAGTCGCGCACCTCGTACGGATATCGCAACGTCGTGCCCAAGAGCCCCTTTTCCCAGGGCTGGAGCATGATCACCCGCTCGCGCTTGGCGATGACGACGCGTCCGAGCGCCACCATGCCTTTGCCGCGCATCGCCTCGCGGATGACCGCAAACGCTTCCTGCCCGACCGGATCGTTCGGCCCGATGTAATAGGGGCTGTCGAGATAGCGCTCGTCGATCTGGCTCGCGGGGGACGAACGAGTCGATCTCGATCATGTGGTTGCTCTCCACCTCGATCGACTCGATCTCCTCGTCCTCGATCAGGAGATAGGCGTTCTTCGCATATTCGTATCCGCGGCCCTTGTCGGCCGCCTCGACCGGCTCGCGGGTGACGTCGTCGACGAGCTGCTGGCGCAGCCGATTGCCGGTCTTCTTGTTGAGCTGGCGGAACGCCACCCGCTCGCCGGAGGACGAGGCGGTATAGACCGCGATCGGGCAGGAAACGAGGGCGAGCTTGATGTAGCCCTTCCAGTAGGGACGAGCAGTCGGCACGCGAAACTCCTACTCAACCGTTAAGATTGACTTTAATGCAGAGCGAGGTGCGCGACAACCGATATGAATAACAAATGGTTAACCGTGCGGCGCCGATGACCACGTCGGCTCATCCGCCGTAGGCCGCCGCCTCAGCGACCGGATGAACCCATGACGGACGAATTGCGGTGATCAGGTTGGGGCGGCCTGCGACGGACACTCACTCCTGCCTGAAGACGTAGGAGCAGGTCCCTCCCCGAACGCTGTTCTGCAGCATTTGGGCGCTCATATGCCGCGCTTCCACGATATCCAGGCGGCCGCCGCAGGGGCCGCATATCATAGATAGGCGTGCCAAAAACCATTCCCCGGTCCGATGCGACGCGATCGCAAGCGTCCATCGTCCCCTGGTAGCAGGCGAGCAGCAATTCGTTATAGGGCTCCGTCCAGCCGGAGTCCGCCAAAGGTGGTTCGGTGGGGAAACGCTGTTCTTGGGCGAGAGCCGTTTCGACCTCGAACCCGCCAAAGCAGCGAAAGCGATTGCTGCGATCCGAGCCAAGACAACGGCGCCGCCGCGCTGGTTCACGAATATTTCCCCTGCCAGGGGAGCGGCGATGAGGGCAGCGCTCGGATTCGTGCGGGATCGCGGCCTCGCCGACGATTGCGACCGCTTGAACCCAGGAGGCCGAGGAATCCGGTTCCGAGCAAAGCCAGCGTGCCAGGCTCCGGGACCGCGACGGAATCGGGCTGAACGCCGAAGGCGTTATCGTCCGCGCCGTACGACTGAACCATCCAGGCCCCGTCGTCCAACTGGAAGAAGACGTTGTACTGGTCCGCGGGAGCGGTCGTGTCGAGCGTCGCATCGGCGATCTCGCCCGGCGTCAGGTCCGATCCGGTCGGCGTCACGCTGAGGTCTTCGCCTCCGCCGATCCATGTCCCGCCGAACGGATCGGTGGTGACCAGGGATTCGCTCCAGCCCGGCGCGGTGAAGGTGAAGGTCGAGTCCGCCAGCGGAACAACCGTAAAAATCTCGATCTGCTCGACGTCCTCGGCGATCTCGCCCGTCCACTCGAACGTGTCCCGGAACGCGGCGGAGGTTGTGCCGGCGGCGGGCGCCGCCATCGCCATCGGGGCGATGAACTTCCGGGTCATCGCCAGGGTGTTGATCACGTCGAAAGTGTCCACCACCGTCTTGCCGCCATAAGTGGCGTTGCTCGCGGCGGTGATCTGGTTCTGCTGGCCAGCGGTGGAGCTCAGGGTGATCGACCCGTAAAGATTGGCGGCCGTGTACGGCCGGCCCCGGCTTGGACCCGGCACGGGGGTCGGGCCGGCCGCCTGCGCGTTGGTGTACATGTTCGCCTGCACCGCAGTGACGGCCGCGGCGAGCGAAGCTGTCGCCGCCGCGTTTCTGCCGGCCAGCGTCGTCGCCGCCTTGATGCCGGCAAAGTTCCACCATCCACCGTTGGAATTTCCCGCATTGATCGGCACCGAGTCCGGATCCGCGACCATGAGCTGGTTGGCGACCGCCGAGGCCGGCGATCGCCATGGCGTGGAAACTGGTCGTCCACCAGAGGCTCGGCTGCGGCGGCGGGCTCGGCTTGATCGTCACCACGTCGGTCCAGCCGTTGTTGTAAGCGAGCTGCGCGACTTCGATCGGGGAGAACGTCGTCGCCTCCGTCCTGCCGGCGAGCCTGACCATCACCGTTCCGTCGCCCGCGACGGTGAAGGACGTATCGGTCAGCGCGACTCCGCCCGTGTTCCTCGTCGGTCCGAAGTTGAGAGAATTGAGATAGCCGTTGATCGATACCGCGCCGCGGTTCCGGACTGGCCGCCTTCACGGCCAGCATGGCGCTCTCGTAGGCGGCCACCCATTTGCCGGGCGTGGCGATGTCGGCGGCGCCGAACAGGTTGGCGAACGGTGTCGCCCCAGTGGAGGTCCTGTATTGGGTCCACGGGTAGAGCGCATCGACGATCGACGCGTACCAGCAGTAGCCTTGTTTCCCGTTTTCCACCGCCTCGTTCAATGCGGCGTTCATCCCGCCGTTGGCCACGAAGTCGGCCATCTGCCAGCCTTCCCACCCGTTCATTCCGGCCGGGACGTTGGCGTTGCCTGCGGTCGCGGGAAGCCAGGCCTGGTGCTGGTAAAAGTCGGGGACGGGGCTCGCGGGCGCCGCCTGCGTTGGGCAATGGGCGAACCAGGCCGTCGCCGCCAGGGCGACCGGGAGTGAGCGGATGGCTTCGGCTCTCACAAGCATCATCAGGGCGTCGTCTCCCTGGCTTATGGTTGCGGCGCTCGCTTCGTGTTAGCTTGTCCCGTTGCTTGGCGTGTCGCCTGACGGCCGCCGTGCGCACCGTTAATCTGCGCCATTCCGCCGCTTGCGGCAAGCGGAATCCGTTGCGGCCGGGGGGCGCAATGATTGCCGAGGGGGAGCGACCCGCAGCGCGACGGAGAGTTAGAGCAGGACTTGTTGTGATGCAGACAAAGCCCGTCATTGCGAGCGCAGCGAAGCAATCCAGAGGCCGCCTGCGCCGCCCTACGACCTCTGGATCGCCACGTCGCTTCGCTCCTCGCGATGACGCTTCCGTCGAAACGCGTGCGTTAAGACTTCTGTCGTCGAGGCGCGCCTCTCCTTTGCTCGGGGCGATGCGCGAGCGCTTCGCGGGATCGGGGCGCGTTCTGGTCGCGGACTGGGCGCGCCCGCGGGGCGACCCCAATAGACCAGGGTCTTTGCGAAGTGTCATGACCAGGCCGCCCTTCCGCTCGAATTTCCTTCGCGCCGCCTGCGCTCACCCTCGCCGCGCTCCTCACCCCGGCGACGGCGCTCGCCGCGCAGCCTTCCGCCGCGCCGAGTTTCTGGGATCCGGCGCTGCGGCTCGAGCGGCCGGACCTCTCGGGCGTCAGGGCGATCCGGTTCCTCACCGCCGACGACTATCCGCCGCTGAACTTCGATCTCGCCGACGGGACGCTTGCCGGCTTCAATGTCGAGATTGCGCGCGCCGTCTGCGAGGAGCTCGAAATCGGCTGCACGATCCAGGCGCGGCGCTTCGACACCCTGATCGATTCGCTGACGACCGGCAAAGGCGACGCCGTCATCGCCTCGATCGCGGCGACGCCGGTGACCCGCGCGCAAGTCGACTTCTCGATCCCCTATTACCAGACGCCGGCGCGCTTCGTCGCGCGAAAAGGGATCACGCCCGCCGTCGCCAGCGTGAAGGCGCTCGCCGGAAAGACGGTCGGCGTCGTCGCGGGCTCCTCGCACGAGGCCTATCTCACGGCCTTTTTTCCCGAGGCGAAGCCGAAGCCCTTCCCGAACGCCTCGGCCCTCCAATCGGCCCTCAAGGCCGGCGAGATCGACGCCGCCTTCGCCGACGGGCTGACCTTCGCCGTCTGGCTCAACGGCGAATTGTCGGGGGCCTGCTGCGCCTTCTTCGGCGGCCCCTTACAGCGAAAGCCGCTTCTTCGGCGAGGGCGTCGGCATCGCGGTCAGGACCGACGACACGCAACTCAGGAAAGCGCTGAACTGGGCGCTGGCGCGGCTGTTCACGCGCGGGACGTACGCCGAGATCTATCTGAAGTATTTTCCGGTCGGGTTTTATTAGGCCGTGGTGACCATTTAACTATTTGAGCCAGATCGCGATGGCGGCGAGTTTGACGAAGCCCATGAAGTTGGCGAGCAGCTTGTCGTATCGGGTCGCGACACGGCGGAACTGTTTGAGCTTGTTGAAGAAGCGCTCGATGATGTTACGCTCCTTATAGAGGTCGGCGTCATAGGGCCGTTTGAAGGTCCGGTTGCGCTTTGGCGGGATGACGACTTCGCCGCCGGTTTCGGCGATCCGGTCGCAGAGATGATCGGCATCGTAGCCCTTGTCGGCGATCGTGACGTCTGCGGCGAAGCCGTCGACCAACTCGTGTGCGAAGGCAATGTCATTGCGCTGCCCTGGCGAACCGATCAAGCGCACTGGATTGCCGAGCGCGTCGCCAGCGGCGTGGATCTTCGTGCTCAAGCCTCCGCGGGAGCGGCCAAGGCCTTGGGCATCCGCCCCCCTTTTTGCCGGCGGGCGCCGGCTGCGTGCTGGTGTGCGCGAACGATGGTGGAGTTGATCATCAACCACTCCAGATCGGCTTCGCGCGTCAGCGCGGCGAGGATATTGTCCAGAACGCCCATCTCGATCCACCGATAGTAGCGCCGCTTCGCCGTTGCGTAGTCGCCCAATCGCTCCGGCAGATCGCGCCAGCGCCCGCCTGAGCGGGCCATCCACAAAAGCGCGTTCAAAAATCGCCGATTGTCGGTGCGGGGCCCCCGTTTGCCTTTCCGACCCCCAGGCACAAACTCCTTCAGCCGTTCCCATTGATCGTCCCGAAGCGCGTCGCAATCCACCGCTGACCTCCAAAAATCAGCGTTGAATTCTGATTTGCGCGCTCCTGTGAATCCCCTCATTCCTTAAATCGTCACCACGGCCTAGGGTGTGTCCTCAAATAGGGGATTCGCAAATCAGCAAAAGCGTGATTTGTAGGGAGCCTTCTTTTGGGAGGCTTTTCGATGAAGCGCTACGGATTGCGCGACGACCAGTTTGCGCGGATTGAGCATTTGCTGCCGGGTCGGCCGGGCCACGTCGGTCGCAACAACGAGTTGGGCAATCGGCTTTTCGTCGAGGCGGTTATTTGGAAGTTCCGCTCGGGGGTGCCGTGGCGCGATCTGCCCGAGCGCTTCGGCAATTGGAAGAAGATTCACACGCGGTTCTCGCGGTGGGCGAAGAGCGGCGTATGGAAGAGTTTTTTCAAGACGTTGGCTGACGACCCGGACAACGAATACGCGATGATCGACGCCACCATCGTCAGAGCTCATCAACATAGTGCGGGCGCCCTCAAAAAGGGGGTTTCGACCAAGCCATAGGCCGCTCGCGCGGTGGCCCGACCACCAAGATCCACGTGATCGTCGACGCCTTGGGCAACCCGTTGGCGCTCCGCCTCACCGGCGGACAAGTCCACGACATCACCCAGGCTGAAGCACTCGCGGCCCAAGTGCAGCCCCAGGCCCTCCTTGGCGACAAAGGCTACGACGCCAACAGCTTTATTGAGAGCCTCGAAGTCCGGGCCATCAAGCGGGTCATCCCGCCAAAATCGAATTGCAAGGTCACCCGCGATTGCGACTTCGCCCTCTACGCCGAACGTAATCTCATCGAGCGCTTCTTCAATTTCATCAAACAGTTCCGCGGCATCGCGACCCGCTACGAGAAAACCGCGCGCAATTTCCTCGCAGGCCTGCATTTGGTCTGCGCCCTCGCTTGGCTCAAATGAGGACACGCCCTAGATCTTGCGCCGCCGAGACTTGGCGAAGGTGTCGAACGCGACCGCCAGCACGATGATCACCCCGATGACGATCTGCTGGATGTAGGAGGAGACGTTCATCAGCACGAGGCCGTTGAGCAAGAACGCCGATGAGGATCGAACCGATGACCGTGCCGAAGATCGTGCCGGAACCGCCGAACAGGCTCGTGCCGCCGATCACCACCGAGGCGATGACGGTCAGCTCATAGCCCGTGCCGGCGACGGCTTCCGCCGAATTGAGCCGGGCGGCAAGCACGAACGCGCCTAGCCCAGCAAAGAAGCCCATGATGACATAGACGCTGGCGATGACGCGATTGACGTTAAGGCCGGAGAGCCGCGCCGCCTCGGGATTGCCGCCGACCGCATAGACCTGCCGGCCATAGCGGGTGTAGCGCAGGACGATATGGGCGATAAGAGCCGCCAGCAGGAAGATGATGACCGGGACGGGCACCGGTCCGATCTTCCCCTGTCCCCACCAGGTGAACGACGGCTCGAAGCCCGAAATCGGGCCGCCGGCGGCGAAGAGCAGGGCAGCGCCGCGAAAGGCCGACATGCCGCCAAGCGTTACGACGAAGGGCGGAACCTTCAGCCTGGTGATGGCGAGGCCCTGGAGATAGCCGCCCGCGAGACCAACCCCGATCGCCGCCAGCGCGGCCAGGCCCCAGCCATAGCCAACGCCGCCCTGGCCGACGGTGAAGCGGTTCTCCAAGCCGCCTTTGGCGACCGCGGCGGCCACCAGTCCGGCGAAGGCGAGCAACGAGCCGACCGAGAGATCAATGCCCGCGGTCAGAATCGACGAAGGTCATGCCAACCGCGAGCAAACCGGTGATCGACACCTGCCGCATCACGTTGAAGAGATTGATCGAGGAGAGGAACCGCGGCTCGATGACGGCGAACAGCACCATCAGCGCGATAAGGAACAGCGTCGGCGCAAATCTGGCGACAAAGCCGAAAATGTCGACGCCCTTTCCCTCGACCGACTCGGTTGCTCTCGCTTCGGTCATGGGCGCCTCATTGAACCGGCAGAGGGCGGCTGCGCGCGCCCTCGTGGGCAGTCATCATCGCCATCAGAATCTCCTGGGTCGCATCGGTGCGGGCCATCTCGCCGGTGACGCGGCCTTCGCGCATCGTGACGATGCGGTCGCAGACCGCCAGGATTTCCGGCAGTTCTGACGAAATCACGATGACGGCGATGCCGGACTTGGCCATGTCGATCAGCAGATTGTGCACCTCGACCTTGGACCCGATGTCAATGCCGCGCGTCGGTTCGTCGACGATGAGGATCTTCGGCCGGAGCGCAAGCCAGCGCGCAAGCACGACCTTCTGCTGATTGCCGCCGGAGAGCAGGCCGGCTTGCTGATCGGCGCTCGCCATGCGGATGCTGAGGAGACGGCGGAATTCGTCGATCAGCTTGTCCTCGCGCCGCTCGTCGACGAACCAGCCGCGGCTGATCTGGTCCTGCGCGGCGATGGTCATGTTGGTGCGGATCGCCAGGCGAAGAAAGAGCGCCTGCTTCTTGCGGTCCTCCGGCACGAGGCCGATGCCGTGAGTCATCGCGTCGCGCGGGCCGGAAAAGCGCACCGGCTTGCCGTCCACGCGGATCACGCCGCGGTCGAACTTGTCGGCGCCGAAGATCGCGCGCGCCGTCTCGGTGCGGCCGGCGCCGACCAACCCGGCCAGACCCAGGATCTCGCCGTGGTGGGCGCGCAGCGACACGTCGACCAGCTCGATGGCGTGCGGATCGCGCGCGCTCCGGCGGCGCGTGAGGCCCTCCACCTCGAGCGCGACTTCTCCATGCTCGGGGATCGGCCGCTCGCCGTAGAGCGCGCCGACGTCGCGCCCGACCATCATCCGTATGATGGCGTCGACATTGGTTTCGGCGACTCGCCCCGAGCCGACAAAATGTCCGTCGCGCAAGACGGTGTAGCGGTCGCAGATGCGGAAGACCTCCTCCAGCCGATGGGTGACGAAGATGATCGATAGCCCTTCGGCCTTCAGCCTTTCGATGATGCGGGCGAGATTGGCGACCTCCGTCTCGCTCAACGCCGAGGTCGGCTCGTCCATCACGATGAGGCGGGAGCGCATCGAGAGCGCGCGGGCGATTTCGACAAGCTGCTGCTCGGCGACGGAAAGATCACGCACCAACGTCATCGGATCGCGCTTGAGTCCGATCCGCTCGGTGATTGCGCGCGTGTCCTCGGCGAGCCGGCGCCAGCTGACGAACAGCTTCGAGCCCGGCTCGCGGCCGATGAACACATTCTCGGCTATCGTCATATCCGGGGCGAGTGTGAACTCCTGATAGATGGTGACCACGCCCGCGCGCTGCGCGTCATGGGGCGTCGCGAAGACGACCGGCGCGCCGAAGAGCTCGATCGTTCCCGCATCCGCGTTGTGCGCACCGGACAGCACTTTGAGCAAAGTCGATTTGCCGGCCCCGTTCTCGCCGAGCAGCGCGTGAATCTCGGATTGGCCCACTTCGAGATGAACGTCCTCGAGCGCCAGCACGCCGGGGAAGCGCTTGCTGACCCCGGTCATCTTGAGGATCGGACCGTCCGACTTTGCGGGAACCGACGAAAGCACCGCGGGCGCGTTGGCCATTCGGGAGCGCTCGCTCGTGGGAAAGAGGCTTGAGGCGCGCCGTGAACGGCGCGCCCATTGGCCTGGAGGGCTACTTCACCTCGCCGAGACGCTCGGCCTCCTTGAGGTTGTCCTTGGTGATCGCCTGCGGCGTGATCAGATTGACCTGGGTCTCCGGCTTCTTGCCGCTCTTGATGTAGTCGGCGAGGAGCTGCACGCCCCAGGCGCTCTGCTTGGCCGGGAACTGCTCGATCGTCGCGGCGAGCTCGCCGTCACGCACCTTTGCCAGCGCCTCTGGCAGCGCGTCGAAGCCGATGATCGTGATGCCCTTGAGGTTGCGCGCCTTGACCGCCTCGATCGCCCCGAGCGCCATGTCGTCGTTTGCCGCGACGATGACCTGCGGCGGGTCTTTCATGCCGGCGAGCATCGACTCGGTCACCGCAAGGCCCTTGTCGCGCTCGAATAGCGCGGTCTGCTCGAACACGATTTTGTACTTGTCGCCGGCCTTGTCGATCACGTTGTGGAGGCCTTTGTTGCGGTCGATCGCCGGGCTTGCGCCGGGCTGGCCCTGCAGGTTCGCGATCGTCGCGCCGTTCGGATAGAGTTTGAGGATCAAGGCGCCCTGCGCCTCGCCGCCCTTGACGTTGTCGGCGCCGACGTGACCGAGGATGCCCGTAACCGAGGGGACGCGTCGGTCGACTGTGACGACCGGAACCTTGGCGTCGATCGCCTCCTGCAGCGCCGGCGCCATTGCGTCGACGTCGATCGGGCTGATCACGATCCCCTTGACGCCTTTGGTCAGCGCCGCCTCGACGTCCGCGGTCTGCTTCGGCGCGCCGTTCTGTCCGTCCCCTTCGATCGTGCTGAAGCCCTGCTTTGCGGCCTCGGCCTCGAGCCCGTCTTTCATCATGTGGACGAAGAAGGGGAAGCTCATCGCCGGGACAGAGAGCAGGATGGTCGGCTTGTCGTCGGCGAAAGCGGGCGCAGCGAGCGCCATCGCCAACAGGCTCGCGGTTACAATACGGCGGGTGATGCGCATAAAGAATTCCTCCCTCGGCCGGCCTGACATGTTAGCCGGCGGCGGCGAACCATGTCCGAAATCTCTGCCGGGGACAAGGGCGCGCTAGACCGCCTCGATCGCCATCGCCGTCGCTTCGCCGCCGCCGATGCAGAGCGAGGCGACGCCGCGCTTGAGGCAGCGCGCCCGCAGCGCGCCGATCAGACGTCACGAGAATGCGCGCGCCCGAGGCGCCGATCGGATGGCCGAGGGCGCAGGCGCCGCCATTGACGTTGACCTTGTCGTGCGGCAGCCCGAGGTCGCGCATCGCCGCCATCGCCACCACCGCGAAGGCTTCGTTGATCTCGAAGAGGTCGACCGAATCCTTGCTCCAGCCCGTCTTGTCGAAGAGCTTCCGCAGCGCCCCGACCGGCGCAGTCGGAAAGTCTTTTGGCGCGGCCGCGTGGGTCGTGTGCGCGACAACGCGGGCCAGCGGCGCCGCGCCGCGCTTCTCGGCCTCGTCCATGCGCATCATCACGAGTGCGGCGGCGCCGTCGGAGATCGAGCTCGAGTTTGCCGCAGTGACGGTGCCGCCTTCGCGGAAGGCGGCTTTCAGCGTCGGGATCTTGTCGGGCCGAGCCTTCGGCGGCTGTTCGTCGGTCGAGACCAGCGTCTCGGACTTGCCCGACTTCACGCCGACGCCGGCGATCTCCCATGCGAACGCGCCCTCCCGGATCGCCCGGTTGGCGCGCTCGAGGGAGGTCAGCGCGTAGGCGTCCTGCGCCTCGCGTGTGAACTGATAGGCTTCGGCGCAGTCTTCGGCGAAGCTCCCCATCAGGCGGCCCTTGTCGTAGGCGTCCTCGAGCCCGTCGAGAAACATGTGGTCGAGCGCGCGGCCGTGGCCCATGCGGTAGCCGGAGCGCGCGCGGTCGAGCAAATAAGGCGCGTTGCTCATGCTCTCCATGCCGCCCGCGACGACGACTTCGGCCGAGCCCGCGCGCAAGAGATCGTTCGCGACCATCGCCGCTTTCATGCCCGAGCCGCACATCTTGTTGATCGTGGTGCAGCCCGGCTGCAAGCGGAAGGCCCGCGCCGAGCGAAGCCTGGCGCGCCGGCGCCTGTCCCTGACCAGCCGGCAAGACGCAGCCCATCAGGATTTCACCGACGCTCTCGGACGCGACGCCCGCCCGCTCGACCGCGGCCGAGATTGCGCGCGCGCCGAGCGCGGGGGCCGAAACGTCCTTGAAATCGCCGAGAAAGCCGCCCATCGGCGTGCGCGCCGCTCCGACGATGACGATGGACGCTCTTCAGCGATCATGGGATCTCGCTCCGTCCAGATTGACCGCGGACTATCGCGCGCGGGCGGCCCCCGTGTAAACTCGCTCCCGCATGAGCCTCTCCAGCGAAGAAGTCGAGCGCTACGCGCGTCAGATCGTGCTGCGCGGCGTCGGCGGACCGGGGCAGAACAGGCTGAAGGCCGCGCGCGTCCTTGTCGTCGGCGCCGGAGGTCTTGGGTCGCCTGCGCTGCAATATCTCGCCGGCGCCGGCGTTGGGACCCTCGGGATCGTCGACGACGACGTCGTGGCGCTCTCCAACCTGCACCGGCAAATCATCCATGGCGCGGGTGACGTCGGGCGGCTGAAGATCGACAGCGCCGCGGAGGCCATCCGGCGCCTCAATCCGCATGTCGCTGTCGAGCCGATCCGTCTAAGGCTCGGGGCCGAGAATGCGCGAGCGGTGGTCGCCGCGCTTCGACGTCGTGCTCGACGGGTCGGACAATTTCGCCACCCGTTATGCGCTCTCGGACGCGTGCTATGCCGAGCGGCGTCCGCTCGTTTCCGCCGCGCTCGGCGAATTCGACGCCACGCTGACGACGCTGAAGCCCTACGAGGCGGGCGCGGACGGCGCGCCGAACCCGACTTACCGATGCCTGTTTCCTGATCCGCCGGAGCCGGGGACGATCCCGACCTGCGCCGAAGCCGGGGTGCTTGGCGCGCTCTGCGGCGTGCTCGGCTCGCTGATGGCGCTCGAGGCGATCCGCGAGATTGTCGGGGGATTTGGCGACGGCGACGCGGGCCTCGTCGGCCGCCTCCTGTTGATCGACGCGCGCGCGATGCGCTTCGAGACCCTGCGCTACGGCTGGGACGAAACGAATCCGCTGAGCGGGACGGGCGCATTGCCGGCGCCGCGCTGAAACGCCGCGACCTGAGGCCGCCGCGGCGCGCAAGGCGGCGGCCTCAATTGCAGGCGATCGCCCGACGCCTCAGACGTCGTCGAAACCGCCGCCGCCTGACGAATCGTCGAACGAGGAATCGTCAATATACCCTGCGTCGTCCGGGGCGCTCGGCTCGAGCTGGCCCGGGTCGTTCGGCGCCGTTTCGTAGAAGTTGTTGATGGTCTCGCCGCCGCCGCCCGGAAACCCGGCTCCGCCGAAGCCGCCGCCGAACAGGCCTCCGCCGCCTTGATGGCCGCCGAAGAGGCCGCCGAGCAGGTTGCCCAAGGCCACGCCGCCGGCGACGCCGGCCGCGGTCGACATGGCGTTCTGGAGAAATCCTCCGCCACCGGCTTGTGAGGGCGCGGCGCCCCATGGGCCTGCCTGAGACGGGGCGGGGGCCTGCGGCTGGGGCGGCTGGGGCGCATATCGGGATGACGGCGGGGGCTGAGGCCCGCGCTGGTAGGTCGAGGCGTCATAGCTCTGAGGGGGCGCTGAAGGCGCGCCTCCGCCAAAGATCGATTTGCCGAGCGCGCCAAGGAAGCTGCCCTGTCTGCTGTTCAGCCGCGTGCTGCGCGGCCGCTTCCAGTTCGGCGACCCGCTGGGCCGCCGCCTCCAGGGCGTGCTGCTGAACAAGCACCGTCTGAGCGAGGACGTAAGGCGCGTAGGGCACGGCGCGAACGGCGTCGTTGATAAAGGCCTCCGCCTGAGGGTCGCGCGGCGTGGCGCTCGTCGCGTTGATGCGCTCGAAAAGACTGCCGAGCATCTGGCGTTCTTCGGGGGTCATGTCACTCTCCGATACCGGCCTCCTCGGCCGCGCCCGGCATATGGACATTGGTTGGCGCCAATCCAAGACGGCTCCATCGCGTTTTTGCCCCGGCCCCTGCCCGCAGCTTTACTCCGGCCGACCGATCGTCTACCCCAGTCCCGCAATTCGCCCCGGCTCCAGTTCCTTCTCGCTGACGCCGGGGTTTTGCGCGTTTGAGGACCAAGGAAAGCGATCCCTGATGGCCAATGTCGTGGTTGTTGGCGCCCAATGGGGCGACGAAGGGAAGGGCAAGATCGTCGACTGGCTGTCGGTTGGAGCGGACGTGGTCGTACGCTTCCAGGGCGGCCACAATGCCGGGCACACTTTGGTCATCGACGGAAAGGTGTTCAAGCTCGCCCTGCTTCCTTCCGGAATCGTTCGCCCGGGCAAGCTGGCGGTCATCGGCAACGGTGTCGTCCTCGATCCCTACCACCTGATGGATGAGATCGAAAAAATACGTAGCCAAGGCGTGGAGGTTACGCCCGCAAACCTCAAAATTGCCGAGAATGTGCCGCTCATCCTGTCGCTGCACCGCGAACTCGACGCCCAGCGAGAATCGGGGGCCGCCCGCGGGACGAAGATCGGCACGACCAAACGTGGCATCGGCCCGGCCTACGAGGACAAGGTTGCGCGGCGAGCGATCAGGCTCATGGACCTCGCCGAGCCCGATGGGCTCGACGACAAGATCGAGCGTCTGCTGGCCCACCACCATCCGCTGTGTCGTGGCATGGGGTTGCCCGAACCGAGCGCCAAGTCCATCCGCGAGGAGCTTCTGGCCGTCGCTCCGAGAGTCCTGCCGTTCATGGCGCCGACTTTCGAGCTGCTCGATCGCGAACGGCGCGCGGGCAAGCGCATTCTGTTCGAAGGCGCGCAGGGCGCGATGCTCGACATCGATCACGGCACCTATCCCTTTGTCACTTCTTCCAACACGGTCGCGGCCAACGCGGCGACCGGGTCGGGTCTGGGTCCGAAGTCCATCGGTTACGTGCTCGGCATCGCCAAAGCCTATGTGACCCGCGTCGGCGCCGGTCCGTTCCCAACGGAGCTCGACAACGAGATCGGCCGGAGGATCGGCCAGCGCGGCAACGAATTCGGCACCAACACCGGCCGCCCTCGCCGCTGCGGCTGGTTCGACGCGGTGCTCGCGCGCCAAGCGGTGCGCACCTGCGGCATCGACGGCCTCGCGCTCACGAAACTTGACATTCTCGACGGCTTCGAAGAAATCAAAGTCGCAACCGGATACCGCCTCGACGGCAGGGAGATCGACTATCTGCCGGCGGCCCAACATGCGCAGGCTCGGATAGAGCCGATTTACGAAACGGTCGAGGGCTGGAGCGGCGTTACAAGCAAGGCGCGTTCCTGGGCCGATCTCCCCGCGCAGGCGATTAAATACGTGCGAAGAATCGAGGAACTGGTCGGCGCGCCCGTGGCGCTCCTGTCGACCAGTCCGGAACGCGACGATACGATTCTTGTGCACGATCCGTTTCAGGACTAAGGGACTTTTCGCGCTTTTACGAGAGAGCGAGCGAGCGACTATTGCATGGCTGACTATCAATCGCTGCTCACGCGCGCTGTAGCGAATCTGCCGAACATGAGTTCGGCCGCGACGCGTCAGGCGATTTACGACCGCGCGCGCAGAGCCCTGCTGACGCAACTCAGGACGCTGCGTCCGCCGCTTCCGGAAAGCGACATCGCCCGTGAGGAAAAAGCGCTCGATCAGGCGATCGCGCTTGTCGAGGCGAAATTCGGCGCGACGGATCCGGTTCCCTCGGAACCGGCCCCCGCCACGACCGCGACGCCGACCGCCGGCTCTTCCGGTGGTGCGGGGTCCACGGGCTCCGCGGCGCCAAGGACCGGGCCGACGATTCGGCCCTCTTCTTCCGCCTCCCCTTCCGCTCAAGCCGCGACAATCGCGCCCGAGCGGACCGCTCCGCCGCCAATACCGCAACGGCAGCCGGCGGCGAGGCCTCCTGAGCAGCAAACTCCCCCTCGCCCTGCGCCGGCGCGCCCCATTGCGCCGGCGAGCGCGCCGCAAAATCTGAACGCCGCGCCAGCGAGACCAGCGCCGACGTTTCGCTCCGGCTCCGCCAATCTACCCGAGACTCGCGCCGTTCAGGGCGCAGCGACGCCGAAGGCGCCCCCCGTTCGGGCGGACCGCCCGCCGCATCCCGAAGACATCTCCGGCGCCGCCGCGCCAACAGTCGCGGCGAGAACCGAGCAGTCGATCCCCGCGACGTCGAATCTCGCCAAGGTCGTTCCGTCGGCCGAACCGAACACCGGACAATCCGGCGCTCCGCCGGTCGTCTCGCGCATCGAGGACGAGACGGAGTTCGGCGCCGCCCCCGCCGTGCCGATCGACGACGATCGCCTGGGGTCGGGGTTGCGGCCTGAGCTCGAAGGGCAACGTCCGCAAGCGCCCGCGCCGGCCGCCGAGAAAAGCAGGTCCTGGCTTTGGCTCGCGCTCGCAGTCGTTCTCGGCGTCGTTCTCTCCGTGGCGGGCGCTGCGATCGTGATGCGTCAGAAGCCTCAGGATCTCGCTATCGCTCCTCCGGAGCCGCAGCAGGAAGCGGCGCCGCAGCCACCGGCGAAAATCGCCCAGCGCGCGCAAACTTCCCCGACCGAAGACAATTCATCCGCGCCGGCGACGAGCGAACCGCAAGCGGGCCAATCGACCGCGCAAGGCGGTCAAGAGCCGGCCAACGCGACGCCGGACGCCGGCAATGCGGCGCTTCCCGGGGCCGCCAGGGCCGCCATGCTGATTGCATCCCCCGACAATCCGCAGAAGCCGGTGGTCAACCTCGGATCGACGGTCTGGTCGACGGTCCCGCCGGCGCCGGGGCAACCCGCGACGGTCGCAGTGAAGGCGGACGCCGACATCCCCGACCTCAAGATGCACGCGACCATGACCTTGAGGAAGAATACGGATCCAACCCTCCAGGCGACGCATACGATCGATCTCAAATTTGCGTTCGCCGATGGCGCGCCAATCGCCGGCTTCAAGGACGTCGGGGCGCCTCAGATGCGCAAGATCGATTCGACCGCGTCGGAGGCGCTGACCAGCGTCAAGGTCAAGATCAGCGATGTCTATTTCCTGATCGCCCTCGCCAAGGGCGATCAGGACACCGCTCGCAATCTCGACCTGATGCAGACGCGCGCCTGGTTCGATTTTCCGCTGCTGCTCGACGACAATCGCATCGCCAAGCTCGTGTTCCAGAAATCCTCCGAGGGAGAGGCGATGCTGGCCAAGGCTTTCGAAGCCTGGAAGTGACCGACTATCCCTTTATGTTGAAGACCCGCGCCGACACGAAATAGCCGTCCTGAATGACGCCGAAAGCGATCGGCGTTCCGAAGCAGGCCGCCCAGGCCGGGCCTTCTTGCGAAAGGGCGCCGCGCAGAAGCAAGGGTTGTCCGCGCCGAAGTATGGCGGCGCCGTTCCGATCGAGCGGCAGCAACTGGAGTTCCGCGAGGCCGGCCTGAAGCGGCAACATGGCGCGCGCCAACAGTTCGGCGTCGTCCGGCAACCGGTCGAGCGGAATGGCGGCGCTGGCGTCGAAGGGCCCCACGCGGGTGCGCCGGAGTTCGACCACATGGCCATAGCAGCCGAGCGCACGGCCAAGGTCGCGCGCAATGGCGCGCACATAGGCGCCTTTGCCGCATTCGGCCTCAAACACCGCCGAGTGGGCGTCGGCGGACATCAACTCGAGCCGATAGACGGCGATCGGACGCGGTGGAATCACGAAATCTTCCCCGACCCGGGCGAGATCGTAAGCCCGCGCGCCATCGATCTTGATCGCGGAAAAGGTCGGGGGCGTCTGCTGGACGAGGCCGATGAAGCGCGGCAGCTGGGCTTCGATCTCGGCCGGGGTCGGACGGTTGTCGGAGCGGGCGACGATCGCGCCCTCTGCATCGTCGGTCGCGCTCTCCTCGCCCCAGCGCACCCGGAAACGATAGGCCTTGGCGCCGTCCTGGACGATCGGAACAGTCTTCGTCGCCTCGCCGAAGGCGACCGGCAGCACGCCGGAGGCCAGCGGGTCGAGGGTTCCCGCGTGTCCGGCCTTCTTGGCGTTGAACAGGAACTTGAGTCGACCGACCGCTTGGGTCGACGTGACGCCGACAGGCTTGTCAAGGTTGATCCAGCCATTGACCTCGACGCGCGTCGAGCGCTTTTGCGGGCGTTTAGGCCTCCCCTGGCTCTTGAGCTCTCCGTCGTTTGACGGCGCACGGTCGGCGGCGTCGCCGGTCATGTCTCGTCCGTCTTCTCGATTTCGTGAGCGCCGAGGTCGCGCGCGACTTCCGGCGATTTTAGCAGCGCGTCGATGCGGGCCTGCGCATCGAACGAGGCGTCAAGCGCAAAGCGCAAATCGGGCGCGAATTTGAGATTGACTCGATGCGCGATCAGCCCGCGAAGTTCCTTCTTGTGCCGGCTCAACGCCTGGACCGTCGCCTCGCCGTTCCGGCCGCCGAGCGGCATCACAGAGACGGCCGCGACCCTGAGGTCGGGCGACATCCGGACTGCCGGTATGGTGACCGGCCGAGCATCGAGCGCCGGATCCAGGATGTCGCCGCGCGCCAGAATCTCGGCCAGAGCCTGGCGGATGAGTTCGCCAACCCGCTCGATGCGATGCGTCGGGCTTAGCTTTGAAGAGGTGCGGGGCATCGAACTCACCTGGCGCCAGCGCGCAAATGGGACCTGAGAGGAGGACAAAAAGCGGGTCTCGGGCCTGTCTTTCGGGTGGACCCCGGTTCAGATCGACCCCACGCGGGCCGAAAAGCCTGGAAGCGTCGGTGAAGCCAGCCCATTGCCCTGACGACGTCCGACAATGGAACGGACGTCCTGCATGCGCAGGACGTCGGCCCCCGAGAAGGATCGGCGGTCAAGGCGCTCGGCGGCGCGCGTCACGCTGGCCCTCATGTCCGCCATTCCTTGCCGCCGCGTCTACAGCGTCCGGCGGATTTCCTCGACATTATAGCACTCGATGACGTCGCCGACACGCATGTCCTGATAGTTCTCGAAGGCCATGCCGCATTCCTGGCCGGCCTGCACCTGGGCGACTTCGTCCTTGAAGCGCTTGAGCGTCGAGAGCTTGCCCTCGTGCACCACCACGTTGTCGCGAATGAGCCGCACCTGCGCGCCGCGCTGCACGACGCCGTCGGTGACCCGGCACCCCGCCACCGTTCCGACCTTTGAGATGTGGAACAACTCGAGAATCTGCGCGTTGCCGAGCATCGTCTCGCGCATCGTCGGCGATAGCATCCCGGACAACGCCGCCTTCACGTCATCGACGAGATTGTAGATGATGTTGTAGTAGCGGATTTCGATGCCGGCCTGTTCGGCGAGATCGCGCGCCTCCTTATGGGCGCGCACGTTGAAGCCGATGATGACTGCTTTCGAAGCCTCTGCCAGCGTAACGTCCGACTCGGTCACGCCGCCGACGCCGGCGTGAATGACTCGGGCCACGACCTCCTCGTTGCCGAGCTTTTCGACCGCCGCGGTGATCGCCTCAACCGAACCCTGCACGTCGCCCTTGAGTACGATCGGCAGTTCCTTGTGGCCGGCGGCCTTGAGGTTGCTCATCATGTCGGAGAGCGAGGTGCGGAGCGCGGGTAACCGCGCGGCTGCCTTCTCGCGCCGCTGACGCTCACGGTATTCGGCGATCTCTCTCGCGCGCGCTTCCGTCTCGACGACTGCGACGCGGTCTCCCGCCTCCGGCGCGCCGGAGAAGCCGAGCACCTCGACCGGCATCGAGGGGCCAGCAGACTCGATCGTCTTGCCCTTGTCGTCGAGGAGCGCGCGGACGCGACCCCAATGGGAACCCGCAACGACGAGCGCTCCGACGCGGAGCGTCCCGCGCTGCACGAGAACGGTCGCCACCGGACCCCGGCCGCGGTCGAGCCGCGCCTCGATCACCGTTCCCTCGGCGCTGCGCTCCGGATCGGCGACGAGGTCCAGCAGTTCAGCTTGCAGGGCGATGGCCTCGAGCAGCTTGTCGAGGTTGATCTGCTTGGTTGCCGAAACCTCGACCGCCAGTGTGTCGCCGCCGAAGGCCTCGACCTGCACGTCCTGCTGCAACAGTTCCTGCTGCACCCGCTGGGGATTGGCCTCGGGCTTGTCGATCTTGTTGATGGCGACGATGATTGGGGCTTTCGCCGCCTTGGCGTGACGAATGGCCTCGATCGTCTGCGGCATGACGCCGTCGTCGGCCGCGACAACGAGAACGACTATGTCGGTGACCTTAGCGCCGCGCGCGCGCATTGCGGTGAACGCGGCATGTCCGGGCGTGTCGATGAAGGTGATCCTCTGGCCGCCGGGCGCTACGACCTGATAGGCGCCGATATGCTGGGTGATGCCGCCCGCCTCGCCCGCGACCACGTTGGCGTGGCGGATGGCGTCGAGCAGCGACGTCTTGCCGTGGTCGACATGGCCCATGATGGTGACGATCGGCGGGCGCGGCACGGGCGCGCCTTCCTCGTCGGGCCGATCGAATAGACCTTCCTCGACATCGGACTCGGCGACGCGCTTAACCGAGTGCCCCATTTCCTCAGCGACGAGTTCCGCCGTGTCCGCGTCGAGCACGTCGGTCAGCGTGACCATGCGGCCCTGGCGCATCAGGAGCTTGATCACGTCGACCGCCCGCTCGGACATCCGGCTCGCTAGATCCTGAATGGTGATTGCTTCGGGCAGAACGATTTCTCGCGAAATTTTCTCCTTTTGGTCCTGCGCGCCATGGCCCTTCAGACGTTGGGTGCGGCGGCGGAAGGATGCGACCGAACGCGTGCGCTCCTCTTCGATCGACGTCGCATTGGCGACTGTCAGTCGGCCGCGATTGCGCTGTTCGCCGGTGCGCGCCGGGCGCGGCGTCGGCACCAGGACCTTCTGCGGCGCCAGGGGCGTCAACGCCGGCCGACGGGCGATCCGGATCTCTTCTTCGCCGGCCGTTCTGGCGGGAAGCGGCGCGAGCGGGACGCCAGCGGGCTGAGGCTTGCGCGGAACTGAAGGCCCCGGGGCAGGCTCGCCGCCGGCGAGACGCCGGCGGGCCTCCTCCTCGGACTGGCGTCTGAAATTGGCCTCCTGCGCGCGGCGCAGTTCTTCCTCGCGCTTGCGCGCTTCGGCTGCCTCGCGCTCGACGCGCTCCCTCGACTCGCGATCGCGGCGCGCCTCCGCCTCGCCTTCCTGACGTCGGCGGTCCTCCTCCTCTCGCGCCCTCGCATCGAGGAGAGCTCGCGCGCGCGCCTCGCGCTGCTCGGCTGTCAGCGTCGGCAGGACAACCCCGGTCTTGGGCGGCGGAGCAGGCGCGGCGGGCTTTGCGGGCGCGGCGGGGGCGGTGACGACGGAAATCGGCGGTTTTGCCAGCGGAGCGGCGGCAGGCGCGGCTTCGCCCGGGCCCAAAACGCGTCGCTTCACTTTCTCGACGACGACCGCTTTACTGCGCCCGTGCGAAAAACTCTGCCGCACAGTGCCCTGCTCGATAGGACGCTTCAAATGCAATGTGGCCTTCGGCGGTGCGGCGCCGACAGGCTTGTCGCTGTTGCTTGTTTCGTTCATGCCCATTCCTAATCGCTTGGCCGTTCAGCCAATTCGTCCTGCCGGCCAAGCCCCGCGGCGCTTTCGGCCGGCGCTCCGCTGTCTGTCCTGGTCGCATCCGCCTCGCTCGCGCGATAGCGACGCAAACGCTCCGCCTTTGCGAGAAAGGCCGAACTCGCTGCTCCAGTTTTGAGCGCAGCATGTACCACATTTGCCTTCCCCAATGCCAAATCCAATTGGCTCGAAGAGAAGAGATTTATTCGGGCGATTGCCCCGGCCTCCGGACCCAGTTTGGCCCGGACGGCCTGCTCCCGCTTGGCCGCCCCATCGCGCGCGCCGTCGCTCGCCTGAATCAGCGCCGCGACGCCGCCCGCCTCGATGGCCGCATCGACCTTGAACGCCCCCGCGAGGGCGAGTCCGGCCTTGTTGGCCATCGACAACGCCTGAAGCGCATCCCGCTCGAGAAGCGCGTCCACCGTCTCGGCGAGCCGCGGCGGAGCATCCGCCTTGGCGCGAAAGGCGCGCGAGAACGCCCCTTTCGCGGCCGCGCGTCTGACCGCCTCGACGCTAAGGCGCGTCCACACGCCCCGGCCGGGCAATTTGCGGCGAATGTCGGGAACGACCGATCCGTCCAGGGCCAGCGCGAAGCGCAGCATCGCTTCGGGGGCGTCCTTGACCCCGGTGACAATGCAGGTCCGCTCCGACCCGCTCTCTTCGGCGCTGGCTCTGGTCCGCAAAGGTCCGTCCCGGCGCGGCTTAGGCGCCCTCGTCCTCTTCGGCAGGAGCCTCCGCCTCGGGCTCCGGCGCCTCGATCCAGCCGGCGCGCACGCGCGCGCTCAGGATCATGGCGTCGGCCTGCGCCCGCGTAATGTCGAAGCCGCTGAGATAACCGGGCTTGGCCGAATCGCCGTCGGTCCAGCCGACGAGGTCGTCGCTCGCGCAATCGGCGAGATCCTCGAGCGTCTTGACGCCGCTCTCGCCGAGCCTGACCAGCATCGGCGGGGTGAGGCCCTCGACCTCCTTCAGTTCGTCCGTGACGCCGAGCGCCTTGCGCTGCTCATCGAACTCCGCCTCGATCCGGGCAAGATGGGCCTGCGCTCGCGCCTGGATCTCGGCCGCGGTCTCGGCGTCGAAGCCTTCGATCGTCGCGAACTCGCGCGGCTCGACATAGGCGATTTCCTCGACGGAGCGGAAGCCTTCGGAAGCAAGCAGCTGGGCGACCGTCTCGTCGACGTCGAGCGCCTCCATGAAAGCGCTCGTGCGCTCCGCGAATTCCTTCTGACGACGTTCCGATTCCTCGGCTTCGGTCAGAATATCGATGTCCCAGCCGGTGAGTTGCGAGGCAAGGCGGACATTTTGACCTCGCCGGCCGATCGCAAGCGAAAGCTGGTCGTCAGGCACCACGACCTCGATGCGGGTCGAATCTTCGTCGAGGACGACCTTCATCACCTCGGCCGGCTGCAGCGCGTTGACGATAAAAGTTGCGGCGTCCGGCGACCAGGGGATGATGTCGATCTTCTCCCCCTGGAGTTCGTTGACCACAGCCTGCACGCGCGACCCCCGCATGCCGACGCAGGCTCCGACCGGATCGATTGAGGAATCGTTCGAGGTGACGGCGATCTTGGCCCGCGAGCCGGGGTCGCGGGCGACCGATTTCACCTCGACGATGCCGTCATAGATCTCCGGCACTTCCTGTGCGAAAAGCCTGGCGGTGAATTGGGGATGGGTGCGCGACAGAAAGATCTGCGGTCCGCGCGCCTCGCGACGCACATCGTACACATAGGCGCGAATGCGGTCGCCCGGGCGGAACATCTCGCGCGGGATCAGTTCGTCGCGGCGCACGACCGCTTCGCCCGCGCCGGAGCCGCCGAGATCGACTACGACGTTGCCGTATTCGACCCGTTTCACGGCGCCATTGATGATGTCGCCGATCCGGTCCTTGTAGACATCGTACTGTTTGTCGCGCTCGGCCTCGCGGATTTTCTGCACCAGCACCTGCTTGGAAGCCTGCGCGGGAATGCGTCCGTAGTCGAACGGCGGCAGCGATTCGGCGATCCAGTCGCCGATCTGGGCCGAAGGGTTCTTCTTTTGTGCGTCGGCGAGCGTGATCTGGGTCGCGTCATTCTCGAGCTCATCGACGACCAGCAGCAGGCGGGAGAACCGGATTTCTCCGGTCCGCGGATTGATCTCGGCGCGGACCTCGGTCTCCTGACCGTAGCGCGAGCGCGCCGCCTTTTGCATCGCATCCTCCATAGAGGCGAGCACGATCGACCGGTCGATCGATTTCTCGCGCGCAACCGCGTCGACGATTTGCAAGAGTTCTAGTCTGTTGGCGCTAACGGCCATCTGTGTCTCCTTCATCAGGCCCGAGCGACTCAGAGGCCGCGCCGCGGGCCGCGGCTTTCCGGTTCGAATTCGTGCTGAGTTTGGCAGGCTTCGCGGATGCGGCGACGGGCGACCGCCGGCCGGGTCGACGGGCTTCCTTCAGCGCAGCCTTCTCGCGCCTTAGAGCGACGCGAATGAGATCGTCGGTCAGCACGAGCCTCGCCTCGCCCATGGCGCGGATCGGCAGATCGACATGCGCCTCGCTCTTGTCGTCGGCTGTGAGCAGCACGCGCGCCACCGGCCCGCCGGGCCCTTCGGCGACGGCTTCGATCCGGCCGCGGAAGCGCTTGCGCCCGTCGATCGGCTCCGCCATCTCGATGCGCGCCTCTGAGCCGAGCGACCGTTCGAAATCCGATTGCCGGACGAGCGGCCGATCGATGCCGGGCGACGACAGCTCGAGCCGATAGGCTTGGGTCATGATGTCCTCGACGTCGAACACAGGCGAGAGCGCAGTGCTCGCGCGCTCGCAATCCTCGATCGACATGACGCCGTCCGGACGCTCGGCCATGATCTGCACCGTGGTCCCGCCGGCCGCCGAGATTTTCACCCGCACGAGCCGCAACCCGAGATCGCGCAGGACCGGCGCGGCGATGCGACCGATGCGCAGACCGGGCCCCGCCTCCTCGATGAGGCGCGGCTCGTCCAGTCCGTCGGCGGGGCCTGAGACAATCGGATTCTGAGCTTCGACCATGCGACCTTGCGGCAATAAAAAAGAGCGGGTCCCGGCCGGGCCCCACTCTCAACAACTCCCTCCGTCACTGCGACGAAGAGCTATGAGACTGTTTATGGAATCCATATAGTACGGTCCGTCTCATGGCGCAAGGACAAAGCGACCGCCCAAATCCCTGGTCAAGAATTGCTTCGTGAGAGGCCTGCTGCGAGTCGGTGCAGGGGCGCGCCGCCCTTGACCGTCCGCTTCCCCCTCTCGCGGACGCCATCCTATCGCGCGTCCGCCTCTCGCAGCTCAGCTGAGCCGCCGCCGGTCGCCGCGCTCTCAGCCAGTCGTCACGACGTCGGCAGCTTGTAGCCCTTGAACGTCTCGCGCAATTTGAGCTTGTTGATCTTGCCGGTCGCAGTGTGGGGAATCTCCTTTACGACCTGCATGTCGTCAGGCATCCACCATTTGGCGATTTTCGGCTTCAGGAATTCGAGGACATCCTCGGTCTTTGGCTGATGGCCTTCCTTCGGGACGACGACCAGGAGCGGACGCTCGTCCCACTTAGGGTGGGAGACGCCGATCACTGCGGCCTCGAGGACGTCCGGGTGGGCAATCGCGAAATTTTCGATGTCGATGGTCGATATCCACTCTCCGCCGGACTTGATCACATCCTTGGCGCGGTCGGTGATCTGCATGAACCCGTTCGAATCGATTGTCGCGACGTCGCCAGTGTCAAAAAAGCCGTCCTCGTCAAGGATTTGCCCACCCTCGTCGCGGAAATAACTCTCGACCACCGCGAAGCCCTTCACCTTGAGGCGGCCGAAGCGCTTGCCGTCCCAAGGCGCCGCCTTGTTCTCGTCGTCGACGATCTTCATCTCGACGCCGAACGGGGCCCAGCCCTGCTTCGCCTGAATGGCGAGCTTGTCCTCGTGCGAGAGCGACGCCTGGGCGGGCTTGATCGAACCGGCCGAGCCGACTGGGCTCATTTCCGTCATGCCCCACGCGTGCCGCACATGGACGCCGTATTCGTCCTCAAAGGCCCGAATCATATCCGGCGGACAGGCCGACCCGCCGATGGCGACAAGTTTGAGCGTGGAGAGTCGCTTGCCCTCCTTGCGGAGGTAATGCAGCAGCCCGAGCCAGACCGTGGGCACGGCGGCGGTCATCGTCACTTTTTCGGTTTCGAGAATATCGTAGACCGAGGCGCCGTCGAGCTTCGCGCCGGGCATCACCATGCGGGCGCCGCGGATGAGGCACGCCAGCGCGAGGCCCCAGGAATTGGCGTGGAACATCGGCACGACCGGCAGAACGGAATCATAGGCGTTCAGCGTCAGTGTTTCTGGGCCGGTCGCCATCATCGAATGGAGGATGTTCGAGCGATGCGAATAGAGCACGCCTTTCGGATTGCCTGTCGTGCCCGAGGTGTAGCAAAGGCCGGCCGCGGTCCGCTCATCGAACTCCTTCCACTGAAAGTCCGTGTCGACCTCGCCGATCCAGTCCTCATAGGCGACAGCGTTCTTCAGCTTGGTCGCCGGCATGTGGGCGGCGTCGGTCAGGACGATATAGCGCTCGACCGTCGGCAGATGGCCCTGGATCGCCTCAAGCAGCGGCACGAAGGTGAGGTCGGTCATGACGATCCGATCCTCGGCGTGGTTGATGATCCAGGCGATCTGCTCAGGAAAGAGGCGGGGGTTGACGGTATGGTAGATCGCCCCGATTCCGGTGATCCCGTACCAGGCTTCGAGATGGCGGAAGCCGTTCCAGGCGAGGGTCGCGACCCGGTCGCCGAGCCGGATCCCTTCGCGATCGAGCCGCTTGGCGACCTTGATGGCCCGATCTCGGATCTCGCGGTAGTTGGTCCGGTGCATAGGGCCTTCAACCATCCGCGACGCGACCTCCCGGTCGGGGAACTGGATCGCCGCGAAGTCGATGATCTTGTGCATCAGCAGGGGCCATTCCTGCATGCGTCCCAACATTCTATCCTCCCAATCCAGGCGGCGCTCACGCTTGATCGCGGAGAGCGGATTTGTTCATGTCCCTATCTGGCGCCCGGAGCGCCGCTTGGCAATCGCGCGGTGTGGATCCCCCCCTCCGCGCAAGTGGACCTCAGTCGACATGGAACCTTCGCAACGAGACCTGATCACGAACCGGAACAATCCCGAGCGCTCGATCCGGGTCTGGTTTCGACTGATTCGTCTCGAGGCGCGTATGCAGGCGGCGGTCGGCGAACGGCTGCGCCTGATCGGCGTCTCGATCCCGCAGTGCGACGTCTTGACGACGCTGAGCGAGGAGGAGGGGGTCAGCCAGCAGGAGCTCGCCAAGCGCCTTTACGTGACGAAGGGCAATATCTCGGGCCTCCTCGACCGGCTGGAAAGCGCCGGCCTCGTCGAGCGGCGCCCGGCCGCGGCCGACCGGCGTCAGCATTCGATTCATCTGACCGATCCCGGGCGGGCGATGGCCCTAAAGGCGATCGCGGTCCAGCACCGCTGGATCGCCTCGACGCTTGGGCGCATGGACGAGGCCGACCTCAAGGCGCTGGAGCTGCAACTGATTGCGCTGCGCGACCTCGTTCGCGAAGAACAGAGGCCGATCGCGCAGGTCACGCCGGCGTGAGAGGGGCGGGGTGACTTTTACGGGCGCGAATCTCGACATTCCAATGGCTTACGGCGCCTTGTCAAGCGTTACTATTTCTGTAGCAATTTCAAATGGTTAAGCCGGAAACGGTAAGCTTTGCCGGCCCGTGTCGCAACGCTGTCGCAACAGTTGTCTTACCCCGCGCCCAGAGCGTCGTTCGAGGGTTTTCGGCAGACGACGGTGCGGACGCACTCTGTGGAGCCCCTGCGCCTCCGTCCAACGAGTGTCGGCCACCCCAACCCGCCCCGGCTTGGAGCCGGCCGGCGGGCATTCGCGAATGGATCTAGCGACTCGCCGCTGAAATACTGGAAGTAGGCGTTCTCCAGCCACTGCGCGCAGACCTGCTCGTCCGAAAGCCCGCGCGCGTGTTTGATCAGATGCAGCCCGACCATCAGCCGCGTCGGCAACCCGGGCCGCCCCTTCTCCGCGTAGAGTTCGCCGAACGCCTCGTCGAAACGCTTCCAGTCGATCAGCCCGGAAAGCCGCACGAACTCGTGGCGCATGTCGATCAGGCTGTCGAGACGGTTGCGGAACAGGTCGCTCTCGCCATCGGCAGGGCTCGGAACCGGGTGGGGGCGCATCGGGCTTTCCTCTCGATTTCGAGAGGGAATCACAGCCCCCGATTCGACGAAAGAGCCGCGGCGACCCCGCATACGAAATTGCCAGCTTTTTCGCCCATCAATCGCAAATCCCGGCAAGTCCGAATACGCTCGATCGCCCAAATCACCCCAAAATCCGCGGCGCTCAGAGTTTTTCGCGGGCGACTAGCGAGATCGCCAAAGCGGTCGCGGGCATCTCGATCCCAAAACTTCGGTCGCTCGAGGCGATTTCGTGACAGCTAGACGCAAACCCCACCCGTGTCCTCCATCGCGAGACGGGGCCCCGGGCATGCTCGGCCTACTCTCCGGACGGCACGGTTTTGGAGATCAGCTGTCCCGGGGACGCAGCAAACGCGCCAGCGATTTCAACCTGAGACACGACCCATTGGGCAAGGCGCGCAGCATCTTGGACGGCGTTTTGCTGCCTTGTTGGAGGGGCCTGGCGACCTCGCCCATTACTATGAACGATGATCCCAAGCAGATGTGTTGCGCGCCAATCCTAGACGTTAAGGGTGGCGTTAGCCTTATTAGCTGCAACCTTGGCACGAATAATTTCAAGTGTGAAATTATTTGTTAGCCATTTATCGATAACCGGTTCGTAAGTTTGTTCATTCCTTGCAGTGTCAAGTAATACAAGAGCACTCTCAAGAAGCTGCTCTGTAGTGTAGTTATTGGCGGCCCTCTGTTGCATATTCATTTCAGCACCTATATTACTATTGTTGCAGCTGAGTCCCTAGACGCCATTCGGCCGATCGGTAAGCTCACATTTGTTATTTCTCGATCCATCTTCATTTATTCGTTTTAAACTACAGGCTTCGACCACCAAAGCACGGATCCGTGAACGAAGAGATACTTGTTTAGCGGCAAGCATCCGATTCGCGGTGCAGGTTGCGTCAGTTCTCGTCATACGGTTAATCTCTGGTTGAGCATACGAAACCCCGCAATAAAAACGCTCGCCGACCATTTCTGGTCGGCGAGCGTTTAGCCCCGGCAGCGCCACCAAATATGTTGGTAGCAAATCGAGCCTAAAGGTGTCCTGCCATTTGGGGCCATTCGGCTGTTAGTTCGGGCCAATCATCGCTGCGTCGCGACAGTCGCCAACACCGCCCGGAACGATCCTTTGCTAACCTTACGCTCCATTACTAAATCTTTGGCCCAATCTCGCAGCCAATTGGCCCGAAATAGCAGGACGCGAGAATCCGGTTTGCGCGATCATAGTGGCTGGAGGGAGTCACCAATGACCGAAATTGACCCCACTTTGGATCCGTTTTGGGAGGCGGAAATCAAGGAACATCATGCAGCGCTTATTCGCCAAATGGTTGCGGTTGAAATCATCATGTGTCTCTTGTTGATATGGCTGGGAGTGCATCATTGATCCTCAAGCGGTACGTCACGAGTTCATTCGACAAGACTGCGAATCAGGCATAGACACGTCTACACACGACCTCGACTGTGGGAGTTCAATGTCGATGTCAAATTCAATCGAATTGACCGCTGACGTTGTAGCGGCTTACGTCTCGAACAACCCTGTGCCAAAAAGCGACCTGCCCGATCTTATTCTGGCGGTGCATTCATCTCTTGAGAAGCTGCGAAGCGAGCCCGAACGCGCGCTGCCTGAACCTGAGGCGAAACCGCCAGCGGTGCCCATCCGCAGGTCCGTCACGCCCGACTACTTGATCTGCTTGGAGGACGGCAAACGGTTTAAGTCGCTCCGGCGTCACCTGCGAGAGCACGGACTGACGCCAGAACAGTATCGCGTGAAATGGAAGCTACCCTCTGACTATCCTATGGTCGCACCCAACTACGCGGCCCAGCGATCGGCTCTGGCGAGAAAGCTCGGATTGGGTCGGAAACGGAAGGCTGGTTGATAGTCCGCTCCACTTGTCGGCAGACCGTTTTTTCGGCGCTGCGGATTGGTGGACAAGGCCTGACCATAGCCAGCGAATGTTTCGTTTCTCCCGGAAGTCGAGACTTTGGGAATGACGCGCCTTTGTCTCACGACTGCCCCAAGCCCGTAAGTTGCTGACATTGCTCATTGTTGCTTTTGAGAGTTCAATTCTTCCTTGAGCTTTTCGATAGCCTGTTGTCGTTGCGACTCCTCGCCTCGTATAGGTTTGGGGGATGACGCGGGGCTTGGAGCTTCACGAATAAATTGCCCTATCTGTTTAGCTGGGCAAGATTGCGGCCACGGAAAGTGCCAAATCGAAAAATGACGGCAAGCAGCGGCAGATGACACGTCTGAAAGCGCCATGATGACTGCCGCCAAAGCTGTTGCTCTTGCTATACCCGCTGCGATGGCCATTACGCCTTGTTCTCCTTGGCGAACGGGTCCATCGAAAGGCGATAACGGTCATTTGACGAAAGTGAAAGGGCGGACTTCACGAATTCATCTAGCGTTCTCGTACTGAAGCTTCCGGCACTGGCCCCACCATCATGATCCTTGGTTGCGCCCCAAGATAAGTGCGTTAATCGTACTCACCAGACGATGCCAATCTTTGGTTATCTTCTTTGCGATTCGCTTCTTAGAGCGCGGTTCATACGGATTTCCTCCGATGCTATCCACGTAATAACTGCCTGGAGTGCCTAGCTTGCGTATCAGATCAACGACTTTCGTTGTTAATTCCTCACGTGTCTCCGCCTCTACCAAAACGATATCGGAATACGACAATTCATCGTTGGACGCTATTTTAGTCGAGTACGTAACTTCATAGACTGCCACCTTCTGCTACGCCTCATTGTATTAGCTACAGTCTTAAGATTTTTGACCCTGGTCAAGTTTATCAGTTTTTCTTATCCATTTCACGCAACGATCGCTGAAATCTTTCTTCCTGCAATAAGGATTGAATATTCGGCGCATATTCATATAATTTCACATCAATCACTTCCGCGTCTACGTCACCATAATAAAATGGCACTACGGGCCCTATCCTTCCATAATTATCCACTGGCGATAGATTACAATCGAATTTCAAATCGGTGCCTTTCTTCTCTGCCTCTTCCTCATTGTCTGCTTCCACTATGGCGTATGCGTTAATATTAAGTTCCATAGTCAACAGGAAGTTTACCATGATTGCGCCTCCTTGGTTGCGCTCGATGATAGTACTCCAGCTATGTGGTTTTTGGATGATGGGCGCTGCGATGGCGCATCATCAGACAGCGTCTTTCAGCTTGTTGGAATCGGGTCGTTCGAAGCCAAAATTATGTGGCGAGCCAAACACGCTTGGGGCGGGTTGGGGCGGGTCGACGCCAAAGCAATTCCCCGCTATTTTCCAAGGGTGCAGGGGCGCACCCCCTTCTGAGGAGACGAGCCATGGGAGACGCAGAAATTGGTTGGATCGCCGCCATTATCATCGGCGGGATTGCAGGCTGGCTGGCTGAGCAATTCATGAAGAGTGATATGGGATTGCTGATGAATATCGTGCTCGGCATCGTCGGAGCGGCGATTGCCAGCGCCATTCTCAGCTTCTTTGGCATCGTTTTTGGCGGATGGATCGGCTACCTGATTGCTGGGTTCATCGGCGCGTGTTTGTTGATCTGGATCGTCCGCACGGTACGGGGCCGCACAGCGTGAGGACTCGCGCCGCCGAAACTGTTATTCCCAGCGGGAGATTAGCGAGGCAGGCTTCGGGGCGCTATTCACGGGAGGGGATATGCGAGGTCAATCGGCTCTTGGTGGCTCGTGGCGGATGTGGTGGATGGTCGTAACCATCGCGACCATCCCGCTCACATTGGCAGCGCTCTCCATCGTCCTCCGACTTGCCACTCCGGCCCACGCGCAGCGGCCAATGATTACAGGGTGGCTCGCTGCGAATGCAGATTGTAAAGGCGGCCCCGGCGACGACCCCAAGACAATGAAGGCGTGCGAGAAGCGCGACCAGATCGGCGCGAGGCTGAAGCGCAGGGGCTGTGTTTATCAAGAGGACGGCGACTGGTGGAAATGCCCGCACTAGTCTACGTCAGCGCGGACTTCTGCACCGCCTCGATCTGCTTTTTCACGGGCTCGAAAGCGTCAGTGAATACACGGGTGCTCATTGGGCGATGTGCTGGTTGTCGCTGACAGCGGTTCAACCCCTTCCTTATCAACCGCCTGTAATTCGATGAACTCCGCCGGGCTTTTCATCGCAGCCACCGCCTGCATCGCGGCGGTGAGGTTCTTGACATTCACTTTGTCGCCACTTGGTGAAAGCGGGATGCCGGCAGGCGCGCCGATGGACCGACCAGCGCCGAGCGGGAGGAAGCCCGCGTCAGGAGCGCCACGTCCTGGCAAAGGCGGCAGCCTGGTTCGTGCGGGAGAGCAAGGCGAGCCCGAACGGGTTTACCGGTTCATGAGCGCTCACCGCGACGTCGTCGTCAGCCCAGGGCTCCGAATCCAGGTTAACAAAAGCGCGCTGCTTGGCGTGGAATGTGTCTTCTCGGTTGCAGCCCGGGTTCAGGGAACTCTGCGGACGTGCAATTCGGCGGTCTCCCCGTCGCGTATGAGGCGCGAGTGTGAAACCAAGTCGCAGTCGAAGGAAGCGTGAGCGGCACATTTCTTACGCGTCGTTAACCTGAGTTCGGAACCCTGGTCGTCAGCCGAACAGTTTTGACAATCTCCCAGGGCTTTCATAGCCTCACCTTGGGAGCAACGGTTCGGGAAGCGGCAACGCGCTGTGGCTGTGGGGGCCGGGCAGCGACGATGAGGAAAGTACGATGCAGGATTTGTTCCAAAACTACGTGAGCGATCTGAACAAAATGCGCGACGCGTTCCATAACGAGCTCACGGCGGCAGCGGAAGAACTGTCAAAGGCAATGGGCGACTACGCTCATCGCGGTGAGGCGGCACTGGCATCATTCACGGAGAAAATTTCGGCTCGTGGCATGGAGCTCGAGACGGCGGCGGCGGCGAGGCTCAATCAGTTTCGCGGTCTACCGGCAAACGGCGGTCTGCCGGACGTCGATGACGGACCGCGCGCGGATACCCCAACAAATGCAGATCGAGTGAGAATCGTAGCCGCAGCAGAGCGGGCGATTGCGGACGGTCTGAATGTCGAGAGCGATGGGGATCGCAAGCCGCAGTCGGTCCGCCCGATGACACTTGTTAAATCAGAGCCGGCCGCTTGAAGCAGTTTCGGGAGGCGAGCTCATGTCTGCCGAAGCTCGCGAGCGGGCGGTGTCGAACACTATTATCGCTCCGGTGCCGGTGGGATAGCGGCGAAATGATCGGCGTGAATGAGCGGCGAAGGCAAGTGAATGCGATCCGATCGGCGTTGGGGCTGCGCGGCGTGACAAGGTAGGCATCCGAAGCTCAGCGGCTGGAAAGCGGCAGGTGTCGGGAGGAAAGCGGTCGGCGGCCCGACGGAAGGATTGCGCAAATAGCGGTACTTC
>CAVZJZ010000006.1:0-20380 GCA_963775665.1 uncultured Alphaproteobacteria bacterium | reverse complement strand
ACGCAGGGCTATTTCAGCCACAAGAAGACGGACCGGGTCCTGGGTCTGGCCGACCAGTGGCGTTTGCCGGTCGTCGTCTTCGCCGAGGGCGGCGGCGGCCGTCCGGGCGACACCGATGTTCCCGTCGTCGCCGGGCTCGACGTGACGACGTTCGGCGCCTTCGCGCGGCTGTCGGGAAAAGCGCCGCTGATCGGAATCGTCTCCGGGCGCTGCTTTGCCGGCAACGCCGCGCTTGTCGGCTCGTGCGACGTCGTCATCGCGACCAAGGGCTCCAATCTGGGCATGGGCGGTCCGGCCATGATCGAAGGGGGCGGGCTCGGCGTCTTCCCGCCCGAGGCGATCGGGCCGCTCGACGTGCAGACGCGCAACGGCGTCGTCGACATCGCCGTGCGCCGACGAGCGCCGAGGCCGTCGACGTCGCAAAGCGGTATCTCGTCCTACTTCCAGGGGGACCTGACCGACGTGGGAGCGCCGACCGACCAGCGCGTCCTGCGCCATCGTCGTCCCGGCGAATCGCCTCCGCGTCTACGACGTGCGTGCGGTGATCGCCGCGCTCGCCGACGGGCGAACCGCCGCTCGAACTGCGACGCGGCTTCGGCGCCGGCGTCGTCACGGCGCTGGGCGCGGCCTCGACGGCCGGCCGGTCGGCATCCTGGCCAACGATCCGGCGCACCTCGGCGGCGCGATCGACGCCGACGCCGCCGACAAGGCCGCGCGCTTCATGCAGCTGTGCGATGCCGGGCACGCGCTGCCGCTCATTTCGCTGATCGACACGCCCGGCTTCATGGTCGGGCCCGAGATCGAGCGCCGCGGCCAGGTGCGCCACGTCAGCCGGATGTTCGTCGTCGCCGCGCAGCTGCGCGTTCCGGTCGTCGCCCTCGTCCTGCGCAAGGCCTACGGCCTGGGGGCGATGGCGATGGCCGGCGGCGGCATGCACGCGCCGGTCTCGACCGCGGCTTGCCGAGCGGCGAATTTGGCGCGATGGGACTCGAAGGCGCGGTCGAGCTCGGCTACCGCAAGGAGCTCGAAGCGATCGAGGACCCCGAGCGCAGGGAGGCCTTTTATCGGGGCGCGGTCGCGCGCCTTTACGAAACCGGCAAGGCGGCGAACATGGCCGCGCATCTCGAGATCGATGGCGTCATCGACCCGGCCGAGACGCGCGTGTCGATCCTTCGCCTCCTGAAGACCATTCCCGCGCGGAAGCGGCGACAGCGGAATTGCGCCGCGCAGCGATGTGTGGTGAGGCGATCGCGATCAGCCGCAGCCGTCATCGCGAGGAGCCGATAGGGCGTCGGACGACGGCCGTCTTTCGACGGGCTACGGCGATGCGGAGTGCGTCGGGCGCCGTGCGGAAGGCCGTCTCCACCGTTCCTCAAACGACCGCCTTCGTGAGAGTTTCCGGAATCGGCAATTCCCGTTAGACCGGCGATGGGCGGCGTATCGAGAGCGCGCTTTCCAAAAGGGGGGGGACGGGATGCGCACCGCCTATTGCTTCACGCCCGACCGAACGTTCTTTCCGCCCGCGGTGCGCGCCATCGCCTCGCTGATCGAGGCCGAGCCCGAGGCGGACCCACGAGATTCTCCTCGTCTGCGAGCCCGACGACGTGACGCCGGGCTTCGACCGGCTGTCGCGGGCGCTGCGCGAGCGAATCACGCTGCTGACGCTCGATTTCGCCCGCTTCGACGTCGAGCCTCTCCGGCAAAGGGCGTTTCTCGCGCGCGGTGTTTCGCCGGCTGTTCCTCGACGACATCCTGCCCGCGCGGTATCGAGCGCATCGTCAGCGTCGATTCGGACATGCTGATCGTCGCGCCCGGGGCTGTCGCGCCTCGCCGACTTCGATCTCGGCGGAAGGCCGCTCGCCGCCGCCTACGACATGATCTTCCTCATGGACATCAAGGGCGACGACGCTCTGGTGCGGCAGTTTCAGCGATCCCGGCGCTCGCTCGGCCTCGCGCTCGACACGCCCTATTTCAACGCCGGGCTGATGGCGATCGACCGCGCCGCATGGCGCGCCGAGAAGCTGACCGAGCGCGTGACGACGGCGCTCAGCGGACGAGCCGAAGCGGTTTCCCTTCATGGAGCAGGACGCGCTCAATGCGACCCTGCGCGGCCGCTTCGCGCCGCTTGTCGCCGCGCTACAACTTCATGGGCGATTTCTTCCTGCTCGACCTCGAACGCACGATCGAGCCGATCGTGCTGCATTTCGTCAACGCGCCGAAGCCGTGGGAGCTCGCGAGCTGGCGGGGCGAAGCGCGATTCGCCGAAAACTACCGCGACTGGTTCGCCGCCTCCCCATGGCCCGAATGGGCGAAGGCGCCGGAGGCGCCGCCCTGGCGGCGGAGCCGGCCGCCGCGGACGCGCGTCAGGCAAGACTTCGCCGGCGTCTTGCGGCCTTCCTCGATGAGACGCCATTCCTTGACAGATAGCCAGGATCACGGCTTGTCTTCGCCCGAACCCGCGCGAGGCGGCGACGACATCGAATTAGGCCGCCGCGCTTGACCGCGGCGACGTTTCAGCGTCCATTCGGCTCGCCGCTCATTCAGGACGCGAGGCCTCATGTTCCGCACCCTGATGACCTCGCGGCGCTTCGCGCCGCTGTTCTGGTGCCAGTTCTTCTCGGCGTTCAACGACAATTTCGTCCGCAACATGCTGGCGATGCTGATCCTGTTCCGCTTCGGCGGCGAGGACGAGCAGCACCAAGATCCTGATCGCGTCGATCGATCTTCGTCCTGCCGGCGATCCCGCTGTCGGCGCTCGGCGGCGAGATCGCCGATTCGCACGACAAGGCGCTCGTCGCCCGGCGGCTCAAGTTCGCCGAGATCGGCGTCCAGATGATCGCCGCCGCGGGCTTCGTCTTCTCCTCGCTCGACGCTGCTCTATGTCGCGCTGTTCGGGCTCGGCTGCATCGCGGCGCTGTTCGGTCCGATCAAATACGGCATCCTGCCCGACCACCTGCGGCGCGAGGAGCTCGTCTCCGGCAACGCGCTGGTCGAGGGCGCGACCTTCGCGGCGATCATCTGCGGCCTCATCGTCGGCGGCTTCGCGGCGGCGGAAGGCCGCTCGGCGGCGAGCGTCGTGGCGCAGCTGATGGTCGTCGCGCTCGCCTGCTACGGCGCGGCGCGCTTCATCCCGCCGACCGGCGTCGGCGCGCCGGGCCTCAAGGTCCACCGGAACGTCATCGCCTCGACCTGGCACGGTGATCGCGCGAAGTGCGCGCCGACGACCGCCAATGGGTCGGCGGCGCTCGGCGACGAGCTGGTTCTGGACGGTCGGCGCGTCACGCTGTCGCTGGTGCCGGTCATCATCAAGTCGCGCATCGGCGGCGGCATCGACGTCGAGATCGCGATCAACCTCATCTTCGCCGTCGGCATCGCCGCCGGCTCGCTCGGCGCGGCGATGCTGTCGCACGGACGCATCGAGCTTGCGCCCGCGCCGTTCCTGCTCCTCGTCATGGCGGCGCTGGCGATCGACATCGGGCTTGCGACCCAGGCGATGGCGCCGGCCGAGCCGCGAGGTTCCGCTCGGCGAATTCTTCACGAGCGCCGTCGGGCCTGCGCATCGCCCTCGAGCTCCTCCTCTATTCCGCCGCGGCCGGCCTGTTCGTCGTGCCGATCTTCGCCGCGATCCAGGCCTGGGCGGGCGAGGACCGGCGCGCGCGCGTCGTCGGCGCGGTCAACGCGCTGAACTACATCGTCATGGTCGGCGGCTCGCTCGTCGACCATGGTCCTGCTGCAGGTCGTGCGGCCTGAGCGAGCCGATGGCGCTTGTCGTCCTCGGCGTCGCCAACATCGTCGCCGCGATCTATTTCTTCCGCCGTCTGCCGGCGAACTTCCTCGCCTTCTTCCTGCGCCTGCTGTGGCGCGCGCTGTTCCGGCTCGAGGTGAAGGGGACTCGAGAACCTGCCGCGGCCGGGCGCGCGAGCGTCATCGCGGTCAATCACGTCTCCTTCCTCGACGCGCCGATCCTGCTGTCGCTGATGGACGAGCCGCCGCTGTTCGCGATCGACCACGGCCTCGCCGAGCGCTGGTGGATCAGGCCCTTTCTCAAGCTCGCCGACGCGCGCCCGCTCGACCCGTCGCGGCCGCTCGCGGCGCGCGCGCTCGTCAACGAGGTGCGCGCCGGACGGCGGCTGGTGATCTTCCCCGAAGGGCGCATCGCCGTCACCGGCGCCCTGATGAAGATCTACGACGGCGCCGCGCTGATCGCCGAGAGGAGCGAGGCGCTCGTGACGCCGGTGCGCCTCGTCGGGCCGGAGCGCACCTATTTCTCGCGCCTCGACGCGGCGCAGGTCGGGCGGCGGCTCTTTCCGAAGGTGACGGTGACCATCCTGCCGCCGCGCCGGCTCGCGACGCCCGCAGGCTTGCACGGCCGGGCGCCGCCGGCGCGCCGCGGGCGCCGCGCTCTGCGACATGATGTCGGACCTCGTCTTCGAGACGACCGACATCCGCCGCACGCTGCACGAGGCGTTCGAGGCAGCGGCGAAAACGCGCGGCCTGTCGCAGGTCGCGGTCGAGGACCCGCTCGGCGGCGCGCTGACGTTGCGCATGTTCCGCATCGGCGTCGGCGTGCTGGCGCGCAAGATCGCCGAGATCTCCGCGCCCGGCGAGATCGTCGGCCTCATGCTGCCCAACGCCAACGGCGCGGCGGTGACCTTCATGGCGCTGCAGGCGGCGGGCCGCGTGCCGGCGATGCTCAACTTCACCGCCGGCCCGCACAATCTCGTCGCCGCCTGCGAGACGGCGCGGATCGGCCTCGTGCTGACCTCGCGCGCCTTCGTCGAGAAGGCCGAGCTCGCGCCGCTCGTCGAGGCGATGGCGACAGTCGCGCGCATCGTCTGGCTCGAGGACGTGCGCGAGAGCGCGACGCGGATGGACAAGCTGCGCGCCGCGCTCACGGCCGGCCGCGCGCTCGCGCAGCGCGAGCCCGACGATCCGGCGGTCGTCCTGTTCACCTCCGGCTCGGAGGGCGTGCCGAAGGGCGTCGTGCTGTCGCACGCCAACCTGCTCGCCAACGTCGCGCAGATCGACGCGCGCTTCGACCTGACGCTGACCGACATCGTCTTCAACCCGCTGCCGATCTTTCACGCCTTCGGCCTCACCGGCGGACTGCTGCTCGGGCTCGTCGGCGTGATGCGGGTCTATCTCTATCCGACGCCGCTGCACTATCGGCAGATTCCGGAGCTGATCTACGGCAACGATGCGACGGTGCTGATCGGCACGGACACGTTCCTTGCCGGCTACGCGCGCACCGCCAACGCCTACGACTTCCGCTCGCTGCGCTATGTCATCGCCGGCGCCGAGCCGGTCAAGGCCGAGACGCGGCGCATCTACATGGAGAAGTTCGGCCTGCGGATCCTCGAGGGCTACGGCGTGACCGAGGGCTCGCCGGTGCTCGCCGTCAACACGCCGATGTTCAACAGGAACGGAACGGTCGGCAAGCTTCTGCCCTTCATCGAACCCCGGCTCGAGCCCGTGCCCGGCATCGACGAAGGCGGCCGGCTCATCGTGCGCGGCCCCAACGTGATGATCGGCTATTTTCGCGCCGACAATCCCGGCGAACTCGAGCGCCCGCTCGGCGGCTGGCACGACACCGGCGACATCGTGGCGATCGACGCCGAGGGCTATGTCGCGATCAAGGGACGCGCCAAGCGCTTCGTCAAGATCGCCGGCGAAATCGTCTCGCTCGGCGCGGTCGAGGACCTCGTCTCGGGCCTGTGGCCCGACGATGTCGTCGCGGCCGTCGCCGCGCCCGACCCGAAGAAGGGCGAGCGGGTGATCCTGGCCACGACGAAAGCCGGCGCGACGAAAACGGAGGTCCAGACCTGGCTCAAGATCAAGGGCGCCTCCGCCCTCATGGCGCCGGACTCGGTCGTCGTTCTCGACGCGATCCCGCTGCTCGGCTCGGGCAAGACCGACTACGTCGCGCTCGCAAGGGCGCTGCGCGAGCGGGGAGCGTGAGGGGCGTACTCGTCGAGCCGCAGCAACCGCAGCCGTCGCAACCGGGATGGACGGGGGCAGCAAACAGCCGCGGACCCCACCGTGAGCGAATGCGCTCCCTCCAGGCGGAATGCGTGTTGCCCATTCGTTGCGGCCGGGCTCATACTCGCCCGTAAACGTGCATCACCTGCCGGGGGCGACCCCGCGCTGAACGCCGCCGCGACCGGGCCGGAGTACGAACAGGAGGAAGGCGCCCATGCCGATCACAGATCAGGACGCTGTGGACTATGGCTTTCTCGTCGCCTTCGCCGAGGGCATGTATGTTCAAGGCTCGACCACGCCGCAAAACGAACCGAGGATCGCCGCGGCGGGCTGGGACGTCGTCGGCCATCTTCTCGCGCTCGAACTCGGTCCTGCCCGACGCCTCGGCGCTGCCCCCTGGCGCTCCGAAGTCGGTGCAGCTCGGCCAGACGGTCTTTTACGGATTTCTCGCGCGAAACCATGCGGACCCGACCCGCTACGTCGCCGCCGTCCGCGGGACGAGCGGCTTCGCCGAATGGGTCATCGATGCGGATTTCGTCCCGCGCGACGCCCCGTCGGCCCCGGGAGCGACGGTGGAGAAAGGCTTCTATAGCGTCTACGCCAGCATGACCCTCGCCGGCCTCGACGGCGCCCCGATCGGCGCCAAGGCGGCGGACGGGATCTCCAAGGCCGTCGGCGGGGCGACGGTGATGGTCTGCGGCCATAGTCTCGGGTCGGCGATCGCGACCTATCTCAGTTTCGACGTCGCCAAACTGCTCGGCGACAGGGCGGGCGCATGCCTCTTTGCTTCGCCGCGCACCGGCGATCAGGCCTGGGCGGCCGCCTACGACGCCACGGTCGCGACCTATCGGCTCACCAATTACGTGCTCGACGTCGTGCCCAACGTGCCGTTCGACGCGCCGCCGGCGATCCGGTACGCAACGCTCGGCGGCGCCCAGATCCTGCAGCCGTCGGCCGCCCAGGCGGAGGTGCGGTTCGACATCCGCTGCAACCACAATCTGATCTGCTATTGCGCGATGATCGATTTCGCCGACACGAAAAGGCGCGCGAGCGCCCAGGATATCGAAGCCTGGCGCTGCATTCTCGGGCCGCCGGCTTTCGAACTCAACCGCGACCTGACGCTCGCGCTCGCAAAGGCCGTGAACGCGCTCGAGGGGGCGACGCGAGACATCGTCGAGGTGCTCTCCGCCTCGGCGCGAGCCAAGGGCGGACACGTCTGACCGGGGCAACCGGCGCCTCCGGGGGAACCATCGGCGCCGCCGCGCGGTTATCGCTGAACTGCAACGTCAAGGAGCGCCCCATGCCCAACCGCAAGACCGCCAATCTCGAAGACCTGTTCACGGAAACACTCAAGGACATCTATTTCGCCGAGAAGCAGAATTCTGCGTGCTCTCCCGAAGATGGCCAGGGAAGCTGCTTCGCCTGAGCTCAGAGAAGCCTTCGAAACCCACCGCGACGAGACCGAGGGCCAGGTCGAGCGGCTCAATCAGATTTTTGAATCGATGGGACGACCGGCCCGGGGCAAGACGTGCGAGGCGATCCTCGGCATCATCGACGAAGCCAAGGAGATCATGGAGGACTTCAAGGGGGCCGACGCGCTCGACGCCGGTCTCGCCGCCTCAGCCCAGGCCGTCGAACACTACGAGATCGCCCGCTACGGCACGCTGAAGACGTGGGCGCGCGAACTCGGTATGGAGGACGCCGCAAAACTCCTCAACGAGACGCTGGAGGAAGAGATCAAGGCGGACAAACTTCTGACCAAGCTCGCGACTGCCGGCGTCAACAGGAAGGCGGCCTGAACCGAGGCCCGCGTCGCCAACCATCCCGGCCTTGACCGCGGGGGGCTTTGAGGCCCTCAACGGTCGAGGGTCGTATTCCGCGAGGCCCAGCGCTCGATTTCGGCGTTGAGCTGCGCGCCGGCGAGGACGACGATCATCGAAATCCACGGACCGCTGAGACCTTTTGCGGCTGGCGGTGATTGGCGCGGTCGCGATTCGGGCGAAGTCCCGGGCGCGTTCGCTTCGCCTTGCCTGCCCCGGCTCGATGTGTCACGTTTCCCTTGGGCGAGATCGACCGGGGCAAGACCGGCGCTTCGCCGCTCGGGAGGATCTTCATGCTCAAAATGTTTACGCGGTTCCTGGCGCTCGCGCTCTTTGCGCTCGCCCTGCCGCTCTCGGCCCAGGCCAAGACGATCTACTGGATCTCGCACGGCTCGCCGGCCGATCCGGTCTGGACCTATTTTCTCGCCGGCGCGAACATGTGGGCGAAGGACACCGGCCAGACAGTCAAGACCTCGTTCCACAACGGCGACGTCCCCTCGCAGCAGGAGGCGATCCGCTCCGCCATCGCCGCCAAGGCCGACGCGATCGTCACGACGAGCCCCGATCCTGGCAGCCTCGTCGATGTCGTCAAAGAGGCGCGCGCGGCCGGGATCCCGGTCATCAATTTCAACACGCCGGACCCGAAGGTGAACTTCAACGCCTATGTCGGCGGCGATCTCGGCGTCGTCGGCAAAGGCTGGGCGCAGTATCTCGTCGACCACAATCTGGTGAAGTCGGGCGATTTCGTCTGGATGCCGGTCGAGGTTCCGGGCGCGAGCTACGGCGTCGAGGAAGAGAAGGCGATCGCTTCGGTCTTCAAGCCGCTCAACATCACCTGGGAAGTCACCGACGCCACGCTCGATCAGGCGAACGTCATCTCCCGCATGAGCGACTACCTCACCGCCAATCGGACGAAGATCAAGGCGATCATCGGACTCGGCGACATGGTCACCGGTTCGATCAAGCGCGTCTTCGATCAGGTCGGCGTGAAGCCGGGCGAAATTCCGGTCGTCGGCTGGGGCAACTCGTGCGAGACGACCGGCGAAGTGATGACCGGCTACGTCAACGCCGCCGAGTGGCAGGACCCGCAGGCGACCAGCTATCTGGCGCTGTCGCTCGCCGACATGGCGACGGGCGGCATTCCGCCGGGATTCAACATCACGGTCGGCTCGCTTTACGGCAAGGACAACGCGGCGGTCTACGACAAGATCATGGCGTGCAAGTAGCCGCGCCGGCATCGCCGTTCGACATCGTCATGGAGAGAGGCGCGCGCCCGAAGGTTCGCGCCTCGAGTTGAGGGCCTCGCAGTCCTCCACGAACCCCCATCCCTAGGAGGCGGACTGCGCCGCCTCTTAAGGATGGGAGCGCCAATCGCCGACGCCACGCTCGCGCGACCGTCGCCCATTCATCCATCGGTGACAGCCCGTGCAAAAAGCCTCACGCCTGCGACGTTTTATCTCGGCGCCAGAGTTTGGCCCGCTCGTCCTGCTCATTCTCGAGCTCGCCGTCTTCTACGCGCTCAATCCCAATTTCCTCTCCGTCCTCAACATCGGCAACACGCTCACCTTCACGGTCGAGCTCGGGCTGATCGCGCTGGCGATGACGCTGCTCGATGACTGCGGGCGAATTCGATCTCTCGGTCGGATCGCTGTTCGGTTTCGCCCCCGTCGTGATGTGGACGCTCTACAACGCCGGCTGGACATCGCTGGGCGTCGCTTTCTTCATCAGCCTCTTCGTCGCCGCGCTGATCGGGCTCGTCAACGGGCTGATCGTGACGCGGCTCAAGATCCCCTCCTTCCTCGTCACCCTCGGCATGCTGCTCGTCGTGCGCGGGACCGCCCTCTTCGTCACCGACGGCTTTCCGCAACGGACATGGAGCGCCGAGCGGACAATGGATCGCCGATCTCCTGGTCGGCGACTTCTACATCGGGTCGCTCCGGGTCTACGCTTCGCTCTTCTGGTTCATCGCCGCGGCCGTCATCCTCGGCTATGTCCTGACGCAGTCGAAATACGGCAACTGGATCCAGGCGACCGGCGGCAATCCGGTCGCGGCCCAGGCGCGCGGCGTGCACGTCTCCACAGTCAAGGTGGCGCTCTTCATCCTGACCGCCGTGATGTCGTCCTTCGCCGGGATCATCAGTTCGATCCGCACGTCGGCCGCCAATCCCAACAGCGGGTCGGGCTACGAGCTCGAGGTGATCGCGATGGTCGTGATCGGCGGCACGGCGCTGACCGGCGGACGCGGCACGATCATCGGCACGGTCCTCGGCGTCCTCATCCTGCGGGTGATGCGCAACGGCATCGTGATGATCGGCGTGCCGGGACTCGCCTACAACATCTTCATCGGCGCCATCATCCTCGGCATGATGGCGCTGCATTCCTGGCTCGAACGCCGGCATCAGTCGGGGACGTGATCGCGATGGCTCAAGAACCCCAGAAAGGCTTGCCCCAGAAAGACCAGGCCCGGGAAGACCTCATCCCGGAAGACCTGATCCGCATGGAGCACATCAACAAGTTTTTCGGCCGGGTGCAGGCGCTTAACGACGTCAACTTCAAGGTCAAGCGCCAGGAGATCGTCGGGCTCCTCGGCGACAACGGCGCGGGAAAGTCGACGCTGATCAAGGTGCTGTCGGGCGCGCTGCGCGTGACCAGCGGCGACATCTATGTGCGCGGCAAAAAGGTCGAGATGCGCAGCACGACGGACGCCATCGCCCAGGGCATCGAGACGATCTATCAGGACTCGGCGCTGGTCACGCAGCTGTCGATCGCGCGCAATCTCTTCCTCGGCCGCGAGCCGATCAAGGGACCGAACCTCTTCAACCGGATGGACGCCGCCCGGATGGAGCAGGTGGCCGGCGAACTCCTCCGCAGAGTGGGCATCGGCAAATTCATTCCCGCCTCGACGCCGATCAGCTCGCTGTCGGGCGGCGAGCGCCAGGCGGTGGCGATCGCGCGGGCCATGTATTTCGACAGCGACCTCATCATCCTCGACGAGCCGACGAACAATCTCGGCGTCGCCGAAACGCAAGGGCGTGCTCCGCTTCGTCCGCAACGCCCGCGATTCCGGCCATTCCTGCATCTTCATCGCCCACAATATCCATCACGTGTTTCAGGTGGTCGACCGCATCGTCGTCATGCGCCGCGGACAGATCGTGGCCGACGACATCGACCCGAAAGCGACCTCGGTGGCGGAGGTCGAGCACGTCATTACCGGCGACCTGACCGGCGCGACGCATTAGCGAACCGATACGGCGGGAAGCGGCAGTCTCTTGACCTGGCGCCCCCGCGTAATCCTGCCACGGACCAGCCTGTCTGGTCTGTGATGCGGCGCACTGCGCCCGCCTCGCAATGATATCAAAATGTTGGGGTGCGCCGGTTGGCGCGGCCGTTTGTCGAGGTTTTGATGAATATCGCTGTCAGTGGACTGAAGAGCCGAACCCTTGGTGTCGGGGGAACAATCCGATTTCCGCCCGCTCGCCCGGGCGCTCGGCGCGGTGATGGATTGCCCCGCCGATGAAATCATCTTCCGGGAGGGGGATCCGCCGCGCTGCATGTTGTCGTTCTCAAGGGCAGAATCGAAGTGTCGTCAAAACGCAAGGTGATCGAGACGATCGGCGAAGGCCAGGCGCTCGGCATCCTGTCGCTGCTTGACGGCAATCCAAGAACGATCACCGCGAGAGCGATCGAGCGCTCAGAGCTCGCGCTGCTCGACGTGAAGAAGTTCCGCTTCATGGTCGAGGAGACGCCCAACTTCGTCTGGTTCGTCCTGAACGAACTGGCCTCCCGGCTGCGCGCGACCAACGCGCTCATCTGACAAAGTGGGCCGTCGCGCGTCCGAAGCCCAGGCGGTTCAGACGTCGCCGCCGCCTTTCGGCCGCGCCAGCGGAAAGACGGATTCGACCGCGGCGTAATCCTGATAGCCGCAGCGCGCCAGCGGATGCGCGAGGGCGGTGTCGAAACGGCCGTCGCGGATATAGGCCTCGTCGATATGGAACGCGACGACCTCGCCGATCGTGAGCACGCTGCCGCTCCAGGAGCCGTCGCGGGTCCGAATCTCCAGGATCTCGACCACCTTGCATTCGAGCGAGGCCGGGCTTTCGGCGACGCGGGGCGCAGCGACGAGGCGGCACTCGGCCATCGTCAGTCCCGCATGGGCGAATTCGTTGTCGCCGCGCGGCCAGCGGCGCCGACGTGGCGTTCATCGGATCGCGCAAGGTCGAAGGTCGCCAGATTGGCGACGAACTCGCCGCTCTCTTGTGCGAAAGTCGCCGAGTCCTTCCAGCCCTCGCTGGAGAAGCCGACGATCGGCGGCGCGCTGCAAAATCCGTTGAAGAAACTGTAGGGGGCAAGATTGACCCGTCCGTCCAGGGCGCGCGTCGATATCCAGCCGATCGGACGCGGCGCGACGATCGCCTTGAACGGATCGTGCGGCAGCTTGTCTTTGTCGCGATGGCTCGTCTCGTAGAACATTGGCGCAGCCCTCAGGCCGGAAACGTCGTGACGATCTCGCCGAGCGGCGGACGCGGCCGGTCCTCGATCGCGGGCGCCCTGCCGATGTGGATGAAGCCGGCGATGCGCTCGTGCTCGGCGAGCCCGATCGCCGCGCGGAACCGGGGGTCATAGGCCGGCCATTCGGTGAGCCAGGTCGGCGAGAAGCCGAGAGCCCGCGCCGCGACGATCATGGTCATGCAGACGGCGCCGGCCGACAGCACCTGCTCCCATTCGGGGATTTTGACATGCGGAGCGGCGCGCGAGACGACGCCGACCACGAGAGGCGCGCGGGCGAACCGGCCGAGCTCCTCTGCTCGTGCCGTCCTCGTCGAGATCCGGCATGTCCTCGAGGCGGATGTCGAGCGCGATGCGGCCTGCCCGGTCGCGCGCTTTCCCCTCGAACACGACGAAGCGCCAGGGCGCGAGCTTGCCGTGATCGGGCACGCGCGAGGCGACGGTCAGGATCGTCGTCAGTTCCTCCGCCGTCGGGCCGGGGCCGGTCATGATCGCGGGCGGCGCGGAGCGGCGGCGCTGGAGCAGCGCGATCGTGTCGTTCATCGGCAGTTCCCTGAAAGGCTTCCTGGCGAGCCTCGCGCGCTGCTTGACGCAATTCGCCCGGCCTGTAAACGGCCTTCGAACCGCCTCATTGGGGCAGCACCAACCGGCCGCGCGGCGGGCAGCCACGCGAGGCTGCGGCGCCATGGACGGGCCGACTTTTCGCGGCCAGCGAGGGTGAATGGGCGCCTTTTTGCGAATTCCGGCATGGATCATCGCCTTCGTCGCCATGGTCATGCTCAGCGCCGCCGCGAACGCCGATCCCGCGCCCGCGGACGGACAGGCGACGCTGAGCCTCTCCGCTGCGCTCAACGGCGGCGTCGGCGGCGCCGCTCACCGGAGGCCTGCAGCTGGCGGGTGTTCGACGCGCAGCCCGACGCGGCGGGCGCGCATCCGCTGATCGTCGAATCCAGCCTCGCCCAGCCGACCCTGACCCTGCCGCCCGGCGACTATGTCGTGCACGTCGCCTTCGGTCTCGCGAGCGCGACCCAGCCGGCTGACGCTCGGCCCGGAGGTCCGCTCCGAACGGTTGACCCTGTCCGCGGGCGGCCTCAGGATCGACGGCACGGTCGCCGACGCGCCGATCGACCCGTCCAAGCTGTCGCTGGCGATCTACGTGCCCGAAAGCCGCAATCCCCAGGGCAAGCTCGTCTACGCCAAGGCGAAGGCCGGCGACATCATCGGCCTGCCGGAGGGCGCCTATCACATCGTCTCGACCTATCTCGACACGGTCGGCGGACGGTTCGTCGCCCAGCGTCGCGACCAATTCGGGCAAGTCCGCAGCGCCGGCGCCGCCGGCGACGCTGCCGTCCAACTCGATCGTCAACGCCGACATCAAGGTCGTCTCCGGCAAGCTCATCGACGTGACGCTGCGGCACCGCTGCGCCACGCTGACGCTCAAGCTCGTCAACAAGCCGGGCGGCGGAAGCGCTCGCCAACACGACCTTCACCGTGCTGACCCCGGGCGGCGACGTCATCCGCGAGCTCATCGGCGCCTTTCCCTCGCTCGTCCTGGCCGAGGGCGAATATGTCGTCATCGCGCGGCACGACGCCAAGACCTACCAGTCGACCTTCGAGGTCCAGTCGGGTATGGACCGCGACGTCGAAGTTGTTGCACAAGAGAACGGCCGGGAGACCGGCAAAGCGACCGGCAAAGACGCCGGCCAGGACACCGGCGACTAGGGGGCCGTCAGGCGATGCAGACCTTTTTCGTCCAGATCAAATGCGCGCTCGGCCGCACCTACGAGGTGGCGAGCGCGCTGGCGGAGGCGGAGATCGCGTCCGAGATCTATTCGACCGCCGGGGACTTCGACATCCTGGCCAAGTTCTACGTCGAGAAGGACGTCGACATCGGCCATTTCGTCGGCCACAAGGTGCAGAGGATTCCGGGCATCGTCGACACCCGCACGATCATCACCTTCAAGGCGTTCTAGCGTGCGCATCCGTCGATCGGAGTCCGCGTCCGTCATTGCGAGCGCAGCGAAGCAATCCAGGGGGCCGTGGCGCAGCCCGCTGGATGCTTTCGCCATACCTGCGATCGACGCCTTCGATCGCTTCGCTCCTCGCAATGACGGTCGCATCGCACGGCGCCGCCCAGGCCGCCGAAGCGAATTCCTGTTCGACGTGCTGCACGGCAAGACGGCCTATCACGCATCCTGGGACAGGCTGATGAAGCTCGTCCAGCCGACGCCCGACTGGCTCGTCCTGTTCAACAAGAATTTTGACGGCGTCGCCGGCCAGATCAGCGAGACGACCATCGACGGCAAGCCCTATTCGCTCAGCTTCGTCTGCAAGCCGACCGAATGCGCGGAGCACAAGTTCGTCGTGCTGTTCGACGCGGGCGGCGCGCACGCCTTTGGCGCGCTCGGCGGCAAGGACAACGAGCCGGCCTTCTTCGGCTCCCCCTCGCCAGCCGAGCAGGACGCGATGGCGAAGGCGGTGAAGGGCTGACGCGACGGTCCCGAAGTGCGGCTCGACGCCCGAACATTGCGGAGTTGTGCGGCGCGAACAATACTCTTGCTGAATCGTCAGAATATCGCTGGACGACAATGGGTCTCTTGTAGAATTTCCTGACCGAGAGACCCGGCTACAATGGTCTTATGAAAGCGCGCCGGGAGATTGCGATTTTGACAGATGCTCGTATCGCTCCTTCAGGATCGGGGTCGAGAGTCAGGACCCCTGCCTAGCAGATGTATTTTTCGCCGCATCGGCCTGTAACCCTTTGATAAGTCCGTGATTTCGGTCAGAAATTCCAAGAAATTCGCAAGGAATTCCAAGGCTCCAAATTTCCTCGAAAGACCAGCGAAATCCGGAGCATTCCAAGCGATTCCAAAATTCCGGCCGTGCGCCAGCCCTCAAGCCAGCTCCAGCGTGAACGGCGTCCCCTCGAAGCACTCCTCCCCCCGGCCGATCGCCGCGATCGCCCCGGTCATGCGGCCGCTGCGGCCGAGCGCCATGTCGGCGAGCGCCACCAGCCGCCCGTTGGGGGTCGCGGTCGGCGATGCGGCCCTCAGCGACCGGGCGATGGCGAACTCGTCGCGCTGGGGGCTAAGCGCGCAGGCGGCGATATAGGCCGCGGCGGTCGAGCGGCTGACGCCGGCGTAGCAATGGATCACCATCGGCTCGGCGCGGTCCCACGCGCGGACGAAGCCGAGGAACGACTCGAGGTGCCCGGTCTCGGGCAGAACCTGGCCGGGCGCGGGCGCGACGATGTCGGACACGGCAAGGTAGAGATGTCGCTCCGGCGCGATCCCGTCGGGGCGCGCGACGGCCGTGCCGGGACTCAGCAGCGTGACGAGCGACCGCGCGCCGGTGCGGGCGACGGTCTCTTCGATCAGCGCGAGCGAGCAGACATGAAGGCGCGGCACGGCAGGCGTCTCCTCTGGCGAAAGCGATTCCTTAGGACTTCGCCGCAGCGGCGTCGAGTTCGGCGAAACGATCGAGAAACCGCCGCTCGGCCTCCTGCGGTCGCATCGGTTCGACAAACGCGGCGAAGTCCCGGACCGGCGCCTCGGGCTCGCCGAAGAGCCTGCGCGCTTCGGCGATCGTGAACCCGGCAAGCGCCGTCGCCTCGATATAGGCGGAGACCCGGTCGACGGCCTTGATCTGCTTCGCGAGATCCGTCGGCAGCTCGGCGGGCAGGCCGAAGCGGATATGGATCGCCTGCTGCAGACGCCCTTCGATCCGCCTGTAGTCGCCGCCGATCGCCGCCTTGAACGGCGAGATCATGTCGCCGATCACATATTCGGGCGCGTCATGCAGCAATGCGGCGAGGCGCGCCTTCGGCGACGGCGAGGCGGCGACCGCGGCGAACAGCGCCTCGACGAGGAGCGAATGTTGCGCGACGGAGAAGATCTCCGGTCCCTGGGTCTGGCCGTTCCAGCGGGCGACGCGCGCAAGCCCATGGGCGATGTCGGCGATCTCGACGTCGAGCGGCGAGGGGTCGATCAGGTCGAGCCGCCGCCCCGACAGCATGCGCTGCCAGGCGCGGCGCCTTGGCGATTCGCTCACGGTCCGAAATCGCGCGCCAGCGCCCGGCAAGCGTCGTGGCGGCAGCAGTCGACGAGGTGATCGTTGACCATGCCAGTCGCCTGCATGAAGGCGTAGATGATCGTGGGGCCGACGAAGTTGCCGCCCCGCGCGCGCAGGTCCTTGGCGATGGCGCGCGAGACCTCGGTCTCGGCGGGGATCTCGGTGAGGCTCCGGCGCGCGTTCTGGATCGGCCGTCCGTCGACGAAGCTCCAGATGTGGCGGGCGAAGCCGCCTTTGCCAGCGAGGTCCAGATAAATGCGCGCGAGCGCGACCGTCGCCTCGATCTTGGCGCGGTTGCGCACGATGCCGGAATCGAGCATCAGCGCCTCCTTCTTGGCGCCGTCCCAGCGCGCGATCTTTTTCGGGTCGAACCCGTCGAAGGCGCTCCGGAAGGCCGGCCGCTTCCTCAGGATCGTGATCCACGAAAGCCCCGCCTGGAAGCCATCGAGAACGAGCTTCTCGAAGAGCGCCCTGTCGTCGTACTCGGGCGTTCCCCATTCCTCGTCATGATAGGCTCACATAGAGCGGGTCGGCGCCGGGCCACGGGCAGCGCTTGAGCCCATCGGCGCCAGGGACCGCGGCGACGGCTCGCGGCGGCTTTTCTCGCTCGGCCATGACGTCCTCTTCGAATCCGTTTCTCGTCTTCGCCTTGCCCTCATGGCGCGCCGCGCGCCGGCCGGCAAGATCAGAAAAGCGTCTCGCCGGCGCTCGCGCGGATCGGCGCGGCGACCGGCTGTTGCAGGCTCTCGTTGTCGTTGGCGACCCGGTTGACGCCGGGGCCGATCTCGACGAGTTCGAGCGCCTCGCTTGGCGCCGGCTTCAGGAGCGCGAGCGCCTTCACAGTCTCGACGCCGTCGACGTCAAGCCAGGCGGCGAAGTCACGCGGCTCGAGGATCGCGGGCATGCGGTCATGCACCCGCGCCGCCAGCGAATTGGCCGAAGTCGTGACGATGCAGGCCGTGTCGATCTCGCCGCCGCTCGGATCGCACCAGGTCTCAAAGAGACCGGCAAACCCCATCGGCTCTCCGCCGACGCGCCGGATGAGATAGGGACGCTTGCGCGCCGCGGCCTCCCGCATGCCCCTCCTTCCGCCATTCGTAGAAACCGTCGGCGATGACGAGGCATCGTCGCCGCTTCAGGGCGGCGCGGAAGCTCGCCTTCTCCGCCATGGTCTCAGCGCGGGCGTTGATGATGAGCGGAAAGCCTTTCGGGTCCTTGACGAAGCCCGGCAGGAAGCCCCAGCGCATGAGCCTGAAATGCCGGACGGCGCCGGCGCTGTGAGGGTCGGCCGTCACCACGGGAATCGGCTGGGTCGGCGCGATGTTGTAGCGGGGCGGGAAATTGGGGGTCTCGCCATAGGCGAAATAGGCGCGCACCGCTTCCGGGGGCAAGGTGATCGCATAGCGTCCGCACATGTCGCTGTTCCAAATGGCGAGGGCGCACCGGACCGGGCCGACCGGGCGACCCGCGCCGATGCCGAGCCCGCGGCGCCGATTAACCTTTACGAAGGACTTCCGTCGCGTCGCCCGGCGCGAGTCTCTATTATGCCGAGCGATGTCGACCTCCACGCAAATCCCGCTCGAGGATCGCTGCGACGCGGACGCGCGCCAGGCGGCCTTGACCTATGTGGGAGAGGCGTTCGCCCTGGCCGCCCTCGACGGAATCGACGTGGACGCTTTTGCCGAAGCGGCCCTCTGCGCCGCGATGTGCGAACTGGTCGCGGTCCACGGCGAAGACGGCGCCGCGCTCATCGCCGGGCGCCTGGCGGACCGCGCGGCCGCGGGCGAGTTCTCCGTTTCGAGACGGCAATAGGCATCGCTTTCGCCCGACGTTTGACCGTCAGGCGACCGGGCCAATACACTCAACAAGGGAGGTCCATCGGCGCACCTCGTTTCAGGCGCCGCAGTGCTCCCGACGAGGGAACCCGCATGCCGTTTCGCGCCATACGAGCCGACAAAACCGACGCCGGACAGGACGTTCGTTTCGTCGACATGGAAGACTCCGAGCTTATGGACGGCGACGTGACCGTTCGCGTCACTCATTCGACTGTCAACTACAAGGACGGGCTTGCACTGTCCGGCAAATCGGCGGTCATCCGCCGGTTCCCGATGGTGCTGGGCATCGATCTGGCCGGCGTCGTCGAGACATCCACGCGAGCCGATTTTGCTCCGGGCGACGACGTGATCCTGAACGGCTACGGACTGAGCGAGACCCATTTCGGCGGCTACGCCGGAAAAGCGAGAGTGAAGGGCGACTGGCTCGTCAAGTTGCCGGCCGGCCTCACCCGCGCCGAGGCGATGGCGATCGGCACTGCCGGCTATACTGCGATGCTGGCGGTGCTGGCGCTCGAGCGGCAAGGGCTGACGCCGTCGTCGGGGCCGGCGCTGGTGACCGGCGCTGCAGGGGGCGTCGGCTCGACCGCCATCTCGCTGCTCGCCGATAAGGGGTGGAAAGTGATCGCCTCAACCGGCCGTACGAGCGAAGCCGATTATCTCAGGCGGCTCGGCGCGTCCGAGATCGTCGAACGCGCTTCGCTTGCAACGCCAGGCAAGCCGCTCGGCAAGGAACAATGGTCGGCCGCCGTCGACAGCGTCGGCTCGCAAACGCTCGCCAATGTGCTGGCCCAGACGCGCTACGGCGGCGCTGTCGCCGCCTGCGGTCTCGCGGGCGGGATGGACCTGCCCGCGACGGTCGCTCCGTTCATCTTGCGCGCGGTCACGCTGATCGGCATCGACAGCGTCAATTGTCCGATGGAGCGCCGGCTCGAGGCATGGCGACGCCTGGCGGCCGACCTGGACCGGGAGAAGCTTGCGGCAATGACGCAAACGATCCCGTTCGATGAGGCGTTCGACGCCGGCCGCAGGATTCTGAAGGGCGAGACGCGGGGGCGGCTGGTCGTGGCGATTGGCTAGCCGTTTCGCATGCGGCCCAGCGACTTCTCGCGGCTCGCGTCTTGAGCGGAGGATGCGCATCCACTAAGAGTCCGAAGTCGGCGCCGCAACCGTCGACGCGCCAGACTTGATCTCGCCGGCCTTCGGCGGCTTGTCACAATTGTGCAATCAATCTGCCGTTTCTCTCCTTTCAGAAAGGGCGCGCGCCGAGACGGTGCGTGAGTATGGGCTACATGACGAACGACGCCGATGATTTCAGTCTTCTGCTTGGCGCCGACGTCCCGACCCGAGAGTACAAGGCGGGCGCGATCATCTTTCGCGAGGGAGAGCACGGGGCCGAATTTTACGTGATTCAGACGGGGCGCGTGCAGATCCTGTCCGGCAACCGGGTCCTCGAAACCCTCGGAGGAAGCGAGATTTTCGGCGAGATGGCGCTTATCGACGCCTCGCCGAGAAGCGCCACAGTCGTGGCGGAAACAGACGTCGTCGTAGCGCCGATCACGGAAAAGCAATATCTCTTCCTGGTCCGGCACACCCCGTACTTCGCGCTGAAAATGATGCGCGTTCTGGCGGAGCGACTCAGGGCGCAGAACAAGGCCGTCTGATCCTCATTTTCGGCGGGGAGCTTGAGGGAGTTCGCGAGCGGCTCCAGCCGCCTCGACTTCGCACGCCGTTCAGCTTCGCTCGATGTTCAGGAACATCCGGATGAGCTCGGAGAGGCTGGCGGCCTGGGTCTTCTTCATGACGTTGGCGCGGTGCACTTCAACGGTCCTGGGGCTGATGCCCATTTCGTAGGCGATGATCTTGTTAGGCTGGCCCCTGATCAGGCGATCGAGCACCTCGTTCTCCCGCACGCTCAGCGTGGCCAATCGCGCCAGCGCTTCCTGTGTATCGGCCTCGTTTGTCTGTGATTCTTTGCCAGAAACTAGGGCCTTGCGAACGGCGCTGATGAGGTCGTGGGCGCGAAACGGCTTCTCCAACAGGTCGACTGCGCCTTTTTTCATGGCGCGGACGGCGAGCGGAACGTCGGCGTGGCCCGTGACCACAACGACGGGCAGAGCAAGCGAGCGCGCCGCAAGGTGCTCGAGAAGCTCCATGCCGCTCATGCCGGGC
>CAVZJZ010000005.1:0-34047 GCA_963775665.1 uncultured Alphaproteobacteria bacterium | reverse complement strand
TGCGCCAGGATCACGAACCGCGATCGCCGCTCTGTCGTCCGAAGACTTCGTGGCCGTCCTGATCGATCAGCTTGAACCCGATCGCGCCCGGCGGCCACTCGATTTGAACAGCCTGCCGGATCGCGGCGGGCGCGTCCGGGGCGTGAACCTCGTGCTCCTTCACGACTTTCAGCGTGCGATCATCGGCGACAGCCAAGAACTGCAGGCGGTATCGCGGAAACGTTCCAACAGAGGCGGCGGACCTCATCTCGCAGACCGGGCCTTCGTCCGGACTCGAGGCGTCCGGGCGCGCTGCTGGCGTCTCGAAGGTCGAGGCGAGGAGGGCGTCAGACGCCAGCCGGGCGCCCGCGTCGACGCCGACCGCGTTGCAGGTCCTGCGGGCAATCGCCAGCGCGACGCGATTGTACTGTCGCGCCTCTGCGATGCTGTTGGCCTCTCGCTCCCTTCGACGCGCTTCGGAGTAAGCCTCGACGCCAAGCTCGCGGCTCAGCGCTTCCGCCTCAGCCTCGATCCAAGCTGTCCTCTCGCGACGGCGGCGCAGCCAGCCCAGCATTCCCGACCCCTTAGCCGACAACGCCTAGCGCTGCATAGTCGATGGCATGTGCAACCTTTACAGCTTGACCAAGGGCCAATCGGCCATCCGCGACCTCTTCGCCACGAAGCATGATCGCACGGGCAATCTTCCTCTCTTCCCGTCCGTCTATCCGGACCAGCTTGCGCCAATCGTGCGTCCAAGAACTGACGGCGAGCGCGAGCTGGTCATGGCGCGCTGGGGAATGCCCGGTCCGCCCCAGTTCGGAGGCCAGCCGGTGACCAACATCCGCAACGTCAAAAGTCCGCATTGGCGGGGCTGGCTCGGCAGGGGTAGCCGCTGCATAGTCCCGGCGACCTCGTTCTGTGAATACGCCGACACGAAGCCGCGAAAGACCCCGACATGGTTTGCGCTCGGCGACGATCGTCCGCTGTTCGCCTTTGCCGGCCTGTGGACGCCGTGGCGCGGCGCGCGGGGTCCGAAGAGCGCGCCGATCGAAGGCGACCATGAACTGTTCGGTTTCCTCACGACCGAGGCGAACGCGATCGTCGCGCCGATCCACCCCCAAGCGATGCCGGTCATTCTGACGACGCCGGACGACGTCGATCTCTGGCTTCAGGCGGAGACGCCCAAGGCTCTCGCGGTGCAGAAGCCGCTGCCTGACGACGCGCTCCGCATCGTCGCCAGGGGCGAGAAGGAGGACGGGCCATGACCTCAGCGCCGTTTGCAGCGGAGGGCGTGCGAGGATACCTGCACAAGGCGGGCGGCGCCGATGGGATGGCGCTGACGCACGGCGCCGGAGGCAACTGCAACGCGCCGCTGCTTCTCGCTGTGGCGGACGCGTTTCAGGCCGCGGGCGTGACCGTGTTGCGCTGCGACCTGCCCTTCCGTCAGCAAAGACCCTCGGGGCCGCCAAGGCCGGCCGACGCCGCGAAAGATCGCGCCGGGCTTCAGGCGGCGGTTGCGGCGATGCGCGAGTTTGTGACCGGAAGGATGGTTCTTGCGGGCCTCTCTTACGGCGGCCGTCAGGCGGGCATGCTGGCGGCCGAAGAGCCTCAACTCGTCGAGGCGCTTATGCTGCTGTCCTACCCGCTCCACCCGCCCGGCAAGCCGGCGCAGATGCGAACCGGCCACTTCCCTGAGCTTCGCAGTCGAGCCCTGTTCGTCCACGGCTCCAAAGACCCGTTCGGCTCGATCGGTGAGATGGAATCAGCGCTGAGGATCATCACCGCCCCCCATGAGCTGATCGTCATCCAAGGCGCCGGGCACGACTTGAGGCGGGGACGGTTTGATCTCAGTCTCCTGACCGGCAGCCTGTCCCGACTGCTGGCGTAATCCTCGTCCTTCGAGATGCGCGGCTTGCCTGCGCCATTGGATTGGGATTGGCGGCGAGGGTTTGGAGGTCAGGTCCGCAGTCACAAAGTGCAGGAGAGCCCTCGCCTGTAGCCTCAGCTCTTTCGCGCCGCGACGAATGCGGCCGCCGCGCGCAGACCGTCGCCCGAGGCGCCGAGTCCGGCCGCGTCGACCGCCGCGCTTGCTTCGTCGATGAGGCGGGCGAGTTCGCGGCGCGCGCCATCGAGCCCAAGCGCGGCGACGAGCGTCGCCTTGCGGCGGCCGGCGTCTTTGCCGGCCCGTTTGCCGAGCGTCGCCGTGTCGCCCTCGGCGTCGAGAAGGTCGTCGGCGACCTGGAACGCCGCCCCGACCGCGCGGCCGTAAGCGGAGAGCGCCGCGCCCGACGCTGGACTTGCGCCCGCAAGCCGCGCGCCCGCCTCGACGCCGAACCGGAGGAGCGCGCCCGTCTTCATCGCCTGCAGGCCGGCGATCTCCTCGCGCGAGAGGGGCGCGGGCGCGGTCTCCGCCTCGATGTCGAGCATCTGTCCGCCGACCATTCCGGCGAGGCCCGCGGCGCGCGCCAGCCCGGCCGACAACGCCACTCGGATCTCCGCGTCCGGATCGGTCCGCGGATCGGCCAGGATTTCGAAGGCAAGCGTCTGCAGCGCGTCCCCCGCCAGAATCGCCGTCGCCTCGTCAAAGGCGCGATGCGCGGTCGGACGGCCCCGCCTCAGATCGTCGTCGTCCATCGCCGGCAGGTCGTCATGGATCAGCGAATAGGCATGCACGCATTCGATCGCCGCGCCGGCGCGCCTCGGCCCGCGGTCGGTCCGGCCAAGAGCGCGCGCTGTCTCGACCACGAGAAAGGGCCTGAGCCGCTTTCCGCCGCCGAGCGCGGCATAGCGCATCGCTTCGACGAGACGTTTCGGCCGCAGGGATTCGCCGGGCTGAGCCTCGAAGCCGAGCAGGTCCTCGAGCTCGCGCTCGACCGCCTGAGCGGTCTCCGCGAGCCTCGCCTGGAATGTGCTCAGCTCCATGAGGCGGCTGGCCTTCGCAATCAGGCGCCGTAGTCGGCCGGATCGAAGACGCGCTTGGTCGAACAGAATTCGCAGGTGACGCCGATCATGCCGTCGTCGCCCACCATGTGCCTGACCTCTTCCGGCGGGAAGCTGCGCAGCATCGCGTCGACCCCTTCGGCCGAGCAGCGGCAGACCGCCGCGAGCGGGGTCGGCGCAAACACACGCACGCCGCGCTCATTGAACAGGCGAAAGAGCAGGCGCTCGCCTGAGAGCGTCGGATCGATGAGTTCATGCGCCTCGGTCGTGGCGGCGCGGGCCTGGGCCTCGGTCCAGGCGTCGTCCTCCTCGACGCGGTGTGGCTCGGTCCCCTCGGGGGCGTCGCCCGGATGGAAGTCGGCGCGGCGGCGTGGCGCCTCGGGCAGATACTGGACGATGAGGCCGCCTGCGCGCCAGGCGCGTCCGCCCTGCGACAAGGTCTCGCCGACCGCGAGGCGCACCAGGGTCGGGATCTGCTCCGAGCGCTCGAAGTAATGATGCGCGGCGCCCTCGAGGCCCTGCCCTTCGAGCGCGATGACGCCCTGATAGCGGTTCATGTCGCCGCCCGGATCGATGGTGAACGCCATATGTCCTCGCCCGAGCAGGTCCTCGCCTGGCGCGGCGGCCGCGACCCTCGCCTTGTCGAACCGGGCGAGCGCGCGCAGGTTCGACGGCGCGTCGAAATCGACGAGCAGCATGTTGACCGGGCCGTCGCTCTTCGTCTGCAGCTGAAAGCGGCCTTCGAGCTTCAGGGTCGAACCGAGCAGCGCCGCGAGCGCGACCGCCTCCGCCACCAGCTTCGATACGGGCTCAGGATAATCGTGGCCGTTGAGCAGGGAGTCGATCGCGGGACCGAGCCTGACAAGGCGGCCGCGCGTGCTGAGCGATTCGACCGCGAAGGGCAGAACGATATCATCCACCACCTGGGCGGAGGCGGCGCGCTCGGTGACGGTCACGGCTGGACTCCGAACACCCAGGCCAGCACCCCCTTCTGGGCGTGCAGGCGGTTCTCCGCCTCGTCGAACACGGCCGATTGCGGCCCGTCGATGACCTCGTCGGTCACCTCCTCGCCGCGGTGGGCCGGGCAGACAGTGCATGAAGATGGCGTCCGGCCTGGCGCGGCTCATCAGCCGGCTGTTGACCTGATAGGGGGCGAGCAGGTTCTGGCGCCGGCCCTCGTCCTCATCGCCCATCGACACCCAGCAGTCGGAAATGACCGCCGCGGCGTCCTTGACCGCCTCTTCCGGGTCCTCGCGGACAACGATTTTCGCGCCGGCGGCCAACGCGGCGGCGAGGCGCGGCTTCGTCGGCTGCAGTTCGCGCGGACAGGCGACGTCGAGCGTGAAATCGAAGCGCGCCGAGGCGTCGATCCAGGACGAGAGGACATTGTTGCTGTCGCCGGACCAGGCGATCTTGCGGCCGCGGATCGGCCCCCGCTTTTCCTCGAAGGTCAGGAGGTCGGCCAGCACCTGGCACGGATGCGACTGTTTGGTGAGGCCGTTGATGACCGGCACGGTCGCGTTGGCCGCCAGCTCGAAGAGGTCGTCCTGGCTGAGGATGCGGATGACGATCGCCTCGACGTAGCGCGACAGGACGCGGGCGGTGTCGGCGATGGTCTCACCGCGGCCGAGCTGCATTTCGGCGCCGGTCAGCATGATCGTCTCGCCGCCGAGCTCGCGCATGCCGATGTCGAACGACACGCGGGTGCGGGTCGAGGGCCGGTCGAAGATGAGGGCCAGCGTTTTCCCCGCGAGCGGACGCCAGGCGGGCGGAGCGCCCTTCACGCGCGCCTTCTTCATCGCCGCCGACAGGTCGAGGATGCGCCTGAGCTCGACGGTCGACAGGTCGAGGAGACCGAGAAAATGCCGCGGCGCGGCCTGGACGGGCGCGTTCATGCGATCATCAGTTGATCGCGACGAGGAGGCGCTCTTCGACCGCGGCGCAAGCGGCGTCGAGACGCCGCACGCCTTCGGCGATTTCCTCCTCGGTGACGACGAGCGGCGGCAGCAGCCGCACGACATTGTCGCCGGCGGGAATGACGAGAATCTTCTGCTTGAGCGCCGCCTCGGCGAAATCCGCCGGCGGAACTTTCAGCCTGAGCCCGACCATCAGGCCCTCTCCGCGAATCTCCTCGATGACCGAGCCGTGGCGATCTTTCAGCTCCGCGAGTCGCTGACGCAGATTGAGCCCGAGCCGCGCGACATGCTCGATGAAGCCGGGCGCCAGAATGACGTCGAGCGTCGCGTTGCCGATCGCCATCGCCAGCGGATTGCCGCCGAAGGTCGTTCCGTGCACGCCGACGGTGAGCCCGCGGGCCGCGTCCGCGGTCGCCAGGCACGCAGACATCGGAAACCCACCTCCGATGCCTTTGGCCGCAGTCAGGATGTCGGGGCGGACGCCGCTGTGCTCGTGAGCGAAGAAGCGCCCCGTCCGGCCGACGCCCGTCTGGACCTCATCGAAAATCAGGAGGAGGCCGTGCCGGTCGCAGATCTCGCGCAAGCCCCGGAGGAATGCGGGCGGAATCACCCTGACGCCGCCCTCGCCCTGGATCGGCTCGATCAAGATCGCGCCTGTTCCCGGCCCGATCGCGGCCTCGACCGCGGCGAGGTCGGTGATCGGGATCTGGTCGAACCCGTCGACCTTCGGCCCGAAACCGTCGAGATATTTCGCCTGGCCGCCGGCGGCGATGGTGGCGAGCGTGCGGCCGTGAAAGGCGCCTTCGAAAGTCAGAACGCGATAGCGCTCGGGATGGCCGTCGATCGACTGGCGCCGCCGCGCCATCTTGATGGCCGCCTCGTTCGCCTCCGCGCCCGAATTGGCGAAGAAGACGAGATCGGCGAAGGTCGCGTCCGCGAGCCGGCGGGCGAACCGCTCGCCTTCCGGGTTCTGATAAAGGTTCGAGACGTGCCAAAGCTTCGAGCCCTGACTGACCAGGGTCTCGACGAGGTGCGGATGCGCATGGCCGACCGAGGTCACCGCGATGCCGGCGCCGAAGTCCAGGTAACGCTCGCCCGTGCTCGAGATGAGCCAGCACCCCTCGCCTCGCTCGAAGGCGATCTTGGCGCGGGCGTAAGTCGGGACGATCGCTGAGGTCGCTTGAGCGGAATTCACCTGATCCAACTCCTGTCCGGCTCTCGATTGCGGCGGGCGGCAAGCGCAAAAATAGAAACGCCGCCCCGCAGGGGCGGCCGCCGAATGCCTAGCAAATATAACGGAAACGCCCATATTCGGTCAAATGACGAATGGGCAGGCAAAAAAATTTCGAGGCGCAACTTCGGGCCTGCCGCGAGGCTAAAACCTTGATGCGACTCAAACAATCGAACGGAGGAGGCAGCCCGCCGGGCAGCTCCAACGCGGAGACCTGTTGAAAAGCAGGGTCCTTCGCCCGGTCAAACTCTTGCGCGCGATTCAACGAGTAGTGTACTTTTTTCGCATTGGGCCACGAGATGTCGTGGCGAGGGCTTCAGAGAGAGCGTTGGTCCGCGTTTCGGCCGACGGCGTTCAGCCGTTCGGCGGAGGAGTCGGATTCTGAGTGAGGCTTCCTGCTATTGGCCAAGGAATTGACGAACGAGGCGACGATGTCCTGGACGGATGAAAGAGTCGAGCAGCTCAAGCAGCACTGGCTCGAAGGCAAGAGTGCGAGCCAGATCGCGAGTCTCCTCGGTCATGGGCTGACCCGCAACGCGGTCATCGGCAAGGTTCACCGGCTCGGGCTTGCCGGCCGCGCGAAATCGCCGGGTTCGAGCAGTTCGCATCCCCGTCCGTCGGCGCCCCGGCACCCATCGCATCGGGTGGCCGTCCCGCGCGCGGCCTCGGTCGCGCCGCGGATCGTTCGCGGGGCGACGGCGCTGGCGATCGCGCCGCAGCCGCTCAACGAGGCGGAGCACGAGACGTTTGAAAGCGTCGTCCTGCCGATGTCGCTCAGGGTCACCATTGTCGAACTGAAGGAGGCGATGTGCCGCTGGCCTCTCGGTGACCCGACGAGCCCGGACTTCCGCTATTGCGGCTCGCCGGCGTCCTCGGGTCCCTATTGCGCCCATCACAGCGGACTGGCCTATCAGCCCGCCCAGGAGCGTCGGCGGGACCGTGAACGTCGCCTGGCGTTGCGCTAGGGCGCGATGTGACCGGGCTGATGCGCCTGGCAGGGCTGGAGGCGGAGGACCGGAGGTAGGAAATCTTGCCGGTCTCCTGCCCCCGGCGCGACAGCGTGATCGTCAAGAATTTATGAGCTCTCCCGAAGGCGGCTGAGGGCGTCTCGCAAATGGCGGGATGAACTGGCTTGAAATCACCCTGCTCCAGGATCGGCCCTGCGATCGGACCGCGGCGCAAGCCCTAACCGCTCCCTGGACCTACGACTTGCCGAAAGTCTCGTCGAAGGCATAGCCGGTGCCGCGAACAGTGCGGATCGGATCGCGCTCCCGCCCCCTCGACAGCGCCTTGCGCAAGCGGCCGACATGGACGTCGACCGTGCGCTCGTCGATCTCGGCCGCCTGCCCCCAGACGCCATCGAGCAATTGCGCACGCGAAAACACCCGGCCCGGCTTCTCCAGCAGATACTCGAGCAGCCGGAATTCCGTCGGGCCGAGGTGGATGTCGCGCGAGCCCCGCCGCACCCGGCGCGTCTCCCGGTCGAGGTCGAGGTCGCCGGCGTTGAGGCGATCGGCGATGCGCTCGGGGCGGCTGCGCCTGAGGAGCGCGCGGACCCGCGCCATCAGCTCCGGGAGCGAGAACGGTTTGACGACATAGTCGTCGGCGCCAACCGAGAGCCCGCGCACCCGCTCGGCCTCCTCGCCTCGCGCGGTCACCATGATGACCGGGAGCGTGCGCGTATTCTCGCGCGCCCTCAGCCTCCGGCAGATTTCGAGGCCCGACACGCCAGGCAGCATCCAGTCGAGGATGACAAGATCGGGCGTATTCTCGGCCAGACGGAGCTCGGCTTCGTCGCCGCGCTCCACGCTCTCGACCACATAGCCCTCCGCCTCGAGATTGTAAGCGAGCAGGAGAGCCAGATCCGATTCGTCCTCGACCACGAGGATGCGAGGCGCCGAGGCGGCGCTGGAGCGGACAATGTCCTTGCGGGCCTGGTTCATGCGTCGCCTCCGGCGGCGTCGACATCGATGTCGGTCTCCTGCCGACCGTGCGGCCGCTCCGTCGGCATCGGCTGGCCGGTGACGAGATAGACGACCGTTTCGGCGATATTGGTGGCGTGGTCGCCGATCCGCTCGATATTCTTGGAGCAGAAGAGGAGATGGGCGCAGAAGGAGATGTTGCGCGGATCCTCCATCATATGGGTCAGGAGGTCGCGGAAGACCGAGTCCTCCAGCGCGTCGAGATCGATGTCGCGCTCCCAGACCTCGCGGGCGCGCTCCGCGTCGCGCTGGGCGTAGGCGTCGAGCACGTCCTTGAGCAATTCGTTCGCCACCTCGTTCATATGCTTGAGGCCGATGATGGCGCGCGGAACCCTCGCCTCCGCGCCCAGCTTCACCGTGCGCTTGGCGATGTTCTTGGCCAGATCGCCGACCCGCTCGAGATCGCCGGCGATGCGGATGGCGCCGATCAGCTCGCGCAGATCCACCGCGACCGGCTGGCGGCGCGCGATGGTCATGACCGTCATGTCCTCGATTTCGCGCTGCAGCGCGTCGAGACGGGGGTCGGTCGCCACCACCTGGTGCGCGAGCACGGTGTCGGCGTTGGCCAGCGCGTCCATGGCGTCGATGACCATCTTCTCGGCGATGCCGCCCATTTCGGCGATCCGGCGCTCGAGCGTATCGAGCTCTCTGTCGTAGGCCTTGACGGTATGATCGACCACGGCTCTCACTCCCTCAGCCGAACCGGCCGGTGACGTAATCCTGGGTGCGCTTGTCGCGCGGCGAGGTAAAGACGTTGTCGGTCTCATTGAACTCGATCATCTCGCCCAGATACATGAAAGCCGTAAAGTGCGAGACGCGCGCGGCCTGCTGCATGTTATGGGTGACGATGGCGATCGTGTACTCGCCGGAGAGTTCGTCGATCAGCTCCTCGATCTTGGCGGTCGAGATCGGGTCGAGCGCCGAGCAGGGCTCGTCGAACAGGATCACCTCGGGGCTGATGGCGACCGTGCGGGCGATGCAGAGGCGCTGCTGCTGTCCGCCGGAGAGGCTGAGGCCGCTCGCGCCCAGCTTGTCTTTCACTTCGTTCCAGAGCGCGGAGCGCTTCAGCGACGATTCGACCCGGCCATCCATCTCGGACTTGGGCAGCTTTTCATAGAGACGGATGCCGAAGGCGATGTTGTCGTAGATGGTCATCGGAAACGGGGTCGGCTTCTGGAACACCATGCCGACGCGGGAGCGCAGAAGATTGAGATCGAGGTCCTTCGAGAGAATGTTCTCCCCGTCGAGCATGACTTCGCCTTCCGCGCGCTGGCCGGGATAGAGGTCGTACATGCGGTTCAGCACCCGCAGCAGCGTGGACTTGCCGCACCCCGAGGGGCCGATGAACGCGGTGACCTGGCCCTCGTAGAGCGACAGGGTGACCTCCTTGAGGGCGTGATTCCCGCCATAGTAAAAGTTGAGACCCCGCACCGCGACCTTGTCCCTGTTCGCGTTCGGCGGCTTGGCCGGCCGCGGCGCGTTGACGTCGTTGCTCATGAGCGAAATCCTCTTGCCTACTTCTGCTTGGCCGTGGCGGAGAGCGCACGCGCCGCGATGCTCAGGGCCAACACCGAGAAAGTGAGAAGGAGCGCCCCCGTCCATGCGAGCTTCTGCTGCTCGGCATAGGGGCTGCGGGCGAACTCGTAGATGATCAGCGGAAGGGCCGACATCGGTCCGCGCGGGTCGAGGGCGAACAGCGAGTTGCCGAGCGCGGTGAAAATCAACGGCGCCGTCTCGCCGGTCATGCGCGCGATCGCACAGCAGGACGCCGGTGACAATGCCGGAGCGTACAGCCTTGTAGGCGACATGTCGGATGACGAGGGAACGCGGCATGCCCAACGCTGAGGCCGCCTCGCGCAGCGTATTCGGGACGAGATTGAGCATATCCTCCGTGGTGCGCACCATGATCGGCGCGCCGAGCACGGCGAGAGCAATGCCGCCCGCGATGGCCGAGAAATGCCCGAACGGCACGACGAACAGCTCGTAGATGAACAGGCCGACGACGATCGAGGGCGCGCTGAGCAGAATGTCGTTGATGAAGCGAACGACCGTGGCGAGGCGCGTGTCCCGGCCGTATTCAGCCAGATAGGTCCCCGCCAGAATGCCCAGCGGCGCGCCGATCACGAGGCCGATCCCGGTCATGATCACGCTTCCGAGGATCGAATTGAGGAGGCCGCCGACGACGCCTGGCGGCGCGGTATTCTTGGTGAAGACGTCGAGAGACAGCCCGCCGAATCCGTTCCAGAGCAGGGTGGCCAGGATGATGACCAGCATGCTCAGGCCCAGAGCCGTCGCCGCATAAGCGAGACCCGTCCAGATGACGTTGCGCCTCTTGCGCCCCGAATAGAGGTTCGCCACCGCCTTATGCTTTCATCTCGAGACTGCGCCAGCAGCCAGCGCGCGGCGGCAAGAACTATGAACGTGATGACAAACAGGATGAAACCGAGGGCGAGTAGTGATGCGGTGAACAGTCCCGGATCGGCGTCGGCGAACTGATTGGCGATCATCGCCGAGATCGTCGTGCCCTGGGCGAGGATGGATGTCTGGATCTTGGTGGCGTTGCCGATGACAAAGGTGACGGCCATCGTCTCGCCAAGAGCGCGGCCGAGAGCCAGCATCACGCCGCCGATGACGCCAACCCGGGTATAGGGGATGACGATGTTGCCGACGACCTCGAAGGTCGTCGCGCCAACGCCGTAGGCCGCCTCTTTCAGTACGGTTGGGACCGTCTCGAAAACGTCGCGCGACACTGCGCTGATGAAGGGAAGAATCATCAGCGCAAGCACAAGCCCCGCGGTCAAAACGCCGTAGCCCAGCGGAGGTCCGGCGAACAGGAAGCCAATGCCGGGGACGTTGCCGAGCGTGGCGATGAGAAACGGCTGGATATACGCTTGCATCACAGGCCGAAAGTAATAGACGCCCCAAATGCCGTAGATGATCGAGGGGATGCCGGCGAGGAGCTCGATGGCGATGCCGATGGGGCGGCGAAGCACCGGCGGGCAGAGCTCGGTGAGGAAGACCGCAATGCCCAGACCCACCGGAACGGCGATCAGCATGGCGATCAGCGAGGTGACGAGCGTGCCGTAGATCGCCGTCGCGGCGCCGAATTTTTCCTTGGGCGGGCTCCAGGCGTCTGAGAACAGGAAACCGAAGCCGAATTCGCGGAAGGCGGGCCAGGCGCCCACGAACAGCGCAACCGCGACCCCGGCGAGAAGGATGAGCACGATCAGCGCCGAGGCGAGCGTCATCAGACGGAAGCCACTGTCGGACAGCTTCAGCCGCCCCAGCGCGCGCGCCCGGTCCAAAGGCGAGCTGTGAGCGCTGCTCGGGGATTGAATTGCGGTTGCCGTCATTGCTCGCTTCAACGTCGTGTGAGGATCATGACCGTCGGGCGGGGGCGAGAACTCGTTGTGCTCGCCCCCGGAGGTTGGATCACTTCTGCTGGATGTCGGAGGACCACATCTTCTCGACCATCGCGACGACGTTGTCGGGCATCGGGATGTAGTCGAGGTCCGCGGCCATCTTGTCGCCCTTGTCGTAGGCCCACTTGAAGAACTTCAGCGCGCTGTTTGACGCGTCGACGTTGGCCGGCTGCTTGTACATGAGGATGAAGGTCGCCGCGGTCATCGGCCAGGATTTGTCGCCGGGCTGATCCGACAGGATGTTGTAGAACCCAGGCGAGTTCGCCCAGTCAGCATTGGCGGCCGCGGCCTGGAAAGACTCCATCGTAGGTGCGACGGTTTTGCCCGCCTTGTTGATCATGTCCACGAAGGTCAGCTTGTTCTGCTCTGCGTAGGCAAATTCGACATAGCCGATCGCACCCTTAGTGGTCGCGACATTGTTGGCGACCCCGTCATTACCCTTGGCGCCGATGCCGCCGGGCCACTCGACCGATGTCGCCTCGCCGACCTTCGACTTCCAATCAGGCGAGACCTTGGACAGATAGTTGGTGAAGTTGAACGTCGTGCCCGAGCCGTCGGCGCGATGGATGCTGGCGATTGCGAGGTCGGGCAGGTTGAGCTTCGGATTGAGCGCCTTGATCGCCGGATCGTTCCACTTGGTGACCTCGCCGAGATAGATCTTCGCGGTGGTGGGGCCGTCGAGAACGATATCGCCAGGCTTGACCCCCTCGAGATTGACGACGAGCACAATCCCGCCCATGACCATCGGCCACTGCGCAAGCCCGGTCTTTTCGAGCTCATCGGGCTTCAGCGGCGAGTCGGTCGCGCCGAAGGTTACGGTCTTGGCCTTGATCTGCTTGATGCCCGCGCCGGAACCGATTGACTGGTAGTTGAGGCCATCGCCGGTCTCCTTCTTATAAGCGTCAGCCCATTTGGCGTAGACGGGGAACGGGAAGGTTGCGCCGGCGCCCGAGATGTCGGCAGCCGAGGTCACGGCGACGCTCGTGACAAGCACAGCCGCAGCGATAAGGGACTTCATGAACATAAGGGACTCCAAGCGGACGGTATTGAACGGGCCGCGGGCTTCGCACGTCAGCCAGCGGTCTTGAGCCGCGCTCAACCCATACCGCGCCAAGCGAAGTCTTGTATGACACTCATGTCATCGTTTTGTGACTATTCAAGCTACTGAAAATGCTGCGACTTCACTGCTGTCTCGGCTGAAGAGGCACGGTTGCGACAAAATGGGAGCCGTGATTGAGGCGACTTGTGATCGTCAGCTTGCCGCGGTGCCGGGCGAGGATATGCTTGACGATCGCGAGGCCGAGCCCGGTTCCGTTCCTGGCCCTGCTCTGGCCGGCGTCGACGCGATAGAAACGCTCGGTGAGGCGCGGCAAGTGCTCGGGCGCTATGCCGTAGCCGTAATCGCGCACGCTCAGCGTCGCATCCTTATCAGTCGTCGCGACGACGACCTCGACGAGGGTCGCGTTCTCCGCCTCTGGTCGCACGCCGTATTTGATCGCGTTCTCGATCAGATTTTCGGCGACGCGGACGAGCTCGTCCCGGTCGCCGATCACCGGCGCCGGCTGGGCCGTGCTCAGCCGAATCTCGACGCCCAGCTCGGACGCCATCGGAGAGAGCGAATCGACCACCGTGCGCACCGTCTGCGCGAGATCGACGACCGCCTCGGGCCGCACGTGCTGCTTTTGCTCGATGCGCGAAAGCGACAGCAAATCCTCAATCAGCCGCGCCATGCGCAAGCCTTGTTCCCGCATGATGGCGAGGAACCGGTCGCGCGCTCTCGGGTCGTCGCGCGCGGATCCCTGCAATGTTTCAACAAAGCCCAGCAGCGACGCAAGCGGCGTACGCAATTCGTGACTGGCGTTGGCGATGAAGTCGACGCGCATGCGCTCGACGCGCCTTTGCTCCGTCAGGTCGCGCAGGGTGAGCAGCGTCGCGACGACCTTGCTACCGGACGTCGTAAGTGGGGCGACGGAGACGTCAAACAGCCGCTCGACTGGCACACGCTCGCTCCATTGCACCGTCTCGGCCTCACCGCTTGCCATCACCCTCCGCCACGCGTCGACCACGTCCGGCGCCCTTAAGGCGAGAACGAGGGGTTCGCCCGTCTTGAGTCCGGGAAGAAGTCTGAACGCCGGCTTGTTCGCGACCGTCGCGCGCCCATCCGGTCCGACAATAACCGCCGGCTCCGGCATTGCTTCGACAAGCTGCGCCGCGAATGACGAGCCAATGAGATTCGCAAGTTGACGGGCCTCTGCATCACTCATCTCAAGCTTCGCCTAATCGTCCGAGGGCGCCGACATGGCTTCGCGAATCGAACGCCATCGGCGCGTCGCCTCTACGCCTCCGAGCAGCGCCATCGCGCCGATGAAGGGCAGGATATAGTAGATGCAGCGAAACAGGAGTAGCGACGCGAGCAGTGCGTCGCTATCACCGCCGACCCCCTGAAGGATGGTCGCCTCGAACACGCCAAGGCCGCCCGGAGAGTGACTTGCGATGCCAAGCATGGCGGCGAAGGAATAGAGCGTCGCAAAGGTCGGGAAGCCGATGGTCGAGCCTTTGGGCAGTAGGAAGTAGAGAGCCGCGGACGCCGAGCAGACGTCCGCCACGCCGAGCGCCATTTGTCCCAGGGTGACCAGCGGACCCGGCAGCTTGAAATTGCCGATGATCGCGGCGCCCCGCCAGCGCATACTGCCGACCCAGCCGAGATAGACGACCAGCGCCGCAAGGACACTGAGGCCGATCAGGCGATTGGCCAGCGGGTGAAAATGGTTGATTTCTGACACAGCGTCCGAGGTCGCTATAAAGCCGACGCCGACAATGAAGCCCATGCCCAGCCAGAACGTGACGCCCGCAACGATGGTCAGGCTTGCGACCTTGCCGGCGTTCAAGCCAGCAGGGGCGTAAAGCCAGTACCGGATCGCCCCGCCGGTCACGAGAGGGAACCCAAGGGTGAACGAGACAGCGTAGCTCGCGAAGGACGCAAGCGCGGTCAGCCAATAAGGAACCTTGATTCCGAGGTGCCGCAGCGCGAGGCCGTCATAGCCCGTCAGCGCAAGATAGCTCAATCCGGTGAAAGCGAAGGCGAGAGTGATCTGATCGCCGCCGGTCGCGGCGATCGCGGCCTTGAACTTGCCGATGTCGATGCGCGACAAGGTGCGCACGAAAATCGTCGCCGAAACCGCGATGATAAGGAAACTCGCAGCGACGCCGAGCCGACGAAGGGTTCGTCGATGAAGTCGCAGATAGAGAAGGAGGCGCGCGAGAAACTGGGGCGAATCCGGGAGGCGCGACGCGCCGCCCGACGCCCGGTTCGAGGCCGGGCGTCGTTCCTGCGTTTGCGCCATGCCTTATTCCTATTCACCCGGCGCCGCCTATAGGCCGCGCACAGAGCGCACGCAAGCATTGAACCATGAATTGAAAACGATGCTCAGCCGATCGCGACGCGCTGCTTCGTCTTCCACGACTGATACGCTGCGTCCGCCAGGATATTCGCCTTGAGGCCGTCCTCGCCGTCGGGATGCGGCTTGACGCCTGTCTTGACCGCGTTGACGAAGGCGTCGAGCTCATTGCGATAGGCGCTCTCGTAACGCTCGAGGAAGAAGTTGAGCACTTTGTCGCTCGTGAACCCATGCGCGCCCGCCAGCTCGACCGTCGTCTCCCGAACATTGGCGGCGGAGACCATGCCCTTATCGCCGTGGGCCTCGACCCGCTGGTCGTAGCCGTAGCTTGCGCGCCGCGAGTTCGAGATCTGCGCAACCTTGCCCGACTTCGTTTCCATGATGACGACCGCCGTGTCGATGTCGCCGGCCTCGCCGATCGCCTTGTCGACCAGCGCCGATCCCATCGCGCTGACAGCGATCGGTTCTTCGCCCAGGATGAAGCGCGCCATGTCGAAATCGTGGATCATCATGTCCCGGAAGAGGCCTCCCGACCGCGCGATATAGGACAGAGGCGGCGGCGATGGATCGCGCGAGACGATGGATACGATTTCGAGGGCGCCGATCGCGCCGTCGTCGACGCGCTTCCGCAAGGAAGCGAAATTGGGGTCGAATCGGCGATTGAAGCCAATCATCAGCGTCGCGCCGGTCTCTTTGACGACCCTGAGGCAGGCGCGAATCCGATTGACGTCGAGGTCGATCGGCTTTTCGCAAAAGATGGCCTTCCCGGCCCGCGCCGAGCGCTCGATGAGATCGGCGTGTGTGTCCGTAGGAGAGCAGATCGCGACGGCGTCAACCTCTTTCGAGCCGAGAATGGTTTCGACAGAGGCCGCCTTGGCGCCGGTCGATTCCGCCAGCGCGGCGGCGGCGGCTGGGTCGGCGTCGGCGACGTAGATCAGCTGGCAGTCGCGGCGCGCCGCGACGTTGACGCCATGGATCTTTCCGATGCGCCCCGCGCCGATGATGCCGAATTTCATGAAATCCTCCCTTGCGATCGCGCGTCCGGTCGCGCTATTTCAGCGAAAAAGAATATCCGTTCTATATTGACTTGGGAATAGAATTTTTGTTTCATTCTGTTCGAGGGCAGACCGAGCGACCGCCGGGCGACGCCCAAGGGAGATAGCGCTCATGGTTGCCAGTTCCGCGCCCGAAGCAGCGGCGTCCGGGCGCGAGCCTTATCGGGGTCCGGCCAGCCTCGCCGGCAAAATCGCGGTCGTCACCGGCGGCACGCAGGGCCTCGGAGAAGCGATCGCGCGGCTGTTCGCCGAACGCGGAGCGGCAGGCCTCATCATTTGCGGGCGCAATTCGGACAACGGCGCGCGGGTGGCGAAGGAGATTTCGGCGGCGGGTTGCCCGACGGTCTTCGTCAAGGCGGATCTCGCGAAAGTGGCGGACTGCCGAATGGTTGTCGGTGAAGCAGACAAGCGCTTTGGCAGGGTCGACGCGCTCGTCAACGCCGCCGCCCTGACCGACCGCGGCGACATTTTCGACACCACCGAGGAGCGGTACAACGAAATCTTCGACGTCAATGTGCGCGCGCCGTTCTTTCTCATCCAGGAGGCGGTGCGGATCATGCGTCGGGAGAAGATCGCGGGCGCGATCGTCAACATCCAGTCGATGTCGGGCCATGGCGGGCAGCCCTTCATTACCGCCTATTGCGCCTCGAAAGGCGCGCTCGCCACCCTGACCCGGAACGTCGCCCACTCGCTGCTCAAGTTCCGCATCCGCGTCAACGGCCTCAACATCGGCTGGATGTCGACCCCGGGCGAGGATCGCATCATGAAAACCTACCACGGCGCGAAGGACGGGTGGCTCGAGGGCGCGGTGAAAACCCGGCCTTTCGGGCGGCTCCTCGATCCGAAGGAAGTGGCGCGCGCCTGCGCCTACCTCTGCTCGGACGAATCCGGACTGATGACCGGCGCTAACATCGACTTCGACCAGAACGTCGTCGGAACGGCCGACCCGCCGATCGAGCCTTGAGCGGGCGATCGAGCAATGCCGGAGCCCCGTCTCGACGTCATCACCATCGGCCGTTCGTCGGTCGATCTCTACGGCGTGCAGGTCGGAGGCCGTCTTGAGGATATGGCGAGCTTCTCGAAGGCGGTGGGCGGCTGTCCGACCAACATCGCCATCGGCACGGCGCGCCTCGGTCTCAAGAGCGGCCTCATCACCCGCGTCGGCGACGAGCACATGGGCCGGTTCATCCGCGAGCAATGCGCGCGGGAAGGCGTGGACGTCGGCGGGATCCGGACGGACCCGACGCGGCTCACCTCGCTGGTGCTGCTCGGCATCCGCGACGAGAAAACCTTCCCGCTCATTTTCTACCGGGACAATTGCGCCGACAGCGCGCTCGACGAAGGCGACATCGATCCCGACTACGTCCAGAGCGCCAGGGCTATTCTGGTCAGCGGCACGCATTTCGCCCGCGCCAACGCCGCCGCCGCGCAGCTCAAGGCCATGCGACTCGCGCGCGCCGCCGGGCGCAGGGTCGTTTTCGACATCGACTATCGGCCCAATCTTTGGGGACTTGCGGGCCATGGCGCTGGCGAGGAGCGCTACATCAAGTCGGGGGACGTAACGCGAAGCCTCAGCGGCATTCTGCCGCAATGCGACCTCATCGTCGGCACTGAGGAGGAAATGATGATCGCGGGCGGGGCGGACGATCCGCTGTCCGCGCTCAAGGCGGTGCGCGCGGCGAGCGCGAGCGACGCTGGTGCTGAAGAGAGGCCCGATGGGCTGCGTCGTCTTTCCCGGGCCGATTCCTTCTTCGCTCGAAGAGGGGATCAAGGGCCCGGGGTTTCCGGTCGAGGTTTACAACGTGCTCGGCGCAGGGGACGCCTTCATGTCGGGCTTCCTGCGCGGCTGGCTCAGGGACGAGCCGCTCGAAACCTGTTGCGCCTACGCCAACGCTAATGGCGCTTTCGCCGTGTCACGTCTCCTCTGCTCGGCGGAATACCCCACCTGGGCGGAACTCAGCGGATTCCTCCAACACGGCTCGCCGCACCGGGCCCTGCGCCACGATGCGGCGCTGAACCACATTCACTGGGCGACGACGCGCCGGCCGCAGCCGTCTTCGATCATGGCGCTTGCGATCGACCATCGCGCCCAGCTTGAAAAAATCGCCGACGATGCGGGCGTGGATCGTGAGCGCATCAGCGCTTTCAAGCTGCTTGCGGTCGAGGCGGCGGCGAAGGTCGCTGCGGGCCGCCCCGGCTACGGCATGCTGCTCGACGGAAAGTATGGTCGCGAGGCGCTCTTTCGCGCCCTCGATCACGACCTCTGGATCGGTAGACCGGTCGAGGAGCCGGGTTCTCGGCCGCTCGATTTCGAATTCGGCGGCTCGCTCGGCGCCAAGCTCGAAGAGTGGCCGGTCGCACATACGATCAAGTGCCTCTGCTTCTATCACCCCGACGATCCGCCCGAGATGAAGGCGCGGCAGGAGCGGGAGCTTCTGCGTCTGCATGATGCGGCGCGAACCCTCGGGCGCGAACTCCTGATCGAGATCATCGCCAGCAAGAACGGCCCGATTCTGGACGACACGATTGCGCATGTCATCGAGCGTCTGTATGCGATCGGCGTCAAGCCGGACTGGTGGAAGCTGGAAGGCCAGACGAGCAAAGCCGCGTGGGACTCGATCGCGAGGGCGGTCGCCGCAGGGGATCCGTGGTGCCGTGGGGTCGTGCTGCTCGGCCTTGAGGCGCCGGAAGACGACCTTGCGCAAGCCTTCGCCATCGCGCGAGCCTGCGATCTCGTCAAAGGCTTTGCGGTCGGCCGGACGATCTTTGTCGAACCGGCGGTCGAGTGGTTCGGCGGCCGCATCGGCGATCGGGAGGCGGTCGAGCGCATGGCAGGCGCTTTCGAGCGCCTGTGCGTGCTGTGGCGCGAGGCCGCGCGCACTCATTGAGGACTGTTCGACGCCATGAAAACAATCCGACTGACCGCCGCGCAGGCAATGGTCCGCTTCCTCGCCGCCCAGAAAGTCGAGATCGACGGACGAAGGCAGCGGCTGTTCGAGGGCGTGTTCGCCATCTTCGGCCACGGCAACGTGGCTGGCCTCGGCGAGGCGCTTTACGCCGGCCGCGATGCGTTGCCGACCTACCGGGCGCACAACGAACAGGCGATGGCGCATGCCGCGATCGCCTTCGCCAAAGCGTCGCGGCGCAAGCGCATGATGGCCTGCACGTCCTCGATCGGCCCCGGCGCCACCAACATGGTCACGGCGGCGGCGCTCGCGCATGTCAACCGGCTGCCGGTGCTCCTGATCCCCGGGGACGTCTTCGCCAATCGAAAGCCCGATCCGGTGCTGCAGCAGGTCGAGGATTTCGCCGACGGTACAGTCAGCGCCAACGATTGCTTCAAGCCCGTGTCGCGCTATTTCGACCGCATCGCTCGGCCCGAACAGATCGTGCCGGCGCTGAACAGGGCGATAGCGGTTCTGACGGATCCGGCCGAGTGCGGGCCGGTGACGCTCGCCTTCTGCCAGGATGTGCAGACCGAGGCTTACGACTATCCCCTGTCCTTCTTCGAGGAGCGGGTGCATCGCCAGCGACGCATCGCGCCAGACCCGCGCGAAGTCGCCGACGCCGCCGCGCTTTTGCGCAGCGCGAAGAAGCCCCTGATCGTCTGCGGCGGCGGCGTGCTCTATTCCGACGCAGAGCGCGAACTGATCGATTTCTGCGCGCGGCGCGGCGTTCCGGTCGCTGAGACGCAGGCCGGCAAGTCGGCGACCCCCGCCGACCATCCGCTGGCTATGGGCGCGATCGGCGTCACGGGAACCGGCGCAGCCAACGCGCTCGCCGCGGAAGCGGACGTGATCGTCGGCGTCGGCACGCGCTTTGCCGACTTCATCACGGGCTCCTGGGCAGTGTTCAAGAATCCAGACCGGCGCTTTATCGGGATCAACGTCCAGCCCTTCGACGCGGCGAAACATCGGGCGGTCTGCGGTGGTCGGCGACGCGCGCGTTGCGCTGGCGGCGCTCGATGCGGCGCTCGACGCATGGAAGACGCCTCGCGCCTGGAGCGAAGCCGCCACAAAGGGCAAGGCCGACTGGGAGGCGACCGCGGACCGCTATACCGCGCCGACGAACGCTCCGCTGCCGACCGACGCGGAAGTGCTCGGGGCGCTCATGCGCGGGGGCGAAAAAAGCGACGTCGTCGTCTGCGCCGCGGGTGGGCTGCCGGGCGAATTGCACAAGCTCTGGCGCCCGGGAGCGCCGCTCGGCTACCACGTCGAATACGGCTATTCCTGCATGGGTTACGAGATCGCCGGGGCGCTCGGCGTCAAGATGGCGCTGCCGGACCGGGAGGTCGTCGTCACGATCGGCGACGGCTCTTACCTCATGATGAATTCCGAGATCGCGACCTCGGTGATGCTCGGCAGGAAGCTCATCATCGTCGTCAATGACAATCGCGGCTTCGGCTGCATCAACCGGCTGCAGAACGCGACCGGCGGCGCCCCGTTCAACAATCTGCTGCGCGACACGCGGCACGAGGTCCTGCCTGACGTCGATTTCGTCGCGCATGCGCGCTCGCTGGGGGCGGAGGCGGTCAAGGTCGCCTCGATCGCCGAACTTGAGTCTGCATTCAAGGCGGCGCGCGCGGCGAAGTCGACGCAGGTCATCGTCATCGACACCGATCCCGTCGGCTCGACCGAGGCCGGCGGTTTCTGGTGGGACGTCGCGGTGCCGGCCGTCTCGGACCGCGCGGAAGTCGGCGCCGCCCGTCGGGGTTACGAGGACGCGCTGACGATCCAGCGCCTTGGAGACTGAGATGAGCATCCGCATCGGCGCCAATCCCATCGGCTGGTCGAACGACGATCTCCAGGAGATCGGCGGCGACACGCCGCTCGAGACCTGCCTCAAGGAGGCGAAGGAAGCGGGCGTCGTCGGCATGGAGAAGGGCCACAAGCTGCCGGCCGAGGGCGCGGCGCTGAAAGACGAAGCTCGCCGGATTCGGCATGGTCTTCGTCGGCGGCTGGTATTCGACCGAGCTCCTGAAGCGCTCGGCGCGCGACGAGTTCGAGGCGGCGCGCGCTCATATCGCGATGACGCAGGGCGCGGACGCCGATGTCGTCGTCGTGGCGGAGACATCGAACGCCATCCACGGCGACCGGTCGCGGCCCCTGTCGCAGCGGCCGCGTCTCGGCAAAAGCGAGTGGCCCGCCTTCGGCGCGAAGATGACCGAATTCGCCGAGCGGCTCGAGGGGGAGGGGCTCAAACTCTGCTACCATCACCACATGGGCACGATCGTCCAGTCGGAACGCGACATCGACGCGTTCATGGCGCACACCAAGCCGCCGGTGCATCTTCTGCTCGACACGGGACATGCGCGCTGGGGCGGCTCGGACCCGGCGGCGCTGGCCCGCGCCTATCGCGAGCGGATCGGGCACGTGCATTGCAAGGACGTGCGCGAAGCCAAGATGCGCGAATCGAACGCCGGCGACTGGAGCTTCCTCAATTCGATCCTCGGCATGGGCAAGGACCTCGGCGTCTACACCGTGCCGGGCGACGGCATGATCGACTATGTCTCCGTGTTCAAGGCGCTTAAAGGCTATTCCGGCTGGGTGGTGCTGGAAGCCGAGCAGGACCCGAAGAAGGCGCCGGCGCTGCCTTACGCGAAAAAGGGAGTCGGCCATATCAGGGCCGCGCTCAAAGAGGCGGGGTTGGCGTAGAGGTTTGAGACAGACCCTCATCCGGCCGCGCTTCGCGCGTCCACCGTCTCCCGCAGGGCAGGAGAAGGACCGGGGTGAGGGCCACCAGGAGGAGTGCGCCATGCGCGTCGAAACTGCTCGTTCATGCCCGGCACGCCGGGGACGGCGTCAGCCATCGCATCACCCCGGAGAGCGCCGGCTGGCGCTATGTCGGCTTCGAAACGCGGAACCTGAAGCAGGGCGGATCGTCCAAGCTCGACACCGAAGGCAATGAAGTCTGCATCGTCATCCTTTCGGGCAAGGCGCGGGTGACCGCGACCGGATTCGAACTCGGGCGTCATCGGCGAACGGGCGAGCGTGTTCGAGGGCCCGCCCTGGTCGGTCTATCTGCCCCCCATGAGCCGAGCCTCGATCGACGCCGCGACCGATTGCGAGCTGGCGCTCTGCTCCGCACCGGCAAAAGGGCGCCTGAAGGCGAGGGTGATCAAGCCCGGCGACGTCGGCACGCTGACCCGCGGCTCCGGCACCAACGCGCGACATGTCCGCAACGTGCTGCCGGAGGACGCGGAGGCAGAGAGCCTGCTCGTCGTCGAGGTCATCACGCCCGGCGGCCACTGGTCGAGCTACCCGCCGCACAAGCACGACCGCGACGCGCTGCCCGACAAGTCCTATCTCGAGGAAACCTATTACCACCGGCTGAAGCCGCCGCAGGGCTTCGCCTTCCAGCGCGTCTATACCGACGACCGCTCGCTCGACGAGACCCTGACGGTCGGCGACGGCGACGTCGTGCTGGTGCCGAAGGGCTATCATCCGGTCGGCGCGCCGCACGGCTACGACCTCTACTACCTCAACACGATGGCGGGGCCGACGCGCGTCTGGCGGTTCCACAACGACCCGGCGCACGAGTGGCTGATGAAATGAGCCGCGCGAGCTGAGACCACGATCCGTAAGGCAATACCTTTGACGCGAGCGATCGGCATGCGCGGCCACTGTCTTTGCGGGAAGGTTGAATTTGAAATCGGCGGCGGTCGCTTTAGGGTCTATCAATGTCATTGCTCGCTATGCCGCAGGCAATCCGGATCCTCAGCCAGTGCCGCTACTATTGTTTCAGCCGAGAGGTTTCGTTGGCTAAGCGGCGCTGGGTTCATCTCCTCCTGGATGCAAGGACACCGGTTTTCGCTCTGACTTCTGCTCGCGTTGTGGGTCGCCCCTTCCAAATCCTCTTCGGAACTTGCCTTATGTCTGGGTCCCGGCAGGCCTCCTTGAGAATGGCGGCGAACTCGAAATCGTGGTCCATCTCTGTGTCGCGTCGAAAGCGGCGTGGGACTCAATTTCGCCTGAGGGGCTGCACTATGATGCCGCGCCTGACTTGGCGGAGTTGATCGCGACGCTGAGCAACGAGAGTATGGGCTGACCCAGGGCGCCCGCCCGGGCGCCACGGAGGCCGCGAGCAGGAGCAGAATTCCGTGACCGAGAGAGCAAAGCCAGGCGAAGCCAGGCGGCAGCGCGTGCTTGTCGTCGGCCTCGGCACGATGGGGACGAGCCACGCCCGCGCCTACACGGGCATCGACGGTTTCGAGCTCGTGGGCCTCTGCACGCGCAACGCCGCCGGGCGAAAGGATCTCGACGAGGAGTTCCCGGGCCTGCCGCGCTTCGAGCGTCTCGGCGAGGCGCTCAGCGTCGCTGAAGCCCGACGCGGTCGCGATCTGCGCCTATACCGAGCATCACGCGCCGATGGCGCTCGAGGCGCTCGCGGCGGGCGCGCATGTCTTCTGCGAGAAGCCGCTCGCCGACACGTCTCGAAGCGGCGGAGAGCGATCGTCGCCGCCGCGCGCAAGGCGAACAAGGCGCTGCTCGTCGGCTATATCCTGCGGGTTCATCCGTCGTGGACGCGCTTCGTCGAGATCGGGCGCACGCTCGGCAAGCCGCTCGTCATGCGCATGAACCTCAACCAGCAGTCGTCGGGCTCGTTCTGGGAGGTGCACAAGGCGCTCATGCGGTCGACCTCGCCGATCGTCGACTGCGGCGTCCATTATGTCGACGTCATGTGCCAGGCGACGCGGGCGAAGCCGGTCGCCGTGCATGCGGTCGGCGCGCGGCTCACCGGCGAGATCGCGCCGACGATGGTCAACTACGGCCATCTGCACATCGTCTTCGACGACGGCTCGGTCGGCTGGTACGAGGCCGGCTGGGGCCCGATGATGAGCGAGACCGCCTTCTTCGTGAAGGACATGATCGGCCCGAAGGGCTCCGTGTCGATCGTCGCCAAAGAAGCCGCCGGCGAGGGCGTCAAGTCGTCCGACCACGACGCCCACACCAAGACCAACGCGCTGCGCATCCATCACGCCAAGCTCGACGCCAACGGCGCCTTCGTCATGCCCGACACGATCGAGTCGACCGAGGACGAGCCCGGCCATCAGGAGCTGTGCGAGCGCGAGCAGCGGCTCTTTCTCAAGGCGATCCGCGGCGAGGTCGATCTCGCCGACCATTGGGCCGACGCGATCAATTCGCTGCGCATCGTCTTCGCCGCCGACGAAAGCATGCGGACCGGCGAGGTCGTGCGGCTTTAGCGGACCCGCAAACGCGATCGCGTTTTGAGGCTTTCCAAGGGCTTAGATGCGAAATTCTGATACTTTCAGAAGTCGGTTCGACATAGGCGCCGCCGTTCAAGCCAACCCCGGACAAGCGCGCCAGCGGCGACGTCTGGCGCTGCTGTATTAAACCACAGACGTGGCTGTTTGGCAAGAAAATGTCGGCTTTACGGAAAGGCAGGCGAAGCTTCGAAGGCTGGGGACCCGCTTGCTCGGCCGTTTGTCCTGTCTCGCGCCTTTCGCGTAAGGAGGCGGACCGACCTGATTTGGCGGCGGGTTCGCTCCGTCAGGCGGTGTGGGGGATTCCGTGCGCTCGAAGCGGCGTCGATCGCCTTGCAACACAGTCGACGGGCGCGAACGCCCAAGCTTGGAGCTCAAGAGATGAAATTCGTAATTCCGTTTTGCGCGACCATGATTTGCGCCGGCGCGGCGCAAGCGCAGACCGACCTGACCGCCTATGCCGACGCCAACGGGAATATCGACGTTCAGAAGCTGACCTGCAAGCAGCTGGCTGGGACCTGGCAGGAAGACGCGGACTTCCTGACGGTCTGGTACAGCGGCTGGTACAACGGCCTCGCGGACTACAGCAAGATGAAGGTCGATCGCGCCAAGGAGCTGGAGCATCGCGTCATCGTCTATTGCAAGGCCCACCAGGACAAGAAGGTCATCACGGCGATGGACATCAACATCAAGCAAATGCGCAAGGAAGCCGGCATCAAGGTCATCGACGAAAAATAATCGTCGCGCTATTGGCCGCTGCTCTACGATCCTCTGGATTGCTTCGCTTCGCTCGCAATGACGAGTTTCAATTTTTGGAAAGAAGGAAAGACATGCACACCTCTATCACGACTTGCGCCAAACTCTTTGCTGCGCTCCGGCGCGCGGACTGGCGTGTTGCGCTTCTCGCGTCGGGGACTCTGGCCGCGTCGGCTTCAGCATCTCAGGCCCAGGTCGATTTGAAGACTTACGCGGATGAAAAAGGCTATCTCAATGTCAGGGCGTTGACCTGCGCGCAGCTTGCCAACACGACCCAGGACGACGCCAATTTTCTCGGGGTCTGGTACAGCGGATGGTTCAACGGCCACATGAAGCGGCACGCCATCAACGTCGCCCGTACGAAAGAAGGCATCCACCAGGTCATCGAGTATTGCAAGGCGAACCCGGACACGAAAGTCGTCGACGCCGTCGAAGCCTATGTGAAGAAAGTGCAGGCAGGCGGCCAGTAGGTCAAACGCGCAGGTTTTTCCTCTCCCGCTTCGCGGGGGAGGATAGCGCGCGCCTACACCGTGCGCGTCACCTTCATCAGATGCGGCGGCTGGTCGGGGTCGCGGCCGCGGCGGCGCGCGACAGCCTCCGCCAGGCGATAGAAGGCGTGCAGCGCGGTGATGGGGGTGAGCAGCGGATGGCCCCCGTCAGGCGCGACCAGCGTGGGCAAACGCGGATGCGGCGCGACGTCGACGACGAGCGGGGCGGCGCCGAACGACGCCAGGCGGTCGACGGTGTCGAAGAAGCCCTCGCGCGCGGCGTCAGCGGGCGCGAAGGCCAGGACCGGGAAGCCAGGCTTGATGACGCCGGCCGGTCCGTGCAGCACTTCGGCCGACGAGAACGCCTCGGCGTGAATGGCCGAGGTCTCCTTGAGCTTGAGCGCGGCCTCGGCGGCGACCGCGTAGGTCGCGCCGCGGCCGATCACGAATAGAGACGAGCTCTTTGCCAGCGTCTCGACCGCCGCTTCCGGCGGAGGGGCGGACGAGGCGTCGAGGATCGACGGCAGCCGGTCGAGCGCCGCGGCAAGCGCCGCGTCCCCGGCCCAATGCGCGATCAGCGAGACGCCGGCGACGAGCGAAGCGATCATCGACTTGGTTGCGGCGACGGAGCGCTCTTCGCCCGCATAGAGCGGCAGGAGCGCGTCCGCCTCTTCCGCGACCGGCGAGCGCGCATCGTTGACCAGCGCGACCGTCGTCGCGCCGCCTTGCTTCGCGGCGCGCTGCATGGCGACGATATCGGGGCTGCGGCCCGACTGGGAAATGGCCACGGCGACCGCGCCGCCGAGATGCATGGGCGCCTGATAGAGCGAAGCGATCGAGGGTCCGAGCGAGGCGCAGGCGAGCCCGAGTCTGATCTCGACCGCATATTTGAGAAAGAGGGCCGCGTGATCCGAGCTTCCGCGGGCGATCGTCACGACGAAGGAGGGTTTCTTCGCGCGCAGCCTTGCCGCAAGTTCGTCTGTCGCCTGCGCGTTGGCGGCGAGCTGGCGTCGCGCCGCGGCGCCGGCCTCGGCGATCTCGGCGGCCATGAAGGTTTCGGTCATCGCACAGCTCCTTCCGCCCGCTCGCGCGCGTTCGACGGCAGCGTCAGTTCAGCCACGAAATCATAGGTGTCCGACCGATAGAACGAGCGGGTGAATTCGACCCGCTGGCCGTCGGCGACAAAAGCGACGCGGTGGATGTCGAGCGCGGGTGAGCCCTCCGCGATCTCGAGCATCGCCGCCTCGGACGCCCCGATCACCACCGCGCGCAGGCGCTGAAGCGCGCGCACCGGCCGGAAGCCGGCCGTTTCGAGCGCGGCGTAGAGCGAGTCCGCGACCGGCTCCTCGCCGCCGAGGAAGCGAAGCGGCACCGCGGCGCGCTCGATCGCCATCGGCACGCCGTCGGCGAGCCGCAGCCGGGCGAGGCGAAACACCGTCTCGCTGAGAGCGATATCGAGCATCATCGATTCCTCGGGCGTCGGCAGGAACGTTCCCCGCTCGATGACCCGCGACGAGGCGGTGAGCCCCCGAAGCCGCATATCCTCGGTGAAGCTCGTCAGGCGCGACAGCGGCTGCTCGACATGCGGCGGGCTGCGGCGCACGAACGTGCCCGCGCCATGGCGATGGACGAGCACGCCTTCATCGACGAGGGCGGCGATCGCGCGGCGCAAGGTCGTGCGCGACACCGTCCAGCATGTCGGACAATTCCCGCTCGCCGGGAAGCACGTCCGCCGCGGCGAAACGGCCGCTGGCGATCTCGCGCTTCAGCGCTTGCGCCGACGCTTTCGAAGAGCGGCATGCGTTCGGCTCCGCCCGCCCGGCGCCCCTCCATTTTTGTCTCCGACCTCGCTGAGACCGCTAGACAAGTGGTATACACTTGGTCCATAATGAAACACAAGAGGGCCTCAACTGGTATGGCTCCAGGATCGGGAGAAACGCATTGCCGGCGACTGAGCGTCAGTCCGCAGACAGCACGAGGAGCGGGGGCGAGCCGCTGCTCGCCGCGCTCATCGCCGGCCAACGTCGAGCCATCGAGCGGGTCGCCGCTGCAGGCGTGGCGCTCGAAGGCGCGGCGAAACTTGTCGCCGCCGCGCTCGGCGGCGGGGGGCGTCTTGTCTATCTCGGCGCAGGATCCTCCGGCCTGCTTGCGATGCAGGACGGGCTCGAATTGCCCGGCACATTCGGCCTCGACGCCGAACGCATCCGTTTCGTCACCCCCGAAGGCAACGACGCTTCACGATCGACAGCTCCGGCGAAGACGACGCTCACGCCGCCGTTCAGGCCATCGATGCGCTGTCGCTCGGACCCGACGACGTCGTGATCGCCGTGTCGGCGAGCGGCGCGACGCCGTTCACCCTCGCCGGCGCCCGCCGCGCGAAGGAGAAACGCGCCGGCGTTGTCGCGATCGTCTGCCGCCTGGGCTCGCCGCTCGCCGCCGTCGCCGACATCGCCGCCGTCTTCGACACCGGCGCGGAAGCCGTCGAAGGCTCGACCCGGCTTGCGGCGGGAACGGCGCAGAAAGCGGCGCTCAGCGTCATTTCGACACTCGCCGCGGCCGAACTCGGGCTTGTCCACGACGGCCTGATGATCAACCTGCGCCCCGAGAACGCCAAGCTGAAGGTCCGCGCAAGGACCATCGTCGAGCGCCTGGCTGAGTGTCGGCGGCGAGGCCGCCGAGGCCGCGCTCGTTGAAGCCGGCAGCGAGGTTGCGACGGCAGTCGTCGTTGCAGCCGGGCCGCTCGACGCGGCGGCGGCCCGGAGACTTCTCACCGAATGCGGCGGCGATCTCGCCGAATTGCTGTCGCGCCTTCGGGCGCAAGAACGCAAGGGTCACCCGCGCGCTCACGCGCGGGAGCAAAAGTCAACGCAAGCGCGGGCATGAGGCCCGTCTGATCAGGAGGATAGGATGAATAAAAGTATCGCATGGATGCGCGGCGGCGTCGCCCTGGCTGCGCTCTTTACCGGGCTCGCGGCGGCCCAGGCGGGTTCGCTCAAGATCGAAAGCTGGCGCAACGACGACGCCGACATCTGGAACAGCAAGATCATCCCAGCCTTCAACAAGCACTATCCCGACATCAAGGTCGAATTCGCGCCGTCGGCGCCGAAAGAATACAACGCGGCGCTCAACGCCCGGCTCGCCGGGGGCACCGCCGGAGACATCATCGCCTGCCGGCCGTTCGACGCCTCGCTCGACCTCTTCAACAAGCATCAGCTCGACAGCGTCAACGACATCAAGGGCATGGAGAATTTCTCCGACGTCGCCAAGTCCGCCTGGACGACCGACGACGGCAAGACCACCTTCTGCGTGCCGCAGGCCTCGGTCATCCACGGCTTCATCTACAACGCGGACGCCTTGAAGAAGGTCGGCGCCACGCCGCCGAAGACGATGGCGGAGTTCCACGAGCTTCTCGATAAGCTGAAGAAAGACGGGACCTACACGCCGATCGATATGGGCACCGCGGACCAATGGGAGGCCGCGACCATGGGCTTCCAGAACATCGGTCCCGACTACTGGAAGGGCGAGACCGGGCGACTTGCGCTGATCGCGGGCAAGGAGAAGTTCACCGATCCGCAATATATCGCAGACTTCAAGGAGCTCGCGTCCTGGGCGCCCTACATGGGCAACGGCTTCCAGGCGCAGACCTATCCCGACAGCCAGAACCTGTTCTCGCTCGGCAAGGCGGCGATCTATCCCGCCGGTTCGTGGGACATCTCGACGTTCAACGGGCAGGCGAAATTCCCGATGGGCGCGTTCCCGCCGCCGCTGCCGGCCGGCGACACGCAATGCTACATCTCCGACCACACCGACATCGCGCATGGGCGTGAATTCCGCGTCGAAGAACAAAGAGGACGCGAAGAAATTCCTCGAATGGCTGACGACGCCCGAATTCGCGACGCTCTACGCCAATGCGCTGCCTGGCTTCTTCCCGCTGAGCAAGGAGGCGGTGAAGATCGACGACCCGCTCGCCGCGACCATGGTCGGCTGGCGCAAGGACTGCAAGTCGACGATCCGCAACTCCTACCAGATCCTGTCGCGCGGCACGCCGAACCTCGAGAACGAACTCTGGAACGTCTCGGCGCAGGTGATCAACGGCGCGATGACGCCCGACGCCGCCGGCAAGCAGCTGCAGGACGGCCTCGACAAGTGGTACAAGCCGGCGAAGTGACGGGATGAAAGGGCGCGCCCTTCGCTTTCGGGCAAGGGCGCGCTTCGCACGCAGTCCGCTTGACGGCCCCGTTGAAAACCGGCGAGGCTCCGCAAGGCGAGAGCGAGTCAACCCGTTGACGTCATTGCGAGCGAAGCGAAGCAATCCAGAACGTCGTGGGACGTTCACGGCGGACTGGATTGCTTCGTCGCTTCGCTCCTCGCAATGACGCATCCAGTCGAACGATGGCCGAACCGGTTTCCCAAGTCGTCGCATCGATGCCCCGAGGCCGTTTCCTCGGGCTGTTGGCCCTGTTTCTGGGACCTGCGGTCGCGATCTATACGCTGTTCTCGATCTACCCGCTCATCGCCACGATGGGCCTGTCGACCTACACGACTGACAGCAGCGGCGCCTATCATTTCCTCGGCTTGGCGAATTTCGGCACGCTCCTGCTGGATCCGGACTGGTCAGTTCATTTCTGGAATGCGGCCAAGAACAATCTGATCTTCTTCATCGTGCACATGCTGGTGCAGAACCCGATCGGCATCGCGCTCGCCGGACTTCTGAGTCTGCCGGGCCTCAAGCTGAAGGGGCTCTATCGCACGCTGATCTTCCTGCCGACGATGCTCTCGGTCGTCATCGTCGGCTTCGCCTGGAACCTGATTCTGTCGCCGCTGTGGGGCGTGGCCGAAGGCGCGCTGAAGGCGGTGGGCTTGGGGAGCCTCTTTGCGCCATGGCTCGGCCTGCCCTCGACGGCGCTGGTGACGCTGGCGCTGATTTCGGTCTGGCAGTTCGTCGGCATTCCGCTGATGCTGATCTATGCGGCGCTGCTCAACATTCCCGACGAACTCGTCGACGCCGCCCGGGTGGACGGGCTCGGCCAGTTCCGCATCTTCTGGCACATCAAGCTGCCGCTGGTGCTCCCCACGATCGGACTCATTTCGGTCCTGACCTTCGTCGGCAATTTCAACGCCTTCGACCTCATCTATTCGGTCAAGGGCGCGCTCGCCGGGCCGAACTTCGCCTCCGACATTCTCGGGACGTACTTCTATCGCACCTTTTTCGGCAATCAGTTGCAGCTCGGCAATCCGACGATGGGCGCGACGGTGGCGACGGTGATGTTCTTCATCATCCTCGTCGGCGTCTGCCTTTATCTCTTCATCGTGCAGCGTCGCCTGCGCCGCTACGCTTTCTAGGGGGCCTCATGTTCAATCAGCGCGCGCAGGTCCTCGGCGTTCACGCGATCCTCATCGCCTATAGCGCACTCGCGGTCGGGCCGATTCTGCTGGTGGTGATGAATTCGTTCAAAACGCGCAACGCCATCTTCGGCGCGCCGCTCGCGCCGCCGACTGCAGCGACCTTCTCGCTGATCGGCTACGCCAAGGTGTTCAACGCCTCCCATATCGGGACCTATTTCATGAATTCGCTCATCGTCACGCTGGTCAGCATGGGGCTCGTGCTGCTGTTCGGCGCGATGGCGGCCTGGGCGCTGACCGAATACAGGTTTCGCGGCTCGACCGCGCTCGCGCTATTCCTGTCGATCGGCATCATGGTCCCGATCCGGCTCGGCTCGGTCGCGATCCTCGACGATGATGCGCAAGGCCGACCTCAACGACACGCTGACCGCGCTGATCCTCGTCTACATTGCTCAAGGGCTGCCGCTTGCGATCTTCATCCTCAGCGAGTTCGTCCAGCAGATCCCGAAGGACCTGCGCGACGCCGCGCGCTGCGACGGCGTGCCGGAGACGCGCATCTTCTTCGAGGTCATCGCGCCGCTGCTGCGGCCTGCGATCGCGACGGTCGCGGTGTTCACCATCGTGCCGATCTGGAACGACCTGTGGTTCCCGCTGATCCTCACGTCGTCCGACTCGACCCACACGATCACGCTCGGCGTGCAGCAGTTCCTCGGCCAGTACATCACCGACTGGAATTCGGTGCTGGCCGCCCTATCGATGGCGATCCTGCCGGTGGTGGCGATCTATGTCATATTCTCGCGCCAACTGATCAGCGGCCTCACCGCCGGCGCGGTCAAATAGGCGCGCTTCCCCATGGCCGGACTTCACATCAAGAACATCAACAAGAGCTACGGCTCCGCGCAGCGTGCTCGCCGACATCGATCTCGTCATCAAGGACGGCGAATTCCTGGTGCTGGTCGGCCCGTCCGGCTGCGGCAAGTCGACGCTTCTCAGGATGATCGCCGGGCTCGACGCGCCGACCTCGGGCGACATCTATATCGGCGACCGGCTCGTCAACGCGCTCGCGCCGGCCGAGCGCAAGATCGCCATGGTGTTCCAGTCCTACGCGCTCTATCCGCATATGGACGTCCGCAAGAACATGACCTTCGGCCTCAAGTTCACCGGCGTCGCGCCGGCCGAGCGCGACCGCCGCGTCGCCGAGGCCGCGCGCATGCTGCGGCTCGACGAGCTGCTCGGCCGCTATCCGCGCGATCTCTCCGGCGGCCAGCGCCAGCGGGTCGCGATCGGCCGCGCGATCGTGCGCGAGCCCGACGTGTTCCTGTTCGACGAGCCGCTGTCGAATCTCGACGCGGCGCTGCGCGTCTCGACCCGAGTCGAGATCGCGCGCCTGCACCGGCTGCTCGACCGCGACGATGGTCTATGTGACGCACGACCAGATCGAGGCGATGACGCTCGCCGACCGCATCGTGGTGATGAACCAGGGCCGGATCGCGCAGGTCGGCAAGCCGCTCGAACTCTACTACACGCCCGCCAACCTCTTCGTCGCCGGCTTCATCGGCTCGCCGGCGATGAATTTCTTTCCGGCCGTCGTCGAGGCAGTCGAGGGCGGGCGGGCGCGGGTCAAAGGCGACGCGATCGGCCCCGTCAAGCTGCCCGCGGCCGGGCTGACCCCGGGCGCCAAGCTGACCCTCGGCGTCCGGCCCGAACATCTCGGCTCCGGCGCTGCAGGGCGGCTTCACCGTGACCGGGATGGTCGAGCTGGTCGAGCGGCTCGGCGAATCGTCCTACGCCCATGTTCGGCGCGCCGACGACAAGCTGATGATCGCCGAAATCCGGGGCCGCGACACCCCCTCGCCCGGGCGCGGCCGCAACCTTCTCGGCGCCGGCCGAGGACATTCACGTGTTCGACGATCCGGCCGCCGTCTCTGACCGGCGCGCCCGTGCGAGGAAGTGCCGCTCGCGCCGCGGACGTTTCTCTTGCCGCACGTTTGCTGCAATTTAACTCAAAAGACGGATTCTGGCCGAATCGGACCCGGAAACGTTGCGCGGCCGCCTTCCCTTCGCCATAATCGGGGAACGGACGCAGGGCGGCGCGGCGGGAATAGAGCCTCCGCGCCCGGCGTTCTTCATGTGTTCGGGGACTGACTTCAAGAGGGAATCCATGCGCCGCATCCTATTCAGCGCCGCCGTCCTGGCGGGGCTTGCCTTAAGCGCCGGCACGGCGCCTGTGTTCGCCAACGCTCTCGATTCGCAGCTGCAGCCGGTCGCGTCAGCCATTCCGCGCGAAACGGTTTCGTTCTACGGCAACGAAGCGCCCGGAACGATCATCGTGCGCACCGGCGAGCGCCGGCTCTATTACGTCCTGCCGGACCATCAGGCGCTCCGCTATGGGGTCGGCGTCGGACGCCCCGGCTTCACCTGGGCGGGCGCCAGCCATATCGCCTATAAGCGCGAGTGGCCCGACTGGACGCCGCCGGCGCAGATGCTCAGGCGCCGTCCTGACCTTCCGCGTCATATGGAAGGCGGCATCGACAATCCGCTCGGCGCGCGTGCGATGTATATCGCCGGCACGCTCTACCGCATTCACGGCTCGAACGAGCCCGACACGATCGGGCAGGCGGTGTCGTCCGGCTGCATCCGCATGACCAACGACGACGTGGTCGATCTCTATAGCCGCGCCAAGGTCGGCGCCCGGGTCATCGTCACCCGCTGAAGACCTGGCGCCCGCCCGCCTCCGTCAGCGGCGGGCGCCTTTCTTTAGCGCCATCCTGCGCCTATGTTGATGCGGATGAATGCGCATCCGCCCGATCGCCTCCGCTGATCGATCCGTTCGGCCGCAAGATCGCCTATGTGCGGGTCTCGGTGACCGACCGGTGCGACTATCGCTGCCTCTATTGCATGTCGGAGGACATGAATTTCCTGCCCAAGCGCGACGTTCTGTCGCTCGAGGAGCTGGACCGGCTGTGCTCGGCCTTCATCGGCCTCGGCGCGCGCAAGATCCGGATCACCGGCGGCGAGCCGCTGGTGCGCCGGAACGTGATGTCGCTGTTCGGCGGCCTCAAGCGGCATCTCGCGAGCGGCGCGCTCGACGAAGTGACGCTGACGACGAACGGCTCGCAGCTCGCGCGCTTCGCCGGCGAACTCGCGGATTGCGGCGTCAGGAGGGTCAACGTCTCGCTCGACAGCCTCGACCCGGCGAAGTTCCGCGCCGTGACCCGCTGGGGCGATCTCGGGGTGGTGCTGAAGGGCCTCGACGCCGCGGCCGAGGCGGGGCTCAGGGTCAAGATCAACGCGGTCGCCCTGAAGGGCTTCA
>CAVZJZ010000004.1:5000-156877 GCA_963775665.1 uncultured Alphaproteobacteria bacterium | reverse complement strand
CGCTTCGCCGACGTCCCGCGCCGCCTCGCGGCCGGCGCCGACCTCCTTCGCCAGCGCGCCGTAACTGGTCGTGCGGCCCCAGCCGACCCGGCGCAGGGCCGTGTAAATCTGCGTGAAGAATGGATCCACGCCGTCGAGGTCGAGCCGGACGTGCGAAAAGTCCGTTTCCTCGCCGTCAAAGTATCGTTTCGCCGCGGCGACGATGGCCGCAACGTCTTCCGGGGGCGCGTCCCGGCTCTGCGGCAGGAGCGCGGCGGCGCATCAGCCGTTCGGCGGCCTCGGCGCTTTTCACCGGCAACTGAAAGCGCACGATCCCCGCATCGCTCCAGGCGATGGCGCAGAAGCCCATCGCTGTTTCGAAGACGTGATAACGCTGTGCAGCTTGGCCCATCGTGCCGCTTCCGGCTGGTCGAAAACGAAACATCGCGTTGGCGGGCCTCGAATTCAACCCGATTCCTGACAGCGCATTCCGACCCTTCCTCCCTTCGCTGAACTCGCCCCATATTCCCCGAATGCCCGCCCCAAAAAAACCCGCTCGCGCCTCGCGCGGCAAAGCCTCGCGGCCCGAAGTCCATCCGCTCGGCGAGCACCTCGCTGAGCTGCTCAATCCGGCCCTGGTCGAGCAGAAGCCGCAGGGCTTCGGCGAAGCGCCCCAGCCGAAATTCGAGAGCCCGGCGCCGGAGAGCCATCCGCGCGGCCTGAGCGGCGCGACGGCGACGATCGAGTCGCTGAAAACCCTGCTCGAGCTCGGCGACCCCAACATCCGCGACCGGCCGCCGTGGACGCCGCATCGGCCGCCGCGGCCGGACAAGTCCGAGGGCGGGCGGCCGTTCCGGGTCGTGTCGGAATTCGAGCCGGAGGGCGACCAGCCGCAGGCGATCGAGGAGCTGGTCAAGGGCGTGCGCGATCACGAGCGCGACCAGGTGCTGCTCGGCGTCACCGGCTCCGGAAAAACCTTCACCATGGCCAAGGTGATCGCGGCGACCCAGCGCCCGGCGCTGATCCTCGCGCCCAACAAGACCCTGGCGGCGCAGCTCTACGGCGAGTTCAGGAGCTTCTTTCCCGACAATTCGGTCGAGTATTTCGTCTCCTACTACGACTATTACCAGCCGGAGGCCTACGTCCCGCGCACCGACACCTATATCGAGAAGGAATCCGACATCAACGAGCAGATCGACCGCATGCGCCACGCCGCCACCCGCGCGGTGCTGGAGCGCGACGACGTCATCATCGTCGCCTCGGTGTCGTGCATCTACGGCATCGGCTCGGTCGAGACCTATACCGCGATGACCTTCTCGCTGAAGCTCGGCGACCGGGTCGACCAGCGCCAGCTCATCAACGACCTCGTCGCGCTGCAGTACAAGCGCTCGCTCGGCGATTTCACCCGCGGCGTGTTCCGGGTGCGCGGCGACACGATGGAGATTTTTCCGGCCCACTACGAGGACCGCGCCTGGCGCATCGGCTTCTTCGGCGACGCAATCGAGACCATCGCCGAATTCGACCCGCTCACCGGCGCAGAAGACGCAGGACCTCGAATTCGTAAAGATCTACGCCAATTCGCACTATGTGACGCCGCGCCCGACGCTGCTGCAGTCGACCAAGGCGATCAAGCAGGAGCTGAAGATCCGGCTCGACCAGCTGCACCGCGAGGGGCGGCTGCTCGAGGCGCAACGGCTCGAGCAGCGCACCGTGTTCGATCTCGAAATGCTGGAGGCGACCGGCTCCTGCGCCGGCATCGAGAACTATTCGCGCTACCTGACCGGCCGGCGCCCCGGCGAGCCGCCGCCGACCCTGTTCGAATATCTGCCCGACAATGCGCTGATCTTCGCCGACGAGAGCCATGTGACGATCCCGCAGATCGGCGGCATGTATCGCGGCGACTACCGGCGCAAGGCGACGCTGGCCGAATACGGCTTCCGCCTGCCCTCCTGCATGGACAACCGGCCGCTGCGCTTCGAGGAATGGGAGGCGATGCGGCCGCAGACCGTCCATGTCTCGGCGACGCCCGGCCATTGGGAGCTCGAGCAGACCGGAGGCGTCTTCGTCGAGCAGGTCATCCGCCCGACCGGCCTCATCGATCCGCCGGTCGAGATCCGCCCGGCGCGCAGCCAGGTCGACGACCTCGTCGCCGAGGTGAAGGAGGTGGCGAAGCGCGGCTATCGCACGCTCGTCACCACGCTGACCAAGCGCATGGCCGAGGACCTCACCGAATATCTGCACGAGAACGGCGTGCGCGTGCGCTACATGCATTCCGACATCGACACGATCGAGCGCATCGAGATCATCCGCGACCTCAGGCTCGGCGCCTTCGACGTGCTGGTCGGCATCAACCTGCTGCGCGAGGGCCTCGACATTCCCGAATGCGCGCTGGTGGCGATCCTCGACGCCGACAAGGAGGGCTTTTTGCGCTCCGAGACCTCGCTGGTGCAGACGATCGGCCGCGCGGCGCGCAACGTCGACGGCAAGGTGATCCTCTACGCCGACGCGATCACCGGCTCGATGGAGCGGGCGATGGAGGAGACGCGCCGCAGGCGCGAGAAGCAGACGGCCTATAACGAGGCGAACGGCATCACCCCGGCCTCGATCCGGCGCGGCATCCAGGACATTCTCGGCTCGGTCTACGAGGCCGACCACGTCACCGTCGACGTCGGCCTCGCCGACGGCGCCGCCATCGGCCACAATCTCAACGCGACCATCGCCGAGCTCGACAAGCGGATGAAGGAGGCGGCCGGCAATCTCGAATTCGAGGAGGCCGCGCGCTTGCGCGACGAGATCAAGCGGCTGCAGGCGGTCGCGCTCGCGGTCGGCGACGATCCGCTGGCGCGCCAGACCGACATCGAGGCCGACGGCCGGCGCTTACGCCGGCGAGCGCCCATTCGGCCGCGCCGCCAACATGCCCTCGACGCAGGCCGCGCAAGCCGACCGACGAGGACATGGGGCCGCACAACTGGGGCGGCGGCGAGGCGAGGCCGAAGGGCGGGAGAAGAGGGAGGAGGAGTAAGTGAAATACGCGCGCCTCTCTTGACGTACTACGCTTAGCGTAGTACGTCACAAAATGATCAGAAGCTGGGCAAACAGCGCAACGCGACGGTTTGCCGAAGGCGGGAAGAGCAAGTTTTCAGGCATGGACAACGGTCTCGCTGAGGAATTGCTTGCGTCGCTTAACGCGGCAACGTCCCTGAGCGACTTGAGTCCGTTGAAGTCGCTTGGTCTGCACAAGTTAACCGGAGCAAGGAAAGGCCGATGGGCGATGACGATCAACGGACCGTGGCGCTTGTGCTTTCGGTTCGAGGACGGCGACGCATGGGAGGTCGAGATTGTCGACTATCATTGACGGAGCGATTCGATGAAAGCCGTGCACCCCGGCAGGGTTCTTCGACGTGAGCTGGAGGCTCGACAACTGTCGGCGAATGGCCTCGCGCTCGCGTTGCGCACGCCGTCCGGCCGTATCACCGACATCATGAATGGAAAGCGGGGCATCTCACCCGAGACCGCAATGCGTCTGGCTCGTTATTTCGGCAACAGCGCGCGATTCTGGCTCAACTTGCAGACCGCCTATGAACTGGCCGTCGCCGAGGCGGAGCTTGGCGAGCGGATCGCGGCGGAGGTGTCGCCGGCGGCGGCCTGACTCCTCATCTTGAGGAGGCGCGCAGCGCGGCGTCTCGAAGGATGCTCCAGAAGGCTGCGCCGTTCCTGCAATCTGGAGCGGTGGGAGGCAGCCGCCTTGAAAGAGGATGTAACGAACGCCAGATCGAAGCGAACGGTCGCTGTCCTCACTAGCCTTGCAACAAAAGGAGCCGTCTCATGCCAAGTTCCACTGAACGCGCGGTGCTAGCCGGCGGTTGCTTTTGGGGCATGCAGGACCTGATCCGTCGCATGCCCGGCGTCATCTCGACGCGGGTCGGCTACACCGGCGGCGACGTGCCCAACGCGACCTATCGCAACCATGGCAATCACGCCGAGGCGATCGAGATCGTCTTCGACCCGGCGAAAATCAGCTACCGCAAGCTCCTGGAGTTCTTCTTCCAGATCCACGACCCTTCGACCCTCAACCGCCAGGGCAACGACAGGGGCGCGAGCTACCGCTCGGCGATCTTCTATACCAATGACGAACAGAAGCGCGTGGCGCTCGACACGATCGCCGACGTCGACGCCTCGGGCCTGTGGCCGGGCAAGGCGACGACCGAGGTGGCCGCGGCCGGCCCCTTCTGGGAAGCCGAGCCCGAGCATCAGGATTATCTCGAGCGCTATCCGAACGGCTACACCTGCCACTTCGTCCGCCCCAACTGGGTTCTGCCGAAGCGGGCCGCGGCGGAGTAGAGGGGCTGGGCCGCGCGGTCCTTCCCCCCTTGCGGGGGAAGGTGGCGCGAAGCGCCGGATGGGGTGTGGCCCGCTGCTTCTACGCAAGTCGGATTGCGCCCACATTAGCAGCGAACCTGCATCGACCCAGAGCTGCTTTCCATACCCCATCCGCCGCTACGCGGCACCTTCCCCGCTTCGCGGAGAAGGAGAGAGTTGCCGACCGCCTTCAACTCGATGGCTTGTATGAATGTGTGGCCCGACGGGAGAGGGGTCGGCGCCTCATCCCGAATTGCAATTGCCAAGACGCGACGGAAGCAGCAATCTTGGTCCGCAGGATGCCTTCCAGGTTAGGAAACGCCAGCGGAGGTAGCGATGACGATCGGCAAGCCTTTTCCCTTGAACGCCTGGTATCCCGCCGTCTGGGGGAGCGAGGTCGGTCGGACATTGATGGCCCGGACGATCTGCGAAAAGGACATCGTTCTCTACCGTCGCGCCGACGGCGCGGTCGCTGCGCTCGAGGACGCCTGCTGGCATCGGCTGCTGCCGCTATCGCTCGGCAGGCTGGTCGGCGACCAGGTCATGTGCGGCTACCACGGTCTCGTGTTCAATTCCGCGGGCCGTTGCACGTTCATGCCGGCGCAGAAGACGATCAATCCATCCGCCTGCGTCCGCGCTTTTCCAGTCGTGGAAAGACATCGTCTGGTCTGGGTGTGGCCAGGCGATCCGGCGCTCGCCGATCCAGCGCTCATGCCGGATTTCCATTGGAACGACGGCGTCGAGTGGAAGGGCGAGGGCGGCACGTTCGTCAGCCTCAAATGCGACTGGCGCCTCGTCGTCGACAATTTGATGGACCTGACCCACGAAACCTACGTGCATTCGGACAGCATCGGTCACGATGCGATCCTCGACACCCCGTTCGACGTCACCCACGGCGACCGCAGCGCGACGATGACGCGCTGGATGATCGACATCGAGCCGCCGCCGTTCTGGGGTAAGCAATTGGGCAAGCCGGGCAGGGTCGACCGCTGGCAGATCGTGACGTTCCAGGCGCCGGCGGTGGTGGTCGGCGACGTCGGCGTCGCGCCGGCGGGAAGCGGCGCCCCGCGGGGCGACCTTTCGCAGGGCGTGAACGGCGCTTTTCTCGCAGCGATCGCGCCCGAGACGGAGACAAGCTGCCACTATTTCTGGAATTTCGTTCGCACTTTCCGGACCGACGATGAGGAGCTCACGCGCAATCTCCAGCGTGCACACGTCAATGACGGCAAGGGCGTCTACGACCAGGACCATGTCGTGCTCGAGGCGCAGCAGCGCGCGATCGACAGGAATCCCCGCCAGCCCTTCTACAATCTCAACATCGACGCGGGCGCCTTGTGGGCGCGCCGCATGATCGACCGCATGCTCACCAGCGAGCGCGGCGCGTCGGGTCCGGCGCAGGCGGCTGAATAGTCCAGTGGCCGAGCGGATCGAATGGGGCGAAGGGGTGGTGCGCGCGATCCGCGACCTGAGCCCCGATATCCGTTCGATCGAAATCGCGCCCGCCAGCGGTTTCGTTCCACCGTCGCCCGGCAGCCATGTCAATGTCGGCGTTCTGATCGGGGATCGTCCCGACGTCCGCTCCTATTCGATCGTCGGCCCCTGCGCCGATGGCGTCTATCGCATCGCGGTCAAGCGGCTGAAGGACTTGCGCGGCGGCTCGGCCTATATGTGGACATTGGCGCCGGGAGCGCGCCTCGCGGTGTCCGCGCCCGCCAATCATTTCGAGTTGAGCCGCGGCCGACCTGAATATCTCCTGCTCGCCGGCGGAATCGGCATCACGCCCATGTTCACCCATGCGCTGGCGCTCGCGCGAGCCGGCGCCCGGTTCCGGATGCTCTACGCCTGTCGGCAGCGCCGCGACGCCGCGCTCGCCGACGAACTGGCGCAAGATATCGGCGACCGCCTGCGGCTCATCGTCAGCGAGGACAGCGCCCGCGTCGATATCGCCGCCGAAATCGCAAAACTCGATCCTCAGGGCGAGTTCTATGTCTGCGGGCCGATCGGAATGCTCGAGGACGCCAAACGCGCGTGGGCGGCGAGCGGGCGGCCGGTCGACAAGCTGCGCTTCGAGACATTCGGCAGCAGCGGCCGGCGCCCGTCGGTTCCCTTCACGGTTCGAATTCCGCGTCTCGGCAAAGCCATCGCCGTCGGGGCCAACGAGAGCCTGCTGGAGGCGCTCGAGGGCGCCGGCGTCGACATGATCTATGATTGCCGGCGCGGCGAATGCGGGCTCTGCGCCCTGCCGATCCTCGAGGTCGACGGCGAGATCGACCACCGCGACGTGTTCTTCAGCGAAGCCGAAAAGGCGGCGAACGGGAAGCTGTGCACCTGCGTCTCGCGCGTTTACGGGCCCTCGATCACGCTCGACACCGCCGATCGGTGAGCCCACCCGCCGTTTGTGGGACGCCCTCGGCCGCCTTCGGGAGAGTTTAGAAATTCTTACCGATCGCGCTCGCGCGCGGGACGCCGCGCCCGGTTCTTTCGCTCTCGCTTTCTTCCTGTTATCGGGCTTAACAGGGAGAATATTCTCCCTGTTCCGTCTTAATTTGACACATGAGCAATTGCCCGCAAGCCCATGAAGCGCCTTGGATTACCCAATCGCTCGAGGGGCTGCGCCCCGGCTATTCTCCCTGTTAGCAGGGAGTAACAGGGAGAATGGTCTGCGGGCGGTCGTGGACGGGCAATTCCTACCCCCGGTCTTTGGCCGCTGCGTCCCGCGTGATCAGCCGCGCGCTGCGCTGGTCGCGCGAGTAGATCCACAGCCAGTTGAGCGCGACGCTGAGCCGGTTGCGGACGCCGATCAGGAAATAGATATGGGCGAAGCCCCATAGCCACCACGCCAGCGCCCCGCGCAGCCGGATCCAGCCGAAGTCGATGACGGCGCGCCGCTTGCCGATCGTCGCCAGGTCGCCGGCGTGCTTGTAGCGAAAGGCTGACGGCGGGGCCTGGCCGGCAAGCCTCGCCCGGATCACCTTCGCGACATAGGCGCCCTCCTGCTTGGCGGCTGGCGCGATGCCCGGGACCGGCCGCCCGTCCGGGCGGGCGACGATCGCCGCGTCGCCGATGGCGAAGATCTCCGGCCGCCCCGGGACGGTGAGGTCCGGCTCGACCTTCAGTCGCCCGACCCGGTCGGCCGGCGCGCCGAGCCATTGCGCGGCGGGCGAGGCCTGCACGCCGGCGGCCCATATGACCGTCGCGGCGGCCAGGGTCTTGCCGCCATAGACAACGCCCTCGGCCGTGCATCCGGTCACCGCCTGCCCGAGTTCGACCTCGACGCCGAGCCGCTCGAGCGAACGCTTCGCATAGGCTGACAGATCCTCCCTGAAGGCGGGCAGCGCACGCGGGCCCGCCTCGATCAGCACGATCCGCGCCTTTCGTGTGTCGATACTGCGGAAGTCGGCGGGCAAAGTGGCGCGCGCGAGCTCTGCAATCGTTCCGGCGAGCTCGACGCCGGTGGGGCCGGCGCCGACAATGACAAAGGTCATGAGAGCCATCTGTTTCCGCTTGTCGGGCTCGCGCTCCGCCTGCTCGAAGGCGAGGAGAATGCGGCCCCTGACGGCTGTCGCGTCCTCCAGCGTTTTCAGGCCCGGCGCGAAGGGCTCCCAGTCGTCATGGCCGAAATAGGCGTGCCGCGCCCCGGTCGCCAGGACGAGGGTGTCGTAGGTCAGGCTCGAACCGTCATCGAGCCGGATGCGGCGCGCCGCTTGGTCGACGGCCTCGACGGAGGCGAGCAATGTCGTGACGTCCCGGCGTTTGCGCAACAGATGCCGGATCGGCCAGGCGATCTCTGACGGCGCCAGCGAAGCGGTCGCGACCTGATAGAGCAGCGGCTGAAACAGGTGATGATTGCGGCGGTCGACCAATGTCATGCGGACCGGCGCGCCGGCGAGCCGATGAACGGTTTCGAGCCCGCCGAATCCTGCGCCGATCACGACGACGTGGTGAGGGCTCCGGGGCGCCGGCGGCGACATCGACTGCATTCCTCATCGGCTGTCGTCGAAACACTATCGCTCGTCGGAGGGCCAAGTCGAGCGAGCGGCTCGTCCACCGCCCCTATGCCGGGGCGCGGCCGCCGACGCGCAAGGTCGCACCGATCCATGACAAGGGCCCTGCGCCGATGCCAGCGCCCGATCGAACGATCCGCGACAGCGCGCGGTGGCTGACCCGGACCGGCGACTCGCGCTCGTGAACAGCTGACTCCGGGCCGACTCGCCCCGAGCGTCAGGCGTGCGGGCCGTAGCCGACGCCGCCGACGAGCCAGATCACCAGAAGGATGACCAGGACAAGCCCGAGCACGCCGCCAAGGCCCGCAGTCCCGTATCGGCCATGCGCATAGTAGCCGCCGCCGCCGCCGAAAATCAGGACCAGGAGAATGACGATGAGAAGGACGCTCATGAGAAAAGCTCCTGAAGGGCTTGATCAAAATCCACGAAGGCGGGACCTCCAGTAGCGTTAACGCGCGCCAGCGCTGTTTGGTTGCGAAAATTCGGTCGGCGGCGGTCCGTTCAGTCCCAGTGGGCTCGCCGCTGCGGCGCGCTGAAGCTCTCTCCCCGCCGGTCGCCGCCGAATCATGAGATAGTGGGTGACGCGCTCGCGCGCGCTCTGGAGCCCATCCCATGCGGCGTTATCGGGTCGCGGTCATTCCCGGCGACGGGATCGGCAAGGAGGTCATTCCCGCCGGCCTCGAAGTCCTCGAGGCGGTCGCCGAACGCGAGGGCGGGTTCGCATGGGCCTTCGATCGTTTCGATTGGGGATCCGAGCATTATCGCGCCACCGGCCTGATGATGCCGCGCGACGGCCTTGAGCAGATCAGGAGCCATGACGCGATCTATTTCGGCGCAGTCGGCTCGCCGGACGTGCCCGATCACGTCAGCCTCTGGGGCCTGCGCCTCGCGATCTGCCAGCCGTTCGACCAATACGCCAACGTCCGTCCAGCGCGCGTGCTTCCCGGGATCGCAAGCCCTTTGCGCGCCGTGAGCGGCCCGGAGCTTGACTGGGTGATCGTGCGCGAGAATTCGGAGGGCGAGTATGCGGGCGCCGGCGGACGCGTGCATCAAGGCCTGCCGGCGGAAGTCGCAACCGACGTCACGATCATGACCCGCGCCGGTGTCGAACGAATCTTCCGCTTCGCCTTCAAGCTGGCGCGCTCACGACCGCGCAAGCTCCTGACCATGGTGACCAAGTCGAACGCGCAGCGTCACGCCATGGTGATGTGGGACGAGATCGGCGCCGAGGTCGCGCGCGAATTCGCCGACGTGACCTGGGACAGGATGCTCGTCGACGCCATGACGATGCGGATGACATTGAGACCGGCGAGCCTCGATACGATCGTCGCTTCGAACCTGCATGCGGACATTCTATCTGATCTCGCCGCAGCGCTGGCCGGCTCGCTCGGGATCGCGCCGACCGCCAATCTCAACCCCGACCGCCAGTTCCCTTCTATGTTCGAGCCAATCCACGGCTCGGCCTTCGATATCGCCGGCAAGGGAATCGCCAATCCGATCGGCGCGTTCTGGACCGGTTGCATGATGCTCGAACACCTCGGAGAAAAATCCGCTGCGGATCGGCTGATGCGGGCGATTGAGCGCGTCGCCGCGGACGCCTCCCTGCACACGCCTGACCTCGGCGGCGGGGCGACGACGCGCGCCGTAACTGACGCAGTGATTGCTGCGATCCGGGCCTAAAATCAAAAGGCGGCGAGCCTTAGCCCTCACGCACGGTGGAGACCCGCGAGCTCGGCCTGTCCAGCCGAGGGTCAGTCGTCTGATCTCGGCGCAGCCGCGGCGCGTGCGCGCGCCCTTTCGTAGGCCGCCCTCGTCGGCGCCGTCGGCCGGAGCGCGAATCTTTCGGCGAGCAGCGCGCGGGCGAGGCTCCATTGTCCCGATCGCTCGGCAGCCGCAATTAGGGTCTGGTTGACGATGTCCCGCTGGGCGTGGCTGCCGCCGATGCGGAACGCCCCATAGCGGACGGGCACAATCGCCTCGACAGCGCCCCGATAGTCGCCGTCGGCGAAGGCGAGAGCGCCCTCGATCAGCGGGCGGCCGACCTCGGCCATTACGCGCCCGTTGTGACCGTTTTCGCGCCGCGCTTCATCGTCCAGCGAGCGGCGCACTCGCTTGACGTCGTCGGGGTCCGGAGAGCGCGCCGCGGCGACGGCGCAATGCAGGTCGTTGAAGGCGAGAACGTGATCGTCGATATGCGCCATCCAAGCTCGCGCCACCCGTCCCCACCGGTCTCCGACGTCGACGCCTGCGAGTTCGAGGCGCCAGAGGAGGGAGGCGGCGTCGACCCGGTCGAGCGTCGCGTCGTCCGCGAGCTTGGGCATCGCGAAGCGGTCGAAGTCGGCGAGGACCTCGCCGAAGCGTGCCTGTTCGATCAGATAGACTGCGAGATGCCAGCCATTGTGGCCCGCCATGAAATGCGCCGGACTCCAGTTAGGCCGCGTTTCCTTGAGAAAGGCGATGCCTTCGTCCTGGCGATTCGCCGTCTCCATCACATGGGCCAGCGCATGAGTTCGCCCAGGCGTCGCAAGGGTTGTCGGCCAGCGCCTCGCGCCCGACATCTTCCGCGTGCTCGAGCTCGCCCGACTCCTCCAGCCCGAAGGCGTAGGCGCCGAGAACGAAGCCTGTCAGCGGATTGTCGCGGTCCCACGCCGGCAGGACTCGAGCGACCGAATCGCGCATAGCGAGCGACTGGCCGAGAAAGAAATAGGCGTCCTGCCCGAGGCGCAGCGCCAGCGCGTCGGTCGGCCAGTCGGTGAGGATCGCCTCCCAGGCGAGCGTCGCCTCTGTCGCCCGGCCCGCGGCCCAGGCCTTCACCGCGGCGAGATGGAGCTTTTCGCGCCGGGAGGCCTTGCCGATCGCAGCTTCCGCCGCATGAAGCCCGTTGACGACCTCAGAGTGATCGCCGCGAAACCCGCCGATCATGAAGAGGCCGGCGATGGCGACGCCAGCGAGCGCGAATTCAGGGTCGCCAGCCAGCGCCTGCTTGAGGGCGCCGACGGGGTCGCCTCCGAGCGCGTAGTAGTCGGCGACCGCGCGGTCGAACGCCCCGGCGGATGCGGAAGAGCCGGCGAGCGTCAACCCTTGCTGGTCCTTGGCCATCGATCGGTTCCCTGCGTAGAGAGAGACGTTTAGCGCGGAACGAGGCTTCGCGAAAACAGGTCCCGATCGCCGAGAGAGGCGCTGGCTTCAAACGGAAACGCGCGTGAAGGGCAGGACCGTGGTCGCGACCGGCGAGGCGGCGGTTCTCGTGCTCTCGAGCATGGGCGATCGTGTCGTCCTCGTCGCCCGCAACGAACAGCGGGCGGAGGCGACGCTCAACGCGCTCGAGGCGCGGCCCTTCGGCTCGGTCACAGCGTGTCACCGGCGGTCGCGAACGTGACGGGACAGTATTTCATCAAGCGCGAACCGGCACACCCCCCCCGCCGGCCGCGCGCGATGACGCGGGGGCGAAGACACTGCGGGAGGCGAGCGAAGCGCTTGCGGGTGCGTGGGACTGAGGGGGCAGCAAACTGCAAGCAAGCGATCCCCGTCTCTGCCGCACTTGCGGCCCCCTCCCTACGTCTACCCGGTCACACTTCGGATGGTCCAGAAGTCGCTCGCGAGATTCGTGCTGATCAGATATTCGTACGGCATCATGAAGTATCCTGAAAGTCCCCAACCTGTGCCCCAGGAATTCCGGACGATGAATTGCCGTCTCGGGTTGTTGTAGCCTACGGCGACAACGCAGTGCCCGCCGAGAACGCTCTCTCCCGGCGCCGGCATGGGAACGATGCCCGTTTTGGCCACCGTCTGGCTTTCAAAGCTCTGGTAGACTGTGAAGCCGAAGACGAAGGGATAGCCGTCAGCCAAACACCCCTGCATCTGGGCGAGATTTTGGGTCACTCGGGTGTAGGACGTTGCGAGATCCTGCAGCGCGTCGGTGTAGGCCTGCGCAGGCGGCTTCTGCGCGAATTTCGCAATGTTGTATGGCCAGTCAGTCTCGGGCGGAGCGCCAAGCTTGGCCACGACCTTTACGCCGTCTCGAATTTGCGCGCCGGAATCCTGGCTGACTGTGCCTTCAATGACACGCTCGTTGTAGTAGATGAAGAGGCGCGAAGGCACGAACTCTTTGTTGCCTTGCTTGCGCTGATCGAATTCGATTGCCGCCGCGATGCCGTTGGCGGTGCAACTCCCCAATTGACCCTGATCGTATACGGGTGGGCATCGCGGACGCAGATCCACTTTCGCGGGCAGACCCTTCGCGAACTTGTCAAGCGGCGCCGCGTACAGATAGTCACGCGCGTCGGGGAGGTCACGCATCCAGCCGTAGCCCCCATGAGCGGAAGGCCTTCGAAGAGTGAGCACGGACGTCGGTCCGGCGTCGGGATGGATGGGACGCGTGCTCTTGTCTGTCTTGTGGGCCTTTTCCTTTGACTTCAACTTCACGGCCATTTTGGTCCTCCCTTTGGTGTCGCTCGCGCCGCACAGTTACACGCGAATCCCGCGCGCCGCCGTGACGCCCATCACACTACGGCGAGCGGCTTCGCCTCTTCGCTTTCGCCGCGCCATGGCGCCAAGCCATCTCAAGCGCCGCGCGCAGCTCGACCTCGCTCAGCGTGGCGAGGGTCGCACGCGTCCAGCCCCGCCGGCCCCAGGCGTTATCGAGGGCCGCGAAGGCGTCGGGCGCGACGGCGCATTTGAGCGCCTGCTCATCGGGAGCGAATTTGATGTTCGCGGTCAGTTCGTTCGGCGCGAGCGTCGCGAAGGTGACGCGCGCCTTGAACGCGCGACGGTCGAAATGCGAGTATTCGGCCGCGCCGTCGAACGAGAGCGCGATCCTGCGAAAGTCGGCGGCGTCGGCCATGGGCCTCTCGACCTCTGGTTCGGGTGATCCGCCATGATATGAGCCGGCCTCGATCTTTGAAAGGCGGAGCTCTGGTCCAATGGAAGACGACAGCCGCTCGCTCAAAGCCGCGCTTTGTGTCGTGGTCGGCGCCGGTCCTGCCGGGCTGATGGCGGCCGAGACGATTGCGCGCGCGGGGCGGCGCGTCGTCGTCCATGACGCAAGCCCGAGTCCGGCGCGCAAGTTCCTGCTCGCCGGGCGCGGCGGCCTCAACCTGACCCACGACGAGGCGATCGAGACGTTCATGACGCGCTATGGCGCGGCGGCCGAGCGCCTGCGTCCGGCGATCCAAGCCTTCCCGCCTCGGACCTTGCGCGACTGGTCGGCGGAGCTCGGAGAAGAGACCTTCGTCGGCACGAGCGGACACGTCTTCCCCAAGAGCTTCAAGGCGACGCCGCACCTGCGCGCCTGGCTCCGGCGGCTCGGCGACCTCGATGTCGCGCTCCGGCCACGATCCCGCTTCGTCGGCTTCGACGAGGACGGCGCACTCCGCTTCGCGCGTCCCGAGGGCGAGGAACGCGTCAGTGCGGGCGCGGCGGTGTTCGCCCTCGGCGGCGCCTCGTGGCCGAAACTCGGCGCCGACGGCGGCTGGGTCCAGGCCTTCCGCGCTGCGGGAATCGAGGTCGCGCCCTTGAGGCCCGCCAATTGCGGCTTTGTCGCCCGCTTGTCGCCGAGGATCCGCGAGGTCTTTGCCGGCGCGCCGCTGAAAGGCATCGCGCTCATGTACGGCGGCGCGCGGGTGCGCGGCGAAGCGGTCGTGACAACCGAGGGGATCGAGGGCGGCGCGGTCTATGCGCTGTCGGCAGCCTTACGCGAGGCGATCGCGGCCGAACGCTTTGCGACGCTGACGATCGACTTCAAGCCGGACGTCAGCGAAGCCGCTCTCGCGGCGCGGCTCATACGCAAGCCCGGGCAGTCCGTCTCGACCTATCTGCGAAAGGCCGCCGGGCTTCCTCCGGTCGCCGTCGCGCTCCTGCGCGATTCGGGGCCGCTGCCCGAGGGGGCCGAAGCGCTGAGTCGCTGCATCAAGCGCTGCGAGCTAAGGCTCATCACGCCCGCGCCGATCGCGCGCGCAATCTCGACCGCGGGCGGCATCGCATGGAGCGAAATCGACGCAGATTTCATGTTGAGGAAGCGCCCTGGCGTCTTTGTCGCCGGTGAGATGATCGACTGGGAGGCGCCAACCGGCGGCTATCTGCTGCAGGCCTGCTTTGCGACCGGCGCCGCAGCGGGCCGGGCCGCGGCCCGCTGGGTGTCGTGAGCCAGCCGGTTGCGCCGGCCGCGGCGACGCGCGTAGCATCGTGACCCTCTGGGAGGCATGCGCAGGCCCGCCGCGTTGAGGCGCAGGGACGGGAGGCCGAGGGAGGCCGCTATGGACGAGACGGGCTTCGACAAGCTCAAGACGGTGCTCCGCGTCACCAGCGGCAACTTCCTCGAGATGTACGATTTCTTCCTGTTCGGCATCTACGCCCGACAAATCGCGCACACCTTCTTTCCGAACGACGACCCCTACGCATCACTGATGCTGACATTCCTGAGCTTCGCCGCTGGCTTCGCCATGCGCCCGATCGGCGCGCTGGTTCTCGGTCCCTATGTCGACCGGATGGGGCGGCGCAAAGGCCTCATCGTCACACTGTCGATCATGGCCTGCGGCACGGTTCTGATCGCCTTCGTGCCTGGCTACGCGACAATCGGCGTGTTCGCGCCGCTGCTCGTCGTTCTCGGGCGGCTGCTGCAGGGCTTTTCCGCCGGCGTCGAACTCGGCGGCGTCTCGGTCTATCTCTCGGAGATGGCCACGCCCGGCGCCAAGGGCTTCTACGTGAGCTGGCAGTCGGCGAGCCAACAGGTGGCGGTCGTGTTCGCGGCCCTGCTCGGCTTCGCCATCGCCAATCTCATGGCGCCGGAGGCCGCAGCCGACTGGGGTTGGCGCATCCCATTCTTTGTTGGCTGCGCAATCGTGCCATTCCTCTATTGGATCCGCCGGTCGCTCGAGGAGACGAAGGAATTCGCCGCACGAAAAGTCCATCCGACCACGGTTCAGATCTACGAGACGCTCGCCGCCAGCTGGGTGCTGGTGCTCGGCGGCGTGGCGATGGTGGTGATGACGACGATCTCGTTCTACCTGATCACCGTCTATACGCCGACCTTCGGCCGCAGCGTCCTCAAGCTCAGCGAGTCAGACGCCCTGCTGGTGACCATGGCGATCGCCGCCTCCAACTTCATTTGGCTGCCGGTCTCGGGGGCGCTTTCCGATCGGATCGGCCGGAAGCCTATTCTAATCGTCTTCTCCGCGCTCGCGCTCTTGACCGCCTATCCGGCGCTTGCCTGGCTCGTCAGCGGGCCAAGCTTCGGCCGAATGCTCACCGTTGAACTGTGGCTCTCGCTGATCTATGCTTGGTATAATGGCGCGATGGTCGTGGCCCTGACCGAACTCATCCCCGCCTCCGTGCGCACCGCCGGTTTTTCGCTTGCCTACAGCCTCGCCACGACGCTCGGCGGTTCGTCGCTCGCGATCTCGACTTGGCTCATCGAACACACCGGCGACAAGGCCTCGCCCGGCTACTGGATGAGCTTTGCCGGCTTTTGCGGCCTCATAGCGACGCTCGCGCTCTACCGGCGGCCGGCCCCTGGTAAACAGGTCGCCGTCGGGCCGATTCGCGTGTGCAGTCCCCGGCAAAGCCGGGGGCTTTAGGATCGGAGCCGCTCGAAGCGGCAGAAGGGGTCGCTGACGCGGCCCCTCGAATTCGGAGCCGCCCAAAGGCGGCCTGTCAGCGCCAGAGATTCGATCTGCTCCAGTCTCTGATCTTCCTTCTCTTGATTGCGGATGTAGGCGCGGATGGCTTCTTCGTCGCGTCCCACCGTGTTGACGAAGAATCCCCGGGCCAGAAATGCTGCCCACGAAGTCGCGTTTGCGCTCTCCATGAACCCGGGCCATGTGGATCGCGCTCTTGCCCTTGATGAAACCCACGACCTGCGACACCGCGTATTTCGCGGATCGACGGCAGCATGTGCACGTGATCGGGCATCAATGCCTCTCTTCGACCTTCGATTCCTTTTGAAGCGCAAGCCTGCGGAACACTTCGCCCAGATGCCGACGCAGCTCCTGATACAACGTCTTGCGGCGACATTTCGGGATGAAGACGACATGATATTTGCAGTCCCAAGTCGTGTGGCTTCAGGCTCTCGTACTCGTCCATCGGCGGAGTTCCTTCGTGTGAGTGGCTGCCGCGTCGGAACTTCGCTGATGGACTGCAGGAAACGTCGAACTGCTACTGCCACCCGGCATAGCCGGGTGCTCCCGCTCACGCTAGGGGGCGGCTTGGGCGCGAGGCGCTAGAGATTGGCGAGACTTCGCAGCCGAGGGCCGAGTGGTGCGGTACTGGCTGCGCGCCGCCACGTCGGTCGAAATCACCGCCACGGCGATCAGCGTCGGCGCGGTCATGTCGTTGAAATCGACGTCGAGGAAGGCGAGCGCGACGACCGCGGTCAGCCCGGCGGCCATATAGGGGGAAAGGCGTTGCGGGGTCTTGTCAAGGTCGCGGAAGGCGAACCAGATCCCGATCGCAGCGATGAGCGCGCCGATAACGCCGAGCTCGTACCAGACGGTGAAGGCGAGCGCGTTCGGGGTCTGCGGAGGAAGAATCATGGCGCGCACGCCGCGGCTCACCGTCTCGAAACCGTGGCCGGTGATGAGCCTCAGTTTGTGGTGGGTGAAAATGTCCGCCGCGACCGACAGCGGCGCGTAGGGCGCCGGCAGATTCGCTAGCTTCTCGTGAAAGATCCAGGCGGAAATCGTCGGCGCGAATGCGGGGATCAAAGGGCTGAGGAGGACGATGGCGGCCGCGGCCCAAGCGAGTTCGCGGGTCGTCCGACCTAGGTCCGAGATTGCGAACGAAAGAGCGAGATAACCGGCGAACAAGGCCACCGTTAGCGGCGCGAAACCGTCGATATAGGCGAAAACCAGGGCGAGAATCAGAAGGAGCCGCGCATGGCCGTTGCGCCCGCGCGCGGTGAGCCCGCCAAGCGCAGGGAACAGGAGAACCGCAAGGGCGACTGCCCCAGAGGCGAGGCCGGCCTCGTCCGCCCTGCCGGTCAGAATATGCGACAGACCGACCGCCGCCATCGTCGCCATGCCAAGGACGACGCCGATCGGGAAGAGGTAGAGGTCGGTCGCACGGGCGTTCTCCCGCGGGGCCGCCACTGCAAGCAGAGTGGCCCCGATCAGCATTCCGAGCTTGAGCGCATGCTGGGCCGCCGAAACCGGATAGGGCGTCCAGAGAACCGAGAGGATCGCCCAGGCGAGTCCCGCGATCAGCGCGACGAACGCCGGAATACGGAACGCCCCGAGAGTCCGGTCGAGAAAGCCGGGCTTGGCGTCGAGCGTCGCCGCCATGAGGATCAGCGCGACCCCGATCGGGAAGATGACGAAGAGGGCGAGCGGATGGATGACGACGCCGACCGGCGCGCCAAGGCCCAGAACGGCATAGGCGATGCGGGAAAAGAAGCGTGAAGCGTCCGCCGCCTCGTCCCGCTCGACCGCCGGACGGGATCCGCTTGCGCCGAAAAACATGGTCCTCGGACCAAACCGCGCCGCCATCGCGAGCCTCCTTTCCGACATATACGACGGCGCCGCACGCGCATCTGTGTGCATGGCGCCACACCCTCTCGTGAATCGAGCGCCCAGCCACGAAATCTGTTCAAATCTTGTGGGCCGTCGCCCGGATTGACCCTCGCGCGGCGCCGTGCCACTGGAGCCTCGGGCGAGAGGCGCCAAACAGGAGCGAAGGCGACGACTTGAGGGGCGCTTCCATAGTCGACGGCGCCGGGACTCGAGCGGAGCGACGGGCAGGCCGCCTCGCTGCATGGGCGATCGGCGGTTCGATCGCGCTTTTCGCTCTTCAGACCTTCGCCGCCCGGCGGCTCGAACTCTCCTTCGACGAAGCCTATTACGCGCTCTGGTCGCGCGGGCTCGCCTTCGGCTATCTCGACCATCCGCCGATAGTCGCGCTTCTGATCCGCGCCTCGACGACGCTCTTCGGCGGTTCCGAGCTCGGCGTCAGAGCGCTGTCCCTCATCCTCGTCGGCGCGCTGCCCGCCCTCATCGCGCTCATCGCCTGGCGGCTGTTCCGTTCGGCGGAGACGGCCGCGCTCGCCGCGCTGATGTGGATCGCGATGCCGCTGGTCCTCGGGGGCGCCGTGTTTGTGACGCCCGACGCGCCGCTCGTCGTGTTCTGGACGCTGGGCCTTGCGGCGCTCACCGAGCTCTGGCGGACCGGCAGGGCGCGCTGGCTCATCGCGATCGGCCTTACGCTCGGGCTCGCGCTGCAATCGAAGTTCACCGCCGCATTTTTCGCCGCCGGCGTCGCGCTCGCTTTCGTGACGACACCGTCGCTGAGACGCTGGCTTCTATCGCCCGCCGCCGCCGGCGCGCTCTTGATCGCGGCGGCGGTCTTCGCGCCCTTCGTCGCCTGGAACGCCGAGCATGGCTGGGCGACGTTCATGAAACAGCTCGGACGCGCGCCGCCGCACGGCTTCGAGCCGTTTTTCGTTCTCGAGTTCCTCGCCGCGCAGATCGGCCTCATGAACCCGCTGGTCTTCGCCGCGTTTGCAGCTGCGGTCGCAGCGATCCCCTGGCGAGCGCCGGCCGCGCCCGGCTCACGGGACGAGGCGCGGCGCATCCTCGCCAGTACGATCGCGCCGGCGGCGCTCTATTTTCTCCTCCATGCGCTGCACGACCGGGTGCAGGGCAACTGGCTCGCGCCGCTCTTTCCCGCCTGCGCCATCCTCGCGGCAGACTGGGTCGCGGAGGCGCGGCGCAAAGGCGCGTCCGGCCTTAAGGGCGCGGTCGCCAAGGGCGCCCTCTGGGCCGCGCCGCTCGGCTTCGCCGTCATGGGGCTCGGTTTCCTGCAAGCGACGACCGGCCTATTGCCTCTCGGCGGCGCCGATCCGACGGCGCGGCTCGAAGGCTATCGCGACCTCGCCCACGCCCTCGATTCGCGGGCGCGGGCCGAAAAGGCGGCCTATGTCCTGACCCAGGGCTACGCCCTCACTTCGCTGATGACAGCTTACGGCGATCCCGCAATCACGGTCGTCCAGCCGGAGCAGCGCATCCGCTGGATCTTCGAGCCGGCGCCGCCGGAATCCCTGTTCGCCGAGCCCGGGCTCGCGCTCGGGGAAGCGGGGCGGCGCTTCGACCTCATTCTCAAGATGCGCTACCGCAGCGTCGAGCCGGCGGGGGTGATCGAGCGGGGCCGGACAGGGCGCCGGTCGAGACTTACGAGCTCTATCGCGTCACCGATCCCTATGCGCCGGTGCTCGATCCGGTGTGCCCGAGCGGCGAGGTCGATCTGAGCCGGCAATGCCGGCCTTGAGGGAGGGCCGCCTCCCGCCCCTCAGTCAATCTTCAAGCACAGTTGGTATTTGGTGTACGGCCCCCGCGACGCATGCAGGGCGCTTCCGGGACAGTCCGGCGTATGTCCACGATACTATCTTAACCCTGTTTTATCGGCACGAATCCGGCCTTTTCAATGGGTTATACCGGATTTTAGCGTAAAGTGTTTTTCCAGCGCGGTGACTTTCTTTTTCGACCTTCGAAGGATTGAAAACACTTTGACGCGGTACGGTTTCACAGGATGAGGTTAGCACATTTTGCCGATTTACGGAAGAGACTAGCGCGCAATATTCTGGCGCGCCCATCTTGTCCAAAGGCGGCCTGGCGCGCCTTTGTCATCCGAGCCTCAGCGCGACCACGCCGGCCAGAATGACCAGCGCCGCGACGGCGCGCTGCGGCTTGAATGGTTCTCCGAGCAGCACGACCCGATCAGCGCGGCGAACACGACCGAGGTCTCGCGCAGGGCGGCGACGGCGGCGATCGGGGCCTGGGTCATCGCCCAGATCACCACGGCGTAGCCGACGAAGGCCGCGAGCCCGCCGGCGAGCCCGCGCCGCCAGTCGCGGACGAACGCGACCGGGGCCGCGCGCCCGCGCATGACGATCACGATCGGCGCAAACGCGATCGCCGTCAGCGCGTCCGCCCAGGAATTATAGGCGAAGGCCGAGAAGGCGGTCGGCCCCGAAAGCCGGGCGCCTTCGCCGTCGATCACCGAATAGACCGCGATGACGAGGGAATTGGCGAGCGCGATCACGATCGTCGCTGCGTCGATCCGCCCGTGCTGAAGCCCGCTTGCGCCCATCAGCGTCACGCCGCCGACCAGGATGGCGACGCCGAGCGAGGCGACCGGTCCCGGCGCCTCTCCGAGGAACGCAAGCGCGATCACTGCGGCGATCAGCGGCGCAAGGCCGCGCATGATCGGATAGGCGACCGAGAGGTCGGCGGTGCGATAGAGCCGCCCGACCAGCAGGAAATAGACGATATGGATCAGCGCCGAGGCGGCGATGAACGGCGCCGCCGCCCGCGCGGGCCAGGGCAGAACGAGCGCCGAAGCGAAAGCCGCCACGCCGCACCAGAGCGCGACCAGCGCCGACGAAAGGAATTTGTCGTCGGCGCTCTTGACCAGCGAATTCCATATCGCGTGCAGCAGCGCCGCGCCGAGAACCGCGGCCAGGACGCCCGTCGTGAGGGGAGCCGCGACTGTCATGAAGGGGTCATAGTGGCGGATTTGGGCGTGTGGGTCGAGGCGGGCGCGCCGCAAGGCGCTGGTCCGATGGAAACGCGCAAAATTGGCAAGAGGAACTTGATCCACAACGGCGCGAGGCGAAATCGAAGGTGGGGAAAATGCGCTGACCGTGGAATGTGGCCCTTCGTTCCATGCCGTCATGGCCAGGCTCGTCCCGACACGTCTAGGCCATGACGGAGAGAAGAACTGCCGATACTCATGGTCCCCGAAACCCAGCGCGCCGAACCCCTTCGCCCTCTCGTCCGCGTCCTCCGCTCCCTTCTCGCGTCAGCGGGGCCGGAAGCAAAACCCTTCTTTCGCGACTGGCCGCAGGAGCTGATCGTGCGGCCGCGAGGGGCGCGCACGCTTCCCGTCGTGTCCGCGCTCGAAGGCCTGTCGCGATACGCTGCGCCTGAGACGCAGGCGCTGGTCGAGGCCGTCGCGGCGCTGGCCCGCAATCTCGACTGGCGGCAGACCTATTCGAGCGCCGACTTCGGCGAGCGTTTTCTGCAAAACTATGGCTGGAGCGAATGGATCGGCCAGAGGGGCATGTTCGAGAGCGACGCGATCGCCTGCGGCGTTCTGCTCCTCGGGCGCGAGACCGAATATCCCGCGCATTCGCACGAGGCGGAAGAGCTCTATCTCCCCCTGGCGGGGCATGCCTGGTGGCGCGCCGGCGATTCCGAATGGCGGCTGCGCCAGCCGGGACGTTGGATCCATCATCCCGCCTGGACGACCCACGCCATGCGCACCGCTCAGGAGCCTCTGCTCGCGGCCTATGTCTGGCGCGCGGGCGACCTCACCGCGAAATCGCGTCTCGCGTAGGCTCGATCGGTTCGGTCAGCGAAGTCTCGCGCCCCCAGCCCTTAACTGCCACGGACTTTGGCGTTCGCGTTTCTTGAACGGACGCGTTGCGTCTCATAACGTTATGCGTTATATCTTGAATGATCGAAAGCTTCGCCGATACGGAACCGGCGCTGATCTGGTCGGGCCGGCGGAGCCCGGCGGCTGCCGGCCGACATTCAGGGCGTCGCGTTGAGGAAGCTGCGCCTCCTGAATCAGGTGCGTGTCTTGAGCGATCTTCGCGCGCCGCCCGGCAATCGACTCGAGGTTTTGAAGGGTGAGCGCGCGGGGCAATATTCAGTTCGCGTGAACGATCAATGGCGAATCTGCTTCAACTGGCGGGAAGGAGGCCCGGCCGATGTCGAAATCGTCGACTACCACTGATCCCGACTGGCTTCCGAATCCGACTCCGGGCGAAATCCTGCTCGAGGAGTTTTTGCGGCCGCTTGACTTGAGCCAGACGGCGCTCGCCCGGGCGCTCCGTGTGCCCCCGCGCCGCATCAATGAGATCGTGCTCGGCAAACGGGCGGTCACCGCCGACACCGATCTGCGTTTGACCCGGTATTTCGGTCTGACGCCCGGCTTCTTCCTCGGCCTCCAGGCCGATCACGACCTCATGGCCCGACGGCGCGTACTCGGCGCGGATCTCGAACTGATCGCGCCGCGCGCCGCATGATGCAGCGTGCCCGCGGAAAGCGGGAATGACATCGCCAGTTTCCGCTTGCTCGCCCGCGCCCGCGATGGTTCGAATGATCCAGCAGCTCCGGGAGGCAAACGAGCATGGGAGACGCGGAAATGATCTCCGGCCGGGTCAGCGTAACCCTCTCCGAGGGCGTCGCCGAGGTCCGGCTCGACCGGCCGGAGAAGCTCAACGCGCTCGATCCGGCCATGTTCGAAGGCCTGATCGAGGCGGGCGCCCGGCTTGGCCGCGCCAAGGGCCTGCGCGCCGTCGTCCTGCACGGCGTGGGACGCGGCTTTTCAGCCGGGCTCGACATGGGCAGTTTCGCCGCCATGGCGTCGGGGCGGCGCGAGGGCGCGCCGGGCGATATTCTTACGCGCACCCATGGCCTCGCCAACCTGTGGCAGCAGGCGGCGCTGGTCTGGCGCGGCCTGCCGGTTCCTGTGATCGCGGCGATCCACGGGGTCGCGTTCGGCGGCGGCTTCCAGATCGCGCTCGGCGCGGACGTCCGCTATGTCGCGCCCGAGGCGAAGCTCTCGATTCTCGAGATCAAATGGGGCCTCGTGCCGGACATGGGCGGCATTGCGCTCATGCGCGAACTCGCGCGTGACGACGTGATCCGCGAACTCGCGTTCACCGGGCGGCAGTTTTCCGGCGCGGAAGCCCTGGCTTACGGCTTCGCCACCGCCGTCCACGCCGACCCGCTCGCCGCGGCGCGTGCGACTGCGCGCGAGATCGCGGCGCGCAGCCCCGATGCGGTGCGGGCGCTGAAGCGCCTCCTCAACGGGGCGGCAGATTCGGATGCGGCCGCGATCCTTCTCGCCGAATCGAAGGAGCAGGCGGCGCTGATCGGCTCGCCGAATCAGATCGAGGCGATCAGGGCGGGGATCGAGAATTGGCCGGGGCGGTTCGCCGATCCGGGCTGAGGGCAATTGAGGGAGGAGTCCATGTTCAGCCAGGGCCTGTTCGCGGGCAAGAAGGTTCTCGTCACCGGCGGCGGCACCGGACTCGGCAAGGGGATCGCCGAGCGGCTGCTCGGCCTCGGGGCCGAAATCGCCATATGCGGGCGGCGCAAGGGCGTCTGCGACGCGACGGCGGAGGCGCTGATGAAGGCGCATGGCGGAACCGTCAAAGCCTACGGCGTCGACATCCGCGACGCCGCCGCCGTCGACGCCATGGTCGAGGCGATCTTTGAGGATGGGCCGCTCACTTCGCTCGTCAACAACGCCGCCGGCAACTTCATCGCCCGCACCGAGGACGTCTCGCCGCGCGGCTTCGACGCCATCGCCAATATCGTCATGCATGGGACGTTCTACGTCACGCAGGCGGTTGGCAAACGCTGGATCGCGGGGGGCCGGCGCGGCAGCGTCGTCTCGATCACCGTCACCTGGGCGCGCAACGGCGGGCCGTTCGTCGTGCCCTCGGCGATGAGCAAGGCCGCGGTCCAGGCGATGACCATGTCGCTTGCGACCGAATGGGGACGCCACGGCATCCGCCTCAATGCGATCGCGCCTGGCGAAATCCCGACCGAGGGCATGAGCAAGCGCCTCACGCCGGGCGCCGATCCAGGGTCGCGCACTGCAAGCGTCAATCCGTTCGGCCGAGTCGGCCGCATCGAGGAATTGCAGAACCTCGCGGCGTTCCTGCTCTCCGACGGCTGCGACTGGCTGACTGGCGAGACCGTCGCGATGGACGGCGCCCAGGCGCTCGCCACAGGGGGCAATTTCTACGAATTGCGCAAATGGGGCGACGCAGAATGGAAAGCCGCGCGCGAGGCGATCGAGGCGCAGAACGCGCGCGACCGGGCCCAGCGCGGGTGAGACGGGAGGCGAAGCTAGACTCAAGCCGCGCGTTTGCCGGTCCGCAGCTGGGTCTTGCGCTGAGGCTTTCGCTTCGGCTTCGCGGCCGATTTGCCGAGCTGGGCCTCGATCATCATACGGATAAGCCGCTGGGTCGGCATGTTGGCCTTCGCCGCGTTCGCCTTCAGCGTCGCTAACAGCGCCGCCGGCAACCTGAGGCTGATCGAGGCGTCCTTGCGCGCCAGCTCGAAGCGGACCTTCTTCATCCCGGAAAGGTCGTATTCGGTGAGGTCCGCGCCCTGCAGCCAGGCGTCGGCGTCCTCATCGCTCTTCAACTCGGGAAATTTCTTCGACATAGCGCTTGACCTCCTTCGCATGCATGAAGCGCACGCTGACCGGCCGAATCCGGTCGCCTCGCCAAGTGAAGACGCAAAATATCCAGCGCCTGGCGCCATTGCCGAAGGCGATCCGCCGCTCGCCTCGACCCGCGCACGACATAGACGTCGCCCGCGAACAGGGCCTCGATCGCGAGACACCCCATGCCCGAGGCATTTGGGCAGGTTGCCGCTGTCCCAGTCAAAGCCCCCGAACCTCATTCAGTTCTGATACTCTTTTGCATATGCGAATGCAACGCAATGCGAGCGTGCGCCGAGAGTCACGCGCGGTGCGGCGCAGGCTCTCAACCGCACTCGCGGCCCTCGGTTCGCGCTCCCCGAGGACAAAGGTCAATGCCGCAGCATTCGGATAAACCGAACCATCTGAGCCTGTTCGATGCCGGTGGCGCCGTCGCCGGTTGCTCACCACATTAGCAGTCACGAGTTTTCACGACCGAGTCGACGTGACCTTTGTTTGGGTTCAGAGCCCGGCCTGCGACAGCGCTGCGAGTGGCCAAGCGGCCCTCGGCTTGCTATCACGCCGCCCAACCCATCAAGGCATAAGACTCATGCGCAAGGGCGCAATCACACGCAAGACCAAGGAGACGAGCATCGAAGTCGCCCTCGACCTCGACGGATCGGGCGCGTCCGACATTTCGACCGGCGTCGGGTTCTTCGATCACATGCTCGACCAGCTCGCCCGCCATTCGCTGATCGATTTGACCGTTCGCGCCGACGGCGACCGCCATATCGACGATCACCATACGGTGGAAGACGTCGGCATCGCGCTCGGCCAGGCGCTCGCGCAGGCGCTCGGCGACAAGAAGGGGCTGACCCGCTACGCCGACTGCCTGCTGCCGATGGACGAGACCCTCACCCGCGTCGCGCTCGACGTGTCGGGGCGGCCGTTCCTCGTGTTCCGCAGCGAATTCCCGACCGAGAGGATCGGCTCGTTCGACACGCAGCTCGTGCGCGAGTTCTTCCAGGCCTTCGCCGGCAACGCCGGCCTCACGCTGCACATCGAGACGCTCTACGGCGTGAACAGCCACCACATCGCGGAATCGAGCTTCAAGGGCGTCGCCCGCGCGTTGAAGGCGGCCGTCGCCATCGATCCGCGCCAGGCCGAGCGCGTGCCCTCGACGAAAGGCGCCCTCTAGGCGACATGCGATGACCGTCGCCATCATCGACTACGGCTCGGGCAACCTTCATTCCGCTCAAAAGGCGTTCGAGCGCGCCGCCCGCGAGGCGGGCCTCGATCGCAAGGTTCTGGTCACGTCTCGGCCCGAGGACGTGCGCGCCGCCCAATACATCGTCCTGCCGGGCGTCGGAGCCTTCGCCGACTGCCGGCGCGGCCTCGACGCGGTGGGCGGCATGGTCGAGGCGCTCGAAGAGGCTGTTCGCATGCAAGGCAAGCCGTTCCTGGGCATCTGCGTCGGCGCGCAGCTGCTTGCGACCCGCGGGCTCGAGCACGAGGTCGTCGCGGGCCTCGACTGGATTCCGGGCGACGTCGCGCCGATCAAACCTGGCGATCCGGCGCTCAAAATTCCCCACATGGGCTGGAACACGCTCGAGGTGAAGCGCCCGCACGCCCTCCTCGGCGGCATCCGAACCGGACCCGAGGGGCTGCACGCCTATTTCGTCCATTCCTATCAGCTTTATCCGGCGGTCCCGGCCGACATCGTCGCGACAGCCGACTACGGCGGTCCGGTGACCGCAATCGTCGCGCGCGACACGATCGTCGGCACGCAATTCCACCCGGAGAAGAGCCAGACGCTCGGCCTCCAGCTCATCGCCAACTTCCTGAGGTGGCGCCCGTGATCCTCTTTCCCGCCATCGACCTCAAGAACGGCGAATGCGTCCGGCTTCTGCGCGGGGACATGACCCAGGCGACGGTGTTCAATACCGACCCGGCTGCGCAGGCGCGCGCCTTCGCCGAACAGGGGTTCGAATATCTTCACGTCGTCGATCTCGACGGCGCCTTCGCCGGCGAGCCGGTCAACGCCGGAGGCCGTCAGGCGCATTCTTTCCGGGCTGACGATGAAAATGCAGCTCGGCGGCGGCGTGCGCGACATGAAGACGGTGCGCGCCTGGCTCGAGAGCGGGGTCACACGGGTCATTATCGGCACGGCGGCGGTGAGCGATCCCGACTTCGTGCGCGAGGCGGCAAGGCTCTTCCCCGGGCGGATCGCGGTCGGCATCGATGCGCGCGATGGCCGCGTCGCGGTCGAGGGCTGGGCCAAGACCTCAAACATTTCGGCGCTCGACCTCGGGCGGCGTTTCGAGGACGCAGGCGTCGCCGCGATCATCTATACCGACATCGGGCGCGACGGCGCGCTGGCCGGGCTCAACATCGCGAGCACCGTCGCGCTCGCCGAGGCCCTCGCGATCCCGGTCATCGCCTCCGGGGGCCTGGCCTCGATCGACGATGTCAGGCGGCTGACCGAGCCCGATTGCGCCCGGCTCGGCGGCGCGATCGCGGGCCGCGCCCTCTACGACGGGCGCCTCGATCCGCGAGAGGCGCTCGCCGTGTTGCGCGGCCGCCGTCAACCCGAGGCCGCGATCCCGTGACCCTCAAGGCGCGCGTCATTCCCTGCCTCGACGTCAAAGACGGGCGCGTCGTCAAGGGCGTCAATTTCGTCAATCTCCGCGACGCCGGCGACCCGGTCGAGAGCGCGATCGCCTACGATCGGGCGGGCGCGGACGAGCTCTGTTTTCTCGACATCACGGCAAGCCACGAGGACCGCGGCATCCTGCTGGACGTGGTGAGGCGGACGGCCGAAGTCTGCTTCATGCCGCTGACCGTCGGCGGGGGCGTCCGCACGACGGAGGACATCCGCAGCCTCCTGCTCGCCGGCGCCGACAAGGCCTCGATCAATTCGGCCGCGGTCGCCGACCGCGAGTTCGTGCGCCAGGCGGCGGAAAAGTTCGGCAGCCAATGCGTCGTGGTGGCCATCGACGCCAAGCGCGTCTCCGCGCCCGGCCAGGCGCCGCGATGGGAAATCTTCACCCACGGCGGGCGGCGGCCGACCGGCCTCGAGGCGATCGGCTACGCGCGGGACGTCGCAGAACTCGGGGCGGGCGAAATCCTCCTGACCTCGATGGATCGAGACGGATCGAAGCAGGGGTTCGATCTCGAACTCACGCGAGCCATCGCGGATGCGGTTTCGATCCCCGTCATCGCATCGGGCGGCGTCGGCAGTCTCGAACACCTCGTCGCCGGCGTGATGGAGGGCCACGCGAGCGCCGTGCTGGCCGCGTCGATTTTCCACTTCGGCGAATATACAATCAGGCAAGCGAAGGCCCGTATGGCCCAGGCCGGCATTCCGGTCAGGATGGATTGACCGGGGCCGGTCCATGCTATGGGCTTCGCTCGCGAAGCTGTTCGCCGACCCCCGCGGGAGAGCCCTGATGTCCTTTTCGTCCGATGCAACGCATTTTGGCGAGCGCGTCGTGCCGCTGGATGAAAAGCAGGGCCTGGTGGACGACGTGTTCCACAGGGTCGCCGACCGCTACGACCTGATGAACGATCTGATGTCCTTCGGCCTGCACCGCGTATGGAAGGACATTCTCGTCGCCAAGGCGCGTCCCTCGTCCTCGCGTCCTTTCGCCCATCTCGACGTTGCGGGCGGCACAGGAGACGTCGCATTCAGGGTTGCGCGGGCAGGCGGGCCGCAGACCACGGTGACGGTCGCCGACATCAACGCCGACATGCTGCGCGTCGGAGCGGAGCGCGCGAGCAAACGCCGCCTCAACGATCGCGTGACCTTTATCGAAGCCAATGCAGAGGCTTTGCCTCTGCCGGATGGGCGTTACGACGCTTATACGATCGCCTTCGGCATCCGCAACGTGCCGCGCATCGAGAGGGCGCTCGCTGAAGCCCATCGGGTGCTGAAGCATGGCGGGCGGTTTCTCTGCCTCGAATTTTCGCGCGTCGATCTGCCGGTGCTGGACCGCGTTTACGACGCCTATTCTTTCGCCGCCATTCCGGCGCTCGGGAAGGTCGTCGCGGGCGACGGCGCGCCCTATCGCTACCTCGTCGAGTTGATTCGAAAGTTTCCGTCCCCGGAGCTCTTCGCCGACATGATCGGCGCCGCCGGCTTCGCGCGCGTCGACACCACGCGGCTCAGCGGCGGAGTCGTCGCGATTCACTCGGGCTGGAAGCTCTAGTTCATGTCGATCGTCGCGGCGCTCGGCCACAGCCTGCGCCTGTCGCGCGCGCTTTTCGTGTTCGCGCGCGAAGGGGCCTTCGTGGGCGTCGATCCCATGCTCCTGCCGCCGGTCGCCCGCCTTCCGCTCGCGCTCGCCAATCTGATCGCCAAGCGCAATGTCGAGGGTCTTTCCGGTCTCTCGCGCGCCATCGACCGGCTGGGCCCGTCCTATGTCAAGATGGGGCAGTTCCTGTCGACGCGGCCGGATATCGTCGGACCCAAGGTCGCGCTCGAACTCGAGAGCCTGCAGGATCGGGTGGCGCCGATGAGCCGCGTCACGGCCGTCGGCATCATCGAGACGGCGTTCGGCGCGAAAATCGACTCCCTGTACGCGAGCTTCGGCGAGCCGGTCGCCGCCGCGTCGATCGCGCAAGTGCATCGCGCGACCGTCAGGACCGCGGAAGGCGAAAAAGCCGTCGCGGTCAAAGTCCTGCGTGCAGGTGTCGAGCGACGTTTCGCCCGTGATCTCGCCGACATGTTCTTCGCCGCGCGGCTGGCGGAACGCGCCGCGCCCGAAGTTCGCCGGCTGCGCCTCGTCCAGGTCGTCGAGACGCTCGCCCGCTCCGTGCGCATGGAGATGGATTTCCGGCTCGAGGCCGCCGCCGCCTCGGAATTTGCGGAGAATTCCCGTGACGACCCGGAAATCCGGGCGCCGACGATCGACTGGGATCGCACGACGCGCGAAGTCATGACGATGGAGTGGATCGACGGCGTCCCTCTCGCCGATCCGGAACGTCTCGCCGCGCTTGGGTTTGACCCGCGGGCGCTGGCGAGGGCCCTCATCCAGAACTTCCTGCGCCACGCCCTGCGCGACGGGTTTTTCCACGCCGACATGCATCAGGGGAATTTCTTCGTCGACGACAGGGGCCGCATCGTCGCCGTCGATTTCGGCATCATGGGCCGCCTCGGGCGCAAAGAGCGCCGCTTCCTTGCCGAGATCCTGTTCGGCTTCATCCGGCGCGACTACCAGCGGGTCGCGGAGGTCCATTTCGAGGCCGGCTACGTTCCGAACGTCCATCGAGTCGAGGATTTCGCCCAAGCGATCCGGGCGATCGGCGAACCGATCCACTCGCGCACCGCCGATCAGATCTCGATGGCGAAGCTTCTGACGCTGCTGTTCGACATCACCGCCTTGTTCGATATGACGACGAGGGTCGAACTTGTGATGCTGCAGAAGACGATGGTCGTCGTCGAGGGGGTCGCGCGAAAGCTCGATCCGCAACTGAACATGTGGTCGACGTCCGAGCCGGTCGTTGGCGCATGGATTGCGGAGAACCTAGGCCCGCGCGAACGCGTCGAAGACGTCGGGAGAAGGCTTTCGGCCGCCGCCGGATTCCTCGCCGAAGCGCCGCGCCGCCTCGAGGAGATCGCCAGCCTGCTCGACGCGAGCGTCCGAACTCCAGGCGGAATTCTCTCCTGCCAATCTTCGGCGCGCAGAGCGCTTCGGGATTTGGGCTGCCGTTTTTCTCCTGTTCGTGATTGCCGTTTATCTATGGCGACAGTAAAATCGTTCGCGCTGACCGCGCCTCGACCGCAGATGGGGAAGGCGATATGAACGCGAAACCCATCGACATCGGCGCCGCGGGACTCCGTTCATGACCGTGACGCCGCTCCTGAGCGCCCGAATTCTCCTTGTCGTCGGCGGAGGCATTGCCGCCTACAAGTCGCTTGAGTTGATCCGCCGACTTCGCGACCGCGGCGCCAGAGTCCGCGTCGTCATGACGGCCGCGGCGAAGCATTTCATGACGCCGCTGTCCGCGGCGACTCTTAGCGGCCAGCCTGTCCGCGACGACCTCTTCAGCCTGACCGACGAGTCGCTGATCGGTCACATCGAACTGTCGCGCGCCGCCGACCTCGTCGTCGTCGCGCCGGCCACAGCGAATCTCCTCGCGCGCATGGCCGGCGGCCTGGCGGACGATCTGGCGACGACCTTGCTGCTGGCGACCGACAAGCGCGTCCTGGTCGCGCCCGCGATGAACGTCCGAATGTGGACTGCATCCGGCGACCACGCGCAATGTCGAGCGACTCAAGGCCGACGGCGTTCTGTTTGTCGGGCCCGGAGTCGGGCCCGATGGCCTGCGGCGAATTCGGCCCGGGCCGCATGGCGGAGCCTACGGCGATCGTCGAGGCGATCGAGCAGGCGCTCGCCTCCGACGCGAGCCTTTCGCGAGTCACGCCCGGGCGGTCTCGGCCCGCTAAGCGGACGACATGTCATCGTCACTTCGGGCCCGACTTATGAACGCGATCGACCCGGTCCGGTTCCTCGGCAACCGGTCGTCCGGCCGACAGGGGCATGCAATTGCGCAAGCTGCGGTTGGCGCAGGCGCAAGGGTGACGTTGGTCACCGGGCCGGTTGCGCTGCCCGATCCGGTCGGTGCAACGGTCATTCACGTCGAGTCGGCGCTGGAAATGCGGGCTGCGGTCGAGGCGGCGTTGCCCGCCGACGCCTTCATCGGCGCGGCCGCCGTCGCCGACTGGCGGGTGGACAACCGTCGCCAGCGCGAAGATCAAGAAAGGCAGCGGCGGACCTCCGACGCTCCGACTGGTCGAAAACCCCGACATCCTTGCGGAAGTCTCCAAAAACAAAGCTTTACGGCCGACCGTTGTGATTGGCTTTGCTGCCGAGACGGAGGACGTTGACGGCGAATGCGAGAGTCAAATTACAGCAAAAAGGGCTGCGACTTGATCGTCGCCAACAGCGTGGCGGAAGGCACGTCGACCTTCGGCGGCGAGACGAATCAAGTCCAACTCATCGACGCAAACGGGGCGGAGTCGTGGCCGTCAATGACCAAGGCGGAAGTTGCGGACAGGATTGTGCGACGCCTCGCTCTCGAACTGGCGAAGCGTCAATGATTACGATCGTTTACAAGCGAATGCCCCATGCCGAGGGCTTGCAATTGCCGGCGTATAAGAGTGAAGATGCAGCCGGGATGGACCTCGTGGCCGCATTGCCGGTCGACGGCGAGGTTGTCCTCGCTCCCGGCGAGCGGGCGTTGATTCCGACCGGGTTGGCGATTGAGTTGCCCAGGGGTTTTGAAGCGCAGATCCGTCCCCGATCGGGGTTGGCGCTGCATGATGGAGTGACTGTTCTCAACAGTCCGGGGACAGTCGACGCGGATTATCGTGGAGAGATCGGCGTCATTCTCGTCAATTTTGGAAACAAGCCTTTTTCGGTTCGGCGCGGCGCGCGAATAGCGCAACTCGTCGTTTGTTCTGTGGAACGCGTCGCTCTGATTGCGGGCGAGCGGCTCACTTCGAGCGCCCGAGGCTCAAATGGATTTGGCTCCACCGGGCGCTCATCCGAGGAGGTATGACATGAACCTGTTGTCGCGACGGAGCGTTCTCGCCATCGCCGCCGTTGTCGATGTCGCGTCTGCATTCGCGGTCCGCGCCGGTTGCGGCGAAGGCCTTGGCGGCGCGCCACAAGCTACCCCCACGCCACCTGGAGACATTGCTCCAGGGGCTCGTTCACGCCAAGATCCTGAAAGGCGTTCGCGGACCGCGCGGCGGATATGAGCTCGCGCGAGAGCGCCGACGGATCACTGTCGGCGAAATCGTGCGCACCGCGATGTCGTTGAGCACGGCCGATCCGGACGATCTCGGCGCAAATTCGCCTCTGCTTGAGCGTGTGATCGATCCCGCCGTGCGCAAGGCGGGCGAGACCTTTCTCGCCAACCTCGACTCGATTACGGTTGAGCACATGTGCGAGCAGGCAGAGCGAGCTCATGTGCTCGACGACGAGAAAGCCACTGGAGACTTTGCTATCTGACACTGATATTTGCAGCGTTATATAGATTTGATCCGGGAAACGGACTAACGTCGGGCCGCGCTCATTGAGCCGGCCCGACGACGCTTATGGAGATTCATTCGATGACGACGACCGAGCGCGCGCAGGGAGCGCCAGGTCGGGGCAAGGTTTACGCCTCGATCACCGATACGATCGGCGACACGCCGCTCGTCGCCATGGACCGAATCGCCAGGGAAAAGGGCGTGGCGGCGCGGCTCTTGGGAAAGCTCGAGTTTTTCAATCCGATCGGAAGCGTCAAGGATCGCATCGGCGTTGCGATGATCGATGCGCTCGAGGCGCAAGGCAAGATTTCTCCAGGGCGCGGCGTCCTCGTCGAGCCGACATCGGGCAACACCGGCATCGCGCTCGCGTTCGTGGCGGCCGCCCGCGGCTACAAGCTGGTGCTTGTCATGCCGGAATCGATGTCCATCGAGCGGCGCAAGATGCTCGCGTTGCTCGGCGCCGAGCTGGTTCTCACGCCCGCCACCCAGGGCATGAAAGGCGCGATCGCCAGGGCCAACGAAATTGTCGCCGCCACGCCAGGGGCGGTCATGCCGCAGCAGTTCGAAAATCCTGCCAATCCCGACATTCATCGCCGCACGACCGCTGAGGAAATCTGGAACGACACGCACGGCGAGGTCGACATTGTCATATCCGGCGTCGGGACCGGCGGAACCATTACCGGCGTCGGTCAGGTGCTCAAGAAACGGAAGCCAGGTGTGCAGATGGTCGCGGTCGAACCGGAGGACTCGCCCGTTCTTTCCGGCGGCGCGCCTGGACCACACAAGATCCAAGGAATTGGCGCGGGCTTCGCTCCGGCGATCCTCGATCGCAGCATCATCGACGAGATCGTCACCGTCGGGAACCAGACCGCATTCGACACCGCGAGACTTGCTGCCCAACTCGAGGGGATCCCCGTCGGCATCTCCTCCGGCGCAGCCATAGCCGCTGCGATCGACGTCGGCCGTAGGCCTGAAAACGCAGGCAAGACGATCGTGGTCATTATCCCTTCGTTCGCCGAGCGTTACCTGTCCACGGCGCTGTTCGAGGGGCTTTGACCCCGGCGAGCCGGCAGGCCTGTTTGCAAAGACGGCGGCGCCGCGCGCCGCCAGGGCAGGACTGGTTGTGAGGAAGACAAAGCCGTCTTGCGAACGGAGCGGCGCAGCATCGAGGCAATTCCGTCGAAACGCGTCATGCTCTAATTCGTCGATGGCGTGAAAACTCGCAGGCGCGTCCCGTCGGGATCGATCCCCACGAAGGTGTAGCCGAGATCCATTCTCGTGGTGGCCTGCACGATTTTTACGCCGAGGGCGCGCCACTTCGTGTAAAGCGCGTCGACTTCAGCCTTGTCCGCCGCGGTGAAGGCGATTTCGCTTCCTCCCGCCACGCTCGCCGGAGGTTGGACTCCGCTACGCTTCCATAGCCCAAGCATGAGGCCCGCCGCGGCGGGAAGCATGGCGAAAGTGGGCGAGGACTCGACCGCGCCGCGCCCAAGGATCGAGGCGTAAAACGCTTCGCTGGCGGCGACGTCGTCGACATAGACGAGGATGAAACTGACATCGGACATGAGGATTGCCTCCGGTTGATCCGGGACAACCTTAGAAGCGGGGACTGTCAGTTTCCGTCAGCAGACCTTCTCTCAGACGGCCGGCGTCAAGAACCATGCCTCGACCGCTCCGGTCATCTTGATAAGAAGCGGGCCGCCCTTGCGATCGCGGGTCTTTCCAGCGGGCGCCCGAATCCAGTTCTCGCTGACGCAATATTCCTCGACGTCACGCCGCTCAATTCCCCGGAACCGGACCCCCACACCGCGCGCCAGCGCAGCTTCATCGTAGAACGCATTCGCCGGATCAACGCACAGTCGATCGGGAGGGGAATCGGGCAACTGGAAGGTTCCTCACGCTACACATCGAGACGCCCGCCGGGTCTCGGCTTCCCCGCAGCCGTCATCCGGATCGCCTCGGGTTCAGACGGCGAGCGCCTTGACGCGCTTCGTCAGGCGCGAAATCTTGCGCGAGGCAGCGTTCTTGTGAACGATCCCCTTTTGGGCTGCCCGCGCGAGCCGCGGTTCGGCTTCACTCAGCGCGTCGGCGGCTGCCTTGGGGTCCTTGGAGGCGAGCGCCTCCTCGACCTTGCGGACGTAAGTGCGCATCTCGGTGCGGCGCGACTTGTTGACCGCTGTGCGACGGATGGTCTGGCGGGCGGCTTTCTGGGCCGACTTCGTATTGGCCATGAACGAAATTCCCTCGGGCCGGCGCCGTGCGCCGTCATCGTCTGAAACACGTAAGGCCGGGTTTCGTGCCCAGCCTGGATCGGGGGCTTATAGGTCCTTCCCCTGCAGCCCGTCAACCGCCGGTCAAGTATTTCCACTCGGACGAGAGGAGCCCGCCTGGCGCGGTCATAAGTTTGAGCGCCATTGCGCAACACACGACGACGATCAGCGGGCGAACAAGCCTCGCCCCTTCCCGGAGCGCCGAACGAGCGCCAAGCCTCGCGCCGAGGAACGCGCCGGCCCCCATGGCTAGCCCTGCCGGGAGAAGAATATGCCCGGACGTCGCGTAAATGAGGAGTGATCCGAAGTTGCTGCCAAAATTGGCGAAGCGGGCGCCCGCCATCGCCCGCGTGAGCCCAAAGCCGCCGAGAACCACGAAACCAATCATGTAGAAGGATCCGGCGCCAGGGCCGAAAATGCCGTCATAAAGGCCGACGACGGGAGCAATGGTGCAGGCGAAGTGCCCGGGCTGAAGACGTGCGCGCCGCTGCGCCTCCGTGAGATCGGGAGCGAGCGCGAAATAGAGCGCCACAGCGACAAGAACTACCGGCAGCGCCTGGACGAGCAGCGCGCGCGGCGCCCAGGGCAACGCCAATGCGCCGAGCGCTGCGCCGACGCCAGCGGCAACGGCGGACGGCGCCATCGTTGTTTCGATCTTTCCCGCGCGCCAGAACGCCAGCGTCGCCGAACCCGAACCGAATGTGCTCGCGAGCTTGTTCGTCCCGACGGACGCGACGGGATCGAGGCCGGCCAACGCCAGAGAGGGGAGGGTCAACAGCCCTCCTCCGCCCGCTATGGCGTCGACGAAGCCTGCCCCGAACCCAACCATGGCAAGCACGCCCAGGACTGTCAGCGACAAGATTATCCTTTCAGCGGCGCGGTCGGGCCGCGAAAGGAGAACCTGGGAGCCCGCTTCTCGGCGAAGGCCGCGCGTCCTTCCGCGAAATCCGGTCCGAGCGCCGCGGATTCGGCGAGCGCCCGATAAACCGGCGTTTCCAAGGCCATGCCGGCGGCGATCGCGTCCACCGCGCGCTTGCCGCCCCGAATTGAAGCCTGGCTGAGGTCGGCGAGGCCCCGGGCATAGCCCATCACGGTGTCCTGAAGAGCCGTCTCGATTCTTCGGTCGATCAGTCCGATCGCAAGCGCCTCCTCGGTCTCGATCCGCCGCCCGGTGAACAGAAGGTCTTTCGCTCTCGAAGGTCCGACGAGTTCGACAAGGCGACGAGTCTCGGCGTGGCCGTAGACGAGACCGAGCTTTGCCGGGGTCACGGCGAGATAGGCGTCCGCCGCGCAGAAGCGCAGGTCGCAGGCCAGCGCGAGCCCGAGGCCGCCGCCGACGACGTTTCCCCGCAGGACAGCGATCGTCGGGCGATCGAGCTCGATCACCGCCCGAAGGCCGTCCTGGACCGCATCTCCGTAATCGCGGGCAGTCGCCGCGTCGCGATAGACTGTATCGAATTCCGAAATGTCGGCGCCGACGCTGAAGTGCCCGCCGGCGCCCTCGACCAGCGCGACCAGAACGTCTTCCCGCGACTCGATCGCCTTGCGGATCGCCGGCAGCGCGCGCCACATCGCGCGGGAGATCGCGTTGCGACGCTCCGGCCGATTGAGAACGATGCGCGCGAAAGGCGGTTCGAAGTTGAGGGCGATATCAGTCATGGCGGTCTTATCGGAAGCGAGGTCTGGCGCCTCTTTGAAACATTTGCCGCACTGGAGCAAACCGAGATCCTGTCGTAGCCTCGTGTTCAACGAGGGACCGACGGAATGACGAACAGCGAAACCTATCCACGCGACATGATCGGCTATGGCCGCACGCCCCCGTTCGCAGACTGGCCGAATAAGGCTCGCGTCGCAGTGCAGTTCGTCATCAACTACGAGGAGGGCGGCGAGAACAACATCCTCCACGGCGACGCGGCCTCGGAAGCGTTCTTGTCCGAAATCGTCGGCGCTGCGCCCTGGCCGGGCAAGCGGCACATGAACATGGAGTCGATCTACGAATACGGTTCACGCGCCGGTTTCTGGCGCTTGCACCGGATGTTCACCGAACGCTCCGTGCCGGTGACCGTCTACGCGGTCGCAACTGCGATGGCGCGCAATGTCGAGGTCGTCGCCGCCATGAAGGAGGCCGGGTGGGAAATCGCCACGCATGGGTTCAAGTGGATCGACTATCGCGACACGCCGCCCGACGTCGAGGCGCGCGATATTTCCGAGGCGGTACGAATCCACACTGAGATTGCAGGCTCGCGGCCGCTCGGGTTCTATCAGGGGCGCTCGTCCCTCAACACCATCCGGCTCGGCATGGAGGAGGGCGGATTTCTCTACTGCGCCGATTCGTATGCCGACGACCTGCCCTATTGGCTTGAAGGTCCGCGAGGTCCCCAACTCGTCACACCGTACACCCTCGATTCGAACGACATGCGCTTCGCGACCCCGCAAGGCTTCAACTCGGGCGACCAGTTCTACGCCTATCTCAAGGATTCGTTCGATGCGCTCTACGCGGAAGGCGACGTAGCGCCCAAGATGCTGTCGATCGGGCTTCACTGCCGCCTCGTTGGCCGGCCCGGAAGGGCCGCTTCGCTCGCGCGCTTCATCGACTATGTGCAGAGCCATGATCGCGCCTGGACGCCGACCCGGCTCGACATCGCGCGTCACTGGATCCACAGACACCCGCCGCCGGGCGGATGGAAACCCTCACATTTGACACGCACGCTTTTCGTCGAGCGCTTCGGCGGGGTCTACGAAAATTCCCCCTGGATTGCCGGTGCTGCCTATGACAATGGCCTTACGGCCGACGTCGACACGGCTGCGGGCCTCGCAAAGGCGTTAGCCGGCGCGGCGGCGAATGGCGGGGACGACCAGAAGCGGGCGCTGATCCTTGCCCACCCGGACCTCGCCGGCAAGCTTGCGCTCGCAAGGATGCTGACCGCGGAATCGACCGAGGAGCAGGCGAGCGCTGGGCTCGACCGGCTGAGCCCAGACGAAATCGCCAAGTTCACTGCGCTCAACGACGCCTATCGCGCCCGTTTCGGCTTCCCTTTCATCATGGCGGTCAAAGACAAGAGCAAGGACGACATTCTCGCCGGCTTTGGGCGCCGCCTCCATAACGACACAGATGCAGAGACCCGGACCGCTCTCGCCGAGATCGATCGAATCGCTGCGCTGCGACTCAAGGACGTTTTGCCGTGAGCGCCGGCGCGCGCGTCATCCGCGGCCGGATCGTTTCATTCACCGACGATCCCGCGACAGCCGGGGCGTCTGCGCGCCACTATCTCGAGGATGGAGCCGTGCTTGCCCAGGACGGGCGAATCGAGGCGGTCGGCGAGGCGCGCGACATTCTCGCCAGCGCTCCCGACGGCGCGACGGTCGATGATCATTCGGGCTGCCTCATCATGTCGGGCTTCATCGACGCCCACATCCACTATCCGCAGACCCAGGTCATCGGCTCCTATGGCGCGCAGCTGCTCGACTGGCTGCACAACTACACGTTCGTCGAGGAGCAGAAGTTCGCCGATCCAGGCCATTGCGCGAGGATCGCCGCATTCTTCCTCGACGAATTGTTCCGCTGCGGCACGACCACGGCGATGGTCTATTGCACGGTCCATCCGCAGTCGGTCGACGCGTTCTTCGCCGCAGCCGAGCGGCGCGGCGCTCGCATGATCGCGGGCAAGACGATGATGGACCGCGACGCGCCCGAGGCGCTCACGGACACCGCGCAGCGCGGCTACGACGAAAGCAAGGCGCTGATCGAGCGCTGGCGAGGACGCGGGCGGCTCGACTACGCCGTCACGCCGCGCTTCGCCGTGACGTCGAGCGAGGCGCAACTGGAGGCCGCCGGCGCGCTCGCGCGTGAGTTTCCCGCTGCTTACGTCCAGACCCATCTCGACGAGAACAAGGCCGAGATCGAGCTCGTTGCCGAGCGGTTTCCCGACGCGCGGAGCTATCTCGACGTCTACGACCGCGCCGGGCTGCTGGGGCCCCGCTCGGTGTTCGGCCACTGCATCCATGTCGAGGACAGCGGAAGTCGCCGCGATGGCGGCGAGCCGGTCGGTCGCGGCCTTTTGTCCGACGTCGAACCTGTTTCTCGGCTCGGGCCTGTTCGATCAGGCGCGGCTCGTCGGCGCCGGCGTGCCGGTCGCGCTCGCGACCGACGTCGGCGGCGGCACGAGCTATTCGATGCTGAGAACGGCCGCCGAGGGCTACAAGGTCCTGCAGCTCAACCGCCAGTCCTGGCCGGCGGCGCACGCCTTCTACCGGATGACGCTCGGCAACGCCCGGGCGCTTGAGCCTCGACGACCGGATCGGCTCGCTCGAGCCCGGCAAGGAAGCCGATCTCGTGGTGCTCGATTCGCGGGCGACGCCGGCGATGGCGCATCGCATGGAGGCCGCGAAAGGCGATCTCGATGCAGAGCTCTTCGCGCTGATCACGATGGGCGACGATCGGGCCGTGCGCCAGACCTATGTCGCAGGAGAGCCGCGAAAATTGTGACTGACCGCGAGCCCGAACCTGGCGCGGCGCGATAGGGCGCCGAAGGAGGCCGTCGTTCGACGGGATAGAAAATCTATACTCATGCCCTCCCGCCGGTCGACGCTTGCAATTTCGCCAAGACCGGAATTCTCCCTGTTATCCCCTGCTAACAGGGAACGCCAGGCCGCGCCGAGTTCGAGTTTGAGGCGCGGAAGCGCGCAATATCAGTCACTTCTGATGAATTGCTCATGTCATGGTTGAGCGAGATAACAGGGAGGCGATCTCCCTGTTCCGGCCCATAGCAGGGAGAAGATAGCCGGTAAATCCGAAGCCGGAGACCGGCTTTGGCGGCCGCCCGGGGGCGCGATCGTATAGAAATTCTATACTCGGCCGCCCGAAACCGCGCGGAATGAAGTCATTTTGGCCCGCTTTGCGGGAGGAAAGTCATGATATTACAATTAATTACGATAGAGTCCTCATGCGTTACGTGAACAAGAACTAACGCCTCTGTGTTGCGTCGCTCCGCTTGCAAGACGGCTCTGTCTCCACACCGATTCCTGCTCTAAGCCGCTGATTGCGCAGGCGTTCGCATGAGCAGCCTGCACAGCCGGGCGAGGGCCTCGCGCAATTGCGGGCGGGGCACAACCATGTCGATCATCCCGTGCGCGTGCAGGTATTCGGCGCGCTGAAAGCCGTCCGGCAGCCGTTCGCGGATCGTTTGTTCGATCACACGCGCGCCGGCGAAGCCAATCACCGCTCCGGGCTCGGCGACATGCACATCGCCGAGCATGGCGTAGGACGCGGTGACGCCGCCAGTCGTCGGGTTGGTCAGGACGACGATGTATGGCAGCCTTGCGCCGCGAAGCCGTTGGACAGCGACCGTCGTTCGGGGCATCTGCATCAAGGCGAACATGCCCTCCTGCATGCGGGCGCCGCCCGACGCGGTGAAGATGATGAACGGCGTGCGGCGCTCGACCGCTGAAGTCATCCCCGAGATGATGGCTTCCCCGGCAGCCATGCCGAGCGTGCCTCCCTGGAACGCAAAGTCCTGGACCGCCGCAGTCACGCTCTGCCCCTCGAGCTTGCCGAACCCCAGGGTGATCGCATCCGCGGCCCCGGTTTTCGTACGGTTCTCTTTCAGGCGGTCTGCATATCGTTTGATGTCGCGAAACTTGAGCGGGTCCGACAGCATCTCCGGCGTCGCGATCTCCTCGTAGGCGCCGTTGTCGAACAAGGATGCGAGGCGGGCCTTGGCGCCGATCGCCATGTGATAGCCGGACCCGGGGACGACCATGAGGTTAGCTTCCAGATCCTTGTGGAAGACCAGCTGACCGCTTTCGGGGCATTTGACCCAGAGATTTTCCGGCGTGTCGCGGCGCAACAGCGACCGGATTTTCGGAGGCACAACGTTGGAGATCCAATTCATGATTCGTCTTTATTCCAGATCCGGAAACCTACTTAGTGACGCCCTGCAGGCTGCGCGAGAGGCTTTTGACCAGCGCGGTCACCGCGGGGACGGTTGAGGGGCTGGCCTTGCCGTGGTCCAGCGACGATCGCACCGCTTCGACGAGGGCCGACCCGACGACCACGCCATCGGCGACGGAAGCGATCGAGGCCGCGCTTCGCGCGTCCTTGATCCCGAATCCGACCGCAATAGGCAGTGACGTATGCTGCTTCAGGCGCTCGACCGCCTGGCCCACGCTATCGAAATTCGGCGCTGTCGACCCCGTGACCCCCGCAACGGAGACGTAATAGAGAAAGCCTCCCGTGTTGGCGAGCACGGCCGGCAGTCGATTGTCGTCTGTCGTCGGAGTCGCCAGCCGCACGAAGCATAGCCCGCCCTCGCGCGCCGGGAGACAAAGCTCATCGTCCTCTTCTGGCGGGCAGTCGACGATGATGAGTCCGTCGACCCCGGAGGTTCGCGCGTCCCGAATGAACCGCTCGACCCCATAGACGTAGATTGGATTGAAGTAGCCCATCAAAACGACGGGCGTCTCAGGATCTTCTGCGCGAAAGGCCGCAACCATCGCCAGCGTCGCAACGAGAGTCTGCCCAGCCCTGAGGGCGCGCAGTCCCGCGGCCTGGATCGGCGGCCCGTCGGCCATGGGATCGGTGAACGGCATGCCGAGTTCGATGACGTCGGCGCCCGCAGCGGGCAGGGCCTTCAGAAGGGCAAGCGAAGTCGCGGGATCCGGATCTCCCGCCATGATGAAGGCGACGAGCGCCGCCCGACGCTCGGCGGCAAGCCGCTGGAAGCGGCGATCGATGCGTGCGGCCATGACCGGCTCGTTACCATGACGCGCTGATTTGCGAAACCGAACCCCTCCGCTCATCCGGCTTGGGAGCGAGCCCTATCGACCTGAACGAGGAAACTCGCTATGCGGGCTACCGCGACGCCTAGCCGCGGGAGGAAAGATGAAGCTGCTGCTCTTGCTCATCCCATGTGTCGTCGCCCTTTGGGCGCCGCTCTACAACATCGAAGAGCCGTCCCTCTTCGGCATGCCGTTCTTTTATTGGTTCCAGTTGATGCTGATCCCGCTCTCCGCGCTCGCGATCTTTGCGGCCGACAGGATTGGAAGGGCCTAGCATGTTCGACCACCTCAACGTTGTCGCAGCAAGCGTATTTGTCTTCTTCTTCGCCCTTGTCACCGTGCTTGGCTTTGCCGCCTCCCGGTGGAAGAAGGCCGATCTCAACCACATCCACGAATGGGGCCTCGGCGGCGGACGGTTTGGCGCATGGATCACCTGGTTTCTTCTCGGGGGCGACCTCTATACTGCTTATACGGTCATCGCGATCCCGGCGGTCGTCTACGCCATCGGCGCCTACGGCTTCTTTGCCGTCCCCTATACGATCATCATCTATCCCTTTCTCTATCTGACCCTGCCGAGATTGTGGGCGGTTTCGCAAAAGCGAGGCTACTTCACCGCCGGGGACTTCGTGCTCGGTCGCTACGGCGACCGACGGCTTGAGCTAGCCGTTGCGCTGACGGGCATCCTTGCGACGATGCCCTATATCGCCCTGCAACTCGTCGGAATGGAGAAGGTTATCGGCGCGCTAGGCGTCTCGGGCGAGGGATGGATGCAGCACGCGCCGATCACGCTCGCCTTCGTTATCCTCGCGGTCTTTACCTACAGGAGCGGCCTGCGCGCGCCGGCGATGATCGCTTTCGTCAAGGACGCCATGATCTACATCTTCATTATCGCCGCGATCGTCGTTATTCCTTATCAGCTCGGCGGCTTTGGCAAGATATTCGACGCCGCTCGAGCCGCCTACGAAGCCAAAGTTGCGGCGAAGGCCGTCCCCGTTGCGGGGGTCACTTTGTGGCCGGGGCAAATCGCTCCCTACATTACCCTCGCTATCGGATCGGCGATGGCTCTTTTCATGTATCCCCATGCACTGACCGCGACGCTGGCGGCCTCGAGCGGTCGTGCGATCCGGAACAATACGATGGCGCTGCCCGCGTATTCCTTCGTTCTCGGGCTGATCGCGCTTCTCGGCGCCATGGCGCTCGCCGCCGGTATCCGGGTCAAGAACCCTCAGGATGCGGTGCCCCAGCTGGTCCTATGGGCTTTTCCCGACTGGTTTGCGGGTTTCTGTTTCGCGGCGATCGCGCTCGGCGCGTTGGTGCCCGCCGCGGTCATGTCCATCGGCGCCGCCAATACCTTCACCCGGAATATCTGGAAGCCGTTCATCCATCCGCAGATGACGCCGAGAGAGGAATCAATCCTCGCCAAGATCGTCTCCCTGATCGTCAAAATCGGGGCGCTGCTGGTCATTTTCTTCATGCCGACGCAATTCGCCCTCGATCTGCAGTTGTTGGGCGGCGTTTGGATGATTTAGATATTTCCGGCGATCATTTTTGGCCTTTACACCCGATGGTTCAGCGGTACGGCTCTGCTGGCGGGCTGGGCGGTCGGCATGATCGTCGGCACGTCGTTGGCTTGGGGCGAGAAAGCCTGGACGCCGGTCCATGGGCTCAAATGGGATATTCCGCTCTTAGGGACGATCGATACGGGCCTCGGCATTTCGGTATACAATGGTCTGACATCCGTGCTTTGCAATGTCGCCGTCGCAATCGTGCTTTCGCTTGTGATTCGCTCGACTGCGCCCGACGAGACCGCCGCCGCCGACTACGAGGATCGAGTGATCGCGTGAGGGCAGACGCGGCCCGAGCGCTTACCCCTTGGCGCGCCGCTCGCGGATCATGAAATTGTCGAAGGAATATTCGGCGACCTGCCACCAAAGATACTCGTCCGCCCGGAAGGCCATGTAGGAATCCGCGATGGTCTTGAATTTCAGATTGTCCTGGCTCAACTGGGCGTAGAGGTCGCTCGTGCTCTTGTAGCAGGCTTCGAGGAGATCCTGGGAGAACAGCCGCAACTGAGCTCCGCCCATCACCAGCCGCTTCAGCGCCCCCGGATTCTCTGCGTCATACTTTGCGCGCACTGAAGCGTTGCCCAAAGCGGCCGCCGCGCGGAACGAGGCTTGGTATGGTTTCGGAAGCGCTGCGAATTTCTCCTTGGCGATGACGAGATGCAACTGCATCTCCCCCTTCCACCATCCAGGGTAGTAATAGTAGGGGGCGACCTTCGATATCGGCGTCGCATTGCCGTCCGCAGTCCCGGAAAACTTTTCGTCGTCGTAAGGACCGGCCCATTCGAAGGCATCGAGCGAACCCTTGGAAAGGGCCTCGAGTATCCCATCCTTCGGCACGCCGACCACAGTCGCCCCAAGCGTCTCGAACACCTTCCCAGCAAAACCTCCGATTCGCACTTTCATCCGGGCGAAGTCCGCCGCGGCGTGGACCTCCTTCCGAAACCATCCCGCCATCTGGCCGCCCGTGTCGCCGAGCGGCATAGCGAGGAGATTGCGATCCGCCAGCATCTCGTCGATGAGAGCATTGCCGCCGCCGTCCTGCAGCCAGGCCGTGTGTTGGCGGGCATTCATTCCGAAGGGCGCGCCGGTTCCGAAGACGTAAGCGGGATTTGTGTTCCAAGAATAAGCGAGAGCCGTGTGAGCGCATTCCGCCTTGCCATCGGCGACCGCATCCAGCGCATCGACCGCGGATGCGATCTCGCCGGGGGGACGAATCGCCACGCTGAAATGGCCGTCCGTCATGTCCGACAAACACTGAGCGAAGGTCTGAGCGCCACCAACAATGAAATCGAGCCCAGGCTGGAAAGCCGAAGTCATTGTCCAGCGTACGTCGGGCGAAGGATCGGCCAGCGCCGGCGCTGTGACGGTCGCCGCGGCAGCCATAACGCCGGCCCGCGCGATGACTTGTCGTCTCGACGCGTGCATGCTTTCGGTTCCTCCCGGCGGATTCGAAAATGGGCGGCGGCGTGGACGCCGCCGAGCATTCAGATCGCAAGCTCTTTCGCCAGCGCGCGCATATCGGTCCAAGCCTGCCTCTTTTGCCCCGGCTGCCGCAACAAATAGGCAGGATGGAGCATGGCGAGCGATCGCAGCGTCCGGCCATTCTCGCAACGGTACTCCGACCAGGTCCCACGCGCACGCGTTATTCCCTGCCTAAGCCCGATGAGCGTCTGAGCCGCGGACGCTCCGAGACAAACGAGGATCTCCGGCTCGGCGAGTTCAATCTGGCGCTTGATGAACGGCAGGCAGGCCAGGGTCTCCTGAAGGGTCGGCGTTCGATTGCCAGGCGGACGCCATGGAACAACGTTTGCAATATAGATCTGCCCCCGATCAAGCCCGATCGACTTCAGCATACGATCGAGCAATTGTCCGGCCCGACCGACAAAAGGGCGCCCGATACGGTCCTCGTCGCCGCCCGGCGCCTCGCCGACGAACATCACCCGCGACCCTGGCGCGCCATCGGCGAACACAAGTTGAGTGGCCGTTCGCTTGAGGCCGCATCCCTCGAAACTCTCCAATATCGCCCTTAGGGTCGCGAGGTCAGGCGCCGATGCAGCGAGATCCTTCGCGGCGACGTCGGGCAGAGGCCTCTGGGCTTCCCCGGCTTCGCGACCCGCAGAAGCGTTGACTGGCGGGTCGACAGGCGTTCTTCTTGGCAGGGTCTGTTCTGGCGTGAATGGCGGCGGACCTTCGTCGAAGAAATGGTTGCGGGTCGTTTCGTCGACCGCCGTCTCGACGCCCGCCTGCGACCACCATCTCAGCGCAGCCGCCGCTTCCGCGACGCTGAAATCAAAGGATTTACGCGGCCGGCGCTGGTCCATATTCACGTCTCTTCCGGCTCGCTCGCTTGCGCGCCGCCACAAAGGCAAACTAGCATGGCCTCTCGGCGCGCGCATCGATCGAAGGGCCATTTGCCCGTTGAAGATAATCGTTGATATGTAAACAAACGGCCGCGCCGTTGTGGTCCGAGTATGAAAGCATGAGCGAAGAGTTTGGTCTTCCCGCCCGCGAATCCATGGAATACGACGTCGTCGTAGTCGGCGCGGGACCGGCGGGGCTGTCTGCCGCGATCCGGCTTAAGACGCTCGACCCCAAGATATCCGTTGTCGTCGTGGAAAAGGGTTCGGCTGTCGGCGCGCACATTCTCTCGGGCGCAGTCATCGACCCGATCGGCCTCGACCGGCTGGCGCCGGACTGGCGGACCGATCCGGATTGCCCGCTCAAAACCAAGGTTTTGGAGGACCGATTCTATTTCCTGACCAAAACCGGAACCACACGCCTGCCCAATTGGCCAATGCCGCGGCTCATGGACAACCACGGCAATTTCATCGGCTCCCTCGGCGCTCTCGTCAGGTGGCTCGGGACGCGCGCGGAAAATCTGGGCGTTGAGATCTACCCGGGCTTCGCGGCGACCGAACTTCTGTTTGGCGACGCGGGCGAAGTGGTCGGCATCGCAACGGGAGACATGGGAGTTGGTCGCGACGGCAGACCAAAGCCAGGGTTCACTCGCGGGATGGAGCTGATGGGGAAGTATGTGCTTCTCGCAGAAGGCGCGCGTGGCTCGCTGTCGAAACAGGCGATCGCCCGCTACAAGCTCGACGCCGTCAGCGGCGCCCAGAAATACGCGATTGGCCTCAAGGAACTGTGGCAGATTCCTGCCGAGAAATTTCATTCTGGCCTTGTCCAGCACAGTTTTGGATGGCCGCTGTCCGGCGGCGCCAGCGGAGGGTCCTTTCTTTACCATTATGACGACCGACTGGTTTCGGTCGGATTCGTGGTCCATTTGAATTACGAAAACCCGACGCTATCCCCGTTCGATGAATTTCAGCAGTTCAAGACCCATCCGCTCGTTCGCGAGACGTTGGCGGGGGGCAAGAGGCTTGCGTACGGCGCTCGCGCGATCAGCTCGGGCGGGTGGCAGTCCGTGCCGAAGCTGGCGTTCCCAGGCGGAGCGCTTGTGGGTTGCGCGGCCGGTCTGGTGAATTTTGCCCGGATCAAGGGATCGCACAATGCGGTGCTGTCGGGCATGCTGGCGGCGGACAAGATCCACGAGGCGTTTCTTGACGGTCGTGCGAACGACGAACTCGGCGCCTACGAAAGCGCGTGGCGCGGATCCGACATTGGCGTTGACCTTTACAAGGTTCGAAATGTCAAGTCGCTCTGGTCCAGATTTGGCCTGGCGATCGGGGTCGGCCTCGCCGGGCTGGATATGTGGACGAACGAGCTGTTTGGCGGGTCAATCTTTGGGACGCTCAAACACGGCAAACCGGATAGTGACACCCTAAAGCCGATTTCGGAAGTCGCTCCGATCCTCTATCCCAAGCCCGACGGCGTCGTGAGCTTCGACAAAAGCTCGTCCGTATTCTTGTCGAATACGAATCATGAAGAGGATCAGCCGGTTCACCTGCGCCTCATCGACCCGGCCGTGCCGATTCGCGAGAATCTTCCGCACTACGGCGAGCCGGCCCGACTTTATTGCCCAGCCGGGGTATATGAAGTGGTCTACGAAAACGAACAAACTCACGCCGATCCGCGCTTCGTGATCAACGCTCAGAATTGCGTGCATTGCAAGACCTGTGACATCAAGGATCCCGCCCACAATATCGTATGGACGCCGCCGGAAGGCGGAGGCGGACCCAACTATCCCGACATGTAGGCGATCGCGGCGCAAATTTGCCTGGATTTGCTGGCAGTCCGAGCCAAAGCGGCTCAGCCGGCGCATGGAGAATGACCTGACGTGACCAGTCGATCGATTGCCCGGACCCTCGCGGCCGGTTTGCTCGTTTCCATTGTCCTCGGCGCGCCAATCAGCGCTCTCGCGGCGGCTGTCGATTCTGGCTCTCAGCCGCCCGAATTTGGCGAGAGTCAACCGGGCAACTACCTTGCGGCGTTAATCGCCAGCGCCGACCGCGACACCTCTTCCGCCGAGGCCTACTATCGCGAAGCGCTCCGCGTTGACCCGCGAAACCCGGACCTGCTTGAGCGCGCGTTTGCGGCTGCGCTCGCGAACGGCGACGAGCAAAACGCGAACGTCCTCGGCGAGCGCCTCCTGGCCCGCGATCCCAGCAACAGTCTCGCCCACCTTGCGACCGCGGTTCACGCGATCGAGTTGGGCCAGTACGCCGCCGCGCGCACTCAATTGGCTTCGGGCGATGCGCGTTCCAGAGACGTGACGGCGGCGCTTCTCACGGCTTGGTGCTATGCCGGCCAAACGGACCTGCATCACGCTCTGGATTCGCTCGACCGAATTCGGGATCCCTCGGTGGCCGGATTTCGGGACTATCATGCGGGCCTCATCGCCGACTATCTCGGCAACCCTGGGGAAGCACGGCGCAGGCTCAAGTCGGCCTTCGAAAGCGACCGGAACACGCTGCGCTTTGCCGACGCTTATGCCCGGTTCCTGGCCGCCCACGGCGAGGCCGACGCCGCGAAATCGATCTATGAAGGCTTTTCCGCTGTGGTGCCTCATCATCCCCTCGTCGAGCGCTCGCTGGCGAACCTCCGCGCCGGCCAGCCGCTGGAGACAATGATCCGAAGTCCAAAGGATGGCGCCGCAGAGGTGCTTTACGGGTTGGGCGGAGCGGGCAGCCGGGAGGGAGACGAGCTTCCGGCTCTGATTTATCTTCGCTTGTCGCTCTACTTGCGGCCAGGCGACGACTTGACGTCTGTCACGCTGGCGAATCTCTTCGATCAGATGAAGCAGGGCGATCAGGCGATCGCCGCCTATCGATCCGTGCCAGAGACATCGCCGCTGCGCGCGGACGCCGACATCCAGATCGCGCTCGAACTCGAAGGCATGGAAAAATCCAAAGAAGCAGTGCAGCGCCTGGAAGCGATCGTCGCCGCCCGACCTCACGACGTTGACGCGTTAAGCTCTCTTGCCGGACTGCAGAGAAGCGCGAAGAACTATGCTGAAGCGGCGGCGACCTACGACAAGGCAATCGCGGCTGTCGGGATTCCTCAACGTGAAAACTGGATTCTGTTTTACTTCCGTGGAATTTGTTTTGAGCGGAACAAGGAATGGTCGAAGGCGGAGAGCGATTTCAAGAGAGCGCTCGAGCTTTATCCGGACCAGCCTCTTGTGCTCAACTATTTGGGGTATTCCTGGGTGGATCAAGGACTCAATCTGGACGAAGCATTCAAGATGCTTCGCCGCGCCGTCGAACTCAGGCCAAACGACGGTTATATCGTTGACAGCCTTGGTTGGGCGCATTTCAAGCTCGGTCAGTTCCCCGAAGCAGCGCAGACCCTCGAACGGGCCATCAGTCTGAAACCGGCCGACCCGGTCCTCAACGACCATCTCGGCGACGCCTACTGGCGGGTCAACCGGCGGATCGAGGCGCATTTTCAATGGAATCATGCAAGGGACATGGGGCCGGAGCCGGAAGACCTGCCAGCGATCCTGAGGAAGATCGAATCGGGGCTGCCGGATGCGCCCGCCTCCCCGGCGACGATCGCTCCGCCAAAGGAGAGTGGCGGCTAACGGCGGACGCCAGCGCTTGATGCGGTGGTTTCGCGCGCCGGCGAAAATCAATCTGACGCTGCACGTCCTTGGAAGGCGAACCAACGGCTATCACGACATCGAGAGTCTCGTGGCGTTCGCAGGGATATGCGACTGGCTCGGATATGAACCGGGCCATGATCTCGAACTCGAGGTGTGCGGCCCGCGAGCGCTGGAGGCCGGAACCGTCAGCGAAAACCTGGTCTTGCGCGCCGCCCGAGCTTTGGCCCGTCGGATCCCGGGTTTGACGCTTGGCCGTTTCCGGCTCCTCAAGCGCCTTCCCGCGGCAGCGGGTTTGGGCGGCGGGTCGTCCGACGCGGCGGCGGCCTTCCGCGCGTTGGCGGACGCCAACGGGTTACTGATCGAGGATGAACGCCTGCGGGCGGCCGCGCTCGAAACTGGGGCGGATGTTCCCGTTTGCCTGGCGCCGAGAGCCCGCATGATGTCCGGCATAGGCGATCGACTAGGGCCCCTGGTCCCCCCGCCGAGGATGTTCGCCGTTCTGGTCAACCCTGGCGTCGCGGTTCCGACCAGACAGGTCTTTGAGGCGCTGGGCCTCCCCTCGGGCTCTACGGTCAAGTCGTCCAATCAGGCCTTCGCCGCATCTGACCCCAACGCGCCGTTCACGTTCGACGCCCTCGCCTCGGGGCGCAACGATCTGGAAGGCGTCGCTTTGCGAGCGGCGCCGGCGATCGCGGAGGCGCTCGAAGTGCTATCGCGTGTTCCCGAAGCGAAGCTGATCCGAATGTCGGGCTCGGGCGCAACTTGCTTCGCCCTGTTCGACAATCGTCGCAGCGCCGCGACGGCGCGTTTCCGGATTGCCGCTGACCGGCCGGACTGGTGGGTGAAAGCGACCGTTTTGCGCTAGGCGGGTGGTTGGCTGGCCGATTTCCCTGTATTCTTGCGCCCTCCTGAATCGAAGGGGTCGCGGTTTGACGAAAGTTGCGTTTTTGGGCCTTGGAGTCATGGGGTTCCCGATGGCGGGGCATCTAGCGCGGGCCGGTCACGACGTTGTCGTTTACAATCGAACGACGACCAAGGCGGCCAAATGGATCGGCGCGTATGGCGGATCGAGCGCAGCTACGCCGCGAGAGGCCTCGCGAGGCCGGGATTTTGTATTCGCCTGCGTCGGCAACGACGACGATTTGCGGGCGATCACCCTAGGAGAGGATGGAGCGTTCGCAAGCATTGCGGCGGGTGCCGTGTTCATCGATCACACGACCGCGTCCGCCACGATTGCCCGAGAGCTCGACCGCGAGGCGAAATCGCGCGGATTTCGTTTTATCGATGCCCCGGTTTCCGGGGGCCAGGCCGGAGCGGAAAATGGCCAGCTGACCGTCATGTGCGGCGGCGACCGGGATGATTTCGTGAAAGCTGAGCCGGTGATCGCCGCTTATGCACGGGCCTGCCGCCTCATGGGTCCGGCCGGCTCCGGGCAACTGACGAAGATGGTCAACCAGATTTGCATTGCCGGACTTGTGCAGGCGCTTGCTGAAGGCCTTCGCTTTGCCGAGATCGCCGGACTTGATCCGCACCTGGCGATCGACGTCATTTCGAAGGGGGCCGCGCAGTCATGGCAGATGGAGCATCGACACAAGACCATGATCGCCAGGACATTTGACTTCGGCTTTGCCGTGGACTGGATGCGCAAGGATCTCGCGATCTGCCTAGATGAAGCGCGACGGAACGGAGCCTCGCTGCCGGTGGCGGCGCTTGTGGATCAATTCTATGGAGAAATTCAGTCCAAAGGCGGCAAGCGCTGGGACACGTCCAGTTTGATAACCCGCCTGTAGCCCACGGGACCAGTCCGTCCTGCGACTGCGACGCCGAGGTTCGACTTCGACGTCGACTCGGGCGGCGACCGCATTTGATTTGGCAGCGAGAGGCGCGTCGGCTAAAGAATTTTGCGCCATTCGGACAGCTTGCCTTCCGCTGCGCCGACGAGTCTCGGGATCCGTAATGAGAAAGTGGGACCGATGACCGTCGAAAACGACCCCGAGCCGGAGCGCCTTCAACTGAATCACGACTTCTCCAGCCTGCAGGGGCTCCAGGTTGTCGGCGACGGGCCTTGGACGCGCAACGATCAGCAAGAGGACCCGCTCCAGCGCGAAGCCCTCACGTTGGAGTTGGAAGCGCGTGTCGCGCGCCTTCATCAGGCGGTCGAACTCCTCAATCGTCCTCGCGAACGACGGGGTCGTCCGGTGGCTGGGCGACCCGGTCGCCAGGCTCGCGCCTGGCGCCGACTTACTGACCCCAAGGGCGGTCATACTTGCCGACAGCCGCTTGCCCGACGACGCTCGACAAACAGTCGAGGCGCGGATCGAGCTCTGGCTCGGAGCGCTCACTCGCAAACTTCTCGGTCCCCTGTTTTCTCTTCGGAACTTACAGGAAGGGTCGGATTCGGTCCGCGACCTTGCCGGCCAGGTCGCGAACGCGCTCGGCGTGCTGGAGCGCGATCCGGTCCGCAACCAGGTCAAGGCGTTTGATCAGAACTCGCGCGCCGTTCTGAGAAAGCACGGCGTTCGCTTCGGCGCCTATTACATCTACGTCCCGACTGTTCTCAAGCCCGCCTCGAGAACGCTGGCGTTGCAATTGTGGGGCCTCAGAACGCCCTCTGTCGCCTCTGAGGCGCTGACGCAAGCGCTGGCGCCGTTGGCGTCTTCCGGCAGAACCTCGCTGCCGTTCGATGAGAACATCGCCAGGGAAGGTTATCGAGTCGCGGGCTTTCGGCCTTGCGGCGAGCGGGTGGTGCGCGTTGATATCGTTGAGAGACTGGCCGACTTGATTCGTGCTGCGTTCATTCAGCCGGACGCGGGATCTCGAGACCACGCGAAAGCCGGATTCGTCGTTGGCAGCCCGATGACGTCCCTAACCGGATGTTCTGGCGAAGCCTTCGCCTCGATCCTCCGCTCGCTTGGTTTTGAAAGTTTCGCCGTCAAGCGCAGCGAATTCCCAATCGCGCCTGCCGGCGTTGAAGCCGGGTCAAGTCGCGGCGCCGTTGCGGCGCCGACCCCAGGAGAGTCCGTCAACGAACACTCCGAAGACGCCGAAACTCCGACACCCGCCGCGGGGGAACCGTCCGTCGATGCGGCTGACCGCCTTGAGGCTGAAGGCCCGAGTTCCTTCGCCTTGGTGGACTCCGCTGCGGACAATACCGAAGAGCTGGTTGACATTCAAAGCACGGACGCCCCGTCAGAGAGCGAACCTGGGTCTCCTTCGGCTGCTGTCTCCCCTGGTGGCGCAGAAGCCTTGGTGAGCGAGGAAACGATCACGCTTTGGCGGCCAGTTCGAAGGACCCGCCCGGCGAGGGTTCATTATAGTCAGCAGCGGGCCAAGACTGGACGACCGCCAGCGCCGACGCCCCAATCGAGCGAGGAGCGAGCGCGTTCCGAGTCTCCCGTTCTTCGTCCTGAGCATGGGCGGGCCAAACGGGCGCGTCGCGATCGCCCGGCCCCGGAGCTGGACATTGCAGCGCGGGTTTCGCCGGGCGTCGGCCGCCCCGAGAGCCCGCGTTCCGACGATAAGCGTCGTCAATCAGCCGGCAATCGTGACAAGGCTGGTTCGGGATCGCAGCGGCCGGCTGCTGCGATCGACCCTAATTCTCCTTTCGCAAAACTCCTGGAGTTGCGATCGCTGCTTGAAACACAGGGGAAAAACCGTCGATGAAAGGTCCTGAACCTGTGACCCTCGGCGCTAGGACGACGCCGCCCTCAGGTTCCGGGTCCGCGCCAGTTCAACGTGATAAGTTATCGCGCAGGCTGGTCTCGCTCTAGAGGAACTCGTTGATGACATATGTCGTTGTTGAGAATTGTATAAAGTGCAAGTACATGGACTGCGTCGAAGTCTGTCCGGTCGACTGCTTTTACGAGGGCGAAAACATGCTCGTCATTCATCCCGACGAGTGCATCGACTGCGGCGTCTGTGAGCCGGAGTGCCCTGCGGAGGCAATCAAGCCGGACACAGAGCCCGACTTGGGTTCATGGCTCAAGCTGAATGCCGATTACGCGAAGTTGTGGCCAAACATCACAGCAAAACGGGAGGCGCCGCCGGACGCCAAGGAATTCGACGGCCGAGAGAACAAGTTTGCAGATTTCTTTTCTGCGGAGCCCGGGCAGGGCGACTGAACGCCGGCCCCCGACGGTTGGCGTTTGGAAGCCCAAACCGATAGGGCGTCATATCCTCTTTGATTTTTCGGCTGTTTTGTGCTAAACGGCTTCCTACTGACTTGAGCCCGCTCGGCGCTCCGCCGGCGAGTAAGGTTGCTGTTTTTCAGGATTGGTTTGGCGCGACCGGCATTAGAGTAGCGCAAGGAACCGGTCGTGTGTGGAGAGTTGGATGGCGGCGCGTAAAAAGTCGACGAAGAAGTCTGAAAAAGGAAGCAGCAACAAAACGGAGAAGACATCCTCCGTGCGATCGACGAGGCGTCGCACAAAATCCGGTTCGTCTTCTGCCAGCGAGCGAAAACACAGGGTCAAGAAAAAGGCCGCTGTTGCTGTTAAGGCGCCTGCTAGGAAGAAGGCGCCTGCCAAAGCGGCGCAACGACCGGCCACGCAAAAAAAGAAGCGAAAAGCTGGCGCGGCGCCGGCAAACCGGATTTCAAATTCTGCGGAAAAAAGCGTTGTGAGGAGTGGAAAGACGAAGGCTATGGCGCCGAAGACGTCCGCAAACGGTCGGAAGGCGGCGAAGGCGGTAGCGAAAGTCAAATCTGTCAATTCCGACCGCAGACAGGCGGAAACACAAGTGCCCTCGAAGACCGGGACAAGCAAACCGCACGAAGTTTCTGACGCGTCCAAGTCCCTGGCCAGACCAGCAAAGGGGGGAAACGTGGCTGCCGTCAGTGTAGCGTCGGCTCCATACGCTACGACGCCAAAGACAATCCCGCAGGCGGTGAGAGAACCGAGGGCCATGCCGCAGGAGGGCGCTCCCCTCGCCGCGAAGGCCAAGCCGACAGGGCAACGGCAGGGATTCAAGGTTCACGAATTCGTTGTCTATCCTGCTCACGGGGTGGGCCAAATCGTATCTATCGAGGAGCAGGAAGTCGCAGGATTCAAATTGGAGTTGTTCGTCATCAACTTTTCCAAGGACAAAATGACTTTGCGCGTCCCGACCTCAAAGGTGACGGCGGTTGGAATGCGGAAGATATCCGACCCGGAGGCTGCGAAACGCTCCTTGGACATCTTGACTGGACGGGCGCGCATCAAAAGGACCATGTGGTCTCGAAGAGCGCAAGAATACGAGACAAAGATCAATTCCGGCGACATCAACGCCATTGCTGAGGTCGTGCGCGATCTTTATCGGTCCGACGCACAGCCCGAGCAATCCTACTCGGAGCGTCAGCTGTATGAGGCCGCGCTGGATCGAATGGTGCGCGAAATCGCTGCAGTTCAAAAGTCGAACGAGATCGAGGCGCTGAAGGCGGTCGAAGCGCAGCTTCAAAAAAGTCATGGCCGGACCAAACTGGCCGACAGCCCGCAAAGCGAGGCCAAGGATCCGGAAATCGAAGAAGCCGCTTAAGGACGAGACGGATTGATCTTGTCGCAGTTCGTCCAGCCCGCCCGGATCGACTAGAGAAGCTGCAATAGCGTGGCCCGCAGCAGTAGCAGTCGCTCCGGCGGGATCGACGGACGTCCGCAAGCCTCGTAAGGCGCTGAAAACGCGCCGTCGAGATCAGCGAGCGCCGCCTTGGTCAGTCGCCGCATCGCCCGAAAGGATGCCTTGCCGGCATTCCTGCCTCGATGTCGACGTAAGAAAACCGCGAACCGCCCGTCCGAATCTTCACGCATCGATCCATCATGAATCATACGCGACGACCAGGGAATCATGCGAAACGAACAAACACCCGCTTCCCGGTCGACTTTTTCTTTTTCAGCAGCGTGTTAGTTTAGAGCGTCAGGTCATCAACTGCCCGCCATTCGCTGAAAGCGTCGACCCTGTAATGAAGCCGGCGTCGTCAGCCGCCAGAAAGACCACACAACGAGCGATCTCCTCCGGTTCCCCAAGTCTCCTCATGGGGATCTGGGGCAAAATCGACTTCTCAAGCACATCCTTCGGCACGGCCTTAACCATTTCGGTGGCGATATAGCCCGGACAAATGGCGTTGACAGTGACACCTTTATTGGCGTTTTCCTGAGCCAGCGCCTTTGTGAAGCCAATATCTCCAGCCTTCGCCGCGGAGTAGTTTGTCTGCCCCATCTGGCCCTTCTGGCCATTGACAGATGAAATATTTATGATGCGTCCGAACCCGCGCTCGCGCATACCCTCTATGACGGGTCGGGACATGTTGAAAAGAGAATTCAGATTTGTATTGATGACACTGTACCATTGGTCCGCGGTCATCTTGTGAAACATCCCGTCCTTTGTGATGCCGGCGTTGTTAACGAGAACGTCGATCGGCCCAAGGTCTTTTCCGACCTGAGCTAGACCCGCCTCGCAGTCCTCGTATTTAGACACATCCCACTTGTAGACATGGACGCCCGTTTCCGCCCTGAAGGCTTGCGCCGCCTGGTCGTTCGAATGGTAGGTCGCCGCGACCTCATACCCAGCCCCCTTGAGCGCCTTTGACACTGCCGCCCCGATGCCGCGCGTTCCGCCGGTTACCACTGCAACCCGTGCCATATGTCCTCCCGAATGATTGTTGCCCGCTCACGGGCATCAGACGCCGTGAGCGGCAATTTGTGAGTCAAGGCTTCGCGATCACCGCTCGACGGCCATCGCGATGCCCATGCCTCCACCGATGCACAGTGTCGCGAGGCCTTTCTTGGCGTTCCGCCGCGCCATTTCGTGAAGCAGTGTGGTCAGGATTCGCGCGCCGGAGGCCCCTATAGGATGGCCAAGGGCGATCGCCCCGCCATTGACATTGACGATCGCGGGATCCCAGCCGAGGTCCTTGTTCACGGCGAGCGCCTGGGCCGCGAAGGCCTCGTTGGCTTCGACGAGTTCGAGATCCTTGACCGACCAGCCCGCCTTTTCGAGCGCCTTGCGCGTCGCGGGGATCGGGCCGGTTCCCATGATCGCAGGATCAACACCTGCAGTCGCCCAAGACACGATGCGCGCCATGGGCGTCAGGCCGCGCCGTTGCGCTTCCGCTGCCGTCATCACAACGATCGCCGCGGCGCCGTCGTTGAGGCCGGAAGCGTTGCCGGCGGTGACTGTCCCTTCCTTCGAGAAAGCGGGTTTCAGTTTGGCCATGGCCTCGTAGGTCGATCCAAGGCGAATGTATTCGTCATCCGCGACAACAACGTCGCCCTTCCGGGTCGACACGGTGACAGGAATGATTTCGTCCTTGAAGCGCCCTGCCTTTTGGGCGGCTTCGGCCTTGTTCTGTGACCCCACGGCGAAGCGGTCCTGCTCCTCGCGGCTGATCTGCCATTTGGTTGCTATGTTCTCAGCAGTGACGCCCATGTGGTAGCCATGGAACGCATCCATCAGGCCGTCTCGAAGCATCGTGTCCTGGAACTTCAATTCCCCCATTTTGACCCCGCCGCGCAGATACGCCGCGTGGGGAGCAAGCGACATCGATTCCTGGCCGCCCGCGACGATAATCTTGGCGTCGCCGCTTGCGATCTGCTGAAGGCCGAGCGCGACCGATCTTAGACCGCTGCCACAAAGCTGATTGACGCCGAACGCGGTCTTCTCCTGCGGAATGCCGGCCTTCATCGCGGCCTGCCGCGCTGGATTCTGGCCCTCGCCCGCAGCGAGAATTTGTCCCAAAATGACTTCGTCGACCTCCGAGGGGTCAACCTTGGCCGACTGAAGCACGCCTTTGATGGCGATGGCCCCAAGTTCGTGCGCCGGCGTAGAGCCGAAAGCGCCGGTGAACGAACCGACTGCGGTTCTTTTGGCGCTGGCTATGACGATGTCGGTTGCGGGCATGCGTGTCTCTCCCTCGAAACTACTGTCGCGTCCAACGCGAGTGTCGGAGTGCCTTGTACACGATCCCCCCTGGAAAGCGCCACTATCCTATAGACGGAAAATTCGTCGTCGGGCACGCCAATCGTCGCACATCAGTCCATTGCGGTGCAAAAAAGTGGTTCCGAGCGGCAAAAAAAACGCCTATCCTCGATCGCCCACAAGGGCCGCGTAACAACTGGACCCGCATTGACATGGCCGACACCGTTCCGACCACGATCAAGAAATATGCCAATCGCCGTTTGTACAATACAGCTTCGAGCGCCTATGTAACCTTGGCCGACCTAGCAAAAATGGTAAAAAGCGGAGAGGACTTCGTTGTTTTCGATGCCAAGAGCAACGAAGATATCACAAGGTCAGTCCTAACACAAATCATCTTTGAACAGGAAGGCATTGAGGGTCAGTCTCTTCTGCCGACGACTTTCCTTCGACAGCTTATTCGATTTTACGGAGACAGCATGCAGGCGCTCCTGCCGAGTTACCTGGAGTTTTCCATTGATCGTTTCACTGGCGAAAAGCAGGCCATGAAGGAAGCCGCCAGCCGGATGTTCGGTGCGGACGCGTTTTCGGCGGGCTCTTTTGTTGCGCTGCAGGAATTAACACAAAAAAACCTCGCGGCGTTCAACCAAGCGCTAGGAATTTTCTCGCCTTTTACGAGTGCAATATCCGCCCAAGAGGGCGCGCCCAAGAGGGCGACGTCACCAGACGACATTGACGAATTGCGAACTCAGCTCTCGGAGATGCAGAAGCGACTAGAATCTCTAGCAAGAAAGCCCTGATCCGAGATCAGAAGCGGTCCTTACGCGAGCGAATTTCCGCGAACACGGCGGCCGGGTCCGCGCCGAGCATGCCGACGGCGGCTTGAACCGCAGGTTCTTGGGCGCGCAGAAAGGGATTGGTCGCCAGCTCCGCCGCGATGGTGGTCGGCAATGTCGGTCGTCTTTCGGCGCGCAGGCTCGCGATCTGCTTGACCCGCGCCTCCAGTAATGGATTTTCAGCCTCGACGGTGATCGCGAATCGAGCATTCGCCTCGGTGTATTCATGTCCGCAATAGATCTGGGTTTCACCGGGAAGCGCGGCAAGCTTGAGCAGGGAGCTCCATAACACCGAGTAGGGCGCCTCAAAGGCTCGACCGCATCCGAGCGAGAAAAGAGTGTCACCCACGAAAGCGGTCTCGTCTTCTTCGAAGTGATAGGCGACATGTCCGATCGTATGGCCCGGCGTCTCGAGGACTTTTGCGCGCAGCGAGCCGACCTGCACAACGTCGCCTTCGGCGATTAGAGTATCGAGAAAGGGGATTCTTGAAGCCTCCTTCGCGGGCCCCCAGACCCTCAACTCCGGAAAGACTTCCTTCAGCCTGGGCACGCCTTGGACGTGATCAGCATGATGGTGCGTGAGCAACGCCTCCGTCAATCGCCATCCGCGTTCACTTGCCGCCGCCAGGATGGGTTCGGGATCGGGGGCGTCGATGCAGGCTGTCGCGCCGGTAGAGGAATCGTGCACAAGCACCCCGTAATTGTCTGTCAGACAAATGAACTGCTGGACGCTGATCGGCATTCGCAGTTTGATCCTTGATTTCGAGACAGCGCCCAAACAATGTTCAGTGGTCCTAGCGGGCTCTTCCTTGCGAACCGCACGTCCGCGCGCCTGCCCTATGATAAGGGACAGCTGCAGCATCCTCAACCGGCGGGCGCAAGCCGCTAATTGTATCGACCTTTCATCCACGTTGCCAACTGCGCCCCACCGTTGAAAGATGCCCCCTGACTTGTGTGTCGTGATGCCTTTGGACATCTATCACCTGCAAACATTCTATGGCTCGCCGCTTGGGCAGCTATCGCGCAGGCTTGTCGGACGCGTCATCCGCGCGCGTTGGCAAGACGCAGCTGGATTGACAGTCGCCGCTCTCGGCTTTGGGCCGCCCTATCTCGATTTGTTCAAACGTACGGCGGCTCGCTGCATCGCACTGATGCCCGCACAGCAAGGGGTCCTGATCTGGCCGGAAGAGACCCGCTGCTCCTGCGCACTTGTGGAGGCGCCGATGCTGCCTTTGCCCGACGCTTCGGTCGACCGCCTTCTCCTGGCCCATGCGCTGGAGGCGGCGGAGCGGCCAGAGGCGCTGCTGGAAGAGCTCTGGCGCATCACCGCGCCAGAGGGCCGTGTGATTGTTGTGGTTCCTTCGCGGCGAGGCGTCTGGGCCCGCGTTGACGGCACCCCCTACGGGCACGGACTGCCATATTCGAGAGCGCAGCTTCGCGAACTTCTTCACCGAGCCTTGTTCCTGCCGGTCTTCTGGGAGAAGCGCTTTACGCCCCCCCGATCTCCCTACAATTGGCGATTCGCTCGGCGCCGACCATTGAACGACTGGGCGCCAGCCTTGGCCTCCCCTTTGCAGGCGTCCATATTGTTGAGGCTACCAAGCAGGTCTATCGGCCCTTGAGCGCGCGGGTCGTCACAAGGACACTCGTTGTTCCGCTCAATCCTGCGCTCGCGCCGACGGCCAACCGCCAGGTTGAGGTCGGTCGTCTGCTCGCTGACTCTTTTGGGTTGGCGCCGCGCCGAACCCGTGTTTTACAGGCGCTGACAATCCTCCAGAACCGGTGAATGCCGATGCCCGACGCTGAACGCCTGCTTGTCCTGCTGCGCCACGGCCAGAGCGAATGGAATCTGAAGAATCTATTCACCGGCTGGCGCGATATCGATCTGTCTCCGGCGGGCGTCGAGGAGGCGAAGGAGGCGGGGCGCCGGCTCAAGGCGCACGGCCTCACTTTCGATCTCGCCTTCACCTCAGCGCTCATTCGAGCGCAACACACGCTTGCGCTGGCTCTCAAGGAAATGGGTCAGACCGGGATACGCGAGTTCCGCGACCCGGCGCTCAACGAGCGGCATTATGGTGATCTCTGCGGCCTCAACAAGGACGACGCGCGCAAGAAATGGGGAGAAGAACAGGTCCACAAGTGGAGGCGAAGCTATGACGTCCAGCCTCCGGGCGGAGAAAGTCTGAAAGACACCGTCGCCCGCGCACTCCCGTATTATTGCCAGCATATTCTGCCGGCGGTGCTGCAGGGCAAGCGGGTTCTCGTCGCGGCGCATGGAAACAGTCTGCGGGCGCTCGTGATGGTGCTCGATCAACTGACGCCGGAAACGATCCCGGCGATGGAGCTCGCGACCGGGCTGCCGATCGTCTACCGTCTCAACCCCGACTCGACGGTGGCGTCGAAGGCGATTTTGACGGCGTAGCGGAGGCCGGGACGCGGATCCCGGTTCGAGCGAATTTCGGCTATGCTCGGCCGACGTGATTCGCTTCGCGGAGGTGAGTTGTGCTGCGCAGGGTTGCTTTGGCCGGAGTGGCGGCCACGACGTTTGGCGTGACGGCCTCGTCGTCTTACGCAAATCAGTACGAATTCTTGGCCGCCCCGCAGATAAACCTGTCGCTCGTCTACAGACTCGACAAACAGACGGGCGACGTCGTGGCCTGTCAGTTTGCACACAATCCCAATCGCACCGACGTCGGACCCGGGGCTTTTGGCGTCACGAGTTGCTACCGCGGCGGCGAGGGCGCGACCAAACAGGAGCCTGGCGAATACGGACTCGTCGCCACTCGCCACGAGCAGGAAGGCGGCGTATTTCGGGTAGACTACCGCACCGGCGGATTAAGCATCTGCTATCTGTATTTTCAGCGGGAGAAGCAGGGCGACCACGAAGCGGTCGCCGACCAGTATGTCGTGTGTACCCCGGAGTGGAAATAGCCGTCGAAAATGACTCTTCGGCCGCGGAGACGGCTTTGGTCGTGAATACTCAGGGGACGATTTTTGCGCTGGCGTCCGGAGTTGGAAAATCCGCCATTGCCGTCTTTCGCGTCTCCGGGCCGGAATGTTCCGCGGCGCTCGCGGCGCTCGCGCCTGGCGTTCGTTTCCCCGCCCGGCAGTCCGTTCTGGCAACTATAAGGCATCCGGGGACTTCGGAGCCAATTGATCGTGTGCTGATCACGCGTTTCGAGGCGCCTGCGAGTTTCACTGGCGAGGACCTTGCGGAATTGGGCGTCACCGGAGGCCGTGCGGTAATATCCGCAGTCGCTGAAGCCCTTGCCGTAATCCCGGGCCTACGCCCGGCAGAAGCCGGAGAATTCGCCTGGCGCGCGTTCATCAACGGCAAAATCGATCTTTCCGAGGTCGAAGGGATTGCTGATCTGGTTGATGCGGAAACGGAAGCTCAACGTCGCCAGGCCCAGCGGATCGCCGGCGGCGCGCTGCGTCGCGAAAGCGAAGCGATTCGCGCTCTCCTGATCGGCGCAATGGCTGCGATAGAGGCGCGGATCGATTTTTCCGACGTCGAGGACGCGGGGACCTTGACTATGGAGGGCATCAAACAAGCGGCTCGCGCCACGCGGGACCGGATCGATCGCGCTCTCGCGAGCGCCGCTGCGGCGAAACGTTTGCGCGAAGGCTTCGTAGTTGTCATTGCAGGACCGCCCAACGTAGGCAAGTCGACCCTGATGAATGCGCTGGCGGGGCGGGAGGTGGCCATAACCTCGCCCTTCGCCGGAACGACGCGCGACTTGATCGAAGTATTCCTCGACCTTCGCGGCTATCCAGTGACGCTCGTTGACACTGCTGGCATCCGCGACAGCAACGATCCGATTGAGCGCGAAGGCGTCTCCCGGGCCCTCCGGCGTGCCGAACACGCCGATCTAACCCTGTGGCTCAGTGACGGCGATTCGCCTCTTCTCCCGCCCTTAGACGGGCTGGCGCTAGTCGTCCGGACCAAGATCGACCGTCCTGAAAGCGAGCGCATAGCTCCGCAATTGTGCGATCTCGCCATCTCGGCGAAAACGAGCGAGGGGATCGACAAGCTCCTTGACGCCATCGGCAATCTGGCGGAAGAGCGCATGGCGTCGTCGGAGCCTGCGGTGTTGACGCTCGAGCGGCACCGCCGAGCATTTGAAGAGGCCAAGGAGTCCTTGTCTTCTGTGCTCGCGCCGGAAGCGTCGGAACCAGAGCTGGTCGCCGAAGATTTGCGCCGCGCAGCCACCGCCATGGACCGGGTCGCGGGGCGAATCGGCGTCGAAGAAGTGCTCGGAGAGATTTTTTCACGACTGTGCGTCGGAAAGTGACTTGGTCAAGGTGTGTTTCACGTGAAACAGCAGCTCACTCAGTTTGACGTCGTCGTCATCGGCGGGGGGCATGCCGGGACAGAAGCGGCGGCCGCCTCTGCCCGTTGCGGCGCTGCGACGGCGCTCGTCACACAGCGTTTCGCCACTATCGGCGAAATGTCGTGCAATCCGGCAATTGGCGGGCTCGGCAAGGGTCACCTCGTTCGCGAGATTGATGCCTTCGATGGTTTGATGGCGCGGGCGGCGGATCAAGCGGGCATTCAGTTCCGCCTCCTCAATCGCCGCAAGGGTCCCGCCGTACAAGGCCCTCGCGCCCAGACGGATCGGACCCTTTATCGTCGCGCGATGCAGGCGCTCATCATGGAGACGCCGAACCTGACGGTGGTCGAAGGCGAAGCCGCGAGCGTCCTTTCCGAAGCCGGCGCTGCCACCGGGGTCACTCTGGCCGACGGCCGTGCACTCACATGTGGCGCTGTCGTCGTCACGACCGGCACTTTCCTTCGCGGCGTCATTCATCTGGGCGAGACCAGCTTCCCTGCCGGCCGTCACGGCGACAGTCCGTCCGTGTCCCTGGCCGAAAGCCTCGACGCCGCCGGCTTCGCCTTGGCAAGGCTGAAGACGGGAACGCCGCCCAGGCTCGACCGGGCCACGATCGACTTCGACTCCCTTGAGGTCCAGCTTGGCGACGATTCGCCAGAATTCTTATCGTCTCTGACAACCAGGGTCGCCGCGCCTCAACTTCCCTGCCATATCACCCATACCACCGAAGAGACTCATCGCATTGTGCGCGCCAATTCGCACCGGTCCGCTGTCTATTCCGGCGCGATTTCCGGCCGAGGTCCCCGCTACTGCCCGTCCATCGAGGACAAGGTGATTCGCTTCGCCGACCGGGTCAGTCATCAGATTTTTCTCGAACCCGAAGGCGTCGACGATCCGCTCATCTATCCTAACGGCATTTCGACCTCGCTTCCCGAGGAAACCCAAAGAGCGCTAATTGCGACCATTCCGGGTCTGGAGCGCGCAAGGATCGTGCGCCCGGGATATGCGATCGAATACGACTATATCGATCCGCGCGGCCTCGATCCGACTTTGGAGGCGCGCCGCCTCAGAGGTCTGTTCCTCGCAGGCCAGATAAACGGCACGACCGGTTACGAGGAAGCCGCGGCCCAGGGCCTGCTCGCTGGGATCAACGCCGCCCGAAGGGCGGGCCTTCAGTCGCTCGCCACTCTTGACCGGGCCGATTCCTACCTTGGAGTCATGCTTGACGACCTCACGACCCACGGCGTCAGCGAGCCCTATCGTATGTTCACCTCCCGCGCCGAGTATCGCCTCTCGCTGCGGGCGGACAACGCCGATGAAAGGCTTACCGGCAAGGGCATTGCGCTCGGCTGCGTCGGCGCGGGGAGGGCGACAGCTTACCGGCTCACCCGCGAGCAACTCGGCGCCGCCCGCGCCCTGCTGGACGCCTCGACCGCAACGCCACCTGAACTCGAGGCGCATGGCCTCGCGATCAAACAGGACGGCGTGCGCCGCTCCGCCTTCGAACTGGCAGCGCAGCCGCAGTTCCCGATCGCGACGCTCGTAAGGGTCTGGCCTGAACTTGCGGAGATCCCCGCCGATCTCGTTCCCCGGCTTGAGACCGACGCCAAATATGCAGTATACCTCCGCCGCCAGGCCGAGGATGTCGCCCGCTACCGCCGCGACGACGCCATTGCTCTCCCTCACGACCTCGACTATGCCCGCATATCAGGCTTGTCGACGGAGTTGCGCGAGAAGTTCGTCACGGTCAGGCCGAATAGCCTCGGTCAGGCTGGCCGGATCGAAGGCATGACGCCCGCGGCGCTTGCGTTGGTGGCCGCACTCGTCCGGCGGTCGCCTGCTTTTCGCTCGGCTACGCCAACACATGACGTCCCGGCATGACCCGCGCCTCGACGTCCTGGGATTCCGCCGACCTTCAGCTGACGGACCGAGCCTCGGCGCTGCGGCTCGTACCTGTTTCACGTGGAACAGAGCAGCGTCTGGACATCTTGGTGGACCTCCTGACTTGCTGGCGAAAGGCCACCAACCTTATTTCCGAGATCAGCTTCGCTTCAGTGTGGACGCGCCACATCGCCGACAGCGCTCAACTGCTCGGGCTCGCACCGGGCTCAACGCGATGGGTCGACATGGGCTCGGGCGCAGGCTTTCCTGGGCTGGTCATCGCCATCCAGCTCGCCGAAGTTCCAAGCGCGATTGTTCATTGCATTGAGAGCGACCAACGCAAATGCGCCTTCCTGCGCGAAGCCGCGCGCGCCACTGGCGCTGCGGCTCAGATTCATCCCCACCGCGTCGACGCTGTCAACGCCGACAGGCTTGGACCCGTGGACGTCGTCACCGCCAGGGCCTTCGCCCCCTTGCCGCTGACCCTCGAATTGGCCAAGGTGTGGCTGGAGCGGGGAGCTCAAGGCGTGTTTCCGCGCGGCCGGTCGGCTGAAGATCAACTCAAAGGGCTTCATCTTGGCCGCGCATTTGCGCTTGAAGTCCTCCCGAGCGTTGTTGACGCCGACGCTGCAATCCTCAGAATCCGCGAGAATCGAGAGCCCGATGGACGCGATCCCGCCGCTTGAGCCCCGACAGAAGGCACCCAAGCCGCGCGTCCTCGTCATGGCAAACCAGAAGGGCGGAGTGGGAAAGACGACCACCGCCATCAACCTCGGCACGGCCCTCGCCGCGATCGGCGAGCGGGTCCTTATTATCGATCTTGATCCGCAAGGCAACGCATCGACCGGCCTCGGGATCGACCGCAAACATCGGGCCACCTCAAGCTACGACATGCTGGTCGGCGAGCGAAGCCTGCGCGAGGTCATGGTCCCGACCGCGGTGCCGAGACTCTTCATCGCGCCGTCAACTATGGATCTGCTCGGCGTCGAGCTCGAGATCGCCAGCGACGCTGATCGCTCGTTTAAGCTGCGCACGGCGCTGCATGGCTTTGTTGCTTCCGAAACCGGGCAGCAGGGATCGGTGACATATGTCCTGGTCGACTGCCCGCCCTCGCTCAATCTGCTGACCATCAACGCGCTGGCGGCCGCCGATGCCGTCGTCGTTCCGCTGCAATGCGAGTTTTTCGCCCTGGAAGGCCTGTCCCAGCTCCTGACCACGGTCGAGCAGGTGCGGAGGACGCTGAACCCGGCGCTCACAATTCACGGCGTTGTTCTGACGATGTTCGATCCGCGCAATAGCCTCGCCGGGCAGGTCGTCGCGGATGTGCGCGCCCATATGGGCGATAAGGTTTACGACACGGTCATTCCGCGCAACGTGCGCATTTCCGAGGCGCCGTCACACGGGAAACCTGCGCTTCTCTACGATCTCAAATGCGCTGGAAGCCAAGCCTATCTCAAGCTCGCCTCGGAAGTCATTCAGCGAGAGGGGCGATGGCGCGTAGCGTGAGCGCGCCCCTCCACAACGATTAGGAGCAAATTAATGGCCGAAGACGTCGCCCGGACCGAACATCGGCCCCGCCTCGGCCGAGGGCTCGCCGCTCTTCTAGGGGCCGCTAGTGAAGAGCCGGAAGCGGTCGCGATGGCGCGTGGGGCGCGCAAGGCGCCGATTGAGTTTCTGCGCACCAACCCGCGCAATCCGCGCAAACGGTTCGACGAGGGCGAACTCGAGGAGTTGACCGCCTCGATCAGGGAGCGCGGCGTCATACAGCCGATCCTCGTTCGCGCCATCCCGCGTGTCGCAGATGCCTATGAGATCATTGCGGGCGAGCGGCGATGGCGCGCGGCCCAGCGGGCCGGACACCACGAGATCCCGATCATCATTCTCGAGGCTGGCGACCGCGAAGCGCTCGAAATCGCCATTATCGAGAACGTCCAGCGGGCCGATCTCAACGCGCTCGAGGAGGCTGCAGGCTACGCCCAGCTCGGGACCGAACACGGCTATTCGCAGGGCGATATCGCGCGGATTGTCGGGAAAAGCCGCAGTCACGTCGCCAACACGCTGCGGCTGACCCAATTGCCCGAGCATACGCGGGCACTGCTTGCAGCTGGCCGGATCTCGGCTGGTCACGCCCGCGCGCTTCTCGCGATCGCTGAGCCCAACGCCATTGCGGACCGCATTGTCGCGGAGGGACTGACCGTTCGGGACATTGAGCGGATGGGGGAGAATACAGCAGCTGCGCCGCGTCCACGAAGGACGTCGCGCGAGATCGACGCGGACACGCTCGCCCTTCAGGAGAAGCTTGGTCTTGCGCTCGGCGCGAAAGTGGCGATTCGCCATACTGGCGAAAGCGGCGAAATCCGCATTGCGTTCCGCAATTTTGACCAGCTCGACGATTTCTGCCGCCGCCTCAGCCAGCCCGCCGCGCGGTGATAGGCGCCCTCGATCGACCTCACGCTCTGCAAGTGGGCGGGACGCCTCCCAAACGTCAGAAGTTGCCCATAGAGCGAGGTCCACACCCGTCAGACTCCTCCTCTACGAGATTTAGCCCGCCGCGAGCCTCAGCTCTTCCCGACCCCTGATCGGGCTGCGAGCGCCCAGATCGCCCGTGTTGCGAGGATTTCGCCTAAACGCGGTTCGGCGCGAACTCGGGCGCTGACGGCCCTTGCAGTCGGCAACCGCCGGGCGATCGATTCGGTGGTCCAGCGCTCCGCCTGAACGGCCAGCTTGCGGGCGGCTGGCGCGGGAAGCCTGACATACGAGGCCTGACACGCAATATCGAAGGATCGTCCCTGATCCATTTCGAGCCTCAGCCGATGCAGCAGGGTCAGTCGCTGAATGAGTCGTACAATCAGTTGGTCGCCGTCGCCGCCGTCGCTGAAATAGCGCATGGCCGACGCCGCAGCCCCACGCAGATCGCCCAGCAGCGCTTGATCGACCAGATCGTCGAGGCTCGAGGGCGCGGCGTCCGAAACGATGGCCTCAATGTCCTCGATCTCAATCCGGGACCGCCCATGGGCGTAAAGGATGAGCTTGGCGATTTCGCCTCGCGTGCTTTGCCGGTCGGCGCCGAGCAGCTCGAGCAGCGCTGCTCGGGCGTCAGGCGCGATCGCAAGGCCTGCCTCGGCAACCTCGGCATCGATCATTTGTCCTAGCGCCTTCGCCTCGTCGGAGTAGCATTCCACCGACGCAGCGTTCGCCGCTTTCTCGAAGGCGCTGCGAAGCGGCGCGCCCCTCTTCAGCTGCGCAGCCTTGACAACGATTGCGCAATCGCTCGGCGGGCTCGCAAACAGAGGCGCCAGCGCCGGAAGGAGGTCGCGTCCCTGGGCGTCGATCCAGATCGCCCGCTCTCCTCCGAACATCGCGATCGCATAGGCCTCGTCCGCGAGAACGCCGGGATTGCGTGCAATCGTGTCTCCATCGAGACGCACGAACTCTCAAAGGATCCATGTCGCCCCCAAGAAGCTTGCCGACAATCGTCTTCGAGCGCTCATGGGTCAGGCCCTCGTCGGACCCGTGGACGAGATAAAAGCGGAGGTCCTTTGGCAGCCGCTGGATGAACCCATCCGCTGCCGAACTGTTGATGATTGTCATTCCCCAGCCCAAAAAATCGGATGGCCGATCCCGCGATGCGCGTCTCGTCCACCCTCGCCAATCAATTCGTCATTTTCCATCGGGCTCGCCTTTCTTCCCGAGCGAAAATCGTCTAGCACTCTTCGCCCTTCTCAAACATCCCCGAAGAAACCATGACGACTTACAAGCTTTTTCTGCTGCCTGGCGATGGCATCGGCCCCGAGGTGATGGCTGAGGTCGAAAAGATCATCCGTCATTTCGGAGCCGAAGGCGTCGCCAGATTCGAGATCGAGAAAGGCCTCGTCGGCGGCTGCGCCTTTGACGCGCACGGGGCGGCGATCAGCGATGCGGACATGGAGCGCGCTGCCGCCGCGGACGCAGTGTTGTTCGGGGCGGTCGGCGGCCCGAAATGGGACGGCGTGCCCTATGACGTTCGCCCGGAGGCGGGCCTTCTCAGATTGCGCAAGGACCTCGGGCTCTACGCGAACTTGCGTCCCGCCATCTGCTATCCGGCCCTCGCCGCCGCCTCTTCGCTTAAGCCCGAGGTCGTCGACGGGCTCGACATCATGATCGTGCGCGAGCTGACTGGCGGCGTCTATTTCGGCGAGCCGAAACAGATCATCGATCTCGGCAACGGGCAGAAGCGAGCCATTGATACGCAGGTCTACGACACGTACGAAATTGAGCGCATCGGCCGCGTCGCTTTCGACCTGGCCCGGAAGCGGAGCAACAAGGTCACTTCGGCGGAAAAGCGCAATGTGATGAAGTCCGGGGTTCTGTGGAACGAAGTGATCACCGCGCTTCACAAGCGCGAGTATTCCGACGTCAAGCTCGAACACCAGCTTGCCGACGCGCTCGGCATGCAGCTCGTGCGCTGGCCAAAGCAGTTCGACGTCATCGTCACCGACAACCTTTTCGGCGATATGTTGTCCGATGTGGCGGCGATGCTGACGGGTTCCCTCGGAATGCTGCCGTCCGCCTCGCTCGGCGACACGGACCCAAAGACCGGCAAGCGCAGGGCCCTCTACGAACCGGTTCATGGGTCCGCCCCGGATATCGCAGGCAAAGGACTTGCCAATCCAATCGCGATGATCGGGTCGTTCAGCATGGCGCTGCGGTATTCGTTCGGGCTCAACGAAGCGGCGGACCGCCTCGAGGCGGCGGTCGCTGAGGCGCTGTCCCAAGGTCTCAGAACCGCTGACATCAAGAGCGAGGGCTCTCGCGTCGTATCGACGAGCGAAATGGGGGACGCGATCGTGGCCGAACTTGTGCGACAGGCCTCCATAGCCCTCAGCGACGACGAATAGCCAGACGCATTCGGACAAAAGGCGGCTGCTCGGGGGTTCGCGCGAGGCAGAACCTTGCGTTCGGATTGTAATCCTGTATATCAAACGTTTCGTTCGACAAAGAGAACGCGGGGACGAAGTTGCGAGATCGTGGGGAGGTGGCGATCGTGGCCAATGGCGCCTTGAGCCAATCCATGGCCCCAGACAGCCTCACGTTCCGCGTCGACCCGCCCGCCGCAATGCAGATGGATTCCGGCGCGACCCTTTCGCCGCTCACGATCGCCTATCAGACCTATGGCGAGCTCAACCCGGCCCGTTCAAACGCGCTTCTCGTCTGTCACGCGCTGACCGGCGATCAGCATGTCGCGAACCTCCATCCGCTGACCGGACGCCCCGGCTGGTGGGAGACCATGGTCGGCCCTGGCCGTCCCTTCGACACCGACCGGTTCTTCGTCATCTGCTCGAACGTGCTCGGCGGATGCATGGGCACGACGGGGCCAGCGACCATCGACCCGGAAACCGGGACGCCCTACGGGCTCGACTTTCCGATCGTCACCATCGCCGACATGGTCCGGGCGCAGGCCCTTCTCCTCGATCACCTCGGCATCGACATGCTGTTTTGCGTCGCCGGCGGCTCGATGGGCGGCATGCAGGTTTTGCAATGGGCGGCAAGCTATCCGGACCGCGTCTTCGCCGCTCTGCCGATCGCGACCTCGGCCCGCCACTCCTCGCAGAATATCGCATTCCACGAAGTTGGACGTCAGGCGGTCATGGCCGACCCCGACTGGCGAGGCGGGCGATATCTGGTCGAGGGTGCTAGACCCTCGAAGGGCCTTGCGGTCGCGCGCATGGCCGCTCACATCACGTATCTGTCGGATAGCGCGCTGCATCGGCGGTTTGGCCGCAATCTGCAGGACCGGGCGGCGCGCACCTTTTCCTTTGACGCCGACTTCCAGGTCGAATCTTATTTGCGTCATCAGGGGGCGATTTTCGTCGAACGATTCGATCCGAATTCGTACCTCTACATGACCCGCGCGATGGACTATTTTGACCTCGCCGCTGACTACGGCGGCTCGCTCGCAGGCGCCTTCAAAGGCTCGCGGACCCGCTTTTGCGTGGTGTCTTTCACCTCCGACTGGCTGTTTCCCACCAGCGATTCCCGCGCGATCGTCCGGGCGCTCAACGCCGGCGGCGCGTCTGTCTCTTTCGTCGAGATCGAGACCGACCGGGGCCACGACGCTTTCCTGCTGGATGTGCCCGAGTTGATCGCCACGACCAGAGGGTTCGTGGACGCCGCCGCTCGGGCGCGAGGGATACCATGAGCGCCGCCCCGACGCTCACGTCCTCGCGCGTCGATCTTCTCAGGGTCGCCGAGCTCGTCGCACCGGGATCCCGTGTCCTCGACGTCGGCTGCGGCGACGGCGAATTGCTACGGATGTTGACGGAGGAGCGCAACGTCGACGGTCGCGGTATCGAGCTGTCCCAACAAGGCGTCAACGATTGCGTGGCAAAAGGACTGTCGGTCATCCAGGGCGACGCAGACGCCGATCTCGCCGATTACCCCAACGACGGCTTCGACTATGTGATCCTCTCTCAGACTTTGCAGGCGACGCGCCGCCCGCGGGCGGTTCTCGAGCACATGCTGCGCATCGGCCGCCGCGCCATCGTGTCCGTCCCGAATTTCGGCCACTGGAGCGTGCGTGCACAGTTGGCCTTTCGCGGCCGCATGCCGGTCACCGAGAATCTCGCCCACTCCTGGTACGACACGCCGAACATTCACTTTTGCACGATCGCGGATTTCGTGTCGCTCGCTCACGACGTCGGGGCGACCATCGACAAGAGCGTCGCGCTCGATCGTTTCGGCCGGCCCCTCCGGCATGGCTGGCCGACATGGGCTTGGAACCTCCTGGGCGAGCAGGGGATTTTTCTGTTGCACCGGGGCCGTTGAGGCTGCGACAGGGCGCAAACGATTTGAACGAGCCCCTCGCAAGGCTGATTCCCCGTGGAGCGAAACCGACTAGCTAAGCTAGCCCTCGAGCTCCTCGCGCAGGAATTCGAGCGCCAGCCATTCGTCCTCGGACTTCTGGAGCGCCTCCCGAACCTCTCCATATCGCGTCATCGCAGCCTCGAACGCCGCCGGTTGGCGGACCGCGAGATCGGCGTCCGCAAGACTTTTCTCAAGCCCGTCGAGTTCGTGGCGCAAGGCGTCCATGCGGCGCGGCAACATCTCGAGCGCGCGCTTCTCGTTGAAGCCAAGTTTGCGTTTCGCGGCGGGCCGATCTGTTCGGCGGATGATTGGCCGGTCGGCTTTTGCCGGCGGAGCCGCAACAGGCTGCCCGGTTAAGCCGTAGCCGCGCTGGGCGACCATGTCCGAGTAGCCCCCCGCGTATTCGACCCAAGCGCCGCCGCCCGCGCTGACGACCACCGACGTCGAAACCCGATCAAGAAAATCGCGATCATGACTCACGATTAGGATCGTTCCCTGATACTCGCCGAGCAGTTCCTGCAGGAGGTCGAGCGTTTCGATGTCGAGATCGTTGGTGGGCTCGTCGAGCACCATCAGATTCGAAGGCGCGGACAGCGCCCTGGCGAGCATGAGGCGCCCGCGCTCGCCGCCCGACAGCTTTCCAATCGGCATCCGCGCCTGCTCGGGGCCGAACAGAAAGTCCTTCATATAACCGATCACGTGCCGGCGCTCGCCGTTGATGGTCACATAGTCGCTGCCGCCGCCGGTCAAGGCGTCGAGCAGGGTCGTCGTCGGTTCGAGCGACATCCGGTTCTGGTCGAGGCGCGCCATGGCGACGTTTGTTCCGATCCGAACCGTCCCGGCGTCGGGCCGAAGCGCGCCGGTCAGGAGACTGATCAACGTTGTTTTTCCGGCCCCGTTGGCGCCGACGACGCCGATCCTGTCGCCGCGCATCACGCGCAGCGAGAAATCCCGAACGATCGGCTTTCCCTCATAGGCCTTGCTGATCCGGTCGGCCTCGATCACCAGCGCGCCCGATGTCCTCGACTCCTGCACCGGCATGTTCGACAGCCCGGCCAAACGGCGGGCCTCGCGGCGCTCGCGGCGCAGGTTCGCCAGTTCCGCAACGCGGCGCATGTTGCGTTTCCGACGCGCCGTAACGCCGTATCGCATCCAGTGCTCTTCGTTGGCGATGCGATGGTCGAGCTTCTGCCGTTCGACCTCCTCCTCCTCCAGTTTCTTGTCCCGCCAGGCCTCGAAAGCGCCGAAGCCCTGGTCGAGGCGGTGCGTTACGCCACGATCGAGCCAGACCGTCGCTCGCGTCAGATCGGCGAGAAGACGCCGGTCGTGGCTGATCAACGCAATCGCCGAGCGGCTTGCGGCCAAGTGGGCCTCGAGCCATTCAATCGCAAGAAGATCGAGGTGATTCGTCGGCTCGTCGAGCAAAAGGACTTCCGGTTCCGGCGCCAAAACCCGCACCAGAGCCGCACGCCGCGCCTCGCCGCCCGAGAGCTCCACCGGCTTTGAAGCCGGCCCGAGTCCGAGCTCGGTCATCATGGCGCGCGCCGAATATTCATCGTCCTGTTCGCCGAGACCTGCAAGCACGTAATCGAGCGTTGTGGCGAAACCGACGAGATTGGGCTCCTGAGGCAGATAGGCCAGCCGCGCCGAAGGCTGAGCGAATCGCGCTCCCCGGTCCGGGGTCGCCTCCCCGGCGGCGATTCGCAACAGCGTCGATTTTCCGGACCCGTTCCGACCCACAAGAGCGATCCGATCGCCGGCCGAAATCGAAAGATCCGCGCCGTCCAGCAGCGGCGCTCCGCCGAGGGTCAGTGCAATGTCACGCAATTGAAGGAGGGGCGGCATGGAATGGATCTCGGAGCGGCTCATTAACGATGACAGCGGCGTCAGTCCACAAACCCGCTCGCTAGCGAGCCTTCGCTCTTCAATCGGCTAAGCTTCGCGATCTCAGGACGGCCCGTCCGCCTCTTGTGTCAAGGCTTGCGCCTCGCAGCGTCAAGCCTCCGCGTGGCGCCGGTCAACCATCGGCGCGTCGTCGTGTCGACCAGGGGCGCGAGGATCTTGCGCACCCGCGCATGATACGAGTTCGAGCCACTTGACCTCGTCGGCGTCCATGAGTTTCCGCTCAATGAGTCGCAAATCGATCGGCGCGAGCGTCAAGGTTTCGAAGCCCAGCATTTCTCGTTCGGCGCCCGCAATCGTTCGCGGCTCGACGACGACAAGATTCTCGATCCGAATCCCGAATGCGCCTGGGGCATAGTACCCCGGCTCGTTCGACAGAATCATTCCTGGGACGAGAGCCGTTGTGCCCGTCTTCGCGATGCGGTGGGGCCCTTCGTGGACCGAGAGGTAGGAACCCACGCCGTGCCCGACGCCGTGGTCGAAATCGAAACCGGCGCGCCAGAGGGCAAGTCTTGCCAAGACGTCGATCTGCGCGCCGGTCGTGCCCTTCGGAAATACCGCGCGCGCGATCGCAATGTGGCCTTTCAGCACCCGTGTGAAGCGATCGCGCATCGTGCTCGTAGGCCGCCCCACTGCAATGGTGCGGGTCACATCTGTCGTTCCGTCCTCGTATTGCGCGCCGCTGTCGATGAGAAAGATTTCCCGCTCGATCCGCCGGTTCGAAGACTCGCTGACCCGATAATGCGGAAGCGCCGAGTTTGGTCCCGCTCCGGCGATCGTCGGGAACGAAACATCCCTCAGGACCCCGGTCGCCCGGCGAAACGTCTCAAGCGCTCTGACGGCGTCAATCTCCGTGAGCCGGCCCTGGGGCGCTTCAGAGTCAAACCAGGCAAGGAACCGCGTTGTTGCCGCGCCGTCCCGTTCCTGCGCCGCACGCGCTCCAGCGAGCTCCGCCTTATTCTTCGCGGCTTTCATCAGCGTGATCGGGTCGGCGCCGACGTCAGCCTTGCCTCCGGCCCGCTCGAACGTCTGCGTCAGCCAGGCCGGCGAGGTCGCCGCATCGAAGGAGATCCGCAAGCCCCGACCGCCCAGTCGCTCGAGAAAGCCGGCGAGCGCGTCTGGCTCCATAAGCTCAACCTGCTGCCCGAGCACGTCGCGGACCGCTGGCGCAAGCTTCCGCGAATCGAGAAAGATGACCGGACGCCCATTGACGGGCACGTAGGCGAATCCAAGCGGCAGAGGGGTGTGCGCGATATCTGCGCCCCGAATGTTGAAGAGCCACGCGAGATTGTGCGGGTCGCTGACAAGGAGGCCGTCGGAACTCTTCAGCGCAGAGAGCGCGCGCGCGATCTTGGCGGCGGCGCCTTCGCCTGCATGGCGGCCTCTGTGCAGAGTGACCTGTCCGAGCGGAGGCTGCGGGCGATCGCGCCAGATGGCGTCGATCGGATTTCTAGGAAGTGCGAAGAGCTCAGCTCCCGCGCTTTTGCACGCGGCGGAAAACCGCGAGACAGCATCGGGAGTATGAAAGTGTGGATCGTATCCGAGCTTGTCCCCCGGCCGGACGTTTCGACTGATCCACTCGCCCGGCGGATCGTCCGCGACATTACGCAATTCGAACACGGAGCGATCCGTCTGCGCCCTGGCCTGCTCGACATACCGGCCATCGACGAAGAGCGCCGCTTTGTCCTTAAGGACGATCGCGGTTCCGGCCGATCCCGAGAAACCCGTCAGCCACAGGAGGCGCTCGGCGCAAGGGGGCACATACTCATTCTGATGCTCGTCTGCGCGTGGAGCGATAAAGCCGGTGACGCCAGCCTTTTCGAGTTCGTCACGCAACTCCGCTACGCGCGCAGCGGCGTGAGATGGGCCGCCAACGTCAGCAAAAGATTGAAACCGGCTCTCAAACACGAGGATGTCCTATGGCGGCCAGAAATCAGGCGGCGTCTTGGGCGGTCACCACGCGACCGATGAATGGCAGTTCGCGGTAGGAATGCGAAACGTCCATGCCATATCCGACCACGAAAACGTCCGGGCACACAAAGCCAACAAAATCAGCGTCGATACGAACCGCCCGCTTTCCGGGCTTCTCCAGCATCGTGCAAATCAGCACGCGCTTTGCGCCCCTCGCGACCAAAAGATCCTTTGCAAAAGCCAAAGTCCGGCCCGATTCGAGGATGTCGTCCACCAGAAGCACGTCTCGGTCGCGCACGGACGATTCGATGTCACGAAGAATCCTCACCGTTCCGCTGGAAACCGTCCCTTCGAGATAGCTCGACAGATGGAAGAATTCGACCTGCGGCTCCAGGCCCGCCCGATGCAACGCGCGCAGGAGGTCGGCTGCGAACATGAACGACCCTTTCAGGATCGCCACGACGAGCAAATCCTTTGGCCGCACTGCTGCAATCTCCCTCGCGAGCGCTTCGGTGCGACTCGCGATCGCTCGTTCGTCGTACAAAATCTTGACCCTTCTTTCGCCGCTCATTGACCAACCTCTTTTGAAAGAGGAATTATCCCCCGGCGCGCCCACTTTTACCAGCATATCGATATCTTTTTCTTCCGCTTTGGAGGCGGCGTCTCAATGTCCGCGAGCCTCGCTGAAATTCTGGGTTTTCGCATGTTCCTCAAGAGGCGCGAGGCGGAAATCCGTCGCGCCCAAGAGCTCCCCAAGCGGGACCTTTCTAGCCGACGCGGCTGCTTGCTGGCGTTCGGAGGAAAACGCGGCTAAACGCGCCCTGCTCTGCCTCGCTGTTGCCCGGAGAACGCGTTGGTACGATTCGAAAACGTCGGTTTGCGCTACGGTATGGGAGCTGAGGTCGTTCGCGACCTCAATTTCTCCATCGCTCCACAAAGCTTTCAGTTCGTGACCGGTCCCTCGGGCGCCGGAAAGACAACGCTTCTCCGGCTGATGCTTCTGTCGCTGCGGCCAACGCGCGGAACCATCCACATTTTTGGGCATGACGCCGCGGCGTTGAAGAAGGACGAACTCACGGCGTTTCGTCGCCGCATCGGCGTCGTTTTCCAGGATTTTCGTCTCCTCGACCACCTCACGACCTACGAAAACGTCGCGCTGCCGCTGCGTGCTATGGGCCGCGCAGAATCCGGTTACCGCGCGGAGGTCGTCGAACTCCTGCGGTGGGTCGGGCTCGGCGACCGAATGAACGCTTCGCCTCCGGTTCTGTCAGGCGGCGAGAAGCAACGCGCTGCTATTGCCCGCGCGCTTATCGTGCGGCCGGAGCTGCTGTTGGCCGACGAGCCCACGGGCAATGTCGATCCCGGACTCGCCCGTCGACTACTTCGCCTGTTCGTCGAATTGCACCGTCTCGGCACGGCGGTGGTGATCGCAACGCATGATCTTCAGCTCATGGATCAGTTTGGCTTTGCGCGTCGCCTCGTCGTCGGCGATGGACAGATCACCATCTTCGACGGCGTCTCGTGATGAACGAACCGGTCGCTGACGATAGCCTCACACTTGGGCCGCGGGCCGCGCTCAAACTCGACATGCCGCTCATTCCGAGCGGCTCGATCGCAGGCAGCGCGCTGGTCGCGGTCATCGCAATCATGACCCTGCTCGCTTGCCTGACCGCCGGCGGAGCGCTCCTGGTGGCAAACGCGTCGGAAGGGTGGCGATCCGAGGTTCTGCGCGACATCATCGTCCAGATCAGGCCACGAAGCGGAGACGATCTCGACACCCTCGCCGCAAGGGTCGTCTCGACCGCCTCTCGGGCGCCAGGAGTGGATCGGGTTCGCGCCTATTCCGCCCTCGAGTTGGAGAAGCTCCTGGAGCCATGGCTCGGGACCGGACTCGACATGAGCCTGCTTCCGATCCCAAGACTGATCGTCGTCCGTATGCAGAATCGAACCGACGACGGCGTCGCAAGCTTGCGCGCGCTTCTTGCCAATGCCGTCCCCCAAGCTAGTCTTGAGGATCACCGTGTCTGGGCAAACCGCATCGGAACCATGGCAAGTGCGATCGTCGCACTGGCCATCTTGCTTTTCGCTCTCATGATCGTGGCGATGGCGACCGCGATCGGATTTGCCACTCGCGGCGCTGTCGCCGCCAACCGGGAGATTATCGAGGTGCTTCATTTCGTGGGCGCATCTGACGCGTTTATCGCTCGCGAGTTTGAGATGCATTTCCGCCGCCTCGGCTTTCGCGGCGCGCTGATCGGAGGCCTGTCCGCTATTGCATTTTTCCTCGTCGCGTCGGCGCTGTCCGCATGGTGGTCGCGGTCGACCGGCGGAGAGGAAATCGCCGCCCTGTTTGGAGCCTTCTCGCTACCGCCGACCGGATATTTGGGTCTTGTGATCGTTGGCGCCGCTGTGACATTGCTGACCGGACTCCTGTCAAGGACAATTGTCCTTGGCTACTTGCACGGTCTTCTCTGACCGTGCAACTCTTCGGCCGCCGCTCTTGACTCAATGTTCTGCGATGCTCACCGTTCGTTCAGCCCTTTTTAACGTCCTCTTCTATCTTAATCTCATCATCCTGATGGTTCTCGGACTGCCGACGATGCTTGGCGGCCGTCGGGCCGTCTTTGCGCTGGCCCGACTATGGGGCACAATTTCGGTCTGGCTCTTGGAACAGATCTGTGGCCTCCGCCTCGAATACCGTGGTCTTGAGAATATTCCGCCCGGCGGCGTTGTCATTGCCTGCAAGCACCAGTCGTTTCTCGAGACTTTCGCGCTTCTAAAGTACGCGCCCGATTTCGCCATCATTCTGAAGCGTCAGCTCACATTCGTTCCGTTCTTCGGACTTTATCTCATCGTCTCGGAACAGATTGCAATCGACCGCGGCCGCGGTCCGCGCGCATTGCAGCAGATCATCGCCGCAGCGAAGCCCGTGCTGGCAGCCGGCCGCCAGATCATGATTTATCCCGAGGGCACCCGGCGACCTCCCGGAGCGCCCCCGAAGTATAAGCACGGCGTGGCGGCGATCTACGCGGAGACGGGGGCTCCGTGCCTGCCCGTCGCAGTCAATACTGGGCTCTTCTGGCGAAGGCGCACCTTCCTGCGCCGCCCCGGCGTCGCGGTGATCGAGTACTTACCACCGATTGCCCCCGGGCTAGGGCGCGCTGCTTTCGCCAAGCAATTGCAAAGCTCCATTGAGACGGCCTGCGCACGCCTCAACTCGGAAGCGGTCGCACGAGACCGTTCGCTTGAAGCGGTTGTCGCGGAAGGCGCAAGGTACGACGCCCCGGGTGAACAGTCCGATTGACGCAGAACCCCGACACGCCCGCGTGAGAGATTCTGGCCTGCGCAGTTGAACCTCTACTAATGTCACACCAAGCCGTCTTGCGAGCGGAGCGCCGAAATTGGAGCCGTTAATTTGCTCATGCAGCACATGAGGATCGTTTCGTAATCTGTTGTAATATCAGGGTTTTCATCCAGCCGCTGTGGGCCAAAATGGCGCGATTCCGCCCGGTTCCGGACGGTTTCAGGCGGCAGAGTATAGAAATTCTATCCAATCACGCCCTCGCGAGGGCCGCGAAAGCCGGTGTTTGGCTTCGGCTTTCCTGACTGTCTTCACCCTGTTATGCCGCTTAACAGGGAGATCTCCGCCCTGTTATCTCTCTCAACCGATACATGAGCATACCATTGCAAGTCACTGATATTCAACACTTTCGTGCCTAAACCAGGAGTGCGATAAGGCCCGCGACCCCTGTTAGCAGGGGATAACAGGGAGAACTCCGGCTTTGGCGAAGTTGCAGGCGGCGCGCGGCGCGAAGCCATGAGTATAGATTCTCTATCCCGGCGCCACGCGCCAGACTCTAGTCGATTTGGTTAACAACCTCGCCGTATCCGCGTCTCCGTGTCGGCTCCGCTTCCCCCAAGTTCGCGCTTAACCACTCGAGGTCGGGATCGCGCACTCCAATTGCGATGAGATGATCGTTGGTCTCGGTGACGTAATCCGCATTCTTCCCCGAGGCACCCATCCCCGAGCGCACCAGTTTGAGCATCGAGCCCCGGTCCAATTGCCCGGCATATTGAGGGTGCTGCCGGTCCGCAACATAAGTCAAAGCAGCGACCTGCTCCCCGGTTTCGAGGACAATTCGCACCGCTCGTTCCACGTAGACCGCGGTGACCTGCTCACGCTCCCGGAGATACCGGACGGTCGCCACGTGCAAAGGGCCCTCGATCCGGAACGCGACGCCGTGACAATGGCCCCCCAGATCGAGCCCAAGCACGAGACCCGGCTGCTGAGGCGTTCCACGATAGACGTGGGAATAGACGCATAGACTTCTGTGCCAGCCTTCCAGCGTCGCCTTGTGGCGTTCCGCGTAGGAAAAGCCAGGCCGCCACATCAGCGATCCATAGCCGAAGACCCACAGGTCACTCTCAGGCTTGGTCGTCATACGGTGGGCTCGCTAGGTTCCGTTCCGCGCCGGCCGAAATCCGGCGCCGCGGTTTCCTGGCCCTGAGCCACAATCCCCATTCGAATGGCGCGGGTCCGGGTGAAGAGGGCGAACAAGCCCTCTCCGTCCTCCCTGCGGATCATCCGCTGAAGCGCAGTCAGATCCTCATTGAACCGTCCGAGCATCTCGAGCACCGCGTCCTTATTCTGGAGGAACACGTCGCGCCACATCGTGGGATCCGAAGCCGCGATTCGGGTAAAGTCCCGAAACCCGCCAGCCGAGAACTTAATGACTTCCGACCGCATAGCCTCTTCAAGATCGGCCGCGGTGCCGACAATGTTGTACGCAATGAGATGGGGAACATGGCTAGTAATCGCCAGGACAAGATCGTGGTGCGCGGCGCTCATTGTCTCTACATGCGAGCCCAGCGCCTCCCAGAACGCGCGTACGTCTTCGACAGCCTTCGGATCGGTCCCCTCGGGCGGCGTGAGAATGCACCAGCGGTTAATGAAGAGGGCGGAGAATCCCGCATCCGGTCCTGATTGCTCGGTTCCCGCCACCGGATGAGCCGGAACAAGGCGAGCGTGCGCGGGCAGCAAAGGTTCGAGAGCGGAAATCACCGCTCCCTTGACCGACCCGACGTCCGAAATGATTGCGCCGACCTTCAATGCCCGTCCGATCGCCCGTCCGATCGCCTCGTTGGCGCCAAGCGGGGCGCACAGAATGACGCAATCAGCGTTTCGGACCGCTCGCTCGAGGTCGCGCGTCATCTCGTCACCGAGCGCCAGGGCTTCGGCTCGCTGAAGAATCTCCTCGGATCGGTCCGCCAAGACAATGCGGCGCGCCGCCGCCCGCCGTCGCGCGGCGCGCGCGATCGACGAGCCGATCAGCCCGACGCCAATAATCGCCAACTCGTCGAAGATCGGCTCTTTGAGCGGCGGCCCGAGCCGCTCAACCATGTTCGCCCCGCATGAACTCGGCCAGCGCGCCTACGACGCCACGGTTCGCCTCTTCGCTCCCCACGGTCATACGCAGGCAATTCGGCAGGCCATACGCCGCCACGGCCCGCAAGATGAAGCCGCGGGCGCTCAGAAAACCGTCCGCCTTCCGCGCCAAACCAGCGTCCTTGAAACGCAGCAAAATGAAATTGCAAACGCTCGGAGTGACCCCAACTCCCAGCGCCGAGATTTCCTCGCTCAGCCAAGGAAGCCAGCGTGCGTTGTGCGCGATCGCCTTGTCGGTGTGCCCCGCGTCCGAAAGACTGGCGACCGCCGCGGCCAACGCCGGACCGTTGACGTTAAAGGGACCCCGCAATCGATTGAGCGCATCAATGACGTCCGCCGGTCCATAGGCCCAACCTATCCTCAAGTTGGCGAGTCCATGGACTTTCGAGAATGTCCGGGTCATCACGACGTTTTCACAGGTCGCCGCCAGTTCGATGCCCGCCGCGTAATCGTTGCACTGGACGTATTCGGCATAGGCCGCGTCGATTACGAGAAGACAATCGGCCGGAAGAGCGGCCTGGAGCCTTTTGAGCTCGGAGAAGGAAATATAGGTCCCCGTCGGGTTGTTCGGGTTTGCAAGAAACACGATTTTCGTCCGCGGGCTCACCTTCGCGAGAATCGCATTCACGTCCGCGGTTTCGTTCCTCTCGTGGGCGATGACCGGTTCGCCGGCCGCAGCGCGGATACAAATCGGATACTCTAGAAAACCGTATTCGCTGTAGATTCCTTCGTCGCCCGGACGCAGGAACGCGTGCGCGAGCAATGCCAGTAGTTCGTCAGACCCGTTTCCGCAGATGATGCGGGAGGGTTCCAATCCATACCGGCTCCCGATCGCCGCTCGCAAAATCGACGAAGAGCCGTCGGGATAAAGTGAGAGATCGCTGGCGCAATTTCGAAACGCTTCGATCGCTTTTGCTGAGGCGCCGAGCGGCGACTCGTTCGACGACAGTTTATGGACCTTGGCCACCCCAGGGACCCAGCTCTTGCCGGGCACATAGGCGTCAATCGCTAGGATCTCTGGGCGGGGCTGCGGACGGAGAAGCGCGGAAGGCGTCATCCGCGTGTCGTAGCGCTAAACAGCCCGGACGCGCAACGCCGAGGCGTCGAATCGATTCGCGTGCGCCCCGATTTCCACGGTCCGCACATCGGCCCCGCCCGCCGATTGGAGCGCCGCCACGACCGCGTGCGATGGTGTCTCCCCAGGCCGCGCGATCAATAACGCAAGCCCCATTCCATCCGCGGCAGAGCCGACGATTTCCGCGCTGACGTCGAGCAAAGACTCCGGAAGTTGAGGGCGCCACTGGTCAAGCGTAATCGAATCGAGAACGATGTCTCGCGCTGCCCCTTCGGCAAGCGGTCTTGAAACAACAAAGACGGACATACCTGCGGGATGATCGGCGCGTTCCACGAAAGGCAGCCGCGCGATCACTTTGGGCGCCTGAGGCGGGGCGAGCCGGGTCCACCACGCCCCGCCTCCGGGTCCGCCGTCAATCGCGAACATTCCCAAGTCTCCGCTGGATGCGGCGACCGCCGCAATGACGGCGGCGGTGTTTCGATGCGCGACGCAGGGCACAGTGAAGCCGAAGTGGAAGCGCGCCGAATCCCGAATCTCCGCCTCACCCCGCGACACATCGACGTGGACGCTGTATGGTGCCTGGAGATAGGTGAAGGTGGCAATAATGACCCGCCAGATGCTCTCGACCGTATCGAGCGGCAGGCGGCCTCGGTGACGTTCAGCGAGCGCTCGCATCATAGCGGCTTCGCGCGCGGGACGGAACGCAGACCCGCCGCCCTGCCGCGCCTTGATCTCGATCAGTTGGTCGATGATCCGTCCGCGGTCGATAAGAAGCTCGTGCATGGCGGAGTCAATTCGATCGATCTCGGTCCGCAGATCGGCGAGCGTCAGCTCGGGCGAGATGGACACTGGCAAAGCCTCCCCAGCGCTTCCGCCTACCTTATCTGGTCGAAAGCTCGATCGATCCTAGGTGTTCATCGACTCGAAGAAATTGGCGTTGGTTTTCGTTTCACGCAACTTGCCTAGGAGAAATTCGATTGCGTCGACAGTTCCCATCGGATTGAGGATGCGACGCAGAACATACATTTTCTTGAGGATGTCCGGCGGGACCAGCAGCTCCTCTTTGCGTGTCCCTGAACGCGTTATGTCCATGGACGGGAAGGTGCGCTTGTCAGCGACCTTGCGGTCGAGGATGATTTCCGAATTCCCTGTTCCTTTGAATTCTTCGAAGATGACCTCGTCCATCCGCGATCCCGTATCTATCAGCGCCGTTGCGATGATTGTTAGCGACCCGCCCTCCTCAATGTTGCGCGCTGCGCCGAAAAACCGCTTCGGCCGCTGCAACGCGTTGGCGTCGACGCCACCGGTCAGGACTTTGCCCGAAGACGGGACCACCGTGTTGTAAGCTCGGCCCAATCGCGTGATCGAATCGAGCAAGATCAGAACGTCGCGCCCATGCTCGACCAAGCGTTTGGCTTTTTCGATCACCATCTCGGCGACCTGGACGTGTCGTACCGCGGGTTCGTCGAAGGTGGAGGACACGACCTCGCCGTTCACCGAACGCTGCATATCCGTCACTTCTTCCGGACGTTCGTCGATGAGCAACACAATCAAGTAGCATTCTGGGTGGTTCGCCGTGATCGACTGTGCAATGTTCTGCAGCAGAACCGTTTTGCCAGTGCGCGGCGGCGCAACGATCAAAGCGCGCTGGCCCTTTCCAATCGGGGCGACGATGTCGATGACCCGCGACGACAAGTCCTTCCGTGTGGGATCTTCAACCTCCAGACGCAGACGCTCATTGGGATAGAGCGGCGTCAGATTGTCAAAGTGCACCTTGTGGCGCGTCTTCTCTGGGTCCTCGAAGTTGATCGCGTTGCATTTCAGCAGCGCGAAATAGCGTTCGCCTTCCTTGGGGCTTCGAATGACGCCCTCGACCGTATCCCCGGTTCGTAGCCCAAGTCGTCGAATTTGCGAGGGCGAAACATAGATGTCGTCCGGGCCCGGAAGATAATTGGCGTCGGCAGATCGAAGAAAAGCGAATCCATCCTGAAGAATTTCGACTACACCTTCGCCGATGATTTGCACATCGACGCTGGCCAACTGCTTGAGGATGGCAAACATCAACTCCTGCTTGCGCATGGTCGAGGCGTTTTCGACCTCGTTCTCTTCGGCAAACGCTAACAATTCAGTGGGAGATTTTTGTTGTAGCTCTTTGAGTTTCATTTCCCGCATTTGCGGACCTTTGCTCTCGGACTGTCAGGCCTGGAAGGGCCCTCAAGTCGATCATTCTGTGGAAGACGGCTGGCGGTGGGTAGAAGGTGCTCGGCCGGTAGGCCGATGCGGGCGTGGCAGGATCGGGCGATCCGCGTCCGCAAGTCACCCGAGATGACGAGGCATCGGTCTCTTAATCGCTTTCGCCGCGATTTTCAACGGGCTTTTGCGCGCGCTGTCGACGCCCCTGGATTACGGCTAAAAGGGCTTCAAAACCACGAGAAGGACAATCAGGATCATCAAGACCGTCGGGATCTCGTTGAGCACGCGGAAAAATCTGGCAGATCGTCGGTTCGAATCCGTTGCGAACATGCGAACGGTGCGAGCAAAGTAGCCATGCAGCGCGGCTAGTCCAAGCGCGAGAATGAACTTGGCGTGAAGCCACGGCGACTGCCAGTAACCGGTGACATACGCAAGGATCAGACCGGTCAGGAAGACTGCAACCATTGAGGGATTGACGATGGCTTTGAGAAGGCGCCGCTCCATGACCTTGAACGTCTCGGACATCGCCGAGCCGGGTGGGGCGTCAGCGTGATAGACGAAAAGTCTTGGCAAATAGAGCATGCCAGCCATCCATGCGATGACCGCGATGATGTGAATGGCCTTTATCCAGGTATCCACCGTTATATCCTGCCCCGAGAACCTCTCGCGCGATTAGGCGGAACTCTTTCAGGGCGCAAGACGTCGCAATCCGATTTAAGAAAACTTAGAGAGGAGATTTTCTTCTCCTTCTTTTGTACGGACGCCTTTGAGGTCGTTCTTGCCTGTCCAACTTCCGGGCGGGTGCAATGGGAGCGTGGACAGTGCGGCAAATCGAAACGGATCGGGGTTGGAAACATTTTGTTAAGACATTCCCGGGTGTTGGCGGCCACCAGGATTACGCGTTGCACGCTATCCCCACAATTCACTCTGCGCTGCTCCGAGGAGCGCGAGTTATCCTGCTGGCCTCGCCTCTGGAGTGTGGTGATGCGGGATCTTCGGTTGGGCGGAGTGCAACGTCGTGAGCGAGCGGTACTCCACGGCTGTCCACAAGCTTCGCCTCCAGTTATAAGCGCCGATATTCGCGCAACGGGAGCCACTTTGGGCCGCAGCTACTTTCATCTTCACCTCGTTTCCGACTCGACAGGGGAGACTCTGATCGCCGCTTCCCGCGCCGCTTCGGCCCAGTATCAAGGAGTCGCCTCGATCGAGCATGTCTATCCACTGGTCAGAACGCCTGCGCAGCTCGATCGCGTCATCACCGAAATTGAAAACGCGCCCGGGATCGTTCTATTCACGCTGGTCGATTCGGACCTGTCGAGGCGGCTCGAGTTGAGCTGTGAGGCCTCCGGCTCGCCGTGCCTTTCGGTTCTTGGACCTATCCTCACCTTGTTCAAATCCTACCTCGGGCAGAACTCGACGCCGCGCGCAGGCGCACAGCACATGCTCAACGCCGACTACTTCAAGAGGATCGATGCGCTCAATTTCAGCATGATGAGCGATGACGGCCAGTTGCCCGAGAACCTTGATCATGCCGATATCGTCCTCGTCGGGGTAAGTCGCACGTCGAAAACCCCGACGAGCATCTATCTGGCCAACCGCGGCTACAAGACTGCTAACGTCCCGCTCGTGCCGCATGTGCCCCTACCGGGCGGCCTGGCGCATCTGCGTCACCCGCTCGTCGTCGGTCTGGTCGCCTCTGCCGACCGAATCGTGCAGATACGTCAGAATCGCTTGCTTTCGCTAAATGCGGATTCGCAAACAGAATACGTCGACCGTATCGCAGTGGCCGAGGAAATCGCAGCGTCCCGCAGGCTCTTTGCCGAGCGCGGCTGGCCGGCGATCGACGTCTCGCGCCGCTCGATCGAAGAAACGGCCGCTGCGGTGCTCGACCTCTACAGAGCCCATCGTCTCAAATTCATCGCGGACGGCTGACCGGATGACGGGCAGCGACATCGCATCGAAACGCCAACTTTGGGCTGGCGCGAACCCCCTAGTCTTGGCGTCGACGAGCGAGACTCGCCGCGCCTTGCTTGCCACCGCCGGTCTCGACGCCGAGGTTCTCGCAGCGAATGTCGACGAACGAGCCTTCGAACGCCGATATTTCGCCGACGACGGCTCGCTTGCGGACCTTGCAGCGAGACTCGCGGAAGCCAAGGCGCACGCCGTCAGTGCGTTGCGGCCGGAAGCCTACTGTCTTGGCGCAGATCAGACGCTGACCCTTGGAGACACCCTCCTGCACAAGCCGCGTAGCCTCGACGAGGCGGCCGAGACGCTGGCCGCGCTGTCAGGCCGCTCGCATCGATTGACCTCTGCTTTCTGCATCGCGCGGGCAGGCCGAACTCTCGTCGTTGACGCTGACCGTGCGGACCTTCACATGTGGGCGTTCGACCGACAGACGATTGCCAGATACCTTGATCTGGCCGGTCCGATGGTCCTTTCGAGCGTTGGCGCTTACCAGATCGAAGGTCTGGGCGTGAACTTGTTCGATCGCTTCGAGGGCGATTTCGCCACGATACTCGGGATTCCGATGTTGAAGCTTCTCGCCTGGTTGCGTCGCGAGCGATTGGTTTCCCTATGAGCGGGGCTGACGATGGTCCCCGCTCTGGGGTCGCAGGCTGGCCGGTAGCACATTCCCGCTCGCCGTTAATTCACACATATTGGTTGAAAGAGCTCGACCTTGCCGGCAGCTACCAACGTTTTGCGGTCCCGCCCGGCGAGTTTTCGAGATTCGCCACAGAAATCGGACGGCATGGCTTGGTAGGAGCGAACGTTACCGTGCCTCACAAGGAGGCGGCATTCTCCGCCTGCGACCGGCGGACGCCGGTCGCAGAGGCGCTCGGCGCAGTCAATACGCTTTGGAGGGACGGCGCCCTCCTGTGGGGGGACAACACTGATGTCGAGGGGTTTCTCGCCAATATGGACGAGCGGCGCGCCCGGCTGGGCGCAGCGAAGCTCAGCGGCTGTCGTCATTGGGGCCGGGGGCGCCGCTCGGGCGGTCGTTCAGGCGTTGGCGTCGCGAGGCCTCGGCCGCGTCGCCATCGTCAACCGGACGCCGACCCGAGCCGTCGCGCTCGCCGCGCAATTCGGCCGGACCGCTGTCGCGTCCGCGTGGGGCGCCCTCAGCGCTGAACTGTCGCAAGCGGATCTGTTGGTCAACGCAAGCTCGCTCGGCATGGAAGGCCAGCCGCCGCTGCAAATTGATCTCGGCCCGTTGCGTCGCGAGGCGGTCGTGGCCGACATCGTCTATGTTCCGCTGCGGACGCCACTCGTGCAAGCCGCTCGTGCGCGCGGACTGAGAGCAGTCGAGGGGCTTGGCATGCTGCTGCATCAAGCCGTTCCCGCATTTGAGCGATGGTTCGGCCGGCGGCCTCAGGTGACCTCCGCGTTGCGCGCGCTCGTAGAAGCGGACATCCGAGCAACGCAGAAGGAAAAGCAGTGATCGTCGCCGGGCTAACGGGCTCGATCGCCATGGGGAAATCGACCGTGGCGGCGATGTTTGCGGAGTTTGGCGCTCCGGTCTTCGACGCCGACTCCGCAGTGCGGACGTTCTATGTGGGGAAACGGCGCCGAGGCGGTCAATGCAATGTTTCCGGGCGTGCTCATCGAGGGCGCGGTCGATCGCGATCGGCTTGCCAGGTTCGTCATGGCCGACCCGGAGGCGCTGAAGCGGCTGGAAAGCCTTGTCCATCCCGCGGTCGCAGCCGCTCAGGCGCGTTTCGTCGAACGCGCCGCCGGCGACCGACGACAGTTGACAATTCTGGACGTGCCGTTGCTGTTTGAGACTGGCGGCGAATCACGCGTCGATATCGTCGTCGTGGTTAGCGCCCCGGGCGCGATCCAGCGGGCGCGCGCATTGCGGCGCGAGGGGATGAGCGACGCCAAGTTGGACACGATGCTGTCGCGTCAGATGGCCGACTTGGAGAAGCGGCGGAGAGCCCATTTCGTGATTGATACGGCCGGCAGCCTGGATGAGACCCGCGCGCAGGTTTGTCAATTCATGCGCGCCGCCGCTGGGATCGCTGCGTGCAGGGGTGGCCATGCGTGAAATCGTGCTCGATACGGAAACGACCGGCCTCAGCCCTGCCGAGGGGCATCGCCTGCTGGAAATCGGGGCGGTCGAAATCATTCATCAGTGCGCGACCGGCAGTGTGTTCCACGCGCTCATCAATCCCGAGCGCGACGTACCCGAAGACGCAGCGCGTGTGCATGGCCACACCGCAGACAGTCTCAGGGACAAACCAGTGTTCGCAGTCGTCGTCGATGATTTCATGACGTTTGTCGGAGACTCCCGACTGGTCATCCACAACGCCGAATTCGACCTTCGTTTTCTAAATGCGGAGTTAGGACGCCTGGGACTTCAGTCGATCGGTCTCGATCGGGTCGTCGACACCCTCGCTCTTGCGCGCAAGAAACACCCAGGGCAGCCAAACAGTCTCGACGCGCTCTGCGACCGCTACCAGATCGACCGCTCTAGGCGAGTGAAGCACGGAGCGCTACTCGACGCGGAAATCCTCGTTGATGTCTATGTGGAGTTGACCGGCGGACGTCAGCGGTCGCTGTCCTTTGAGCAGGAAACCGAGAAGCCAGCGCCGCTCGCCGCGATCCCCTTGCTGTTCATCGAGAGGCGCACCCCTCGGGTTTCGCTCATCCGGGTTGATGAAGCGGCGGCCCATGCAGACCATGTCAAAGCCTTGGGCGGCGCAGCGATCTGGCTGCGCTATCGCGAGAAAGAGGCCGAGCGCCAGTAAGATCCGATGGGATCAGGCCGTTCGTTGCTGCTGCTGTCCGCCGGCCGCAGCGAGACGCTGCAGGTAAAGGGCCTGGAAATCGATCGGGTCAATGTAAAGCGGCGGGTAGGACCCGCCGCGAACGGCGTCTGCGACGATTTGACGCGCGAAAGGGAACAACAGGCGCGGCCCTTCGATCATGACCACTGCCTGCACCTGTTCGGGCGGGAAATTCTCGACCCGGAAGACCCCCGCGTAGTTGAGCTCGAACTTGAACATAGTGTCCGCGCCCTGGCCGGCGCCGCCTTCGAGCATCAGGCTCACTTCGAAGTCGGCAGGCGCGAGCTGACGTGCATTGACGTTGATCTGAATGGATATGTTCGGCGCAGTCGTCTGCGGGCCAAGGGTCCGGGGCGCGTTGGGGTTCTCGAACGACAAGTCCTTGGTGTATTGGGCGAGAATGGAGAATTTCGGAGCCGCCTGCGGCGCATCGGCTCCGTTGCCATTCTGATCAGCCATCGAACTACTCCGTAAATTGCCGAGCCTGCATGCGCCGTCAGCGAGCCATCCGCACTATGCCGCGCGTCGCCTAACACGGCGCTCCCCCCTGAACAAGCGCGAGTCAAGCGCCAGGACTGAGATTTGCGACCGGCGCGGGCCGTAGCCGGACCGACAAATTGGAAATTCTTGGCCCCACCGGACTCTCATTTTTCCTCGGATTCACGGGCTCCGCCTTCCCACTTCGGCGTATTGAACCGCCTTGCTATAACCCCTCATGCGCCCGTCTCTCCTCGACCCGCTGTTCGCGCCCGCCAGCTCGCTGCCTGGCATCGGACCGAAGAACACGAAGCTGTTCGACCGGCTGCTCGGAAAGCCCGAGGGCGCGCGGGTCGTGGACGTCTTGTTCCATCTGCCCTTCGCGACCCTCGACCGGCGCGCACGACCGAAGATCCGCGACGCTGTTCCCGATACGATCGTCACGATCGAGGCGACGGTCACCGAGCATCATGAACCGCCGAACGCTCGCTCGCGCGCGCCCTTCAAGGTGCTGGTCGAGGATGAAACGGGCGACGTTGAGCTCGTCTTCTTTCTCGCCAATCCTGCGTGGGTGCGCTCGCGCCTGCCGATCGGCGCGACGCGTTGGATTTCCGGCAAACTCGAGCTCTGGGACGGCCGGCGTCAGATGGTCCATCCCGATCGCGTCATGGACGCGGACGAACTCGCCCGCCTGCCCGCCGTCGAGCCGGTCTATAGCCTGACAGAGGGTCTCTTTCAGCGCACGGTTGCGCGCGCGGTCGAGGGAGCGCTGAAGCGGCTGCCCCGCCTGCCCGACTGGATCGGCCTGGAAACGCTCGAGAAATTGAAGTTGCCGGGCTTCGGCGAAGCGCTGGCCGCCATGCACCGGCCGGCGGCGCCCGGAGATATCGAACCGGCTGGCCCCGCCGCGACCCGGCTCGCTTATGACGAACTGCTGGCCAACCAGCTCGCGCTGCTCCTGGTGCGGGCGCGGTTGCGCGCTATCGCCGGCCGGGCGCATGTCGCCGCTGGAGCGATACGCCGGCGGCTCGAGGCGGCTCTGCCCTTCTCGTTGACCGGCGCGCAACGGAAGGCGCTCAACGACATCCGCGCAGACCTTGCGGCCGACAAGCGCATGATCCGGCTCCTGCAGGGCGACGTCGGCTCAGGCAAGACAATCGTCGCGCTGTTCGCGATGGCCGACGTGGTCGAGGTTGGCAGGCAGGCGGCGATCATGGCGCCGACTGAAGTGCTCGCCCGCCAGCATTACGAGCGCATGGCGCCGCTCGCCGAGAAGGCGGGCCTCCGCATGGCCCTCATGACCGGCCGCGACAAGACCGCCGGGCGGCGCGAGACGCTGGCCGCCCTGGCGAACCGCGACATCGATATCGCCGTCGGTACCCACGCGCTCTTTCAGGAAAGCGTCGTTTTCGCCGACCTCGGCCTCGCGGTCGTCGACGAGCAGCATCGCTTCGGCGTAAGGCAGCGGCTCGCGCTCGCCTCCAAGGGCGACGCGGCCGATCTCCTGGTGATGACGGCGACGCCCATTCCGCGCTCGCTGGTGCTTGCCTATTTCGGCGACATGGACGTGTCGGTCTTGCGCGAAAAACCGCCCGGGCGCCAGCCGATCGACACCCGCGTCCTGCCGATCGAGCGGCTCGACGAGGTCGTCGCGGGCCTGTCGCGAGCGCTGGCGTCGGGGGCGCGCGCTTACTGGATCTGCCCGCTGGTGGAGGAGAGCGAGACGGTCGACGTCGCGGCGGCGGAGGATCGCGCGGGGTACCTGCGGGCGATATTCGGCGAGACGGTTGGCCTGGTTCATGGCAAGCTGGGGGGGGCCGACAAGGACGCGGCGATGGCGCGATTCCAGACGGGCGAAACGACAATCCTGGTCGCTACAACAGTGGTCGAAGTCGGCGTCGACGTGCCGCAAGCGACCATAATGATCATCGAGCACGCCGAGCGATTCGGACTTGCGCAGCTCCACCAGTTGCGCGGCAGGGTCGGGCGCGGCGTCGACCGCTCGAACTGCCTCCTGTTATACAAGGGCCCGCTTGGCGAGGCCGCGCGCACGCGGCTCGAAACGTTGCGCGAAACCGAAGACGGCTTTCGCATTGCGGAGGAAGACCTGCGGCTGCGCGGCGAAGGCGACGTGCTCGGCTCCCGTCAGGCGGGCGCGCCCGCCTTCCGCTTCGCGCGGCTCGAGGTCCATGGGGGCTTGCTTGCGCGGGCCCGCGAAGAAGCGCTCGCGGCGCTCAAGCGGAGCGAGCGGCTGACGGGCGAGGAGAACCGGGGCCTGAGGCTGCTCCTCTATCTCTTCGAGCGCGACGAGGCGGCCAAGCTGATCGAAGCGGGATGAAGCGCTCGACTTCATTTCAAGGGGGAATATAGGATGCGTCGGAGGCGGTTTGGGCAAAGTGGAATGGTTTCGGCGGTTGGCTTCGGCTGCATGAGCTTCGGCTGATTCTATGGGGCCACGACCGAGAGCGACAGCATGCGGACGATGGTGCGGGCCCTCGAACTCCGTGTCGATTTCTGGGATACCGCAAACGTCTATGGCGAGGGCGTCAGCGAGACGCTGATCGGCGGGTTCCTGGCCGAAGACCGCGCGGCGGGCGAAGATCACCCTCGCGACCAAGTTCGCCATCCGGCGCCTCGCCGACGGGACGTGCAGGTTCGACAACAGCCCACGGCATATAAGTGAGAACCTGGAAGGATCGATGAAGCGACTCGGCGTCGACCATATCGACCTCTACTAGGTGCCCCGCGTCGACAACCGGATCCCGATCGAAGACACCGTCGGAGAGCTTGCGCAGCATGTGAAATCCGGCATGATCGGCGCAATCGGCCTCAGCCGGATCGGCCTTCGACTGCCGGCGCATTCGTGAGCCCAGGCCAACAGTCGCCATAAACGTAAGAACAGCCAATTCTATCAAGGCTTTGCCTCATTTCTTTCATGTTCTGAGAGAGGTGGACAGCCTGTTCTCTTTGAAGCGCGATGGGAGGCGCTTGATCTCCTGTTCCGCGCCGTAACAGGGCCATTGTCTTCCCTGTTATTTAAACGTTCAGAATCAGGGCAATTTTGAGCCAAGTCATTGAAAATCAATAGATGTACCTGCGTTACGGGCGCGCCAAGACCGACCGTTTCCCCCCATTCTCCCTGTTACCAGGGAATAACAGGGAGTCCGCTCGTCCTGGACCTGCTTCTTCTTCGGCACGTCGCGGTCGCTGAGCGTCCCGACGAAAACCCCTGCCGGCGCCGAGGCGGCCACGCGCGTCGATCTCGATCGGGGGCAGAAGGAATCGATCCTCACCTCGTTCGACATCGACGTCATTCGGCGATACTTTCCCGACTTCGACGATGCGCTTCCCCTTCTGGCGCGCCTGGGCCGCGGGGTGAGAAAGTGCGGATAGAAGCGAGCAGCCCATGAGAGAGACTATATGACCGTCCCGCTCGCCCGGTCGGAGACCAGCCTCGAAGACCGCTGGTCGGCCGCCGAGGGCTGGTTCTATATGACCGGCATGCAGGCGCTGGTGCGCCTTCCCATCCAGCAGCGTCTGCGCGACGAGGCGGCCGGCCTCAACACTGGAGGCTATATCTCGGGCTACCGCGGCTCGCCATTGGGCCGCTACGACATCGAACTCTGGCGCGCGGGCGCGATCCTCAAGCAGCACAACATCGTCTTCCGCCCCGGCCTCAACGAGGACCTGGCGGCGACGGCGATTTGGGGAGCCCAGCACTTGGGGAGCTTTCCCGGCGCAATGGTCGATGGCGTCTTCGGCGTCTGGTACGGAAAAGGGCCCGGCGTCGACCGGTCGGGCGACGCGCTGCGCCACGCGAATTTCACCGGCGTCTCGCCGAAAGGCGGCGCCATCGCGCTCGCCGGAGACGACCACGGGGCGAGATCGTCGACCGCCGTCAATTTCTCAGACACCTCCTTCATCGCCGTCGGCATACCGGTGCTCTATCCCTCGAACACCCAAGAACTGATCGACTTCGGTCTGCACGGGATCGCGATGTCGCGCTTTTCCGGCTGCTGGGTCGGGATGAAGATCGTCACCGACGTCGCCGAGGGAGGCGGGACGGTGTATGTCGGCCCGGATTCGCCCTCAATCGTCATTCCCGAACGGCCAAGCAATCCGCCGGGGGGCGTCGGCGCGCGGGCGATCGACATGCCGCTCATGCAGGAAGAGCGACTTTATAATCACAAGCTGCCCGCCGCGCTCGCCTACGCGCGCGCCAATGGCCTCAACCACATAACCGCCGGCGGCGAAGACGCCCGCATCGGCGTGGTCGCGGCCGGAAAGGCATGGCAGGATCTGCTGCAGGCGCTCGGCAGTCTCGGCATGTCAGGCAACGGCGCGCTTCCGGGCTTGCGCCTGCTCAAGGTCGGCATGGTGTGGCCGCTCGATCCGGTTGCAGTGCGCGATTTCGCGCGCGGCCTCGACCTCATCGTCGTCATCGAAGAGAAGCGCCCGCTGCTCGAGGACCAGATCCGCTCGATCCTCTATGGCGGCGCTAACGCGCCGAGCATAGTCGGCAAGTATTTCGACGGCGCGACGTTCGATCCCGGCCACGGCGCTCTCGCAATTCCCAATTTCGGCGAAACGACGCCGGAACTCGTCGCGGCGGTGCTGGTCAAGGCCTTGCGCCGCCACAATCCTGATTGCGCGCTGAGTGCGCCTGAGGCGTCTGCGAAGACGCTCAGCAATCGCCCTGCGCCGGTTCGCAGCCCTGGCTTTTGCGCCGGCTGCCCGCACAATCGTTCGACCCGCGTGCCTGAAGGTAGCCGCGCGTTGGCCGGCATCGGCTGCCACACAATGGCGATGCTCGTGAGCCCGATGCAAACGACGACCGTCTCGCACATGGGCGGCGAGGGCGCGATGTGGCTCGGGCAGCAGCCGTTCACACGCCAGCAGCACGTGTTTGCCAACCTCGGCGACGGCACCTACGCCCATTCCGGTGTCCTGGCCGTACGGCAGGCAGTCGCCGCCAACGTGCCGATCACCTACAAGATCCTCTACAACGGCTTCGTTTCGATGACCGGTGGCCAGCCGATCGAGGGCGGCATGACGCCGGTGCAGATCCTCGACGAACTTGCAGCTGAGGGGGTCAAGAAGCTGGCCCTCGTGGTCGATGATCCGGACCGTTATCTTGGCGTTCAGCTGCCGGCTGGTGCGACCCTGCGCCACCGCGACGCAATGGACGAGACGCAGCGCGAGTTTCGCGAATTCAAGGGCGTCTCAGCAATCCTCTACGACCAGCCCTGCGCGACCGAGCGGCGACGGCTGCGCAAGCGCGGCAAGTGGGCCGACCCCGCCATTCGGACCTTCATCCACCCCGAAGTCTGCGAAGGCTGCGGCGACTGTGGAAAAGTCTCCAATTGTATGGCGATCGAGCCGCTCGAGACCGATTTCGGCCGCAAGCGCCGTATTAACCAGTCGAGCTGCAACAAGGACTATTCCTGCGTCGATGGCTTTTGCCCCAGCTTCGTCACTGTGCACGGCGGAAAGCTACGCAAGCCTGCGGCTGCCGCGCCGCGTGAACTTCCGGCGGTTCCCGAGCCCGCTCTGCCCGAAATCGGCGAGCGCTACAACGTGCTCGTGGCGGGCATCGGCGGCGCCGGCGTCGTCACTGTCAGCCAGACGCTCGCGGTCGCCGCCTATCTGGACGGCCTTTACAGCTCGAACCTCGACCTGACCGGCTTGAGCCAGAAATACGGCGCGGTCACCGCGCATGTGCGCATGGCGCGCAGGCCCCAGGATTTGCACGCGACCCGCATCGCGTCGGGCGAGGCGGACGCTCTGATCGGCTGCGACCTCATTGTCGCGGCGGGCGACGAATGCCTGTCGAAGCTCAATGCCGGCTCGCGCGCGGTGATCTCGGCCGATCTGACGCCGACGGCGGACTTCGCGCGCAATCCGAACTGGAGCGTCGACGCGCACGCGCTGATCGAGCGGCTAAGGTCAGCCCTCGGCGACAAAGCTCTCGTTCTTGACGCGCAGCGCCTCGCGAAGGACCTTCTGGGCGACGCGATCGCCTCCAACATGTTCATGCTCGGCGCGGCCTGGCAAAAAGGACTTGTGCCGCTCCGGCGCGTGGCGATCGAGCGCGCGATCGAACTCAACGGCGTCGCGATCGAGGCCAATAAGGAGGCCTTCGACTGGGGCCGGCGCGCAGCGTATGACCCGGCGATGCGTTGAACGGCTAGCCGCCCGGAGCGAGCCGCCGCTGCAGCCGGCGCCGACGCTCGACGCGCTGATCGAGCGGCGCGCGATCCATCTCGCAGAGTCCCGCGGCGAAGCGGATGCAAGACGCTATCGTGCGCTCGTCGAGCGTGTGCGCCTGGCGGAGCGAAACGCCGGCTTGGGAGAGGCGCTGACGACCGCCGTCGCACGTTCCTATCACAAGCTGATCGCCGTTAAGGACGAGTGGGAAGTCGCGCGCCTCTTCGCCTCGCTGGACTTCCAGCGCGCGCTCAGCGCCGAATTCGAGGGCCCCTTCAAGCTGCATTTCCATATCGGCGCCTGGCCCTTTGCCCGTCCCGATCCGCAGACGGGGGCGGTCGGCAAGGGCGAGGCTGGGTCCATGGGCGATGACGGCGTTCCGGGTCCTGGCGCGGCTCCGCATCCTGCGGGGAACATGGCTGGATCCGTTTCGCAACAGCGACGAGCGCAAGCTCGAACGACGGCTTCTCGCCGATTACGAAACCGATATCGAAGAGCTGCTCAAACGACTCGCGCCGGCGAACCACGCGATTGCGGTTCGCATCGCGAGCTTGCCGGAGACCATCCGGGGATACGGGCGGGTCAAAGAGGCCAGCGCCGCCGAGGCGGCGAAGGCGCGCGCGAGCGCCTTCCAGCAACTCGGGTCGGTGAAGACGTCCCTGGGGTTGGCGGCGTGACGCTCGTTGGAAAGACAGTCGTCGTAACCGGCGGGTTCGGCGCCCTTGGCCGGGTCGTCGCCGAGGCCGCCTCCCGACAAGGCGCGTCCGTCGCCGCCCTCGACTTTGCGGCCGCTCCTCCTGAGGGACTCGTGGGACGGCTTGGCGCGAACGCACTGCTGCTCGACGGCGTCGACCTCTCTTCTCAAGCAGTGGCCGAGAGCGCAATGGCCGCCGTGAGGGCGAAGTTCGGCAGACTCGATGCGCTCCTCAACATCGCCGGCGGTTTTCGCTGGGCGAAGGTGATGGACGCCGGCGCCGACACGTGGGAGCGCATGTTCGCGATCAATCTGAAGACCGCGCTGAACGCCTCGCGCGCCGCGATCCCCTACCTTCTGGAGACAGGCGCGGGACGAATCGTCAATGTGGGCGCTGGGGCGGGCGATCGCGCCGCCGAGGGCATGGGCGCCTACGGCGCCAGCAAGGCCGCCATCCATCGGCTGACCGAAAGCCTGGCCCAAGAATTGAAGCTCAAGGGCGTGACCGTGAACGCTGTGCTGCCGTCGATCATCGACACGCCGGCCAATCGCGCCGAGATGCCGAAAGCGGCGTTCGAACGGTGGGTCGCTCCGGCCGACCTCGCCGCCGTCATGTTGTTCCTGGCGTCCGACGTGGCCCGAGCTGTCACCGGCGCGCTCATTCCCGTAACCGGGCGAGTTTGAGCCAGTCTCAAGAAGGCCGCGGACATCGGCGTCTTTGGCTGATCGGGTATAGGGGCGAGTTCGGACGCCTCGTCCGCAGATAGAGAGATCAATGCATGGGCGATCTGATGAAGGGAGCGTGGCGCGCCGACGGGGACTTCCCGCACGACCGGACAGGCCATTTCGTGCGACCCGATGCGCCGTTCCGCAACTGGGTGACGGCGACAGGAGAGCCGGGGCCCACGGGCGTTGGCGGCTTCAAGGCGGAGCCCGGCCGATACCATCTCATTGTGTCGCTCGCCTGCCCCTGGGCGCACCGCACCCTCATCTTCCGCAAGCTGAAAGGGCTCGAGCGCATGGTCTCGCTCTCGATCGTCAATTGGCTTCTCGCCGACCGCGGATGGACGTTCGATCCCGCCCCCGGCGTCATCCCCGATCCAATCTTCGGGGCCGAGCGGCTCAGCGAGTTCTATCTCAAGTCGCGGCCCGATTTCAGCGGACGCGTCACTGTGCCTGTCCTCTGGGACCGGCGCACGAGCAGGATTGTCAACAACAAGTCGTCGGAAATCGTCCGCATGTTTAACAGCGCGTTCGACAGCGTCGGCGCGGCCGAGGGCGACTTCTATCCGCAAAACCTCAGGGCCGAGATCGACGCACTCAACGGACGCATCTACGCGACCGTCAACAATGGGGTGTACCGCGCGGGCTTCGCGACTTCGCAGGAAGCCTACGAGGAAGCCTTCCACGCGCTGTTCGAAACGCTCGACATGCTGGAAGCCCGGCTGGCTTCCCAGCGCTTTCTCTGCGGCGAGCGGCTGACGGAAGCCGACTGGCGGCTCTTCACCACGCTGATCCGGTTCGACCCGGTCTATTTCGGCCACTTCAAATGCAACCTGCGCGAGATCGCCGACTATCCCGCGCTAACCCGTTATCTACGCGAACTCTATCACTGGCCGGGGGTGGCCGAGACGGTCGACTTCTTCCACATCAAGCACCACTATTACGGGAGCCATTTGACGATCAATCCGACGGGCATCGTGCCGCTTGGCCCCGAGATGAAACTGTGACGCGCCCATAGGGTCGGGTGCGAGGCGCAATCACCGCGCCGCGAGCGCCTCGTCCACACCTCAAGCTGGCGCCGTCTAATTCGCTTGACCAGGAAATTACGGCGGAGACCTTAGATAAGGCGGAGCGTGATATTCGAGCGTCAGCTTCTTCTGGCTTTGTTTCCGAAACGGAGTTTCACGAAATCCTTATTAACGAACCTATTTGTTTTGTCGCGCTGTCATAAGCCGTTCTGCATTCAGGATGTGACCACCGAAGGAACCCCGCCTCTTTACCACAGTACCTGCATTTGGACATTCGACAGCTCCGTGCCGTGCAGCCCATAAGCGAAGATCGGTTACCCTCCCCTATATACCGACCGCCCGCTCGAAAATGCAATAATCTCTTGCCAATTCAGCGCATCTGTTCTATATTTGTTCTCCTAACAGGAGACGCCAAATGCCCGCCAGTCCCGAAGCCGCTGCGCCACCGGCCGCCTCGCTTCGGCCGGCGAAGGCGCGCGACGGGCGGCTTGAGAGATTCAAGCGGGAGCAATCGATCGTCGAACTCTCTCAACCGCGGCCTCTCGGTCGTCGAGATCGCGGCGCGCGTCGGGGTCGGCGAGAAGCGCATGCGCGCGATCATCCGGGAGATCCTCGCCCGCCGCGTGCCGGCTCCCCCCGAGGAATTCGTCGCAATCCAGGTGAGCCGGCTGAACGAGGCGCTCCTGGTCGCCTACAGCGCGATGACGGGAATGAACCTTAAGGCGGTCGACCGGGTGGTCAGGATCGTGCGCGAGCTCGACCGCTATCATGGATTTCAGCCGGCTGTCCGTCAGCGCTCGCGCCTCGAGCTGGCCTCCGAAGAGGTCCTCGCGTTAGGCGTCGAGCCCGACAGTCGCCTGGCGCTTCCGCCGCAAGGCTTTGGCGAGGCTCAATCCGCGCCCGGGGTTGCTTCAGGAATTCTGAACTCCCAAGCCGAGTCTCCCGACCTCGTCCTGAGCCCGTCGAAGGACGCTCCAGCGGGCCCGGAAAATTCGCCTCAAGGCCCTGAAAAGGTTAAATCCGCGCCCGGAATCTTGACAGTCGCGGAGACCCGCGACGCGCCCGCGGAGCCCGACCCGGCGGCGTCCCTGCCCTACGCGGCGTCGAACAAGCGGCCGGAAATTCCGGCGCAACCGCTTGAAAAGGCTCAATCCGAGCCCGAAACGGAGCGGCCCCCCGGAGAGGCGAGCGCGCCAAGCGGGCCGATCGCCTTGGCCCCAGCCCCGAGCCCCGGCGGCCCCCGCTTCTGCAACGTCCGGATGACGCCGAACGGCATTGCGGCCTGCTGACCGGATTGCCTCGGCAGGGCGGAGGCGGGCGCCTTGCCCCGGCGGCGCGCCCATGGCAAGGGGCGCGATGACCAATCTATTCGACGCAGCGCCTCGCCCGGCGCCGCGCATTTCCTTCGTTTCGCTCGGCTGCCCGAAGGCGCTGGTCGACAGCGAGCGGATCCTGACGCAGCTGCGCGCGGAAGGCTACGAGCTGTCGCGCAGCCACGCCGGCGCCGACGCCGTCATCGTCAACACCTGCGGCTTTCTCGACAGCGCCAAGGCCGAAGTCGCTCGCCGCGATCGGCGCGGCGATGAGCGAGAACGGCCGGGTGATCGTCACCGGCTGCATGGGCGCCGAGCCCGACGCAGATCCGCGACGCGTTCCCCAACGTCTCGGCGATCACCGGCCCGCAGGCGTTCGAGAGCGTGATGGCGGCGGTGCACGACGTCGCGCCTGCGCCGCACGACCCGTTCGTCGATCTCATCCCCGAGCAGGGCGTCAAGCTGACGCCGCGCCACTACGCCTATCTCAAGATTTCCGAGGGGTGCCACAACCGCTGCTCGTTCTGCATCATTCCGAAGCTGCGCGGCGACCTCGTCTCGCGGCCCGCGGGCGAGGTGCTGAGGGAGGCCGAAAAGCTGGTCAAGGCCGGCGTCAAGGAACTCCTCGTCATTTCGCAGGACACAAGCGCCTATGGCCGCGACATTCGATATGCCGCGAGCCCCTGGCGCGACCGCGATGTCAGAGCGCGCTTCCTCGATCTGACACGCGAACTCGGCTCGCTGGGCGTCTGGGTTCGCCTGCACTATGTCTACCCCTATCCGCATGTCGACGAGGTCGTCGAGCTGATGGCCAGCGGCAATGTGCTGCCCTATATCGACGTGCCGTTCCAGCACGCATCACCCGGAGTCCTGAAGGCGATGCGCCGCCCCGGCGATCAGCAAAGAACCCTCGGGCGCATCAAGGCCTGGCGCGCGCTCTGCCCGGACATCACGATCCGCTCGACCTTCATCATCGGCTTTCCCGGCGAGACCGAGGAGGATTTTCAGCTGCTGCTCGACTGGCTGGATGAGGCCAAGCTCGACCGCGTCGGCGCCTTCGCATACGAACCGGTCAGGGGCGCCGAAGCCAACGATCTCGGCCTGGAGCCGGTCCTGGACGACGTGAAGGCCGCCCGCCACAAACGCTTCATGCTGCGCCAGCAGGCGATCAGCGCGAGAAAACTCGCGGCGAAAGTTGGCAGGCGCCTTGAGGTCATCGTCGACGAGGGCGGCGCGCGTCTCGCCAAGGGCCGCTCCAAAGGCGACGCGCCGCAGATCGACGGCGCGGTCCACATCGCGACGCGGCGACCATTGCGCGCGGGGGATATCGTGACCGTGAAGATCGAGCGCTCGGACGCTTACGATTTGTGGGGTACGGCGGTGTGACGCGTTGCTATCGCCTGCGCACATAGTCCACGAAGACGAAATCCGCCTCGTCGTTAGGACCGCGCTCGCCCGGCTCGCGCCTGACCTCGCGCCACACGCTCGGATCGATCGGGGGAAAGCGGGTGTCGCCTTCGGGTGCGAGCGCGACCTCGGTGATTGCGAGGCGGTCGGCGAGCCCAATGGCCTGAGCGTATATTTCGCCGCCGCCAGCAATGACGATCGCATCCGCCCCCATCGCGGCGGCACGGTCGGCGGCGAGCGCCACGGCCGCCTTGAGCGAGTGAGCGACGAGAGCGCCGGCAGGAACGAAGGCAGCGTGGCGAGTGACGACGATCGTCTCGCGTCCAGGCAGCGGCCGGCCGATCGATTCAAAGGTCTTCCGCCCCATCACCAGGGGCTTGCCCACTGTCAGCGCCTTGAAGCGTTTGAGGTCGCTCGAAAGCCGCCAGAGGAGCCGGCTGTTCGCGCCGATCACGCCATTTTGGGCGACCGCGGCGACTATGAGGAGCGGCGGATGGGCCGCCGTCACACCGCCACCTTCGCCTTGATCGCCGGCCAGGGATCGTAGCCCTCGAAGGTGATCGCATCGGCGTTGAGATCGAAGATCGAACCGACGTCGCCGAGCTTGAGCTTCGGCAGCGGACGCGGCTCGCGCGAAAGCTGCTCGCGCGCCTGAGCGACGTGATTGCTGTAAAGATGCGCGTCGCCGAAAGTGTGGATGAATTCACCGGCTGCGAGTCCGCATTCGCGCGCGACGAGATGGGTGAGCAGCGCATAGCTTGCGATGTTGAACGGCACGCCGAGAAAGATGTCCGCTGAACGCTGGTAGAGCTGGCAGGACAGTTTTCCGCCGCTCACGTAGAACTGGAACAGGCAGTGGCAGGGCGGCAGCTTCATCCGCTCGATGTCCGGCACGTTCCATGCCGACACGATGAGACGGCGCGAATCGGGGTTGCTGCGGATTTCTTTAAGGAGCCAGGCAATCTGGTCGTACGTTCGCCCATTGGGTCCTTCCCAAGCGCGCCACTGTTTGCCGTAGACGGGCCCGAGACTCCCGTCGACGTCGGCCCACTCGTCCCAGATAGATACCCCGTGCGCCTTCAGATAGGCGATGTTGGTGTCGCCCTTCAGGAACCAGATGAGCTCCCGCACGATCGATTTGAGGTGCAGGCGCTTGGTGGTGACAAGCGGGAAGCCTTGCGCGAGATCAAAGCGAATCTGGCGTCCAAACAGCGAGCGCACGCCAGTCCCCGTGCGGTCGGACTTGACCGCGCCGGTCTCGAGCGCCTCGCGCATCAGATCGAGATAAGCCCGCATGCTGGGCGATCCCCGCTAGGCTTTCGGACCGCCCTGTCTAACTGATTCCCTATGCGCCGGACATGGCCGCCGCATTGCCTCTTCACAGCATTTCGGTCAGTGCAGACTGACAGTCTGCAACTCGTGCTCCCAGGCGTTGGCGATCGCCGCGTCCTTGGAATCGGTGAGCATGATCGGCGAACCGTCGGCGCCCAGAAGCGCAAAGAGCTTCACGCCGGCCCGAATCGGCGGCGCCTGCGGGAAGAGACGCGAAACGTCCTCGGAGTTGATGGCCTTCACATAGGCGACCGCGCCATCGCCCAGATGGGCGAATTCCTGCGGCGTCAGTTCCAGGGCCTTGTCGATTTCAGTTCTCATCACGTCCCTCCTTCCGGCGGTCCAACGGACCCGCCTTCGGCCCGCATCCCATCAATCGCGCGCCGATATCCGTATCGTCTTCACGACCCGCTCCGGCTGCGGCCGGACGAGATCGATCGAAAGCAGCCCCTGGGCGAGATCGGCGCTCAGGACCTGCATGCCCTCCGCGAGAAGGAAGCTGCGCTGGAACTGTCGCGCGGCGATGCCGCGGTGAAGATATTCGCGCGCCTTGTCTTCCTGCTGCCGGCCGCGGATTGTCAGCTGATTCTCCTCAACCGTCACCTCGACCTGCTCCTGCGAGAAGCCGGCCACCGCAAGTGTGATCCGAAGCCTCTCCGGATTGGCGCCCGAAGCCGGAATTCGCTCGATGTTGTAAGGGGGATAGCCGTCCGCCGCCGTCTTCGACACCTTATCGAGGGCACGCTCGATATCGTCGAAGCCGAGCAGGAACGGAGAACTCAACGCCGTTACACGCACCATCTTCGAAGCCCCCCTAAGGCGCTTCAGAGGAAGAAGGCCTTCATTAGAAGAAGCGCCTCCGCCTCGTTGCCGAGATCCTCGCCAAAGCTGGAGGGAATTCCCCGCTGCCTGACACAGTCCATATGGGTTATCGGCTCTGTCGTTCAAGACAGGCCGGAGGCCGGCCGGATCGCTCTCCTCCTCGGCCAAGGCGAGACCCCGGCTGCGCTTCTGTCGTCAATCTTGCTAAAATGCTGCGCGTCAATCCTGAATCAATCGTTGATTCGCGGGCGAATTCCTGGAGGCGAGCCCCATATTGGCCAAACGCATGTCTGCGACTGGTAGGCTCGGAACCAAGCGCCGGTGCCTCGCCTGCGGGGCAAAATACTACGATCTCGGTCGCAAACCGCCGACCTGCTCGCGCTGCGGAGTGAAGTCCGAGCCGAAACTCAAGCCGGCCAAAGAAGGCGCGAGACCCCCTGACAAAGCGCCGCCGTCCTCGCCTGCCGCCGCCCAGACGCCGCCGCCTACGCGACCGATCGGGCGGGAATGGTCGCGGGAGCAGGCGGAGGCGATCGACAAGGTCGGGCGTTGGCTAAAAGCAGGCCAGCCGCAGGTGTTTCGCCTGTTCGGCTATGCCGGGGTCGGAAAGACGACGCTCGCGCGCCACGTCGCCGAGGGCGCGCCGGGCGAGGCGGCTTTCGCCGCCTTCACCGGCAAGGCGGCGCTTGTCATGCGCGGCAAGGGCTGCTCCGGCGCAACGACGATCCATGCGCTGATCTACCGCGCGAGCGAAGGCGCCGAGGGCGCCCCGACCTTCACCCTCAACGAGGACGGGCCAGCCTCGCGGGCGGGGCTCATCGTCATCGACGAGTGTTCCATGGTCGATGAGGATCTGGCGCGGGACCTCCTCTCGTTCGGTAAGCCGATCCTTGTGCTCGGCGATCCATTCCAGCTCCCCCCGTCAAGGGCGGCGGCGCCTTCACCGAAAGCGCGCCCGACGTGATGCTGACAGAGATCCATCGCCAGGCCGCGGACAATCCGATCATTCGGCTGTCCGAGATCGTGCGCACCGGCGGCGAGTTAAAGGAGGGCGCCTATGGAGAGAGCCGGGTCGTCCGGCGCGCCGAGATTGATGCCGCGAAAGTCTTGGCCTCCGACCAGGTGCTGGTCGGAGTCAACCGGACGCGGCGCGCCTACAACCAGCGTATTCGCGACCTCAGCGGCTTCGCCGAGCCGCTGCCTGTCGCCGGTGACCGGCTGGTGTGCCTGCGCAATGACCGGACGAAAGGCCTCATCAACGGGGGCCTCTGGCGGGTCGAAGCGCTCGGCGGCGTCCAGAAGAATTTCGTCAAGATGACGCTCCGCTCGGAAGACGAGGGCGCGCGCGCCTCCACGGTTAAGGTCGCGGTGTTGAAGCAGTTTTTCGAAGGCACGGAAGGCGAGCTCGCCTGGCCGCTCCGGCGCGAATCGGACGAGTTCGACTACGGCTATGCGCTGACCGTCCATAAGGCGCAGGGGTCACAGTGGGACGATGTGATGCTGTTCGACGAGAGCTACGCCTTCCGCGAGCACCGGGCGCGCTGGCTCTATACCGGGCTCACGCGGGCGGCGCGCCGGCTGACGGTGGTGCGGTAAGCGGAGGTCAGCGAGTGCGCCGCCTTGTGCAGTTTTGTTCACGACGACATGTTTTCAAAGGCTTGAGTGCGTTTTTCTGTCCCCAAATCGACGCATCCCTCTCGATATATACAGTAACATACAGTATTATAAAATTAGTTATAGCTAGATTCCGTAAAATCTGCTAGAAGCTCCCCAGCCCCGGCGTCCGGACGCCGCCCGAGAGATCAAGATGCCTGACGTCATCACCGCCAACCGCCTTGCGGATGGTGTTGTCGTTTTTCAGACTGAAGACCAAGGCTGGAGCGAGGACTTCAATCGCGCCGCCGTCTGTCGCGACGCGGCGGCGACTGCGGCGGCGCTGGCGCGGGCGAAAGAGGACGAGCAGCAAAACGTCGTCGTCGAGCCCTACGCGGTCCCGGTCGATGAGCGCAACGGGCACGTCGCGCCGAAGTCGCTGCGCGAGGCGATCCGAGCCGCCGGGCCGACGATCCGGCGCGATCTGGGCAAGCAGGCCGAGGGCCACGCGCCCCTCTCCGGCCCGACGGCCGTGTTGGAGGCCGACCATGTATCACTATGACGCTTTCGACGCGGCCTTCGTCGCCGCGCGGGTCGAGCAGTTCCGCGACCAGGTTGCCCGGCGCCTCTCCGGCGAATTGACCGAGGAGCAGTTCCGGCCGCACCGGCTGATGAACGGGCTCTACCTGCAGCTCCATTCCTATATGCTGCGCGTCGCCGTGCCTTACGGCACGCTGAACTCGCGCCAAATGCGCAAGCTCGCCGAGATCGCGCGCAAGTACGACCGGGGTTATGGCCATTTCACCACCCGGCAGAACATCCAATACAACTGGCCGTCGCTGAAGGACACGCCCGACATTCTTGCCGAGCTCGCGAGCGTCGAAATGCACGCGATCCAGACGTCAGGCAACTGCATCCGAAACGTCACCGCCGATCATTTCGCCGGCGTTGCGCATGACGAGATCGCCGATCCGCGGCCCTACGCCGAGATCCTGAGGCAATGGTCGTCGCTCCATCCGGAATTCTCATTCCTGCCGCGCAAATTCAAGATCGCGGTCAATGGGGCGACCCACGACCGCGCGGTGATACAGGCGCATGACATCGGCCTCCAGGTCGTGCGCAACGACAAGGGCGAGATCGGCTTTACCGTCTATGTCGGCGGGGGGCTGGGGCGTACTCCCTTCATCGGCCGAAAGGTGCGCGAATTCCTGCCCGAACGCGACCTCCTCGGCTATGTCGAGGCGATCCTGCGCGTCTACAATCTTGAAGGTCGCCGCGACAACAAGTTCAAGGCGCGGATCAAGATTCTGCTGCACGAGAAGAGCCTTGACACGCTCCGCGAGGAGATCGAGACCGAATTCGCCTCGCGCGATCCGAAAGCGCTCGATCTGCCGCCGAAGCAGATTGCGCGCGTCGTCGCATTCTTCGCCCCGCCCGAGCTCGAGCCGAAGAAGGCGGTCAGCGACCGAATCGAGCGCCGCAAGGGGAAGGACGGGCGGTTCGCGAGCTTCGTCGCCTCGAACGTCGTCCCGCACAGGACGACTGGCTACGGCATCGTGACCGTCTCGCTCAAAGCCATCGGCGCCGTGCCGGGCGACGCCACTGCGGACCAGATGGACGCGGTCGCCGATCTCGCAGAGGACTATTCGCACGACGAAGTCCGAGTCTCGCATGAGCAGAACCTTATCCTCCCGCATGTTGCGCTGGACGATATCCCGGCCGTCTATGACCGGCTCGCCTCCGTCGGCCTCGCGACTCCGAACGCAGGGGCCGTCACCGACATCATCGCCTGCCCGGGCCTCGACTATTGCGCGCTCGCGACGGCGCGTTCGATTCCGGTCGCCCAGCGGATCGCCGAAAAGTTCGGCGACGGCGCGCAGGCGCGCTCGATCGGTCCGCTGAAGATCAAAATCTCAGGCTGCATCAACGCCTGCGGCCATCACCATGTCGGCCACATCGGCATTCTCGGCCTCGAGCGCGCCGGCGAGGAGACCTACCAGATCACGCTCGGCGGCTCGGCGGACGAAAACGCCGCGATCGGCCAGATCACCGGCCCGGGCTTCAGCTCGGAGAACATCGTCGGCGCGATCGACACGATCGTCGACACCTACATGGGCCTTAGGCAAGGCGAGGGCGAGGCCTTTATCGACGCCTACCGGCGCGTCGGCCTCGCGCCGTTCAAGGAGGCGCTCTACGAACGAAGCGCCGGATCGGACATCTGATGAGCGCGCATGACGTCAAGATGTTCGGCGATCAGATCGCCGCCTCGCGGCTCGAAAGCCGCTTCGCCCGCGTCAAGGCGACATCGCTGATCCGGCTGGTGATCGAGGACCTCTATCCCGGCCGGGTCGCGCTGGTGTCGAGTTTCGGCGCCGACGCCGCGGCGCTTCTGCACATGGTGTCACGCGTCGACAAGGCGACCCCGGTCATCTTCGTCGACACCGGCCAGCATTTCCCCGAGACCCTCGCCTATCGCGATGAGCTCTGCAGAACGCTGGGCCTGACGAACGTGATTGTCGCCGAGCCTCGCGGCGAGACGATCGCCGCGGAGGACCCGGAGAAATTCCTCTTCGCCAGCGATCCGGACCGTTGCTGCGAGATCCGCAAGGTCCGCCCGCTCGCCGAGGCGATGGAAGGCTATGAAGCCTGGATCACCGGCCGCAAGGGCTTTCAGAGCGCAATTCGCTCGACGCTACCGCTGTTCGAGGCCGAGGGTGACCGGGTCAAGGTCAATCCGCTGGTAGGATGGAGCGCGACGGACATTTTGAACTACATTGCCGAGGCCGGACTGCCGCGCCATCCCCTCGTCGCCAAGGGCTTTCCCTCGATCGGCTGCCTGCCGTGCACGAGCCCGGTGAAGCCGGGCGAGGACGAGCGCGCCGGTCGCTGGCGCGGTCGCGGCAAGATCGAATGCGGCATCCATGTCGGCGTCGCTCGATGCGGGAGCCGACATCTGATGGTCCTTTGGCGACGCGACGGCTTTGCCGAGGACGCATGGGCGTTTCTCGGGGATGAGGCCGCGGCGCCGGGCGCCGGCGCGATCATCGTCTCGCTAAAGCGTTGGCTAGCCGAGCGAGACGCTTTGACGGCGCGGGCTGGCCCCGTGGGTGTAGCGGTCGAAGCGGGCGCGGAAGCGCAGGCGCATCTTCCCGACCTCGCTGATCGGCCCGCTCGTTGCGCTTGCCTTTTCCAAGTTCGCCGATGGGCGCGCCTTCTCCTATGCGCGGCTCCTGCGCGACAGGCATGGATTTCGCGGCGAGTTGCGCGCGACCGGCGACGTGCTGATCGACGAGATCCCGCTTATGCTGCGTTGCGGATTCGATACTTTCGACGTGACCAACGCGCCGACGCTGAAGGCGCTTGAGACCGACCGCCTGCCGGGGCCAGCCCTTCACTATCAGCCTGGCAGCGGCGACGGCGAAGCGCCCGACGACTCGCGTCCGTGGCGGACTTTTTCGGCCGCCCGTCGCCCGAGTTCCTGACTATCCAGTACGCCGTTCCTCCGCCCAGCCCTTGAAGTTCCCGTCGCGCCACGCCTTCGATGACCGCGAGCCCGTCCGCGCTGTCGTTGAGGCAGGGGATCGCGGCAAAGCGCTCGCCGCCGGCCTCGCGGAAATAGGCGGCGTTCTCGACGCCGATCTCCTCCAGCGTCTCCAGGCAATCGGCGGCGAAGCCCGGCGTGACGACGGCGAGTCGCTTCACCCCGCTCTCGGCCAGTTCGCAGACCGTCTCGGCCGTATAGGGCCTCAGCCATGCCGCGCGGCCGAACCGCGACTGGAAGGTCATCCTGAGGCGGTCCTCGCTCCAGCCCAGCGCCTCGCGCAGGAGGCGCGTCGTCTTGGCGCAATGGCAGTAATAGGGATCGCCCTTGTCGAAATAGGCTTGCGGAATGCCGTGATAGGAGGCGAGCACGACCTCCGGCTCGAAATCGAGGGCGGCGAGCCCGGCCCGCACCGAGCTTGCGAGCGCCTCGATATAGACCGGGTCGTCGTAATAAGGCGGGGCGATCCGCAGCGCTGGCTGCCAGCGCATAGCCTTCAGCGTATCGAAGACGCTGTCGCAGACGGTCGCGGTCGAGGCGGCGCAATATTGCGGATAGAGAGGCATGACCAGAATGCGGTCGCAGCCCTTCGCCTGGAGCGACTTGAGACTGTTCGCGATCGGCGGCTTCCCGTAGCGCATCGCCCAGTCGACCTCGATCTGCGGAGTGAGGGCGCTGAGCGCCTCGCCGAGCTTCTCGCTTTGCGAGCGGGTGATCGTCTTCAGCGGCCCTTCGTCGCGCTCGGCGTTCCAGATCGAGGCGTAGTCGCGTCCCCTGACGGTCGGCCGGCGAAGCAGGATCAGTTGAAGGATCGGGAGCCAGATCGCGCGAGGCGCTTCGATCACCCGCGGGTCGGACAGGAACTCCTTGCAGATAGCGGCGCATGGACCAGTAGTCCGTGCCTTCGGGCGTGCCGAGATTGACGATCAGCACGCCAACGCGGCCGCTCCGCACGGCCGGATGGCCCGTCGGTTTCGCGGGATCCGATGTCGTCCGGGAGGGCTCATCGCGTTCATGTGGCGCAGCGCTCTCATGCGATCGGGAGCTTCAGGCCGGCGTGAAGTTCGTCGCCACGCCGTTGATGCAATAGCGCAGACCCGTCGGCGGCGGCCCGTCGGGAAAGACGTGGCCGAGGTGCGAGCCACAGCGCGCACAATGGACCTCGGTGCGCGCCATGCCCCAGCTGCGGTCGACCGAGGTCTCGACCGAGCCTTCGACCGGCGTGTTGAAGCTCGGCCAGCCGGTGCCGCTGTCGAACTTGGTCTTGGTCTCGAACAGCGGCTGACCGCAGCCGGCGCAGGAGAACACGCCCGGGCGCTTCTCGTAGTTGAGCGCGCAGCTGCCCGCCCGCTCGGTCCCGTGCTCGCGCATGATGGCGTATTGTTCGGGGGTCAGCAGGGCGCGCCACTCGGCTTCCGTGTGGGTGACGGGAAAATGGCCTTCTTTCGACGGTCTCTGGAATATGCTCATGAAAGCCTCCTAGCGAACGATTGTATCATAGTCGACAAATCCGGCGGCAGGGCCCTGTTCGCGGGCGGTCACCTCGCTGTTACGGGAACCGCATCGGCTCCCGTCATGAACTGCGCCTTCGCGAGGCCGGCGAACACGCCGCCCGCAGCGACGAGCTCATCGAACGACCCGCTCTCGATGATCCGGCCCTGATCGAACACCAGGATGCGGTCGGCGTTTCGGATCGTCGCGAGGCGATGAGCGATGACGAAGGTCGTGCGCCCGCGCATCGCCGCGTCGATGGCCTGCTGGACCTGGCGCTCGGTCTTGGCGTCGAGCGCGCTCGTCGCCTCGTCGAGGATCATGATCGGCGGGTTCTTGAGCAACGCGCGCGCGATCGAGAGGCGCTGGCGCTCGCCGCCCGAGAGGTTCCGGCCGCGCTCGCCAATGACTGTCTGAAGGCCGTCGGGGAGCACGGCGGACGAAATCGATCGCCTGCGCCTGCTCGAGCGCACGCTCCATCTCCGCTGCTGTCGCGTCGGGCTTGCCGATGCGCAAATTCTCCTCGATCGAGCGGGCGAAGATGAACGGCTCCTGGAAGACGACCCCGATATTTTCGCGCAGCGACTCGAGGGTTATCGTGCGGATGTCGAGCCCGTCGATCAGCACCCGCCCCTCGGTCGGGTCGAACACCCGGTGCAGGAGGTTCAGCGTCGTCGACTTGCCCGATCCGGTCGCTCCGACGAGCGCGATCGTCTGTCCGGCCAGCGCGTCGAAACTGACGTTTTGCAGCGCTTCGCGCGCGCGATCGTAGCTGAACGAGACGTCCTCAAAGCGAACATGGCCCGAAAGGCGCCCGACCGCGACGGCGTCCGGGCGCGTCGCGCACGTCCGGTTTCGTGTCCATCACCTCGAAGAACATTCTTAATTTCGGCGACTGGCTCAGCATGTAATTGGCGAAGGCGACCGTCTGCTCGAGCCGGCCGACCAGCATCGTCGCCAGACTCATGAAAGCGACAATCTGGCCGACGGTCGTCAATCCCTGCATCAGGAGCCAGACGCCGGTGACAAGAATAGCCACCAGCGAGATCGTCGCACTTGACCGGGTGGCGACCGTGGCCAGCGCCCACCAGGTCAGGACCGGCATCTGGGCGTTGAGCATCCGGTCGATCAGCCGCCGCAGCGCGGTGGTCTCCTCGTCGGCTCTGGCGAAGCTCTGGATTGCCGGCATGTTGCCGAGCACGTCCGACACCCGCTCGGCGAGATCGTTGCTGTAGACGTCCGCCTGGCGTCTGCATCGATCTCGGTGCGACGCAGCACGACGTTCATCAAGACTCCGAGAACGACGACCAGCACGACGAGGATTGCGCCCAGCCGCCAGTTGACGAAGAGCGTCGCCGGCAGAAGCACGACGAGCGCCACCAGCGCTGCGAAATGCTCGCGGAAGAACGAGAGCCAGACGCCGAACATGGCCGAGGCGCCTTCGATCATCACCTTGAGCAGCCGTCCGGTATGGGCGCTCGAATGGAAGCTCATCGGCAGATGCAGCACGTGATCGAAGAAGGCGGCCATGACCACGACCCGGCGCCGGTGCGCGAGCCGGTCGGAATGGAGGGCGACGGTGACGCTGGCGACAATGCTAAAAATGCCGAACGCGGCCCAGCCGGCGAGCCACGGACCAATTCCGGCCCATGACAGCGGGGCGCCAGACCCTTGCGCGTGCGACAACTGGTCGATCACCTTGCCGAACAGCATGGGCTCGGCGAACTGTGAGACCGCAAGCGCGACATTTGCCAGGACGAGCACCGAGGCGAGCCATTTCTCCGGCCCTAGCAGCCTCAAGACCCGACTGTAGAGTGTCGTGAACGACATTGCAGATCCGCCGGAGCGCCGGCCCGAAGGCGCTCGGGCGGGTTTAGGCGAATTGCCGGCGAAAATCACGCGCGCGGACGCAAAGATCGGACGGGCGGGACATTGCAGACCAACATCGCCGTTTTGTCCTCAGACTGTGACGGCAATCACAGCCGGAAGGTTCAAAGAGGGTTCAGCTTACTTCGCGTCAACTACGGCCAAAAGGCAGCGGTCGGTGGTCATGCAGTTCTTGACGAAGCGTTAAGATAGACGTTGCGCTTCCGTGGAGCCGATGGTAACGATTTCGATTGCGGTCGCGGCGATGCCGTTGGAGTATGGACCTTGGTAAACGCGCCTCGCGCTTATTTGCTGGCCGGGCTGATGCTCGCGTCAGGGGTTGTTCTTGGGTCCGCGACGGCTACGGCGACGGCGCCGAATTTCGCGCCGCCCCCGGGAGCGGTCATGGACCTGGGCGAGACCGGCGGCGCCGTTCCAAGTGTGCCGACACAATACACGAGCCTCCCCTTCTCCATCGACGAGACCGACGTTGTTGACGGCGCGATTCCGATCACGTTCGCATTTCGCAATGACTTTCCCGGGTTACTGGAATTTTGGGGCGCCGAACTCATCGATATGAACACCCACCAAAATCTGTTGGCGAACGGAAATTTTGGCGTTGCTCGCCTGTTTTCGACGTCGGCCCGGTCTTGGACTTACGCACAGCCGACAAACGGTTTGGGCGTCGTCGCCGCGTTTTTCAGCAACGGGTGTCCAATGGGCAACTGCTGGGTTGAAGCGACCGCGGGGGGCTACGACGAACTGAGCCAAACAATCCGCCTGAGTTCGGTGGTTTTGAATAGCCAGGACCAATATGAGATCTCTTTCTTTGTGTCTGACCCTAACGCCCAATCGAGCTGGACCTGGAGGCAATACAGCACAGTCAACTCGTCGTCGTCTCCCGTGGGCGGGAACGCCACGGACATTCTCGCCTATGTGGGGAAGGTCGGACCGTACACCAACGTGGAAACCTCCCAACCTCCGCCCGCGCCCGTCCCCGAACCCTCCACCTGGGCGATGATGCTGCTGGGATTTGCGGGTCTCGGACTTCTCGGATATCGCCGAGGTTCGGCGCGGGCGTCCACAAGCCGAACCTAAGGCGCGCGTTCCGGCGCGAGCCTAGCCGGCGAAGACGACCGTCTTGCCGTGATTGAGCAGCACCCGGTCCTCGAGCACGTTGACGATCGCTCGGGCGAGGACGCGGCGCTCGATGTCGCGACCCTTGCGCACGAGCACTTCGGGCGTGTCGCGGTGGCTGATCCGCTCGACGTCCTGCTCGATGATCGGCCCCTCGTCGAGATCGGAGGTCACGAAATGCGCCGTCGCGCCGATCAGCTTGACGCCGCGCAGATGCGCCTGATGGTAGGGCCTGGCCCCCTTGAAGCCGGGCAGGAACGAGTGGTGGATGTTGACGCAGCGTCCCTGCAGCTTGGCCGTGAAGCCGTCGGACAAGATCTGCATGTAGCGGGCGAGCACGACGAGATCGGCCTTCGCGGATTTGATCACGTCCCACACCTGCGCTTCCTGCTCCATCTTGGTCTGGCGGGTGACAGGCAGATAGTGGAAGGGAATGTCGTCGAAATCGATGTGCGCGTAACTCCCGCGGGGATGGTTGGCGATGATCGCGACCGGATCCATCGGCAACTCGCCGCTGCGCCAGCGGTAGAGCAGGTCGACGAGGCAATGGTCGAAGCGCGACACCATCAGCGCGACGCGCTTGCGCTGACCGGCCGGGCGCATGGACCATTCCATCCCAAAACCGCTCGCGATGGCCGCGAAAGTCACGCGAAGCGCCTCGACGTCCGCATCCGGCCTCGAGGCGTTGAACTCGACCCGCATGAAGAAGCTGCCCGTTTCCGTGTCGTCGAACTGCTGCGCGTCGAGGATATTGAATCCGCTTTCGAACAGCGCTGCCGATACGCTCGCGACGATGCCGGGCTTGTTGACGCAGGACAGAGTGAGAATATGGCGCGCGCCTGACATCACAGCCCCTTGACAGCCCCTTGGACCGCGTCCTCAAGCGGACGCAACGATGCGGTTAGCTACGGCAAGCCGCGGCCGACGCGCAAGAGCGCCCGGACCATGCCGCGGAACGCATTATGTTGCGGGTCAGGGCTCCGCGCGGCGAAGGAGATCCTCGACCGAAGGTATGATTCGGCTAACGATGACCGCGGCGCCTGCCGCGGTCGGATGCAGACCGTCGGGCTGGTTGAGCCCGGGGTCGCCGGCCACGCCGTCGAGAAAGAACGGGTAGAGGGTCGCGCCAGCCGCCCCAGCCGCCCTCAAATAGATGACGTCGAACGCCTGGGCGTACTCCGCGCCAAGATTGGGCGCGGCGCGCATTCCGGCGATCATCGTCGGCAGATGCGCGGCCTTGGCCCTGTCGAGAATTGCCGCCAACGCCCTCTTTGTTCCCTCGGGCGGGAGGCCGCGCAGCATGTCGTTTGCGCCGAGCTCGACAATCAGCGCGTCCGCGTCCGCCGGAACCGCCCAATCGTAGCGGGCAAGGCCATCCTCCACCGTGTCGCCCGAAACGCCGGCGTTGATGACCTTCACGTCCCAGCCCCTGGCGTTCAGCGCCGCCTGAAGCTGGTCGGGAAACGCCTTTCCCGGCGGCAAGCCGTAGCCCGCAGTGAGGCTGTCGCCGAGAACGACAAGGCGCAGCTTGCGCGCCGAGGCCTGCCCGCCGAAGGCCACAGCCAGGACCGCCGCCAGGGCAAGCGCCTGGACGAAGCTCCGCCAATGCCCATATGTGGGCGACCCCTCGCTCCAGGATTTCCGACACGATGACCCTTCCCGCAGTCGCGATGCGCGGCGTCGATCTCAGCCTCGGCCGGGGCGCCGCGCGTGTGCATATCTTGCGCGACGTCGGTCTGACAATCGTCGAAGGGCGAGGCGGTCGGTATCGTCGGCGCCTCCGGGTCTGGCAAATCGACGCTCCTCATGATCATGGCCGGACTCGAGCGCCCCGACAAAGGTGAGGTCGAGATCGACGGCGTCAAGCTCGGCGGCTTGAGCGAGGACGCGCTCGCCCGATTTCGCGGGGCGCGCGTCGGCATTGTCTTCCAGTCCTTCCACCTCATCCCGACCATGACGGCGCTTGAGAATGTCGCGGCGCCGCTCGAGCTCGCGGGCGTCGGCGACGCGTTCACGCGTGCTCGCGCCGAACTCGATCAGATGGGGCTCGCCGACCGCGCCGCCCACTACCCCGCCCAACTCTCGGGCGGCGAGCAGCAACGCGTGGCGCTCGCCCGCGCCCTGTGCCCTCGTCCCTCGCTGCTGATCGCCGACGAACCCACCGGCAACCTCGACGAGGTGACGGGGCGCGCGATCATGGACCTCATGTTCGATTTGCCAGCGCGCCGCGGCGCGACGCTCGTGCTCGTCACGCACGACCCGGCGCTGGCGGAACGCTGCGACCGCGTGATCCGAATGCGCTCGGGCGCGGTGGAGCTCTCAGCGCCGATGGCCGTGCCGGCGTGACCGTTGCGGCGGCGATCTCGGGAGCACGTGGGTGGCCGCGGATGGCGCGGTTTGCGTTGCGCGACCTGCGGGGCGGACTGGCGGGCCTGCGCATTTTCTGCCTCTGCATCGCCCTGGGCGTCGCGGCGATCGTCGGAGTCGAGAGCCTGGCCAAGGCGCTCGACGACGGCTTGGGACTGCAGGGCCGCGTGATCCTTGGGGGTGACGCTTCGTTTTCGCTTATCCACCGTGGCCTGTCGCCGGCCGAAGAGGCCTTCCTCGCCCGCTCCGGCTCGCTGTCGACGATCGCGACCTTGCGGGGAATGGTCCGAACCGAAAGCGGCGACGCAGCGCTGGCGGAGATCAAGGCCGTCGAGCCGTCCTGGCCGCGGATTGGCGCGGCGGAGTTCAATCCGCAGATGACGCCGGCAGAGGCGTTTGCGGAAAGAGACGGCGCATTCGGGGCGGCGGCGGAAGACACGCTGCTTGCGCGCCTCAACCTCAAGATCGGCGACGTCTTTCGTCTGGGTCAGGCGAGGTTCGTTCTCAGCGCGGTCCTGAAGAGCGAGCCCGACCGCCTGGCCGTGGGCGTCGGTCTTGGGCCGCGCGTGCTCATCTCGCAGGCGGGGCTCGACGCGACCGGTCTCGTGCAGCCGGGGTCGCTCGTGCGGTGGACGACGCGCGTGATCATGGACGGACCGGGCGGCGCGCCGGACGAAGCCGCGGTGCAGGCGCTCCTCGACAGCGCCAAGAGGACGTTTCCGCAGGCCGGCTGGGAGACGCGCACGCGTCTGAATGTCTCGCCCGACTTCACCCGCGACCTCGACCGCTTCGCCGAGTTCCTGACGCTGTCGGGCTTGTTGTCGCTGGTCGTCGGCGGGGTTGGCGTCGCCAACGCGGCGCAAGGCTTCGTCGAGCGAAAGCGAGCTTCGCTCGCGATCCTCAAAGTCGATCGGCGCGAGCGGAGCGGGCGTCGTTGCGCTCGCTCTCGTCGAGTTCCTGATCGTCGCCTTCGCCGGCGCTCTCGCGGGCGCCGCGCTCGGCGTGGTCATACCCTTCGTCGTCAACGGCCTCTTCGCCGATCTCCTGCCGATTCCCCTTGCGCCCTCGGTCGACCCGGGTGTGATCTCGCTCGGGCTCGCCTACGGGCTTCTGACGGCGCTGGCTTTTTCGATCCTGCCATTGGGTCGGGCGCACGATCTGCCGGTCACCACGCTGATTCGCGATCTCGCCGAGGAGCGTCAGGGCTGGCCGCGCGCCCGTTATGTCGTGGGCGCGGTCCTTGCCGGCGCCGCTCTCGTCGGGCTCGCGATCGCGACGAGCCCCCAGCGTTCGGTCGCGATAGTCGTTGTCGGCGCGACGCTTGTCGCATTCTTCGTCCTGCAGAATCATCGCGCTCGGCATCGCTTTCGCTGCGCGACGCGCGCCGCCTTTCGCGTCTCGTCGAGCTCCGCATGGCGCTGGCGGCGATCCACCGACCGGGCGCGCTGACGCCGTCGGTGGTGCTGTCGCTGGGCCTGGGACTTGCGGCGCTGGTCGCGCTGACGCTGGTCGACTTTAACATGCGCGCCGAGCTTCGGCAGACCGAGCCCGGCGTGACGCCAAGCTTCTTCTTCCTCGACGTGCGCGGAGCCGACGCGAAGGCGTTCATCGATTTCCTCAAACGCACGGCGCCCGGCGCCAGGACAAGTGAAACGCCGATGATGCGTGGCCGGTTCGTCCGGATTGGCGATACGCCGGTTGAGGCGGTCAAGGCGCGGGAGGATGTCGCCTGGGCGCTGGAGGGCGACCGCGGCGTGACCTTCGCGGCAAAGCCTCCGGAAGGCTCGCAGGTCGTCGCCGGCGACTGGTGGCCGAGCGACTATTCCGGTCCGCCCCTCGTTTCGATGGAGAAGGGGGTGGCGGAAGGTCTGGGCCTCAAGATTGGCGACGCGGTCGTCGTCAACGTGCTCGGGCGCGATATCACCGCGAAAGTCACCAATCTACGGACCGTCAACTGGCGAAGCTTTGCGATCAACTTCGTGCTCGTCTATTCTCCGAACACCTTCCGGGGCGCTCCATTTAGCGAGCTCGTCTCGGCCTCCTTGCCCGCGGGCGACGGACCGGATGAGGAAATCGCGCTCCTGCGCGCCGCGGCGCACGACTTTCCCGAGGTCGCCACCGTCCGGGTGCGCGACGCGCTCGAGACGGTCGAGGCCCTGGTCGGGAAGCTCGCCCTGGCGATCCGCGCCGCGACGGGCGTGGCGCTCCTGACGTCCGTGCTGGTGCTGGCCGGCGCGCTCGCCGCCAACCGGCGCGCGCGGCTCGCCGACGCGACGATTCTCAAGATCCTCGGCGCGACGCGAACCCGACTGACCTCGATGTTTCTGATCGAATACGCCATTCTTGGCGCCGCGTCGGCAGCCTTCGGCGTCGGCGCCGGCGCGCTGACGGCCTGGCTCGTCGTCAAACGGATCATGCTGTCTGACTTCGTCTTCGACTGGACGTCCGTCCTCGCCGCGGCGGGAGGGGGACTAGCCTTCACCATCGGCCTCGGCATGATCGGGGCCTGGCGCATCCTCGGTCAAAAGCCGGCGGCGTTCTTGCGCGAGTTATGACCAGCCAATGCAAAACGCGATCGCTATTCAGGGCCAGAATTATCGCTGATCGAGGAAAAGACCGGCTGAACCTTGGCGCGCAACACCGCCGCCTGTGGGCGCAACGCCGCCAAAAGGCTGCAATTGAGGACTTCACTTTGAATTCAGAGAGCTCGGGTTCTCTTGGCAACTCCATGGTCTGCGCTTAAATGGGTGGACAGGACACGACCGACAGAGGCTGGAGAATTTCCCGCCCGCCCTCCGGCACGGAAAGACGATGAACGCGAATTACCGGAATTTCGCCCTCTGGGTGATCATCTTCCTGCTGGTCCTCGCCCTGGTGACCCTGTTCCAGAGTCCGGGTCAGAAGGCGCCGACCAGCGAAATCACGTTCAGCCAGTTGCTGAGCGACGCCGACGCGGGCAATGTTCGCGACGTCACCATCGCCGGACCCGAGATCTCGGGCCACATGAAGGACGGGCGCTCGTTCCAGACTTATGCGCCGAACGATCCCAGTCTTGTCCAGACGCTCTACAAGAAGGACGTGACGATTACGGCCAAGCCGCCGTCGGACGGCAACAACTGGCTGCTCACAATCGTTTCCAGCATTCTGCCGGTTCTCCTGTTCCTCGGCCTCTGGGTCTACATGACCCGCCAGATGCAGGGCGGCGCCGGCAAGGCGATGGGCTTCGGCAAGTCGAAGGCGAAGCTTCTGACCGAAGCCCAGGGGCGCGTCACGTTCGAGGACGTCGCCGGCGTCGACGAGGCCAAGGAAGACCTGCAGGAGATCGTCGAATTCCTGCGCGACCCGCAGAAGTTCCAGAAGCTCGGCGGGCGGATTCCGCGCGGCGTGCTGCTCGTCGGCCCGCCCGGCACCGGCAAGACGCTGACGGCGCGCGCGGTTGCGGGCGAAGCCAACGTGCCGTTCTTCACCATTTCGGGCTCGGACTTCGTCGAAATGTTCGTCGGCGTCGGCGCCAGCCGTGTGCGCGACATGTTCGAGCAAGCGAAGAAGAATGCGCCCTGCATTATCTTCATCGATGAAATCGACGCGGTCGGGCGCCATCGCGGGGCCGGGCCTCGGTGGCGGCAACGACGAGCGCGAGCAGACGCTCAACCAGTTGCTGGTCGAGATGGACGGTTTCGAACAGAACGAAGGCATCATCATCATCGCGGCGACCAACCGGCCCGATGTGCTGGACCCGGCGCTGTTGCGGCCAGGCCGTTTCGATCGCCAGATCGTCATCTCCAATCCGGATTTCATCGGCCGCGAGAAGATCCTCAAGGTGCACGTGCGCAAGGTGCCGCTCGCGCCCGACGTTGATCTTAAGGTCGTCGCCCGCGGCACGCCGGGATTCTCCGGCGCCGATCTGATGAACCTCGTCAACGAGGCGGCGCTTCTCGCTGCGCGAAGGGGCAAGCGGGTCGTGACGCGGCAGGAGTTCGAGGACTTCCGCGACAAGATCATGATGGGCGCCGAGCGGCGAACGCTGATCATGACCGAAGAAGAAAAGCGCCTCACGGCCTATCACGAGGCGGGCCACGCGCTCGTCTCCGTCTCGATGCCCGCTTCGACCCCGATCCATAAGGCGACGATCATTCCGCGCGGACGAGCGCTCGGCATGGTCCAGTCGTTGCCCGAGCGCGATCAGATTTCGCAGAGCTTCGAGCAACTGATCGCGATGCTCGCGATGTCGATGGGCGGCCGGGTCGCCGAGGAACTCGTGTTCGGCCGGGACAAGGTCACGTCCGGCGCCGCCGGCGACATCCAGCAGGTGACCAAGATCGCCAGAGCCATGGTGACCCGCCTCGGTTTCTCCGACAAGCTCGGGACGGTCATGTACGGCGAAAACCAGGACGAGGTGTTTCTCGGCTATTCGCTCGGGCGTCAGCAGAACATTTCCGAGGCGACCGCAGAGACGATCGACCAGGAGGTCCGGCGTCTGGTGCTGGAAGCTCATGACACCGCGACCCGGATCCTGACCGAACGACGGGCCGATCTCGAGACGCTCGCCAGGGGCCTGATGGAGTTCGAGACGCTGACCGGCGACGAGATCGTCGGGCTCTTGCAGGGCGTCCGACCCGTGCGCGAGTTCGCGTCCGACCGCGAGCCGCCAGCTGCGCCGCGGGCCGCGGTGCCTTCGACGGGCAAGCCTCGCCCTATCGGTCCGGAAGCGCGGCGGCCTCGAACCGCAACCGCAGGTCTGAGAGACACGCCGGTGCGCGCGCCGGCGGCGCGCGGCTTGCTTTCGTTGACGGCCTCTCCTTCTGGGCGGTCGCGATGGCTGGCCTTACGCGGGATTCGATTGTTCTCGGCGCTCCCAGCGTTCTTTCCACCTGGGTGTTTGAGCTGTTGCGCGAGGTCTGCGCACTGATCCCCGAAAGGGCGGCGACCCGGGTCGTCGATCGCAACGATCCTGTCGAGTCGGAGTCGGACGAGACGGCGCCTCCGGTCGTCTACCTGTCTCAATTTCCGAGCCCGTCTCTCCTGGCGAAATGCGGCGAAGGACCGCTCCCATCCTTTTGCTGCTCGATGACCCTTTCGACGCGGTCCGCTACCTTCGCCGTCTTTCGCAATGCAGCGTCATTGAGGCGCTCCGGCTGCAAACGGCCGCTACGGCGAGCTACGCGCAGCTTGCGCGGTCACAACAGGGTGTTGCTGTTTCACCGCCTTGCCGATCTCCCGACCCGGGACATCATCGATCTGATCCTCGAGCCATCTTGGGCTTGAGCTCTCGGCGGGCAACGCGATGCGCTTCGCCAGACATCGTCTCGGTTCCGACGGACGCGGACGCCGATCTCGAATCCTCGATGCAAGCCTGCGTCGGACGGGTACGAAAAGCTCGAGATCGCCCGCGGACAGTTTACGCCAAAGGAAAATGCGACGATCGCCGGCGTACTGGGGCCGCTCATTCAGATGAGCTTCCGCGACAGCGCCGAGACCATCATCTGGCCGATCGAAACGTTCCTTTCCGGCGACCGGCCTGACACCCCTGCGTCGCTCGTCGCGGATTTGACGGGGGGCGCGCGCATTCTGTACTACGGTCCCTACTTCTATTTGCCTTCGGGCTCCTGGAAGGCGAGGATGACCGTGGGCTTCTCAGCCGGCGCTCTGCGAACGCCTTTCTCTGTTGAAGTCTATGGCGGTCGGTTGCTTGCGCACGCGACAATGGTTCCAGAGGCCAAGGGCGTTTTCCACGCATCCTTTGATTTTGTTCACGACGATGCGCTCCAGCCTGTGGAAGTCCGGGTGCGAACGGATCGCGGAGCGATCGAGGGGCGAGTGGCGCTCGGCAACGTCGAATTCTCGCGCCGACTTGAGCCCGAGGCGGGGGCGGCCGCAAAAGTCGAAAGCGCCCGCTAAGGCCTCGCAGCGCCGGCTGGGCGCATCTCCAAGCATCGGTGGGGACGAAGTGTGTGCGCTCGCGCAAGGCTGAGCTGATACAGACAGAGACGTTGGGGTTGCCGGGCGGCGCCAGGCAGAAGTCCTGTTCACGTCGACTGTCCGGATAGACCTCATGGCCTACGACGTTTTCCGGAGCGCTGATTTTGTTGCGCGCGCGGTCACGGGTTTCAACTCGACCATCTGCGTGGTCACCTTCGATTCGTATTCGGATGTTCGAACGCTCGAACGAACGGGATTCGGGGAGCATTTTTTCGAACAGAGCCGCATCGACGCGATCCATGTCATCGCTCGGTCCAACGAGTGGTATCAGAACGATGAGATTCTCGAAGTCTGCGGAGCGATCGCGGCGATCACACAAAACTACGAGCGGGTCTACACTTACGGCTCGAGCATGGGCGGCTACGCGGCCATCAGGTTCGGAACGCACGTGGGCGCACGCACCGCGATCGCGCTGTCGCCTCAGTTTTCCGTCGACAACGCGGTCGTGCCCTTCGAGCATCGTTGGATGGGCGACGCCACGCGCATTGATTTCGTGGTGGAGCGAAAGGGCGCCGCGAGTTTCGTTCCGTTAGCCTACGTTTCGTACGACCCGTTCGACCTGGATCGGCGCCATATCGATCTCTTCAGGGAGCGGACGGAACTCGTCGAACTTGTCATTCCGCACGGCGGCCATCCGGTCACGGGCTTCATGGCGGAAACGGGCATTCTCGGAGATTTCGTTCTCCGCATTGTCAACGAACAGTTCGACCTTTCGGCGTTCAAATCAAGGGCGCACGCCGCGCGAAAGCGCTCCGCCCAATTCTGGAGCGTACTCTCCGAGCGCGCGCGCAACCCGAAAGTCAAAACCGCGCTCGCGAAGCGCGCGCTCTCCATTTCGCCCGATGATGTTGTCTACCAATTCAAATACGCTCGAATTCTCGCGAAATATGGGAACTTCGAGGAGTCGGAAGCGATCTTCAACGAGGCCGTGAGGAACCATCCGACAAACCCGGTCTTGCTCCATAATCTTAGCGAGATGCACGAATGGCGCGGGGACTTCAAGGAAGCCCTGTCGGTGATGCGGCGCCTCGTCGAGGCCCACCCTGAGGCGCATATATACGATCACAGAGTTGCCTATCTCACCAACAGATTTCGTGTGTCTACGGTCATGGACAATGTCGGCTTGATCGCTCGTCGCGGCTTTGGGCGGCCTATCAACGCGCTGGTTCGCCGCCTTCGCGGAGGCGTCGATGCGCTTATGAAACGCCCTGAGCGGGGGGGCATCCAAGGCGCTCAGCCGGTGGAGACGCTCGTGACGACGACGCCGTCCCCGCCTCCCTTCGTCCATTCGTGGCTTCGCCACCTGGACATCCTTCGCAGCGCGCCGCAGGAGCGCATCGACATCATGCTCGTCGGAGACTCGCACGTCGAGTATTGGCCATCACACATGTGGGGGTCCCTGACGACGTACAATTTCGGCGTGGCGGCGGACAAGACCCAGCACCTTCTCTGGCGTCTCGCCGCATTGCCGGACGCAAGCATTCGAACGGGGGATGTCGTGCTATTGGCGGGAACAAACAATCTCGGCGCAGACGACACGGCGATCGGCATTGCCGCGGGATTGGGAGAGGTCGCCAAGGAGGTGTCCCGTGTGGCGCCGGACGCGAGGCTGCACATTCTCGCGGTCCCTCCTTGCGGCGAGGGCCTCGAGTTTCGCGATCACGTCAGACGTCAGGCGAACGCTTTGCTTCACGGCCGATATCGTTCAAGTCTGGTCGAAGCCGACCAGCGACTTCGCGTCGAACAGGACGGCCGGCGCCTCTGCTATCAAGAAGACAACATCCATTTCAGCTCACACGGGTACGATGTGCTGACCGACCTTTTGCTCACACGCATTCGGGACGAACGTCACAGGGACGCGAGAAACTCCCCCAACGCGACGAAATAGCTCGACCAGGCGGGCGGCTCGAACTTCGCCGCCTCGGCGCGGTTCGCCTCGGCGTAGGCCTCGTCGTTGGCGAGCCGGCAAATCGCCTCGCGCCACGCCCTGCCATTGAGGGGGGAGAGGAAGGTCGCGCGCCCCTGCGTCACCTCCCGGAAGACTGGAATGTCGGACGCGACGACGGGCGTGCCGATCGAAAGCGCCTCGACGAGCGGCAGACCGTAGCCCTCATCGAATGAGGGCATCAACAGGGCGCGCGCCCCGCGCAGGAGATCAACCAGGTCTGGCGATGCGAGATCGCGAATTTCCAGGAGATGCCCCCGCAGAGCGACGCTGCGGTCGAGAATGTCGGCGACCTGTTCGTTTTCCCAACCCCGCGCCCCGACCATCACCAGCCGCGGCGCTTTGGGGTCTTGCAGGACGAGTTCGCGCCACGCGTGCAAAAGAAGCAGATGATTCTTTCGGGGCTCGACCGTCGCCAGCATCACAAAATAGGGATGACCTCGCCAGGACGGGTCCGCACGCGCGGGTCCCATGCCCTCAAGGGGGGAGGGAAAGGGCTGCACATGGATCGGTCGCTGACGGCATCCCTGGCGGCAAAGCTCCCGCTCGAGTCGCCGCTTCACGGCATGCGTCGATACGACGAAGGCGCTCGCGTGGCGAAGCGCTGTCGCCAGCCGCCGTCGAAAAACATCGAGGTTCGCCGGCGGAAAATACTCCGGGTAATCCAGCGCCAGGAGGTCATGAAGCATGAAGACGTTGCAAAGGTCGTCCCGTCGCTTCAGCCACCGGAAGAAGATCGGGTGTTCGAACCAATGTTGCGCGACATTGAGATAGATCGCGCGGTCCGGGACGGTGAGCGACCGGTTGTTAAAGATGCGAGCTTGGTAGCGTCGCCGGATTCGCTCTCGCCTACGGTCGTGGGGTTCGCGAGCATGCCGACTCGGCTTCGTCAAGTTGCGATCGGGCGGCGCCGCGAGCCAGTGCAGAACAGCGGAAAAGGCCGCCTCGCGCGCGCCGCCGGGCGCCGGGGTCCACCGCGACCCGACAGGTCAACGACTGCGCGGGCCTGATCAACCGAGAAGAGATGCGGTCGCCACAACCCGTAATGCAGGCCGACCGCCATGGCGCCGAGCCCCGTGAAATGCGTTGCGTAGGCAAGATCGATCCGGTCGATCCCGGTCGAAGTCAACTCCGTCAGTCGCGAAACCAGATGGGTGACGTCGAAGACGATCGGCCTTTGTGAGGCGGTCGGCATGCAATTCAGCGGGTTTCGCGGCTGTCGCTCGGGCCGATCATAGCGCAGTTGGGTTGAAGGCTCAGGACAGGCGCGTCCTTCACAGCGGCGGGGACCGGTCTCACCCCGAGTTTCGCGTAGAGGTTCGCAACTCGATCCTGGTAAGCCTGTGGCTCGAAGAAGGCGGCCCTCTTCCGCCCCCTCAGAGCGAGATCTTGACGCAGTCCGTCGTCGTGATCGAAGGCGCGAATGGCCTTCGTCATCGATTCGACATCGGTCGGATCGATGAGCGCCGCCGCGCCCGCGGCAATTTCAGGCAATGCCGCCACGTTCGAGGTGATCACCGGCGTGCCGAGGGCCATCGCCTCGAGCACCGGTAGCCCGAACCCTTCATAAAGGGAGGGGAAAAGCACGCCGCGCGCGCCCTTTACCAGCGTCATCAGCTGTGAGAACGGCAAATAGGGAATGCGCCGCACTCGACGGTCGGGCACAATGCGGTCGGCCTCGCGCCGATAATAGAGAAACCGGTCATCCTCGATCTTCTCGATATCGTCCTCGTATTGCCAACCCAGAGCGCCGACGATGATCAGCGGAAACGCGCTCCCGGATGCCGCATAGGCGTCAATCAGGCGCGAAATGTTCTTCTTCGGCTCGATCGCGCCGTAATACATATAGTAGCTTCGAAAATCGAGACCGAACGCGTCGGCAATCTGGTCGGCAACCTCGTCGTCGCTTTTCGCCGTAATCGAAGCGGGCATGTGCACGCTTTGATAGGTGTTCGTGATTCGGTTCTCCGGTATCCCTACAAATCGAATGATGTCCTGGCGCGAAAATTCGGAGACTGTAACGATGTGATCGGCCTTGAGGCAGAGATGGCGGACGAGCTGGAGAAAATACTTCTTATTGTCCAATGTGGTCTGAGGCAACCGCAGCGGGACGATGTCGTGAATCGTATAGATGTTCGGGCAGCCTTTGGTCATCAGCGGCGTCGGAAACGTCATATGGAAGAGCGAGACCGGCTGGGACAGTTTCACATCTGCTCTCGCGCCGTACCGGAAGAAATGCGAGCGGCTGACCTCAAACAGGCTCGAGGCCACGTGCATTCTGTCGAAGCCGTCAAGGCTCGACGCGGAAGACTTGAAGACGGCGCCGACGCGGGAGAATTCGGCCGGCCTGATCCCGAGTGGCTTGCCGCAAAGTCTGGCCAGCAAGCGCTCGCTGCGTACTCTAGGCGACGGTTTGAGCGCGGTCAGCGCGTCGAACAGGCCAATTTCGCTGAGTTGCGGGTCTCTCCTGTCGATTGACGCATTGCCGCCCAGCAAGATTTCGGGTTTGAACCCCACTTTCGCGGCGGTCGCCGCGAGCGTACGGGCATAGGTCCCGATCCCTGTCGAATTCGCCAGAGTCAGATTGTGTCCGTCGTACAGGATGCCGGCTTCCATCGAGCCCCCGCGGCGCGCCGTCGGCCGACGCAAATTCGCCCCTCGCTACCCGTTTAACTGAGCATGCTCCTGCACGCCCGTGCGCAGAAGCCAGAGTATCATCAACGCTATCAGATTGAGCGCAAACACCGTGAAGAACGTCCAGAGGCTCGCCGGCATCATCGGGTAGTCCGACAATTGCGGGCTGACGATTCGCTCGAGGAACAATTGCTGGCGCCTGGCTTCCGCGCGCGCGAGGTCGAGAGCGTCCGACGACTTCGTCAGCGCCGCCTTCGCGAAGTCGCGTTCCACCGTCAGGCGCTCGTAAGCAGCGAGTTTGTCCGCCAGGCCGGACGAATCGCTGGCGATCTTGCCGCGCTCCGTCTGAATCTGATTTTGCAGCGCCGCGGCGTGCTGCCGAAGGGCCTGAAGCCCCGGGTCATCCGGGGAGCTGCTCGCCTTTTCCGCGGCCAACGACTGCGTTTCGGCGAGATCCGAGCCAAGACGCCCGATCAGTTCGCTCAGCATTATCGAGCTCTTGTTCGGATCGATCATTAACTCCCGGTTTCGAAACGCGGTCATTTGCACCATGGCTTCAGAGAGGCGCGCTTCCGACCGCTTCACCTGGCCCTCGGCAACCCGAACCGCGTCGTCCCGGATGCGCGCGTTCAGTTCGTTCACTTTTTCTTCCGCCAAGGCAAGCAGCGCCGTAGCCATCTGATAGGCGTCCTGCGGGCGAAACGCCTGCACCGTCAGCGTCGTGATCCCTGTCGTGCTGTTATAAACGACGTCGAAGAAATTCTCGGCGTATTTGTAAAATTCCTCTTTCGTATCCCCATAGAGAAACGAGGGAAAAGCCATCAGAGCATCCCGCCCCGAATACGAGAAGAATTCGCGCAACGGAAGTTGCTTGCCGAGCCGATCGATCGCATCGCGGGAGCGGAGAAAATCCTGGACCGAGAAAACGTCGTCGTCCGACCGGGAAAACCCGGCCATCTGCAGAAGCGCCCCAAATCCCGTCGACCCCATGGGCTTGGAGGCTGTCCTGACCACGAAGCTGGCGACCGACACATACCGGTCGGCCGCGAAGGCGAGCAGGTAGACGCCGGTCAGCAGGGTCGGCAAAAGTCCGATCAGGATAAATGCATAAGCGCGCCACCGCGACTTTCTTTGGGGCCTGAAATCCCGCAACTTGCTCTGGTTGCGCGGTGAAAGAGGCCATTGCCGTAGCAACGAAAAGAAACCGGCCTCGTTTCGCAGCGGCAGGGCTTCAATCCGCAGGGCACGCTTTTCTTCCGTATCCAGCATGTCTTCAGTTTAACATCTGCGCTTCCGCTACGCCATAGGGCGATCTTTCGGAGAGCGTCCTTCCGGCGCCGGCGCGTTTCTGCTATGAAGCAGGTGGAGGCATGAGCATCGAAGTGCGCCCGGATCAACGCATAGTGACCGCCCAACGGATCGAACTGGTCCGCCTCGGGGCCGATGGCTCCGCTACGATTCCCGGCGCGGCCGGAGCCGGCTGGCTGGCGCGCGTCTTTCGCCGCAGTTGGCTGTTTCTCGCGATCGTGGTGTTGCCGACGCTGGTTTGCGGGCTCTATTTCTTGGCCATCGCAGCGGATCGATACGAATCCGAAGTCAAATTCGTCGTGCGCAGCCCGGCGACAAGCGCGTCCAATCAGCTCAGCAGCCTTGTCCAGGGGGGGTCTGTTGTTCGATCGTCGGACGACGCCTACATCGTCCAGGGCTTCATTCTGTCCCGGGACGCGATGAACTCGCTGATCGACAACGCGGGACTGATGGAGGCCTTCCAGCGTCCGGAGGCGGATTTCCTCTGGCGTTACCCTCCGTTTCTGTTCGGTTCGACCACCGAACGACTGTTCAAGCACTATCTTCGATTTGTCTCAGTTGATTACGAGCACAGTTCAGGCGTGGCGACCCTCAGGGTTCAGGCGTTTCGACCCCAGGACGCGCAAAGGATCGCCCAGGCTCTGCTGCAACGTTCCGAATCCCTGATCAACAGCCTGAACCAACGCTCGGGCGCTGACGCCATCGATTCCGCGCTCGAAGAGGTCAAAACCGCCGAAAAGCGCGCCCACGAGGCGCTAGACGCCGTGACAGAATTTCGCAACCGAATGCGGACGATGGACCCGTCGCAATCGTCGCTGGCGACGTTCAACACGATCGCGTCGCTGTCCCTGACCACCGCGGAAACCAACGCCACTTTAACGGACGTCGAAAAGGAGACGCCGGGCGGCCCGCAAGTGGCGGCCCTGAAGCGCAAGATCGACGCGTTGCAGCAACAGATCGGCGTCGAAAGGAAGAAGCTCGCCGGAAGCAGCGACTCGCTCGCCCCGCAAGTCGCGGAATATGAGGGCCTGATGCTCAATCAGACCTTCGCGGAGCAGGCGTTCATGTCCGCGCTCGCAACCCTGGAGAGCGCGCGAGTCGACGCTTTGAAGCAGCGGGTTTTCATCGAACCGATTACGACGGCGAATCTGCCCGATTATCCCGCCAGCCCGTACCGAATGACGTGGACCCTGGCGACCTTCGCATTCGCATTCATGATCTGGCGAATTGCCCGAACGTTCATCGAAGACACCCTCGCTCACGCGGGGGGCGACAGTTGACGCCGGTCGAGTTCTTGTCGGGGGAGACGGCGGGTCGGGCCGTCAAACAGCCTGCCGCGGCCGCGCTCGACTTGGTCCCGCGTCGAACAATTGACGCCATCAACGTTGTCAAGGAGTTTCCGACCGAAGGCGGCGGCAAACGACGGGTCCTCGACGGCGTCTCGTTCAGCGTTGGGATGGGCGAGCGGATGGCGATATTGGGCCGTAACGGCGCAGGCAAATCAACCTTGATCAAGATATTGTCCGGCTTGCAGCGTCCAACCAGCGGTTATGTCCACAGAGGTCTGCATATGTCGTGGCCCCTCGCCTTCGGCGGCGGGTTCGAAGGCGAACTGACCGGCGCAGACAATGTCCGGTTCATCGCCCGCCTCTACAATGCGCCGATCGAGGAGACGTTCGACTACGTCGCCGATTTCACCGAACTCGGCGAGCAGCTCAATCTCCAGATGAGGTTCTACTCCAATGGCATGCGCATGCGGCTTGCTTTTGCCCTGTCGCTGGCGATCCAGTTTGAATGCCTGTTGATCGATGAAGTCATATTGGTCGGGGATCGACGATTTCAGCAGAAATGTCATGATGAACTGTTTCAGAACAGAAAGAGATGCGCGATGATACTCGCCATTCACGACGTCGGCTTCGTCAGAGAATATTGCGCCAAGGTCCTGATTCTAATGGACGGGCGGGGCAGGGTGTTTGACAACCTCGATCTCGCCGAGGCAATTTACACGACGCTTTAGTATGACTTGCGGTGGTGGAAAGGGCCGTCCGAGCGGAGCGATGCAAGGTAGAGGCGTTATGTTGCTCGTGTAACGCATGCAGAGTCTTGAGTAATGCTTTGTAAAATCAGGAATTTCATCGTCCGTGAAGAACCCGGACTCCCCCGATTTTTGAGGTGTTTCCGTGGATTGCCGAGTCATTGCATTTGCAAGAAGGCGATGTGTCGGCTTGATTTCTTGCTCCAAGGGCGGTCAGTTCATCGCCCACGCCAAGGCGCCCGGCAACCCTTACGACGGCCACACGCTAGTGTGCTGTCTTTAACGCTTATACTCCAATCAGGGCCGCCCGAAACGCGTAGTGGCTGAGAGTCCGGACTGGGCGCTTTGCTTTAAATTCACTACATTAGCTAGCGCACCTTCGGGCACAGAAAGTCTCCCTGTTTACCCTGATCGAAGAACCGCCGCGCGCCCCGGCGGCGCCGATGATATTTTGCCGCCGCCACAGAAGAGGACGGCGGCATGGGCGCGAGAGCGGCGGTCGCGGGGGCTTTCGCCCTCCTGTTCGCAGCCTTGACGGGGCCGGCGGATGCAGGGCGGATCGTCGCCTATCCGACCGACTATCCTCCGGGCGCGGTTCTGATCAGCCAGTCGGCGAAAAGGCTCTATCTCATCGTCGATGCTGAGACCGCCATCGCCTATCCGGTCGCCGTCGCCAAGCGTGGCAAGGAGTGGAGCGGCCCGGCGCGGATTGCCGGCAAGTTTGTAGAGCCGGCCTGGTCGCCGCCCGACACCGTCAAGCGCGACCATCCGGAATTGCCCGATGTCATTCCGGGCGGCTCGCCCTCGAACCCGATGGGCGCGCGGGCGATCACGCTCGACCGCGATGAGATCGCGATCCACGGCACGACGACAGCGATGCGCGCGTCCATCGGCGCCGCGGCCTCCTACGGCTGCATCCGAATGCTGAACGAGGATGTGATCGACCTCTTCGAGAGGGTCGCCATCGGCGCGCCGGTGATGATGATGCGCTAACGCCCTCAGCTCTGTCCCTTCCACGGAACGAGCCAGGGATTGATCAGACGCATTGACTTCACCTTTTGAGCCCACGTGTCCGCTTCAACAGATTTCGTTGGCGCGCCCCTTACGTCGGCGGTAGGCGGCCTTGTATCGGAACTCGACCAGCACGGCGTGAGGCCCTGGCGGAGCGACACGTGCTGTTTTTCGAAAACCAGGCCCCCGACCCAGCGGCGCAGCGCGACTTCGCCAGCCGCTTCGGCAGGCTGCATGTCCATCCCGTGTACCGGCATGTCGAGGGCGTGCCGGAAATCACTCTGATCGAGACGCAGCCGGATTCGATTCCCGACAACGACAATTGGCATACTGATGTCACCTTCATCCAGACGCCGCCTTTCGGCGCGGTTCTGGTCCCGAAAGTTCTGCCGCCGACCGGCGGCGACACGCTACGGTCGTCGGGCGTCGGGGAACGCCGCGTATCCTGGGAAAGGGCTGTTGCGGCCAACCCGCCGGTCGTGCATCCGGTCGTTCGCACGCTCGACGGCGGCCGGCGCGGATTGTTCGTCAACGAAGACTTCACGTCGCGCATCATCGAACTGAAGCCGAAGGAGAGCGAAGCGCTCCTCGCCTTCCTGTTCGCTCATATAGCCAAGCCCGAGTTCACGGTGCGCTGGCGCTGGAAGCTCGGCGACGTGGCGTTTTGGGACAATCGCCTGAGCACGCATTACGCGACGCTCGACTATCTCCCGCAAAACAGAGTGATGACCAGGGCCGCAATTCTGGGCGATCGGCCGCGCTGACGGCGCCCGTCAGAAATCGCTCGCGAGGCCCTTCACTTCCCAGTCGCCGTAGCGGACCGGATCGGGACCGTCGCGACCGTTCCATTCGTGCGGGCGCTGAGGCTCGGGCCGCGCACGGCGCGCCTCGGCTTCCGCCAAGGCCCGTTGGGCTGCGGGCGACAGGACGCGGCCGGCCATGGGCTCGGGCTCGGAAGACAGATCGAGGGGCGTCGGCTTGTCGCGGTTCGCGCTCATGGGAGGTGCGCCTCGGTCATTGCTCATCGCCATTTATAGCGTCGCCGGCGCCGAACGGCGACGGGTCGAATTTCCTGACGGAAGAACGGGGAATTTTTCGTGTTCGGCGATTTTGAGCCGAATACAAAAACGTCGCCTGCGTCGCGGACTCTTCGGCTCTCGAAAGCCCGACACAAGTCAGCCGCTGAATTGGCGTATAAGCTTGGAGCAGGCGGGCGGACATGATTCGGACGAAGGCTCTTTTGGCTCGACAGCAGCGCGGATTCAACGGCCCTCGACCGCAGGCGCCCGAACCGCCGGCTCCCGGCATGACCGCCCGCGTGGCGGCCGCAAGGGCGGTCGCGGAAGCGGTCACGCATGTTCGGCCGCTCGACGAACGCTTCGCCGCCGACCTTTCGCTGCGCGGCGCGGGCGTCGATCCGCGCGACGCGGCGCTGGCGCGCTCGATCGCGACCGTGGCGCTCCGGCGTCTCGGCACGATCCGCAAGGCGCTCGCCGAGCGCCTCGACAAGGGGATGCCCAAGCGCAGCGGCATGCTCGAATGGACGCTCGTCGTCGCCGCGGCGCAGATCCTCTTCCTCGACGCGCCCGACCATGCCGCCGTCGATCTTGCGGTGAGGGCGGCGCGGGCGGATGCGGCGAGCGCGCCCTTCGCCGGTCTCGCCAACGCGGTGCTGCGCGGGATCGCGCGCGAGCGCGAGGCGATTCTCGCCGCTTCCGACCCGCTCGACGACGACACGCCGCCCTGGCTCGCGGCGCGTTGGCGCGTGACCTACGGCGAAGCGACGGCTCGGGCCATCGCCGCCGCCCATCGGGCCGAGCCGACGCTCGACATCAGCGTCAAGAGCGACGCTGTCGGCTGGGCCAAGCGGCTCGGCGGCCTCGTTCTTCCGACCGGCTCGGTGCGGCTCGATTCTCACCAGGCCGTCGTCGATCTCGACGGCTACGCGGAAGGCGAGTGGTGGGTGCAGGACGCCGCCGCGGCCTTGCCGGCGCGGCTCCTCAACGCCCGCGCCGGAATGCGCGTCGCCGATCTCTGCGCCGCGCCGGGCGGCAAGGCCATGGAGCTTGCGGCGGCCGGAGCGAGCGTCACGACGATCGATCGCTCGGCCGAGCGGCTGAAAATGCTCGCAGCCAACTTCGAGCGGCTGAAGCTCCATTCGGAGATTGTCGTCGCCGACGCGCTGAACTTCGACGCCCCGCCCTTCGACGCGGTCTTGCTCGACGCGCCCTGCACCGCGACCGGCACCATCCGCCGCCATCCCGACGTCGCCTGGATCAAGCGGCCGAGCGATCTCGCCCAGCTGGTCAGGCTGCAGGCCCAGCTTCTCGACAAGGCGATCGCGCTGACGAAGCCCGGCGGCGTCCTCGTCTATTGCACCTGCTCGCTCGAACCGGAGGAAGGAGACGCCCAGATCGCCGCGCTGCTCCGGCGTAATCCCGACGTGCGGCGCTTGGCCGTCGAAGCGAACGAAATCGGCGGTCTCGCCGAATGCCTCACCCCGTCTGGCGACCTGCGCACCCTGCCCAGCCATCTCTGGGGCGAGGACCCGAGGCGATCGGGCCTCGACGGATTTTTCGCCGCGAGGCTCGTCAGGGCGGGGTAGAGCCGGAATTGCCCATCCCAATCAACGGGACCAGGGAAACGGGCTCGTCCCGGAATGTTCCCTGACCCATTCGGCTCCGGCTATCGCTCTGTTCTCGGCCTCATGGGTGTAGTTGTAATAGCGGTCGAGCGGCGTCAGCGACTGCGTCGGAATGGTCTGGCCTGAACCGTAGGAGCCCCATGACGACGAAGTGCCGGTCTGCGCGCGCGCGATCACGGGCGAGGCGGCGATGGCGGCGGCGAGGCCGAAGCAGGCGAATTTCTTGAGCATGGCGTTGCCTCAAAGCTGGTCGACCGAAGGGGCCGGCTCATCCAGGCGCCCCGCTCATATAGGTACGGCCCGCATGGGGCGTCGAAAGGCGCCCCCGACGGGATAGAAAATCTATACTCTCGCCCTCGCGCCGGGCGCCGCCTGCAACTTCGCCAAAACCGGAATTCTCCCTGTTATCCCCTGCTAACAGGGGAACGCCGGCCTCGCCGTATTTGAATTTCAGGCATGAAAGCAATGAATATCAGACACTTCTGATGAATTGCTCACGCAATGGTTGAGCGGGATAACAGGGAGGCGATCTCCCTGTTAAGCCCCATAACAGGGAGACGACAATTGGGAAAACCGAAGCCGGAGACCGGCTTTGACGGCCCGCCCAAGGGCGCCAAAGTATAGAATTTCTATACTCACCCGCCTGAAACCGTCCGGAACCGGGCGGAATGGCGCCATTTTGGCCCCGTCTGTAAGGGATGAAAATCCTGATATTACAACCGACTACGAAACGATCCTCATGCGTTGCATCAGCAAAAATGACGCCTCTCCGTTGCGTCGCTCCGCTCGCAAAACGGCTTTGTTTCCAACAGGTCCTGCGGGTGGACGGCGGCCCGGCCTGGTCGGCTCCGCTTCCACCAAAGCGCCAGGCGCAGGATCGTCACTCGACGTGATGATAGTGATAATGTCCCGCCATGGAGTGGTGACGGACGTACCTGGCGCCGGCTCTCGCCCTTTCCTTGCTCTCATTGGCGTGGTTCCACGCGCGGTCGAAGGTCGACGTCGACGGAGCGCTGTTGCTGACGCCGAATCCGGTCTGGGCGCGGGCGGCGACGGTGGGGAGGGCGAGGGTTGCGGCCAGGCCGATCAAAGCGATTGTCTTGAGCATGGTTCTTTCCGTCCTTTTTACGCGAATAGCGCGACTCGCGGGCGCCGAATGGCGTTCGGGCAGGCTCCCGGGGAGGCGCATGACAGTCAACGCGCGAGCGCGCCGAAAGTGCCCGCCCGGCCTCGACTTTCGCAGGCCGCGGAGCAACTTTACGATGCGAAGTCGGATATCGGCGTCCATGCTAGTTTGAAGGCGTGGCCGCGAGACGTTGCAGAATCCTTCTGAGCGAAGGCTCGAGCCTCTCGGCGCGCGAGGCGGCGACGGCTCTCGGCCTGGCGGGATTCCGCGTCGAGGCGGTTTCGAGCGACCCGATGTGCCTGGCGCGATTCTCGCGCTTCGTCGCCCGCGTCCATCCGGCGCCCGCCAGCGGAAGCGACCCCGAGGGCTATCTCGCCGCCGTGCTCGACGTGATCGCACGCCGCTCGATCGACGTCCTCTTGCCCGTTCACGAACAGGCCTATCTGTTCGCCGCCGCCCGCCGTCGCCTGCCAGCGACGCTCGGCGTCGCGCTGGCGGATTTCGCCGCATTCGAACAGGTTCAAAGCAAGACGGCGCTGACGATGCTGCTCCGCGCGCTCGATGTCCCGCAGCCGGCGACCGAGATCGTTCATTCGGCAAAAGCGCTGGCGGCGGCCCGTCCTCTCCCGTTCTTCGTCAAGACCGCTTTCGGCACGTCGAGCAGGGGGGTCTGGCGCATCGGCGACGCGGCGAGCCGGGACGCGCTGGCGGGAGAGCTCGAGGAGGCGGAGGCGTTCGGCGCCGGCGTCGTCGTACAGCAGCCAGCCATCGGGTCTCCGGTACGGCGGGAGGGCGCCAACAGCGGACCTTAAACGGATGGCGCTGTTACCTAATAGACCGCGGCAAACATGACCGATTCCGAGGTCGCCTCATCTGGCGAAAGTTCCTCGACAATGCGGCCCTGCCGAGAAACAAGAATGCGGTCGGAAAGGCTCAAAATCTCCGGCAGGTAGGACGAAATGACGACAACGGCTAGTCCTTCATCGGCGAGGGCCGAGATCAGATGATGGATCTCGGCGATGGCTCCGACATCCACCCCGCGCGTCGGCTCATCGAAGATGATCAACCTCGGTTTTTGCACCAACGCTTTCGCGATAACCACCTTCTGTTGATTGCCGCCGGAAAGCTCGATGACCCGGGAGTCGCCGCTCAACGCGCGGATATTGAGTTTCTTGGTCCACTCCTCTGCGAGCGCCCGCGTTTCGCTCATGCTCGCCACGATTCCCTGCGACTGCCGGCTTGAAATCTCGCCGATATAGAGGTTCTCGGCGATAGACATCGTCTCGAAGTACCCGTCGCCTTTGCGGTCTTCGGTGACATAGACAACGCCGTCGGAAACCGCCGCGCGCGGCGTCTGGTAACGGACAGACTTTTTTTCGAGTCGCACCTCGCCGCCATGAAAGAAATCGCGTTTGGCGACGCCAGCGATGATCCTGGCCGTTTCCGTTCGGCCCGATCCTACCAACCCGAATACGCCTGTCACTTGTCCGGCGAAGATCGAAAACGAGGAGTTGCGTACAAGATTCTGCATCGACAGATTCTGGACGCTTAGGACTTTTTCGCCTGCGGGCCGCAGCTTTCGACTGTCCGCGGCGCGGCCGTAGAGATCGTCGGTCAGTGACCGCCCCACCATGTGACGGATGATGGTTTCGCGGGAGAAGATCTTAGAGTCGTCAGTAATGATATGAGCCCCGTCGCGCAGGATTGTTATCCGGTCGGAGATTTCGAGCGCTTCCTCCAATGCGTGGCTGATAAACACGATCGACACGCCTTCCTGGCGCAGGCGGCGCATCAAGGCGAAGAGATGGTGCTTTTCCTCCGGCGTCAGCGTCGCAGTGGGCTCGTCGAAGATAATGATTTGGGCTTTGAGACGGACCGCCCTGGCGATCTCGACCATCTGTCGCTTGGCGGTGCCGAGCGAGATGACCAGCGCCGTCGGATCGACTGGAAAATTCAGCGACTGAAGGAACTGCTGCGCTTCGATATAGACGCCCCGGAGGCGATTGAAGAATTTTTCGTCCCCCAGATAGAGGTTTTGGGCGACAGTCATCGTAGGGACGAGGCTCGTCTCCTGATAGACCATCGCGATGCCGTATCGCCGAGCGAAAGATGGGTCGGCGATATGAATTTGCTGGCCTTCGAGACGGATTTGGCCTCGGGTCGGCGTGACTGCGCCAGAGAGGATCTTGACCAGCGTCGACTTGCCAGCGCCGTTCTCTCCCAGGATCGCGTGCACCTCGCCGCGACGCAGGTCGAAGTCGATGTCCTTCAGCGCCGCGACCCCGCGATAGTCCTTTCCGACGCCTCTCATCTCGAGCAGCGGAGGCTCAATCTGCGCCGGGACGCTCACGACATCGATCCCACGTATGCATATGAGCCAACGAGCCCGTCGCCCTTGGCAGTGAAATAGAGGCGTCCCCCTGACGCCAGGCAGGATGTGACGCCATGCCGGCGTCCGTTCGTGCGGCTATGGAGGCTGGCCAAGGGACGAAACGCGCTATCGAGACGCGCAACGAGGCCATAGGACCGGCTGGGCGACCATGGTTTCATGACCCCGAGCTGCTTGACGCCGCCCTGCTGTGTCGGCTCCAGCGGCGACCTGCCCGAACGAAGGCAGGGCGCTACCCAGTAGTCGGCGTCGATTTCGTCGATCATTCGACGGCGATAGCGATCTTCGCTCAACACAAACTCGACGAGCTGGCTGCGCGGCGCAAACAGCGCCAGCCACACCGCTTCGTCCGAGCCCCTCGAAAGCCGGCTGGGATAGGCAGGGAGGTCCTCCAGCACACGGGCGCCCCGCCCGCCGGCGCCCTGCGAAATGCGCGTCAACGCGCAGCGCCAGCTTTCGGACACGACGATCGAATGGCCATCAACGAGAAGACCATTCGGGTAGGCCAGATCTCCCGCAAGTTGCGTCCAAGCGCCGCTCGCCGGCTCCAGCCGCCACACCGAGCCGGAGGCGCCTTTCTCCATTAGGTCTCGTTTCCAGTCAGCAGGGCCATGAGTGGTCGGAGCCATTGGCGACGAGCAAGGCGCCGTCAGCTGCGGCCGCCAGCGCGGTGATGCATCTGAGGTCCGGCTTGGCCGCAATTGTCTTCCTGTCGTAGCGGCCGCCGACGAAGACGATGCGGCCGTCGACAAGTCCGACTGCCGCGCCGCCGTCGGGCAACCCCGCGAGCGCGACGATGTCGGCGTCGAAAGAAGCGGCTGGCGCGTCTCCCGCGGTGTTCAAGCGGAGCAGCGAGTGTCCAGAGGAAACGACCAATCCAAGCCCCGTTATAGCCAGATCATCCGGCGCCGGCGCCTCGAGCACTGACGCGGCCGCGTCGAGCAGATCGTTGGGACGGAACGCGCCATCCATTGGCGGCATGGTGATCGAGGCCTCGCCGCGACCGAGCCATCTGTCCCAGGCCTTCCTCACGCGGTTCATCGGGGCTGGCCCCAATACGAGGCCTGTCCTGTCCACTGCGGATCGGCGCCAACGAGCTTGAGCCGACCGATGCGGTTGTTGGTTACACCGCCGAGATAGAGAAAGCCGCGATGTTCGCGCATCGAGGTAATCGCCGGATGGTTTTCGCCCCCGAGGTCCCACAACGCTTCCAGCACATGGCCCTCCTCGTCGAAATGAATGACGCATCCGACGTTCACGTTGGGAAACAGCCATTCGTCGCCGGCGACCCGCCGCGCCATGCGTCGTCTGAACGCTGGCATGGTCATCGCGAGATCGTAACTCGGCGTCCGGGTCCCGGCGAGCGCCACCCAATAGGTTCCGTTCGATCCGCGATTGATGTTGTCAGGGTATCCTGGCAGGTCGGCGACGACAGCTTCGGTCGTTCCCGCTTTTGAGCCCTCAAGCCAGTAGCGGCTGACGCGGCAACCCCAGGTCTCCGCGAACAACAACGACTTGCTGTCATGGGCCATGCAGATTCCGTTGGCGAACAAGAGATTGCGCACGATCGTGCGGGTGGTTCCGGCGGCGGGATCGTAGCGGATGATCCGACCGTTGCCGCGCCCCTCCAGCGCGTCAACCACCCACTCCTCGAAGCCGTAACGGATCGTCGCCTCGCTGAAATAGACCTTGCCGTCGGGCGCGATGTCGAGATCGTCGGCCAGCCGCATGCGCGAATCGTCGATGATCGAAAATGTCGAGCGATTGGTCTCGGCCGTCATCTTGTGGACATTGCGTTGCTTGTCCACGCGATAGAGGCCCATGCCCGCGATGCACACGACGAGGTTACCATCCCTGTCGAAGGCCATGCCGAGCGGCCTTCCGCCGACATGGGCGTAGACTTCCCGACGGACATGATCGGGCGCGAGGAAGCGGATGATCTCGCCCTGCCGAACACTGCAATAGAGGTTATCGTCGTTATCGAGGATGACGTCCTCAGGACCATCAACCTCGCCAAGGCCGATGATCTCCACGTCGCGGAGGCGGTCGTTCATCGCATAGGGCGACGAGACGTCGTCCAGCCGCGGCGCTGCCGGCAAGACGAGATAGGCGGGCGACACATAGACCGTGGCGCGCAGCTTATGTCGCCATTTGCCCCATCGGACGTCGATTGCGATAGCCAGCAGCAACACGAAGCCGACCACCATCGAGGAGGCGCCGCTCTCGAGTCCGAGCCTGACGAGTCCATTCGTCAGCAGCGCAACGATGAGCGCGCCCATCATGGCCTTGCCGACCGAGCCACGGCCGCCGCCGATGCTGTTGCCGCCAAGAAGCGCCGCGGTCATCGCCGACAGTTCGAGGCCGATGCCGGTGTCAGGGCCGGCGCCCGAAAGGCGCGCCGCATAAAGCGTACCGGCGAAACTCGTCAGCACGCCCGAGGCCACATAGGTCAGGCAGACGGTGGCCCGCACAGGAATGCCTGCGTTATAAGCCGCACGACGTGATCCACCGACCGCCAGTGATGCGCCAGCCGATGCGAAGCCGGGAGAGAACGACATGCGCGACGATCGCCACGGCAACCAGAACCACGAAGCTGATGGGCGCGCCAAGAATGGATCCCGAGCCGACAAAATCCCAAGCGTCGGATCTCCACGTCGCTCGACGCAATCCGCACGGAATAGAGTTGGAGCAGAAGCTCGAAGATCGCCCTTATGAGGGTCATCATGACGAGCGTGGTCAGGAACGCCCGCAGCCGGAGAAACCCGATAAGGAAGCCGTTGACGAGCCCAACCAAGGCGCCGACGCCCACCGTCGCCGCGATAGCCGCCGCCAACGGCCATTTCGCGACGTTGATCAGCGCCAGCGCGGTCAGATTGGCGAGCGCGAATGAAGAGCCGACGCTCAGATCGATGCCGCCGCCCAGCATGACGATCGTCATGCCGATCACGACCAATCCGAATTCGCCGATCTGCCGCGAAGTGTCGGACAAATTGCCGAACGAAGTGAAATTCGGGATCGTCGCAATTAGATAGGTTGTCAGAGCGATGAGCAGCGCGACCGGGATGACATTGTCCATCCACCTCCGGCCGAGCACTTCGCCGACGACATGATCAGGGACATATCGATAGCGCAGCCTGGCTGCCCAATCTCCGATCGTCATGACGTGTTCCAGCTGACAAAAAACCGCGCCGAGCCGCGGAGGCGGCTCAGCGCGATCAACAATCGACGGCTTCGGCTATTTCTTGAGTGCGCTGGCGCTCCAGCAGAGACCGGGCCGCAAGGTCTCCTTGGAGATGATGAGCTGCGGGCTATAGACGACCGCCTTGAGCTTGCCGGCCGGCAGGCCGGACTCCAGCACGGTCGCGATCATGTCGTTCAGATCACGTCCCTGGTCCATGACCTGATAGGCGATCTCTTTCTCGAACACGCCCTTCGCCACATTGTCGCAGGCCATCTGCTCGCCGCCGCCGGAGGTGACCAGCACGATCGGCTTGCCGGATTCCTTGATCGCGGCCGCCGCGCCGAGATCCATGACGTCCCAGAACCCGACCACGCCGCAGAGATCGGGGTTCTGCTGGATCACGGTCGAGATGATCGATTGCGCCTTGGTCGCGTCCCACTCGCCGGCCACGTTGGCGACGAGCTTGATTTCGGGATGTTTGGTGAGGACGTTCTCGACGCCCTTCATCATGCCGCTGTCCGACCCGGACGTAGGCTGTCCCTGCAAGACGGCCACCTTGCCGCTGGTGCCGGCGCCGCATTTGTCGATGACTGCCTTGCGCCTCGGCCTCGCCGATGCCGATCCAGTCGGCGCCGACATAGACGTCCGAATTGTAGTTCGACCGCATGTTGATCTGGATGACGTGAATTCCAGCCTCTTCGGCGCGCTTGAGCAGCTTCGCGTAGGACTGGACGTCGGGATTGTGAACGACGAGAACGTCCGGCTTTTCCGAGATCAGCGACGTTATCGCCTGCGCGCCGGCGTCGGCGCTGAAATGCGGGTCGCGGATCTCGAGCTTCATGCCTAGCCGGTCGGCTTGGCTTCTTCATGACCGACGCCCAGCCCTCGGTGAGGTCGATCCCCATCGTGACCGGCACGAAGGCGATCGTCTTGCCGTCGAAGGTCTTGAAGTAGTCGGCGCGTCTGGGGTCGTCGATGCCGGCGGCCATGGCGTGGGCCGCCATGCCCGTCAGCGCCAAAGCCGAATCCGACGGCGGTCGCCAGATGTTCTCTTTCGCATGTTTCCTTCTCCCTTTCTGAGTTATCGGCGCTCTAGATGTCGCCTTGTTGCGCGGTCTGTTCGTCCCGCGGATTGATGATGCTGTCGAGCACGATCGCGGCGAGAAGGATCAAGCTCCGGATCACGTTCTGCAGCGTGTATTCGATGTTCATGATGGTCATCCCGTTCAGCAGAATGCCGATCAGCAGCGTGCCGACGATCACGTTGCGGATGCCGCCGCGTCCTCCCGAAAGTCCGATGCCGCCGAGCACCACGACCAGGATGACGTCGTAGATCAACGAGGAGTTCGCGACGTTGGTGTTCATGCTGGCGACCGCGGTCGCCGTGATCATGCCGGCGACATAGGCGATCGACGCCGACATCACGTATTGCAGAACGATGATCGGGACGCACGGCGCGCCGGAAATTGCGCGCCGCCGCGAAATTGTCGCCGATCGCATAAATGAACCGCCCCGGTTTGGTGAAACGCAGGAACGCGAAACCGAGGAAGGCGATCAACGCGAAAAACAGGATCGGCGTCGGCGCGCCGAAAACGAAGCCGCCGCCGATCCACGAGATCGCGTTGAGCGCTGGCGGGCATATAGACGACGTAGAGGGGAACAAGGGCGTAGCGGACGAAGCCGTAGACCAGCGAAGCCATGCCCAGAGTGCGCGAACAGCGCGGGGATCTCGACATAGGCGATCAGCACGCCATTGATCACGCCCGCCGTCAGCGCCAGCAGAAATCCCAGCAGCATCGCCGCCGGTATCGAAACGCCGAGACTTGCGAGTTGGAGCGTCCAGGCGGCGGACATCGCGTAGATCGCGACGATCGTCAGATCGATCCCCCGTCCGATCACGACGATCGCCATACCGACCCCGAGAATTCCCAACATGGCGACGCCGCGCACCAGCGTGACAAGGTTGCCCGTGCTCAGAAAACCTTTGAGAAAAATGGAGAAGGCAAGAAACAAGACGATGGCGAGTCAGGAAAACGATCTTTTCCTGACTGACGGCCAAATTTCTTATCCGTCCGAGCATCACCGCCCCGGTCCGTCGGTTCCGAAACGTCGGAGCGCCTGCGCGAGCGCGCCCCTTGTCATTTCCCCTTCACACTATGTCAGACCGAATTCGTCTTCGCTTGCGCAGCAGCGCACGAGCGCTTGCTCCGCAGCGCAAAACCCGCCCTCGCCCGCCGGAGAATCCGCCGCTCTTGCCTTTCGCGACCGGAAAGATACGCTGAAGTTAAAGGCGCGAGCCGGGTTCGAAAACGGGCGGCCTGCGGACCCGCCGGCTGCCGCAACTCCCAGGGACGCCGGGGCGCTAAGCCGTAACCATCCTCGGCCAGGGCGGCGTTGGCGACCTGACTCGCCAGATAGCCGTCCGCCTACTCGGAGCGGCGTAGGGAGGATGCTATGCGGGTCGTTTTCGACACCAAGACATTGGCGCCCGCTCAACGCCGAGAGGCTTGGCGTGAAGCCATCTGTGAAATCTACCTGCAAGTCGATTGCATGGCAGAGAAGCAAAACGACTATTCTGGATTCGTGCGGGAGGCTCGGTTGGGCGCAGTGACGCTTACGGACACGTTGTGCTCGCCCCAATCGATTCACCGACAGGCGCATCACACCGCACACTTCGATAAGGACTGCTACTACTTCGGAATAGAACATCTGGGCGAGATCAATATTCATCAGGCCGGCTCGTCGTTTCCACTCCGCCCGGGAAACGGTAGTCTATATTATGCGAACGAGCCCTACAGTTTGCTCTGCTACGTCAAATCACGACAGTTCTGGGTGGAGCTTCCTCGCGAAGCGTTCAATCGCCGGTTCGACGCCGGGCGACCGCCGCTCCTCACTTCCGTCAGCCTCACCAGCGGGCTCGGCCGAATTGCCGCCGAATTCTGCTCCACACTCGCTCAGGAGAGCGCCAACATCGATGAGGTCTCCCGGAAGCAGCTTGGCGAGCAGCTTATGGACATTTTGGCGCTGGCGCTGCACGGCGAACCTGGCCAACAATCGGCGGACGAAAAGAGCGTACAACTCACGCGTTTAGGCTCGATCAAGGCCTACATCGAATCGAATTTGGGCGACCCGAATTTGTCCCTGGTAGCAATAGCGAGACAAAACGGTATTTCACTGCGGTATCTCCACCAGTTGTTCCGACTTACGGACACCTCCGTCTCGGAGTGGTTGAGGTTCAGGCGGTTGCAAAGATGCTACGATCTCCTGACATCACCGCGAAACGCCAATCAGTCGATCACGGAAATCGCATATTCCATGGGTTTCAGCAGCTCGTCTCATTTCAGCAATTTGTTTCGCGCTCAATTCAACGTGCGACCATCCGATGTCCGGGGCGCCTCTGTCGCGCTGAGCGACCCAAGCAATATCGTCGCTCCTCGTCGACGGAGGGACTCCGTGTGAGCTGCGCAGCCCCGCGACAGCTGGTCACCAGATCAGCTCGCGTGAGGATGCTCCAACACGTATCGGCACCCTTCTCGGATGGACGTCTGCTTGGGCGGAACTCCGCGCCTTCCTTGGCAACCCCTGTAACTCGTCCAATTGAGGCGTCCAAGGCCGCGATCCGCGACGGGTGCTTTATGTCGACTCCTGTCGTCTCCGGGATCCTCTGTGCGGCGGCCCTATGGCGCCTCGGGCGTTTGGTGGTTGAGCGCTTGTCGGCGACGCGGATCCCGCTCCGGGTCCGGGCGATAATGTCCGAGCCGCAAAGCCGATCAACGGCGCTCCGCATTGCCAACACCCGTCACTGCGTCACACTCGGGTCTACGCGACCACCCCCGCCTTCCTGAGACCCTCGACGACCGCGTCGAAATCGGCGGGGTTCTTGTACGGCAGCACCTTGCGCCGGTGTTCGAGGGAATAGTCGGGATTGACCCGCAACGCCTCGCGCCATTGCTCGCGCGCCTCGTCGAGACGGCCGATCTGGCCGTAAGCGGCGGCCAGCAGCACGCGCGAGGCGTCGGTGTGGGGGTTACGGAAGATCCGTCGCTTGAGTACGGCGACGGCCTCATCGTAGCGCCCGAGTTGAAAATAGGCCTGCCCGCGGAAGTGAAGCCACATCTCGGGGCACAAGGGATTCAGCGCCGCCGCTCGTTCGAACGCGTGTAGCGCCTCCTCCGAACGGCCGACATAGTGCAGCACGACGCCAAGCCCGTTGTAGGCCTCGGCGTCGTTCGGGTTGTTAGCGAGCGCCGCCTCGGCCGCCTCGGATGGCTTCGTCGTGGCGGCGCATCCAGAGATTGGCGAACATCAGCGCCCAGTAGGCCGCGGGCTGCTGCGGATCGAGCACTACGGCCCGCTTCGCCGCCTCATAGGCGAGTTCGAGCGATCGCGACGGTGAGGCGGTCCATTGGCTGACATAGTCATTGATATGCGCCGCAGCGCGCCAAGCGTATCCGGCCGCGAACTGCGGGTCGAGTTGGGTGGCGCGGAGCAGCAGCTCCCTCGCCTGGCCGTTAGGCTCTTTCGTGTGGCGCCACCAGAGTTCGCGGCCGCGCAGGAAACAGTCGAAAGCCTCCATGTTGTCGGTCTGCTCAGCCTTGAGCCTTTGCCGGTCGCCCTGCGTGAGGTTGAGCGAGAGGGCGGCGACGATCTGGCCGGTCACGTCGTCCTGGACAGCGAAAATGTCGGTCAGGTCCCGGTCGAAGCGCTCGGCCCAGAGATGCCCGTCATTGGTCGCGTCGATGAGCTGGGCCGTGATCCGCACCCGATTGCCCGCTTTGCGGACGCTTCCCTCCAGGACGTAACGCACGCCGAGCGTCTTGCCGATCTCGCGCACATGAGTGTTTTTGCCCTTGAAGGTGAAGGAGGAATTGCGGGCGATGACGAAGAGCTGCGACAGTTTCGACAAAGCCGTGATGATGTCCTCGGAGATGCCGTCGGCGAAATAGTCCTGCTCCGCATCGCCGCTCATGTTCTGGAACGGCAGGACCGCGATCGATGGCTTGTCGGGCGCGGCGGCTTTTTCGGCCGCGACCTGGACTTGCACTTGCGGCTTGGGTTCGGCGGGCTTTCCGACCTCAAGCGCATAGACCCGCACCGGGTGGATGATGTTCTTGAGCGCCTTCTCGCCAAGATCGCTGACCAAAAGATCGAGCCGGGCGCGCACCTGCCGGTAGGCGTCCTCGGAGAGGCAAATCGCGCCGGGCTGGGCGATTCCCTCGAGCCGCGCCGCAATATTGACGCCGTCGCCCATGAGATCCCCGTCGCTCTCCTCGACGACGTCGCCCACGTGGACGCCAATTCTGAATTCGATGCGGCGGTCTTCCGGCACGCCGGCGTTGCGCTCGACCATCGCGTGCTGGATTTCGACGGCGCAGCGGACGGCGTCCACCACGGAGCGGAATTCGACCAGCGCGCCGTCGCCCGTGCGCTTGACCACGCGACCCTGGTGGACTGCGATGGTCGGATCGATGAGATCGCTGCGCAGCGCCCGCAGGCGCGCCAGCGTCCGATCCTCGTCGGCGCCGGCAAGACGGCTGAACCCGACCACATCGGCGGCGAGAATCGCCGCGAGTTTGCGCATTTCGGGCATTGGCTGCTCCCCGCCGCGCGACGCCAGCACGACGGGCGCAATCTTCAACATCAGGCTCGCGGCCATTCGGCCTTCGTCCTTTGCAGGCGTTCCGGCGCGATCCGAACCGTGCTATTGCGCCGCACAAATTTGCTTGCGGAGCCGGCGAGGAGCGCGAATGGCAACCGATATCGTCAAGGTCGGGCGGGCGCTGATCTCCGTCTCCGACAAGGCTGGGCTCGTCGAGCTTGCCCGCGCCCTTGGCGAGCACGGCGTCGAGCTGCTCTCGACCGGCGGCACCGCCGCGGCGCTGAGCGAGGCGGGGCTCGCGGTCGTCGACGTCGCGCAAATCACCGGCTTTCCCGAGATGATGGACGGGCGGGTCAAGACGCTGCATCCGCGCGTCCACGGCGGTCTGCTCGCGATCCGCTCGGAGCCCGCGCATCAGGCGGCGATGATCGCCAACGACATCGCCCCGATCGACCTCCTCATCGTCAATCTCTATCCGTTCGAGGCGACGCTGAAGCGCGGCGCTTCCTTCGAGGACAGGATCGAGAATATCGACATCGGCGGCCCGGCGATGATCCGCGGCGCGGCCAAGAACCACGACGACGTCGTCGTCATCGTCGACGTCGCCGACTATCCGGCGCTCCTCGACGAACTCGCGCGCAACGACGGCGCGACCAGCCTCGCCTTCCGCCGCAGGATGGCCCAGAAGGCCTATGCCCGCACCGCGGCCTATGACGCGGCGATCTCGAACTGGCTCGCGGAAGAGATGCGGCGAGACCGCGCCGAAATGGCGCGCCTTCGGCGGCGTGCTGCACGAGAGCTTCGGCGCGCTGCGCTACGGGGAAAATCCGCACCAGAACGCTTCGCTCTACCTCACCGCCGAGACGCGGCCCGGCGTCGCGACGGCGCGGCAGGTCCAGGGCAAGGAGCTGTCGTACAACAACATCAACGACACCGACGCGGCCTATGAGCTCGTCGCCGAATTCGATCCGGCCGAGAGCGCCGCGGTCGCGATCATCAAGCACGCCAACCCCTGCGGCGTCGCGATCGGCGCGACGCTGCTCGAGGCCTACGAAAAGGCGCTCGCCTGCGATCCGGTCTCCGCCTTCGGCGGGATCGTGGCGCTGAACCGGCGGCTCGACGCCGCCGCCGCGCAAAAGATCGTCGAGATCTTCACCGAGGTCATCATCGCGCCCGAGGCGGACGACGAGGCGCTGGCGATCGTCGCGGCGAAGAAGAACCTGCGCCTGATGCTCGCAGGGTCGCTGCCTGATCCGCGCGCGAAGACGCTGACCGTGCGCTCGGTCGCAGGCGGGCTCCTGGTTCAGGACCGCGACAGCGGCGTCCTCGACGAGGCCGCGTTGAAGGTCGTGACGAAGCGCGCCCCGACGACGCAGGAGATGGCCGATCTGCGCATGGCCTGGCGCGTCGCCAAGCACGTGAAGTCGAACGCCATCGTCTATGTGAAGGACGGCGCGACTGCGGGCGTCGGCGCGGGGCAAATGTCGCGGGTCGATTCCGCGCGCGTCGCGGCGCGCAAGGCCGAAGACGCCGCGGCGGCGGCTGGCTGGGCTGAGCCGCGCACCAAGGGCTCCGTCGTCGCTTCGGACGCCTTCTTTCCCTTCGCCGACGGTCTCCTGTCCGCGATCGAAGCCGGCGCGACCGCGGTCATCGAGCCCGGCGGCTCGATGCGCGACGCCGAAGTGATCGCCGCCGCCGACGCGGCGGGCGTCGCGATGGTGTTCACCGGAATGCGGCACTTCCGGCATTGAGCGCGTAGGACCCAAGTCATTCGCAAAACGTCGCCGATCAGGAATCCAGTAGGAGGCGCGCAGCACTCTGGATGTCGCGTCATTCCATCAGTCTGCGATGAATGACAGTCACTCCGCCGGCGACACGATGACCGCGATCTCGCCGGTCTTGACGTCGCTGAGCTGGATGTCGACGGGCCGCGCGGGAAGATCGAACTTTACGCTCTTTCGCGCGCCATCGCAGTTGATCGCGCCTGAAAACGCCCTCGGATGCAGGAAACGGCCGGCGTCGATCACGTCGATCCAGCCCTCCGAGGAAATCGTGACCTTGTAAGCTCCGGCCTTCGCCGGGGCCCCAAGCGCGAAATGTCCCGCGTAAGACTGCGGAGATTTCGGCGCGCGCTCCGGGGCCTGCGGGAGAGCCGCATCGGCGAGAGGCGCGAGCTTGAGCGTCGCCGCGGCGTCGAAGGTGAGCGCGCCCCCGTTCGCGACCGCGGGCTTTTTCGATCCGGCGAGCGCCGCGCGCTCGCGATCGAGCGGCCACTTGAACGCGCCGCAGCCCGAAGGCTCATCCGCCGCCGCCAGTCCGGGCGCGCCGGCCAGCGCCGCGAACGACGAGCCAAAGCGCCGGTCTCACTGCGACGTCACCGCCGCGGGCGCGGTCGTCGGGGGCGCGCTTTTCAGCGCCTCGGGCTTGGCGCCATGAAGCAGGTCGATGGCGGCCTGCAGCTGCGTGTCCTTGTCCTTCTCGGGCGGGACATAGGCGTCGGAGCCCTTTTCCTCCTCGGTTCCGTTCTTGAGATGGCCGAACAGCGAGGCCTCGCCGAGGCTCGACACCTTGCCCTTGAGGTCGTCGGGGATGTTCTCGAGCACGGGGATGTCGGGGTCGATGCCCTTCGCCTGGATGGAGCGCCCCGACGGCGTGTAGTAGCGCGCCGTCGTCAGCTTCAGCGCGCCGTTGTCGCCAAGCGGCAGAATCGTCTGCACCGAGCCCTTGCCGAACGAGCGCGTGCCGATCAGCGTCCCGCGCTTGAGATCCTGAAGCGCGCCGGAAACGATTTCCGACGCCGAGGCCGAGCCGCCGTTGATCAGCACGACGAGCGGCTTGCCCTGCGACAGGTTGACCCCTGGGCGCGCGCTGTAATGCTGCTCCTGATCCGCGCTGCGGCCGCGGGTCGAGACGATCTGGCCGCTGTCGACGAAGGCGTTGGTGATCTCGACCGCCTGATTGAGCAGGCCGCCGGGATTGTTGCGCAGGTCGAGAATGTAGCCCTTCAGCTTGCTTGAGCCCGGATCGGCGCGGAAGTGATCGAAGGCCTTGCGCACGCCGTCATAGGCTTCCTGGTTGAACTGGGTGATGCGGATATAGCCGATGTCGCCGCTCTCGAGATGCGAGCGCACGGACTGCACATGGATGATCTCGCGGACGATCGTGTATTCCTTCAGGTCCTTGTTCGAACCCCGCTCGACCGTCAGCTTCACGCTCGACTTCGCCGGCCCGCGCATCTTGTCGACGGCTTCCTTCAGCGTGAGGCCCTTGACCGGCGTCTCGTCGATCCGGGTGACGAGGTCGCCCGACATGAGCCCGGCGCGCGCCGCCGGCGTCTCGTCGATCGGGCTCACGACCTTGACGAGCCCGTCCTCCATCATGACCTCGAGGCCCAGGCCGCCGAACTCCTCGCCCTTCATGCTGGTCTGGAAGTCCTGCAGCGCCTTGGGGTCGAAATAGGTCGAGTGCGGATCGAGCGAAGCGAGCATGCCGTCGATCGCGGCCTTGACCAGTTTGTCGTCGTCGGGCTTCTCCGCGTAATTGTCCCGGACCTTGTTGAAGACGTCGCTGAAGAGCGTGAACTCATCGCCGCCGATCGCGGCGGCGGCCTCGAGCGCGCCCTCCGACAGCCCGGCCAGCGCCACGCCGGCGACGACCCCGACTGCGAGGTAGGAAAGACTCTTCGTCATTGACTGTCGTCGACCTCGGTTAGGCGTCATCAGTTCGGCTTGGCGGCGTCCGTCGGCGCGGCGGCCGCCGAGGGCGTCGCGACCTTGGCGTCGTCCTTGTCGCCTTGGCCGCCGTCGCCTCCGGGGGCTTCACGCCGTGCAGGAGACCGATCGCCGCCGCCAGTTGCTTGTCGTCCTTTTCTTCCGGCGGCACGTAGGCCTGCGACCCGGACGTATCCTCCTCGCCGTTCGCGAGATGGCCCTTGAGGGACGCCTCGCCCTTCATGTCGTCCTTGCCCTTGAGGTCGTCCGGCACGTCCTCGAGCACCTTGTAGTCGGGCTCGATGCCCTTGGCCTGGATCGACCGGCCCGACGGCGTGTAGTAGCGCGCCGTCGTCAGGCGCAGCGCGCCCTCCTGGCCGAGCGGCATGATCGTCTGCACGGAGCCTTTGCCGAAGGAGCGCGTGCCGATCAGCGTTGCGCGCTTGTGATCCTGCAGCGCGCCCGAAACGATTTCCGACGCCGAAGCCGATCCGCCGTTGATCAGCACCACCAGCGGCTTGCCGCCCGAGAGGTCGCCGCCCGGGCGCGCGTCGAAACGCTGCGTCTCGTCGGGCGTGCGGCCGCGAGTCGAGACGATCTCGCCCCTGTCGATGAACGAATTGACGACGTCGATCGACTGATCGAGCAGGCCGCCGGGATTGTTGCGCAAGTCGAGGATGTAGCCCTTGAACTTGTCGGCGGGGATGTCGGCGTGGAGCTTGTCCATCGCCGCCTTCAGGCCCTCCGCCGTCTGCTCGGTGAACTGGGTGATGCGGATATAGCCGATGTCGTCGTCCTCGACGTGCGAGCGGACCGACTGAACCTTGATCAGATCGCGGACGATGGTGAAGTCCTTGACCTCCTTCTTCGGACCCCGAGTGACCTTGAGCTTGACCGGAGAATTGATCGCGCCGCGCATCTTCTCGACCGCCTGATCGAGCGTCAGCCCCTGGGTCGACTGGTCGTCGATCGCCGTGATGATGTCGCCCGAGAGGACGCCGGCCTTCGCCGCCGGGGTGTCGTCGATCGGAGTGACGACCTTGATGAGACCGTCTTCCTGAGTGACCTCGATTCCGAGGCCGCCGAACTCGCCCTTCGTCTGGACCTGCATGTCCTTGAACGCCTTGGCGTCCATGTAGCTCGAATGCGGGTCGAGCGAAGCAAGCATGCCGTTGATGGCCGCCTCGATCAGCTTGGCTTCGTCGGGCTTCTCGACATAGTCGCTGCGGATCTTGTCGAACACGTCGCCGAAGAGATTGAGCTGGCGATAGGTGTCGGCCGCCGCCGCATAGGCCGCGGGGCTCATGTAAGACAGAGCCTGCGGCGCAGCGACGGTCGCCGCGGCTCCCAGAGCCACGCCCAACCCCAAGTAACCCACTTTCCGATTCATCCGCGCGCCTTTTCGATGTCTGACTTCGCCCACCACGGCCCCGGATCGATCGCCGTTCCGTCTTTACGCAGTTCGATATAGAGAACGGGCTGGGCGGCGCCAACTGCTGCCGCCGTCGCCATCCGGGTCGTCCCGTCGCCCATAGCGCCGACAGGTTCTCCGGTCAGAACGAACTCGCCGGGCGACACGTTGATGCGATCCATGCCGGCCAGAAGGATATAATATCCTCCGCCCGCGTTGATGATCAAGAGTTGTCCATAGGTCCTGTATGGACCGGAGAACAGCACGGATCCATCCGCAGGGGCCGAAACCACCGCGCGCGGCCAGGGTCGACATCGAGACGCCGTGTTCAATCCCGCCGAGCCCGTCGGGCGACCCGAATGTTTTGACAATCGCGCCGGCGACGGGGAGGCGCACGCGCCCCTTGATGTCGGCGAAGGCGATTTCGGGCTTGAGACGCACGGATTCCTCGCCGCGCGCGTCCTCGGCCTTGAGGGCGATCTCGTGCGCGGCCTGTTCGTCCGCCGCACGGGCGGCGTTCGCCTGGGCGCGGCGCTGCGCATCTTCGGCGTCGAGCCGGGCGATCAGATCCTTGAGCGAAGCCGCCTCTTTGGCGAGATCGGCCGCCCGCTTTCGCTGCGAGCCGAGCGCGTCTTCGGCCGAGGACAGCGACTTTCGCCGCGCGTCGACGAGCTCGACTGAGACGCGCCGTCTCGAGCGCAAGCGAAGCATGGGTCCGCGCGAGGCCATCGCGCTCGCCCGCGATCGATTCCCGGGTCGTGGATAGCTCGCCGATGTCGCGCGCAATGGCCTCGGCTTGCGACTTGAGATCCGGGATCACGGCGCCGAGAAGAGAAGCCGCGCGCACCGCTTCCGCCATGTCCTGCGGCTTGATCAGGATCGCCGGGGGCGGATTGGCGCCCATGCGCTGGAGCGCCGCGAGGACTTCGGCCATTGCGTCCCGCCGGCTTTCGAGAGAGCGGGCGAGCGTGTCCGCCTTGCCATTGAGAGAAGCCAGCCGGTCGTCGGCCGCGGCCTCTCCGCGTTCGGCGTCCTGCACCTTCGCCGTCGTTTCGATCAGCGCGGCGGAGAGCCGGGCCCGGTCGGCGCGGATCGATTCCAATTGCGATTCGATGGCGCGACGCTGCTCTTCCGACGCCCGAATCGTGTCCTCGACGCCGCGGAGCTCTGTCTCCTTCTCCGCCTTTTGCTGTTCTATCGGAGGAGTTGGACGCCGCGGGATCGGCGCGAGACACGACCGCGCAGCCCAAGGCCGCACCGAGCGCGGCGGCGCCGAGTCCCAGTTGCAATCGTCCGCTTCGCCTCATCACCAATCGCGTCCAAGACCATCAAATGTGGCCGGTATCGCGGCGGTCAAGCGCGATGATAGGGATGGCCGCAAAGAATCGTCATCGCCCGGTAAAGCTGCTCGCCCGCCATCACCCGCACAAGCTGATGCGGCCAGGTCATGGCGCCGAATCTGATGATCCGGTCGGCCTTCTCGCGCAGCGAGGCGGAAAGGCCATCGGCGCCTCCGACGACGACCGCGTAGGCCGGACGCGAGGCGTCGCGCGCCCGCCCGATGTCGGCCGCCCATTCCGAGCTGCTCAGGAGACGCGCCGCGCTCGTCAAGCGCGATCAGCATCGATCCCGGCGGGCAGCGCCGCAAGAATGGCCGCTGCTTCCTCCTCCCGGCGGTCTTCAGGCCGGCGCGCGCGCGATTCCTCGAATTCGCGCAGATCGACGCCCGCGATCCCGACGCCGCGCGCGCGCTCGCTGAGCCTCTTGAGATAGCGATCGAACAGCTCGCGCTCGGGCCCCGCCTTCAGCCGGCCGACGCAAAGCAGCGCGATTCGCACGCGCCTCTGTCCGCCTAGCTCCTGCGGCTCTCCCCGGGCCGGTCGGCGCTCCACATCTTCTCGAGATTGTAGAACTGGCGGACGTCGGGGCGGAAAATATGAACGATGGCGTCGCGTGCATCGAGGAGAACCCAATCGCACAGCGGCAGCCCCTCGACCTTCGGCGTCGGATAGCCGGCCTCGCGGCAGGCCTTCACGACCCGGTCGGCGATTGCGCCGACATGGGTGCTCGAGCGTCCGGTTGCGATGATCATGCGGTCGGCGAGCGTCGTCTTGCCGCGCGAGCTCGATCGAAACGATATTTTCCGCTTTCGCGTCCTCGAGACCTTCGACGATGATCTGGGAAAGGGGGTCGGCGCGGGGACCGTCGACATCGGATTTGCGGGGCCTGGGCGCCGCATGAGAATGAGCCGTAAGTGTCAGCGTCGCGTTCCTTACCGGCGCGGGACCGATTCGCCAGCGCGTGCGAGCAACATGAGGCGTCGGCCCCGACTTTTCAAGCTGGAGGCGAACTCAGAGGGTCAGAACGATCTTGCCGACATGGGACGAACTCTCCATGCGCCGGTGCGCACTTGCAGCATCGGCGAGCGGAAACACGGAATCGATAATCGGCTTGCAGCGCCCGGCCGCGAGGAGTGGCCACACCCTTTCTTCAAGGGCGTCGGCGATTGCCCCCTTCTCCGCAGGCGAACGGGGACGGAGCGTCGAGCCGGTATGGACAAGACGCTTCTGCATGAGCGGCCGCAGGTCGATCGTCAGCCGTCTGCCCGTGCATGTAAGCGATCTGCACGATCCGCCCGTCCACCGCCGCCGCTGCGTAGTTGCGCGC
>CAVZJZ010000003.1:0-40567 GCA_963775665.1 uncultured Alphaproteobacteria bacterium | reverse complement strand
GGATGCGGCGTGATGTTGCTCACGCTCTGCCGCGGCGATCAGTGCCTCCGTCAGTTCCGTCCCGGCAGTGGATCGGCGTCCGGCGGCAGATAGTGATGGGAGACTCCCTCCTCGCGGAGCGCACCCGTCGGGATGATGACGCTGCCGATGGGCGCGGCGGCTCGGCTGCCCGCGACACCCGCGAGGAGGAAGATCTGCGCGCCGCCCGCGATCAACAGTTCAAAGGCGGCGGTGGCAGTCGGCGCGCCGATGGGAAGCCGCTGGATCGTCACCCGCGCGCCGCCGAGTGTCCCAACCCACATCGGCGCGTGCGTCTGCGTCGAGAAGCCCTCCCCGGCAGGGCGCGCGTGCGTCTCATTGACGAACTGCTCCGCGATCTGCTGCTGAAACGTCAGCAGCGTGACGGGTTGGGCGATCCGCTGACCCACCGGGATGCCGAGCCGCTCCCCGCGATATGCGAGGAACTGCGCCGCAGTAAAGTGCTCCTCGTCCGTTTCCCCCCACTGGCACCGTGAACCAATCCCGCATCCCACCCTCCCGGAAGATTTCGCCACAGAGGCACAGAGTCACAGAGGAATACAAGGAATAGCGAAACGAAAGCGCGGAGTGAACCGATTCTACCGTGCTTCGCCCCCACACGTATCTCTCTTCTCTGTGTTCTCTGTGTCTCTGTGGCAAAAATCCGACTACAACCAGCCCTTTTGTTCGGCGATGTGCGCAGCCTCGACGCGATTGTGCGCGCCGAGCTTTTGGATGGCGACCGAGAGGTAGTTGCGCACGGTGCCCTCGGAGAGCGCGAGTGCAGCGGCAATCTTGGCGATGCTCGCGCCGTCCCGCGCGGCGGCCAGCACGTCGCGCTCGCGCTCGGTGAGCGGGTTGCCGCCTTCACTCAGCGCGGCGATGGCCAGCGCCGGGTCAACCACGCGCTCGCCGGCCATCACCCGGCGAATGGCCGCCGCCAGTTCGCTCGCGGGGGCGTCCTTGAGCAGAAAGCCGACGGCGCCGTTCTCCATGGCCCGGCGCAGATAGCCGGGCCGCCCAAACGTGGTGAGGATCAGCACCCGGCAGGTCGGAAGTGCGCGCGCAGTGCGGCCGCCGCCGTCAGACCGTCCAGGCCTGGCATCTCGATATCCAGCAGCGCCACCTCCGGCTGCTCAGCGCCGCCGGCACCACCTCGTCGCCGCGGGCCACTTCCGCCACGACCTCGAGGTCGCCCTCCAGCCGCAACAGGGCCGCCAGCGCGCCGCGCACCATGGCCTGGTCTTCAGCCAGGAGCACCCGGATCATGCGTCGCCGCCATCTCGTCATCGAGCGGGCGGCGGCTTCGTCCGGCAAGCGAGCGGTGCGGTCACGGAACGAAAGCCGCCTCCGGCAGCGGCCCAGCCTGCACGCCCACCCAGCGCCGCGACGCGCTCGGCGAGCCCGCGCAGGCCGCTGCCCGCCGTTGCGCGCGGCGTTCGGCCATCGACCGGGGCGAGGCGTCGGTCCGCCATCGGTGATCGTGAGCGAAGCACTTTCGTGACCACGCCGGACGACGGCCATCGTGCAGCGGCGGGCGCGGCTATGGCGGATGACGTTCGTGACGCCCTCGCGCACCGTCCAGGCGAGCAGCGCCTCCACTTGAGTGGGCAGACCGGCCAGCACACGCTCGTCGCGCAGGTGATCCGCCCCGCCGCCAACATTCGCGCGCCCGCAGCGGCTCGAGGGTAGGCTCCCGATAGCCGCAAGGGCCTCGCGCACCTGGCGCAGCGCCTGGCGCGGCCACCTGCTCCACGTCGCCGATTTCGCTCGGCGCGCGCTCGGGCGCGCCGCGGGCCAGGCGTCCGGCCAACTCGCTCTTGAGCGTGATGAGCGACAGGCTGTGGCCGAGCAGGTCGTGCAGATCACGGGCGATGCGCAGACGCTCCTCGGCGACGGCCAGCCGGGCAAGTTCCTCCCGCGCGGCGCGCAACTCCGCATTTGTGCGGATCATGGAGAACATGCTGATGATGAGAAAGCCGATGAGGAAGGTCTGGAGCACCTGGGCGCTCAAATCCAGCGGATTATCGTGGTACGCCATACCGAGGACGAAGACTGTCGCGGCAGTCAGTGTGATGAACCGGAGCGCGATCCGGGGCCGTAGCCAACCAACGGCGGATTCGAAGTAGTAGAAGAGGCCGAGCCAACCCGGTCCGCCACCGACGATACTGAGCGTAAGTGCAAGCAGATAGAGTGCCGCGACGCACGCCCACCGCGCCGGCGTAAATGGACGCTCGATGTCCGTGCGCATAATCGCGATGAAGAACCAAAGCCCGATGAACAGTGCGAGGCTGAGGAGGAGGAGGATGCGCTCGGGCCAGGAGAAGTCGCGCCGGAAGAGATCGATGATTGGATAGACGAGGAAGACCGCCCAGATGCTTGCCATCAGCCGACCGAGCCGCACCCGTTGCGGCGTCCGTTTGCCGTCGCCCAGGACCGCTCGCGCGATAAACGATGGACGTACCGACCCCGTCTCCGTCGGTCGATACACCGTGCAGCCCTCTTGTGCTTCTGTCGTTGCCATCGTCGTGCTCGTTCGCGGTATCCGTCGTAACACGTTCCCCATCTATTCTACTCGCTGGGCGCGCATTGTGGCCTGCTGTTGCATGCGCCGCCCGTAGCGCATCGTCCACCAGATGAGTGCGGCGGTGACACTGTAGACCAACACCTGCGAGACAATGAGGAACGCCGAGGTGGAGAGGACGAAGACGAGGCCAACGCGGACCAGCGCCTCGATCATGTATGTGACGCCCCAGACGGCAGTCATGATCTGCATGGTGCGGCGGAAGCCCGCGAACTGCCAGTAACTGTCCCATTCCGCCATCCGCTCGGGATCGCCTTGTGTGGTGAACTGCCGCCCCGGCGACGAACATGATTGGTCGCTTGGTGAAGAGCGAGCCGAGGAAGAGCAGCCCGGTCAGCCCCGTGAATGCCGATTCCTTCAGTAGCGTAAAGCGTGCGTCACCGGAAATGAGGCTCGTCGCGACACTGACCGCGATGAAGGCGAGTGACACGGCGCTGATGGTACAACGCCAATCGCCGTGTCCGCACCCACTCCACCGCGATGCTTGCGACCGGAAAGATCGCGCCGGCGCACAATGCGGGCACCGCCGCGACGCCGTGACCGGTGAGGAACCGGTAGAGCAGGAACGGTAGCACGCCGTTGATAACGATCGTTGGGAGCATCCCCCGCATCGCCCGCGAGGGAGACATCGATGTGCTTTCCTGCCGGGACTGTATTGCCATTTCCGCCATCGCTTTCTCCTTCAGTGATCCCGGCGGTACGGCCGCCGTGCTTCTCGTATTCCCAGAAACTACTGTAGGAGCGTGGCAGGCGAAGCGAAAGTGAGCGTCATCCCCTTCGCACCGTGACGTTTGTCATGGATAGCGGTCATGGTTACGGACAAAAAGCGAGGCGGCCGGCAGGCCGCCTCCTCGCACTCAGCACTCAGCACCCAGCACTCATTAGTCTCCGACGGGTGCACGCATCGAATCCGGCATCGGCTGGGCGGACTTGACCGGCGTCACGGTCTTGTCCACCGTCGCGGCGGTGCCGGAGATGCCGAGCAGTTCGAAGATGACCCGGAATTCCTCCTGCAAGTCCGCCATGATCGTCTCGCGGCGATCCTCGGGCATATGCCAACGCGCGGGGCGGCGATGGCGGGTCCGTCGGGGGTGGCTACTTCGCCACCGCCACGGACGGCGGCTACGCCGACGCGAACAGCAGTGTCTACGGGCTCTACGGCGCCTACGGCTCGAGTTCCGCCTATGGCGGCAACGGCGGCGGCGCAAGCGACGGATACGGCGGCAATGGCGGCGGCGCCGCAGCCGAGGCCAACGCGGGGAGCGACTACTACCGCAACCGCCTATAGCTACGCCCAGGGCGGCGCCGGCGGCGGCGCGGGGTCTGACGGCTACGGCGGCTACGGCGGCCTTGGCGGCGGCGCCAGCGCGATCAGCAACGCCTACGCCTTCAACGGCCAAGAGGCCTATGCCCAGGCGACCGCGGTCGGCGGCGCCGGCGGCGCAGCGTGGTACTCCGGCTCGGCCGGCGATGGCGGAACGGCGACCGCCTCGGCCTATGGCTCGTCGGACACTGGAAGCGTCTACGCCGTCGCCTCCGCCACTGGCGGCGCCGGCGGCGAGGGCTATTACGGCGTGAACGCCGGCAATGGCGCGGATGCCGTGGCAGTCAGCAACTACCCGTCCGGCTCCTGGGTGGTCTCCGGCTCCACCGCAGGCGACCTCTATCTGACCCAGACCGCGACCGGCGGCGCCGGCGGCTACGCTTACGCCGACGGCGGTTACTACGGAAACGTAGCGGGCAATGGTGGAAACGCGGATTCCGAACTGTATTACACGGATTCCAGCGCTGCCTATGTCGTCGGGGCCGCGAACGCCTACGGCGGCGCCGGCGGCTCGACCGACGGGTCGTCGGCGGGCCAGGCGGGCACAGCCTTCGCCGTCTCTGTGGTGGCTGCGGACGCCGGCTATGCCTCCAGCAGCGCAACCGCTGTCGGCGGCGCGGGCGGCTCGGTCGGGATCGACACGGCGACGGATGGCGGCGCCGCCTTGGCGGGAGCCGAAGCGGTCGGACCCTATTCCGCGCAGGCCGTCAGCAATGCGGTCGGCGGTCAGGGCGGCTCGACGGGCAATGACGGCTATTACGGCGTCACCAGCGGCAACGGCGGCGCCGGCGGCGCGGCTGCGGCGGAAAGCATTGCCCAGGCGGCCAATGGCTACGGGGCTTACGCTGCGGCGACCGCGACGGGCGGAACCGGCGGCGCTGCGTACTACTTCGGCTCGGGCGGCGCCGGCGGGACGGCCTCCAACGCATATCCGACCTTCGCCATCGCGCAGTCGGACACCGGGGCGGCCACGGCCTATGCGACGCTGAACGGCGGCGCGGGCGGCACGGGCTATTACGGCGCGAGCGGCGGCGCTGGCGGGAATGCGTTCCTGTCCGACGCGGTGAGCGGATCGACGTCCGGCGCGCTCACTCTGGGCCAGACGGCGAACGGCGGCGGCGGCGGCTACGCCTATTATGGCGACTACTACAACACCGCCGTGAGCGGCGGCGCCGGCGGGTCGGCCAACTCCGAGCTCAGCGTGACCAACACGACGGCGTCCTCCGTCGCGGCGACCTCCTCCGCAAGCGGCGGCCAGGGCGGCGGCGCGGATTATGCCTACTACTACTACGCCTTGAACTCCGTGACCGGCGGCAATGGCGGGTCGGCGACCTCCGTGGCCGGCGTCACCAATTCGGCGGCGGCGTCCTCCGTCACGGCGACGTCCTCCGCCACCGGCGGTCAGGGCGGCGACGCTTACTATGACTACTATGTCGCCTCCGCGACCGGCGGCGACGGCGGGTCGGCGAGCGCCCAGTCCAGCGTCTCCGACACGGGCGCCTCCTCGGTCACGGCGACGTCCTCCGCTGCCGGCGGCAAGGGCGGCTCGCTCTACGCCGATAACTATGCTGGAGGCACGGAGACGGTCGGGAACGGCGGCTCCGCGTCCGCCAGCGCCTCGGCGGGCTCGACCACCGCAAGCTCCGTCACCGCGACGGCGACGGCGCATGGCGGCGACTCGGGGCAGAACTACGACGCCGGCGGCGTTTCCTCCGGCACGGGCGGCGGCGCCTCGGCGACCGCTTCCGTGACGGGAACCGGCGGCGGCAGCGGTCAAGGCGTCGCGGTGGCACATTCGGTCGGCGGTTACGACAGCGGCTACGGCGGGTCGGCGCACTCCTACGCCAGCGTCGCCGGCGCGGCCACGGGCTATGCCCAGGCCGACGCGTCGACGAGCGGGGCCTTGGTGGGGTCGATCTATGACTACGCCTACGCCCCGGTCGGCGGCCCGGCCAGCGCCATGGCCACGGCAGGCGCCGGCGGGGCGTTGATCCCGCTCGTCGCCGGTCAGGCCGCCGTCAGCGCGATGTTCACGCCTGCCGGCCCGGCCATCGGAGTGGGCGCGTTCTCGGCCGAATACGGCGGATCGGGCGAGCCGCTGACCTACACTGCGGAGGCGTTCTACAACTTCACCATCTCCGGGCCGGAGGAGTTCTACCTCAACCTGCTTTCCAACATCTCGTCCGGAAACGGCTTCGACAATCTGGACTTCCAGGTGATCACGAGCCTGCACACCTTCGACTGGACATTCACCAGTCTCGGCGCCGCCCAGATGTTCTTCAACTCCAATCCGCTCGATCTCGGCGCCTATGGGATCGGGAACCAGTATGTCGACATCTACTACACGATGGATCCGCAGCACTTCGGCGACGGATTCGGCATCAACTACAATCTGGCGGAGTTGCCCCTCGTCACGCCGCCAGCCGTGCCGGAGGCTTCGACCTGGGTGATGATGCTGACCGGCTTCGCCGGCCTCGGCTTCGCCGCCTTCCGCCGCAGCCAGCGGGCCAAGGCGACCTTCGCCGCCTGACCGACGGATCGCGGTTCGACGTCAGGGGAGACCGCCGCGAGGCGGTCTCCCCTCTTTTTTGGGTGGTCGCTGCTGCGAAAGGCGTGCGTCATTCTCCCGTTATTTTGTTCATGCAACGCATCAGGATTTTTCGTAATTGGTTGAAAATTAATGGATTTCACGCCGCGATATCGCTCCTCCCGCTGACGATTCCGGCGAAATGCGTCGTATCCTAATGCAACGCATGAGGATACTCTCGTAATTGATTGAACAATAACGACTTTTATATCGACAGAGCGGGCCAAAATCGCGCCGTTCCGCCTGGTCCCGGACGGTTTCGGTCGGGTGGGTATAGAAATTCTATACTTTCGCGCCCCCCGGCGGGCCGCGAAACCAGGTTTCCGGCTTCGACTTTCCCGATTGTCTGCTGCCTGTTATGAGGCATAACAGGGAGATGGCCTCCCTGTTATCCCGCTCAACCATTACATGAGCAATTCATCGCAAGCGGCTGATATTCATCGTTTTCATGCCTCAAACCAGAGCGCGGCGCGGCCCGCGTTCCCCTGTTAGCAGGGCAAAACAGGGAGAATTCCGGTTTTGGCGAAGTTGCAAGCGCCGCCTGGCGCGAAGCCGATCGTATAGATTTTCTATCCCCTATACGGCGGCGGCGCCAACAGCCCGCGGGTCGTCAAACCTCGGGAGTCAGTTCCCGCAGCTCGCCGAGCCAGGGCTCGTAGCGCCGCCACCGTCCGACGGAGGTGCGGTAGATGGGCTGGCGCGCCTGCCAGAGGCTGGCCGTGACGATCGTCCGCTTGTTGAGATGCGGCGCCAGGCAGGCGTCGTTCCACTCGAGGCCGCAGGCGGCGACGAGCCGTCTGGTCTGCGGCTCCGGATCGGCCACCAGCGCCTCATAGTCCACCTCGATGAACCGGTCGGGGGGCAGCGCCTTTCGCCAGTGGGCCATCAGCCGCTGGTACTGCCGATAGTAGAACACGAGGTCGCCTCGACTCCGACAGGAAGTCGAAGCTTCCTGACGAAATTCGTCATGAAGATGGACAGAGCGGTGTCGATCGGATGGCGCCGGCAGTGGATCAGGGTCGCGCTGGGAAAGACGCGATGGATGACGCCGAGCAGCATGAAATTGTTGAGCGCCTTGTCGGTGATCCGCAGCGCGCTCGGGTCGATCGCCCTCAGCCTCGCGAGGTAGTCGTCGGCGAGGCGCCGCGTCGCCTCCGGGGTGGCGGTGATGCTCCAGGTGTCCTCGCGGGGCGTGTCGCGCTCGGCCCAGAACTGGAGTTCGCCTCCCGCGGCGACCTCCGGATGGCTCGACAGGATCTGCTCGGTCAAGGTGGATCCCGAACGGGGCATTCCCACGATGAAGACCGGCGTGGCGTCCTCGACCCCGCGATCCGGCTGGCGATCGCGGTAGCCGGGCGGCGTCGCCTGGATCAATTGATCGACGCGCCGGGCAAGCGCCTCGCGCCTGAGGCCGCCGCCGTGCGGGGCGCGAAGGCGGTTGCCCGCCTCGAACTCCCGCATCGCCGCTTCATAATTGCCGATGTCGTCATACGCCTTGCCCAGGGCGAAGCGCAGCGCCTGGCGGTCGCGGGGCAGCAGATTGGGTCGCGCCAGGACATCGTTCATCCTGCGCGATCAACGGGCCGTCCTCGGCGGTGAACCTCCGGTTGGTGGCGACGCCGGCCCACGCCGAGGCGAGGCCCGGGGCAAGCTCGGTGACGCGCAGATGATGCGCCGCGGCCTCCGCCGAAAGACCGGCCTCGGCGAGAAGCTTGCCAAGGAACGAATGGGCTTCGGGGTTTTCCGGATGCGCCTCGACGACTGCGCGCGCCGCGGCGAGAGCCTCGTCGAATGCGCCCAGGCGACCAGGGCGCGCGCTTCGGAGAGTCGGGCCGTCGCCGTCCCGGCGGTCGCGGCGGCAGCGGCCCGGAAGGTGGCTGCAGCCTCGGCGAGCTGGAGCCGCTTCAGATAGAGATCGCCAAGCCGCCATTGAGCCGCGACGAGATCCGGCCTCAATGCGACCGCCGCCTGATAGGCCGCCATCGCCTTCCTCTCCTGACCCAGCTCATCGAGGATGACGCCCAAGAACTGGTGCGCGGTCGCCAGCCGCGGGTCGAGCCGCAGGGCGCCGCTGAACGCCTCGGCCGCATGCTCCAGCCGTCCTGCGCCCATGAGCGCGAGCCCGAGGTCATGGTGCGACGCCGCCGCCCGCGGATTGAGCTGCACCGCCCGCTGGAACAATCCGATCGCCTCGGCCGGACGTCCCTGCTTGATCAGACCGACGCCTTCCAGGGCGCAGCGCTCAGCTTCGCGCGCTTGCGCCGACGCCTGCGTCGACGTCGCCGGGCGCCCGGGATTGCCGACGACGCTGGTCGTCGGGATTTTCGGGCTGGCGTCCGGCGCTTTGCCGAGAAAAGTCTCGAGGTCAGCGGCGGGCTTGCCGCGGCCGGGAACAGCGACACGCGGAGCCATGCTGGCCCTGTGCTTCCGGCCGCCGCGACCTTTCGGCGCCTTCGCCATTGTTGCCCTCCGCCCCTGTTCGTCCGCCACGCAGCCGGTATTTCATCATAGCGCCGTTTTATTGCCAAGAGATCGCGCGGACCCGGCCCGACGGCGGGCCGGGCGGCGCCGGGCAGCCGGCCACTGCCGACGCCGGCTATGCCGTTCCGAACTCCGACTCGGACAATTATGCCCAGGCGGGCGGCGGCGCTGGCGGCAATGGCGGCTATGGCTTGGCGCCCGGCATCGGGGGTCCCGGCGGCGCGGCCGGCGACGCCCTTGCGCACGCAGTCACCTCAGTCGGCTCCGGCCCCGCCAGCGCCGAGGCCGGCGCCACGGGCGGCGATGGCGGCGGCGGCAGTAACCCGCCAGTCAGTTTCAGGCTCGGGCAGGACGGGGGCTCTGCACACGCCACGAGTTCCGCGACATCGCTCGACGCCAGCGACGTCACCAGCACGGCGACCGCCGTCGGCGGCAATGGAGGCTACGTCGACAGCCTGGCCGGCAAGGGCGGCGCCGGCGGAACGGGCAGCGCCGACGCCTACGGCGCTTCGAACGGCGGCACGGTCACGGTCTCGGCGGCATTGTGGGGGGGCTACGGAGGCCGCGCCGACGGCGGGGCCGACGGCGGCGACGGCGGCTCGGCCCGCCTCGAGAACAACGCCCGCGGGTCGACGTCGGGATCCCTGACGCTGTCACAGAGCGCGACCGGCAACCCCGGCGGCGGAACCTTTTACGGCTCTCCCTCGGGCGTCGGGGGCAAGGGCGGAGAGGGGTTCTCGAAGATTACCCTCAACGACGCCTTGGCGTCGTCACTGAGGGTTTACACCTCCGCCACCGGCGGGATCGGCGGTGGGTCCGATGGGGACCATGGCGGCGCGGGGGGCACGGCGACCGCCTGGACCGACGTGACCGGCATCGGCGGCGTCGTTTTTGGCTCAAGCGCCGCCCAGGGCGCCGACGGTGGCGGGGTCGGGTTCGGAACCGGGGTCGACGGCGCGATAGCCACGGCGACCACCATCGCGCGCTCTTCGTCCGTCGATTTCGGCCAGTGCCGTCAGCGCCGTCAGCACGGCAACCGGCGGCAACGGCGGCTCGTCCAGCAACGGCTCCGGGGGCGCGGGCGCCGACGCGTCCGCCACCAGCAACGCCTATGGCGCAGGTTCGGCCCTCGTCAGCGCCTCCGCGAGCGCGTTTGGCGGCCTCGGCGGCCTGGCGAACGGGACCGGCGGCGCCAGCGGAAACGGGGGCGGATTGCATTCTGCCGTTTCGGCGCATGGGGAATTGTCCGGCGACGGCGAAGTCGACGTCTCGGCGACCCTGAGCGGCGGCTACGGCGCAGCCGGCGTCAACGGCGCCGATGGCGGGGCCGGCGGTTCGGCAACACTCGACAATGCGGCGACCGGCTCCACTGCGGGAAGCCTCGTTCTCACTCAGACGGCGGCCGGCGGCGCCGGCGGTGGGGTCCTCGGCGCGCCTGTTGGGTCCGCAAAAGACGGCGGACTGGCGTCCTCGTCCCTTGACGTTACCGACGCCAGAGCGGCCATCGTGACGGCGACGACCTATGCCGACGGCGGGTTGGGCGGCTCGACGGACGGGGCGAAGGGCGGCGTCGGGGGGACCGCCAATTCCTCGACCGTCATCGTCGGCGCCGGCCAGGCCTTCGGCTTCGCCAACGCCACAGGCGGCGGCGGCGGATCAGTCGGCTCCGGGACGGGGGCAAACGGCAACGATGCGACGGCATATTCCAATGTGTCAGCGCCGGGCGTCGGTGGAACCAGTTACAGCGTCGCGGCCACTTCGGTAGCCATCGCCGGAGGCGGAGGATTGTCGAGCGACGGCGCGGGCGGCGCGGGCGGCAATGCGACGGCCACCAGCCTCGCCTCTGGAGGCGGCGTCGCATCCTCCGTATCGTCCTCCGCGACCGCCTACGGCGGAAATGGCGGGAGCGGCGGCGCTACAGGAGCCGGCGGCAACGCCACGGCCAGCGCCGACACCACGGCCAATGGCGGCGACGGCGAAGCGGACGCGACGGCGATCGGCGGCGCCGGCGCGACCGCCGGGACGGCGAACGCGCAGGCCGCCGTCCACAACGCGAGTTCGGGTCTCGCCACGGCGCAGAGCACGGCGCAAGGCGTAAACGCCACGGTGACGACGACGGCGACCGCGCTGGTCGGCGGCGAGGCCAGCGCGGTGACCATGGCGAGCATCGGAGCGGGCGCTTTGCCCATGATCGAGCTCGCGCCGGGCCAGGCCGTCGCTCTCGCGGAGCTGACCCAGGGCGCCGGGACCTTCGGCGCGGTGGAGTTTTCCGCCCAGTATGGCGGGACAGTCGATCCCCTGACGTACACGGCCGAAGCGGATTTTTCGTTCACGACTTCGACCGCGGAAGCCCTCGTGCTCGATTTCGGGTCGACCAGCGCGTCTGGAATCGGCTTCGACTCGCTCACATTCGAGGTCACCGTCAACGGGACGCCGAGGACCTATCCGTTTCCCACGCTGGAAGCCGCAGAATCGTTCTTTAGCGGGGGTCCGCTCGATCTGGGCCTCGTCGGCGCCGGAAACCAGACGGTCGACCTGATGTTCTCGCTCACTGCGAGCGGCGACCCGCCGGGCTTCGGCGTGTTCGCCGACCTGGGCGGAACGCCTGTCGCAGCGCCCGAGCCGTCGACCTGGGCGATGATGCTGGCCGGCTTCGCCGGCCTCGGCTTCGCCGCCTCGGCGGGGCCAGCGGGCGAAGGTCAGCTTCGCCGCCTGACCGGCCCCGCCGGCGGTAACGCCCACGACAAAGGCCGCTCTCGAGACGGCCTTTGCTCTCTACGAATAACACTTAGACGTTATGTTTATATTTCCGCGCGTTCCCAAAAATGGCTCGCGTTTCGATCCCGCCGGGAACGGGCTGAAAGTTGCAGATTTTGGCGCCTAAGCCTCTGTAAAGCCTACGCCGACGACGGATTCGCAGCGGTCAAGCGCGCGACCGTCACGCCTCTCCCGCCGCCCGCTCCATAATGAGCGCCCTCAGCGCCTCCGGCGTCGCGACGGGCAGGCTGCAGGTCTGGCCCTGGCAGAGCATGGCGGCGGGCTCGGTCTGGCGGGGCAGGTCGTCGCGGGGCGAGCGGATCGGCCAGCGGCGCCGGTCGAGGCGGAGCACCGTCAGCGACGGGTCGGGCGCGCGAAGCGCGACCGCAGCGAGCCCTTGAGCCCGCGGATCGTCGAGCGGGCCGTCGACGACGACCGAGCCGCCGCGCATCAGCATGTCGGCGCCCAAGAGGAGGAGCGGGCTGCCGCCGATCCCCTCGGGCGCGCCGGAGAAGGCGTTGACGAGGCCTTCCGCCGCCTCGCGCCAGCGCGCCTCGTAGGTCAGATGCCAGAGGCGGGCGAAGACCTCGATCAGGAGGCCGACGCCGGACGGGGTCGCCCCGTCATGGGGCTGGCGCGGACGCGCGCCGGGCACGTCCGCCGCGTCGCTCGCGGTCAGGTAGACGCCGCCCGCGCCGTCGCCGAAGAGGGCGAGCGCCTCGGTCGCGAGCCGGTCCGCCGCGTCGAGATCGCTCGGGTCCCCGCCCGCCTCGAAGAGAGCGAGCGCGGCGCGGGCCATCGACGCATAATCGTCGAGCATGCCGCGCGCGCCGGCGCGGCCCTCGCGCCAGGCGTGCAGGAGCCGCCCGTCGGCGCCCCGCAGCGTCTCCATGACGAAGGCGAAGGCCGCGCGGGCGACGCCAAGCCATTCCGGCTCGCCGAAGACGGCGCTGGCGCGGGCGAGCGCGGCGATCGCAAGGCCGTTCCAGTCGGCCAGCACCTTGTCGTCCCGGCCTGGCCTGGCGCGGCCTTCACGGATCGCGAACAGTTTGGCGCGCGAGGCGGCGAGCTCCGCCTCCTCTTCGGCCGAGCCCAGGGGCGCGAGACGGCGCAGCACCGTCTTGCCCTCCCAGTTGCCGGAGGGCGTCACGTCATAGGCCGCCTTGAAGCGCCCCGCAGCCGCGCCCAGCGCCGCGTCGATCTCGGGCTCGCGCCAGACATAGAAGAGACCCTCCTCGCCGTCCTGGTCGGCGTCGAGGGAGGCGGCGAAGGCCTCGCCGACGCGCATCTCGCGCAGGAGCCAGCCGACCGTCTCGCGCGCCCGGGCGGCGAGCAGCGGATCGGGCCATCGGCTCTGGACCAGCGCCAGCAGCTCGAGAATCTGGGCGTTGTCGTAGAGCATCTTCTCGAAATGCGGCACGAGCCATTCGGCGTCGGTCGAATAGCGGGCGTAGCCGCCGCCGAGATGGTCGTAGATGCCGCCGGCGCTCATCGCCTCGACGAGCGCCCGCACAGCCTCGCCGAAGGCCGGCTCGCCGCGGCGGAACATCTCGTTCCAGAAGAAGCGGAAGATCGGCGCATTGGGGAATTTCGGCGCCCCGCCGATCCCGCCATGGACCCGGTCGACGGCGGCGAGAAGCCCGTCGCCGACGCGGGTCAGATCGTCCGGGGTGAGGCTGCGCCCGGGGCTCGGCGCCGACAGTTCGGCGAGATGCTTCATCAGCATCCGCCCGCGCTCCTCCATCGCCGGCCGGCGGGTGCGCCAGGCCGTGTCCACCGACTCGAGAATCTGCCGGAACGACGGGCGGCCCCAGCGCGGCTCCGGCGGCCAGTAGGTGCCGCCGAACATCGGCGCGCCCTCGGGATCGAGGAACATGGTGAGCGGCCAGCCGCCCTGCTGGCCCATCGCATGGAGCGCCGTCATGTAGATGTGGTCGATGTCGGGCCGCTCTTCGCGGTCGACCTTCACGTTGACGAACAAATCATTCATCCGGCTCGCCGTTTCGGCGTCTTCGAACGACTCGTGCGCCATCACGTGGCACCAGTGGCAGGCGGCGTAGCCGATGGAGATGCAGGATCGGGCAGTCGCGCCGCTTGGCCTCCGCCAGCGCGTCGGCGCCCCAGGCGCGCCAGTGCACCGGGTTGTGGGCGTGCTGCAGCAGATAGGGCGAGGTCTCCTCGCCGAGGCGGTTGCGGCCGGGGTCGCTCGACATGGATCCGCTCCTCAGGCCAGCGCCCTGTACACGCGGTCGCTGACCGCGTCAGCCGCGCTCAGCGAGCGCGGCTACAATGGGCCAGCGCCTTGTAGGCGCGGTCGCTGACCGCGTCAGCCGCGCTCCCATAGGGCGTCCGGAAGGACGCCCGTCTGTCGACGGGCTATAGGGCGTCCGGAAGGACGCCCGTCTTCCGACGGGCCAGCGAGCGCGGCTACAAGGGTCACGTCGCCAGCGCCGCCTTCAGCATAGCCTTGAACCGGGCGGAGTTGAAGGTCCAGACGACGTCCGCGCCCGCGCTCTCGCCGGCGGCCGGACCCCAGACCGGCCCGTTGATCGCGTCGGAATTGACCCCGAGCCGGTCGACGACCGTCATCCCGCGCGTGAGTTCGCTTGAACATTCGATCGCGACCCGATGGCGGGACCAGGAGAGACCGACCGAGCGGTCGAGCGCGATCGCCATCGCGGTCGGATCGGCGAGCGACAGGCCGGTCTCGCCGGTCTGGATATGGTAGGCCTCGCGGGCGCGGCTGTTCGATTCGATGGCGAACCGCGCCTTCGCCGTGCCGAGCGCCTCGATCGCGGCGACCTCGGCGTCGCTCAGCACCGACTCGCCCCGCGAGACATGCCAGCCGACCATCTCGATCGGCAGTTTCGAGCGGAAGACGGTGCGCGCCGCCTCCGGATCGACCCAGATGTTGTATTCGGCGGCCGGCGTCACATTGCCCTCGCAGCAGGGCGCGCCGCCCATGACGACGCAGCGGCCGATGCGGGAGGCGAGCGAGGGATCCTGCGCCAAGGCCAGCGCGATATTGGTCAGCGGCCCCAGCGTCACCAGCGTCAGGCCCGGCTCGGCGCGAGCAAGGCGCAGGATCGCCTCGACCGCATGCTCGCGCTCGGGCGCGCGCCTGGGCGCGGGATAGCCGTGGTCGCCGAGGCCGTCGGCGCCATGAAACCAGTGCGCGTGCTCATGGGCGCGGGTGAGGGGAGCGCCCGCGCCGACGTAAACGGGCACGTCCGAGCCGCAGATGTCGGCGGTGAGGAGGGCGTTGCGGGTCGCCTGTTCGAGGCCGACGTTGCCGGCGACCGTCGTCAGCGCAAGCACGCGGACGTCCGGCGCCGAAAGCGCCATCATGATCGCGACCGCGTCGTCGGAGGCCGTGTCGGTGTCGATGAGGAAGTTGCGCATCGTTTTAGCCGCCGCTTCGAGAACTGAAGAGTGCGCCGAGGACTTTTTGGGTCACATAGGCTTCGCTCGACCAATAGCCGCTGATCTTTGGAATCGAGTCCGATGTGTCGGCGACGCGCCGTTCATAGAAGATATGACGGGCTGGCGCAGGCAGTTCGGCGGCGTTCTCAAAGTTCTGCGACGGAACGAAACCAACCTTCAGGGGGCCGGCCGCCATGAATGCGACCGCGGGACTACGGCAATGCGGGCAGATTCCGCGGTCGAGCGCGGGCGGCGGCCGATAGCGTCGGAATTCGATCTCGTGCTTTTCCGGGAGCGTGATCGACCGGGCCCAGAAGAACGTGGCGTCGGCGAATGGCTTTCCGTACACCTTCTGGCAAATCGTACAATGGCAATAGAAGCGCCCGATCGGGTCGCCGCAAACGGTGAAGCGCGAGGCGCCGCAGAGACATGCGCAGTTTTGCTTCATGTGCTCCTCCTCGGATTCCCGATGTTCGCTACAAGTTATGTCGCCCTCAGACGCGCGAAGCCGCGGTCGAGGTCGGCCTTCAGGTCCTCGATGTCCTCGAGGCCGACGCTGAAGCGGATCGCCGGGCCGCCCGGCGCCCAGCGGGTCGCGGTGCGGTAGGACGAGCAGTCGAAGGGAATGGCGAGGCTCTCGTAGCCGGCCCAGGAAAAGCCGAGGCCGAAGAGCTCGAGCCCGTCGAGGAAGGCTGCGACCGCCGCCTCCGACACTGGCTTCAGCACGATGCTGAAGAGGCCCGACGAGCCGGAAAAGTCCCGCTTCCATAAGCCGTGGCCCGGATCGTCGGGCAGGGCGGGGTGGATGACTCTCAGAACCTCGGGCCGCGTCGCGAGCCAGCGCGCCAGCATGAGCCCCTGCCGTTCGGCCTCGCGCAGCCGCAGCTCCATGGTCCGGAGGCCCCTCAGCGCGAGAAAGACGTCTTCCGGGCCTGCCGGGATCGCCATCGCGTCGACGGTGCGGTGAAGCCGGTCGAACCAGGTCGTGTTGGCGGAGACGAGCCCGAGCAGCAGGTCGGAGTGGCCCGAGAGGTATTTGGTTCCGGCCTCGATCGCCATGTCGACGCCATGGGCGTGCGGCTGAAAGAAGAGCGGCGTCGCCCAGGTGTTGTCCATCAGGACGCAGGCGCCGTGAGCGTGCGCGACGTCGGCGATCGCCGGAATGTCCTGGACTTCGAGCGACTGCGAGCCCGGCGACTTGGTCAAGACCGCCCTGGTGTTCGGCCGCATCAGCGCTTCGATTCCGGCGCCGACGCACGGATCGTAATAGGTCGTCTCGATCCCCATGCGCTTAAGCGTCGTGTTGGCGAAGCCCCGGGCAGGGGCGTAGGCCGAGTCGGAGACGAGCAGATGGTCGCCCGCGCTGAGCGCCGTCATCAGCGCGACGACGATCGCCGCGAGCCCCGAGGGCACGAGCACGGTTCCGGCCGCGCCGGAGAGATCGGTCCAGGCGGAGGCCAGGGCCTCGGTCGTCGGCGTGCCGTGCGTGCCGTAGGTGTAGCGCTGGTCGCGGCTTTTTAGCGTCGCGGCGTCGGGATAGAGAACGGTCGAACCGCGAAAGGGCGGCAGGTTGATGAAGCCCTGCGACTGCTCGCTGTCGCGCCCGAGATGGACGAGGCGCGAGCGCCGCCTGAGGGACGCGCGGGTCTCGTCGGTCAGCTTGGTCATGGGTCTCGTGTGTCCTCCGGTCCGCTGTTTCCGTGGGTTGCCTATCATGCTTCGGGGCTACCCTGTAGACGCGGTCGCTGACCGTGTCGGCCGCGCTCAGCGAGCGCGGCTACAGAACCGCTGCTCCCGCGCTGGTTGACTTCGCAGGGCGGCCTTCCCGACAATAGCGCGCCCTTAGCGCGGCGCCCGCAAACGGGAGACCCTTTATGCGATCGACTCGAACTCGGCTGGCCGGCGCGGCGCTCTCCGCCGAAAGGGCGAGCGCTGGTGCGGTCGGGAACCGGCGCGGCCTGCGATCCGCCCCGGCGGTGCGGTGAAGGTATGGAATCGACCGCCCCCCGCAAGCTTGCTGCCATCCTCGCCGGCGACATCGTCGGCTACTCGCGCCTGATGGGCGAGGACGAGGTGGGAACGGCAAGAGCGGTGCGGGACCTGCGCGATGCAGCCGCGCCGATCGTCGCCGCCCACGGCGGGCGGGTCTTCAAGACGATGGGCGACGGCATCTTCATCGAATTCCCTTCCGTCGTCTCGGCAGTCGAATGCGCGCTTGCAATTCAGAGGATGGCGGCCGAGCGCAATGCAGGCGTTCCCGTCGAGCGGCGTCTCGTCTACCGCGTCGGCGTCAACCTTGGCGACGTGATCGTCGAGGGCGACGATCTTGTCGGCGACGGCGTCAACATCGCCTCGCGGCTCGAAGGGGTCGCCGAACCTGGCGGCGTTTGCATTTCGGGATCGGCCTATGAGCATGTCCGCGGCCGCATCGAGGCGGAATTCTCGGATCTCGGCGAGAAGGCGCTGAAGAACATCGCGCGGCCCGTGCGGGTCTACGCCGTGACTGGCCGCGCCGAAGAGGGGGGAAGCCTGCCGACGCGCCAAAGTCTCCCGGCCGGCCGCGCCTATCCATTGTCGTGCTGCCCTTCGCCAATATCGGCGGCGGGGAAGAGCAGGACTATTTTGTCGACGGCGTGACCGAGAGCCTGACGACCGACCTTTCGCGCCTGACCGGCGCTTTCGTCATCGCGCGCAACACTGCGTTCTCCTACAAGGGCAAGCCTGCTGATGCGAGGCAGATCGGCCGCGACCTCGGGGTCCGCTATGTGCTCGAAGGCAGCGTCCAGCGCAGCGGCGAGCGCATGCGCGTCAACGTTCAGCTGATCGAGGCGGAGACCGGCGCGCACCTGTGGGCGGAGCGATTCGACAAGCCGGTCACCGATCTCTTCACGATGCAGGACGAGATCGTCGCGCGCATCGCCAACGAACTGAAGACCGAAATCGTCTCATTCGAGGCGCGGCGCGCTGCGCGGACCGCCAACCCGGACGCGCTCGACCTTTGGTTCCGCGGCTTCGACTGGGTCAACAGGGGCGTGCGCCCGGAATATCTTGTGAACGCGCGCGAGTGCTTCGCGGGGGCGCTGGAGATCGAGCCGGACAATGTCGACGCAATGGTCGCGCTTGTCTTCGTCGACACGATCTTCGCGCAGACCTACGCGTTCGAGGATCGACCGGAGCGCGTCGGCGCGGCGGAGAAGCTCATCCTGCGCGCGCTGTCACTGGCGCCTCGCGACGCCATGGCGCACTACTGCCTTGGTCTTGTCTTCATGCTGACCAAGCGGGCCGAAGAGGCGATCGCCGAATTGGAACAGGCCCTCTCGCTGGACCCGAATCTCGCCTTCGCGCATGCGCATATCGGGTTCGCCAAGATGGCTCTCGGGCGCCCGGAAGAGACGGCGGCGCACGTCGCAGAGGCGCTGCGGCTCAGCCCCCGCGACGTCGGCGCCTATGTCTGGTACGCGTTCCTCGGGTCCGCCAAGCTTCTGCTTGGCGACGACAAAGAAGCCGTCTCGTGGCTGAGGAAGTCGGTCGAGGCGAACCGCAACTACCCGGTGGCGCAATTCCACTACGCCGCCGCCCTCGCCCTTTGCGGCCGGATCGAAGAGGCGCGCGGAGAAGCCCAATACGGCCACGGAATCGCGCCGGAATTCACCATCGGGCGCTACCGCCTCGGCGTCGTCAGCGACAATCCGACCTATCTCGCTCAGCGCGAGCGGGTGATCGAAGGCATGCGGTTGGCCGGCGTCCCGGAGGGGTGAGGGCGCGGTTCTGATAACGCCGCCGCCGCGGGCCGGACGGGTCAGGGATGCCGAAGCACAGCCTCGGCACGAGTCTGTTCGCGAGGAGAGAGACATGCCCGCATATCTGATCGCCGAGCACAAGATCGTCGACGCCGCGAAATTCGAGGAATACCGGAGCAAAGCGGCGGCGCTGATTGCGCGGTTTGGCGGCTGCTATCTCACGCGCGCGGGCAGCCACAGGATGCTGGAGCCGGGCGTATGGTCCCCGGATCGGGTCGTCATTATCGAGTTTCCCGATATGACGGCGCTGCAGGCCTGGTATCGGTCGCCGGAGTACGAACCCCTCATTGCGCTTCGAAAAGCCGCCGCAGAAGATATGCTGATCACGCTAGAGGATTCTCTGATCGTCACGCGAGGCGCGGCAGGCGCGATGGAGGGCCAGACAAGAGACAACCTCGAGGCGGCCTTCTTGTTTGGGGAGGCTCCCGGCACATCGAAGCGGAGGACACGCGCAATGAAACTGCTCGCGATTATCGACCTCGCGCCGGACGCCCCGGTCGAGGAGGTCCGGCGCGAACTGCCGAACGAACTCAAGGGCTCGTGGGATCTGTTCGCCAAGGGCGTCTTGCGCGAGGCCTATTTGACCGAAATCCCGACGCGGGTCGTTTTCATTCTCGAAGCCGCCGACATGACCGACGCGGAGGAACAGCTGGAGAGATTGCCGCTGGTCGCCAAGGGGGCGATGCGCGTTGGTCTCATCGAGCTTCGGCCATTCGCGAACTGGTCGAAGCTGTTTGCCTCATGATAGCTGTCCGCGCCATCAAAAATCCTTAGCATGCTCTTTCGGAAGATCCTGCGATGACCATCCGGGGGTGTCGGGTAAAGCGGCGTACGGTTTGGCCGTCAATCGGCGCAGTATGTTATTGGATGATTGTACGGGGAGAGGGCAATTCGCGTTGCAGATGCACAGCGCGGTCAATTCCGCGACGAGTTCAGCGAGGGGAGCTTGAGCCATGATGATCAGGGCCTATCTTCTTCTCTGCGGCGCGGTGCTGTTCAACGTCAGCTCGTATGTCATCTACCGCTCGATTGCGGGTCTCACGGCGCGTTACTGGTGGCCGTTTTTTGGCGCCGGCCTCGCGCTCGGCGCCGTCAACGCGCTGCTGTTCGTTCGCGCGATCGCCGTTGTTCCGCTCTCTGTCGCCTATCCGGCTTTCTCGGCCGCAAGCTTTGCGCTGATCGCGGTCATCGCGGCGGCGGCGTTCGGCGAAAAGCTGCTGCCGATGAATATTGTCGGCCTAGTCGTGGTCATGGTCGGCATCGCGCTTGCCGCCTACACGCCGTGAAGGAGTCTGAGCCAGCCTCAAATCCCTAGCGTAGGATTTGGTAAGGTTCCAGAGGACGCGGCAGTCACGAAATCTGGCGCAGTCCGATCACTGGACGCAACTTCCCCTTGCCTGTCGGCATCGCAAGCCGGCACACGGCGAACGCCATTCTTCGCCAGGCCGGCCTGCCCAAGGCGTTCTGAGTTCAGAGGTAACTGCCAAGCCGGCCTCGTCCTGAGGAGCCGCGCAAAGCGCGGCGTCTCGAGGACGCTCTGGAGCGCCAACGAGGCTTCGCTCGACGATCCTTCGACGCGCGTTGGTGCGCATCGCTCCTCAGGATGAGGCCGTGGAGTTGGCGCGAGAGGTTATTGGGATCGCCCTAGGAGTTAGTTCAGGGAACGTAAGCCGAGCGATCTTTGCCCCCCAAATCCAGCGCAAAAATCTCCTTCGGCTCGCGGACGCCGCGCAGCGCATGGCGGCCGAGAGATTCGAGGCGGCTGTCGCCGCCCGTCGCCGCGGCGGCGAACTCGGGGGAGATGAGAAGCGCGCGGCCGAGCGGCTCGCACAACGCCTCGATGCGTGTGGCTTCATTGACGGCGGGGCCGATGACGGTGAAGTCGAGCCGGTCGGTCGCCCCGACATTGCCGTAGAGCACCTCGCCGATATGAAGGGCGAGATCGACGGCGGCGACCGGGGCCCCCGCGGCCGCGCGGCCCAAGTTGAGCGCGTCGAGGTTTTGCATCGCCTCGATCGCGGCGTCGAGCGCACGCCGGCAGGTCTCCGCGCGGTCCGCCTCTTCGAAGGAAAAGGTCGCGAGCATGGCGTCGCCGATGAATTTGAGCACCTGGCCGCCGCGCGGGCGGAGCGCGGCGGCCAGGGCCTCGAAGATGTCGTTCAGCAGTTCGACGACGACCGGGCCGGGGGCGGCGTCGCTGATCGGGGTGAAGCCGCGGATATCGGCAAACCAGATCACCGCGCGCAGCTTGTCGACCGAGCCGCGCTGGACGGCGCCCGCGTGAACGCGCCGCCCGGCGTCCGCTCCGAGATAGGTCTCGAGAAGCCCCGAGGCGATCACATGCCCGGCATGGGTCTTGATCGCCAGCGCGAGGGCGGGGAGCGTCGCCTGAACGAGCCGCGCGTCGTCCTCGCTGAAGCCGCTCTTCCGGTCGGCTGCGAAAGAAAACACGACCCCCGATCCCTGCGAACGGTCGTAGGACGCGCCGTAAGGGAAGATATAGGCAAGGTAATCCGTGGCGCCGGCGGCGAAGAATTCCTCCAGCACCGGAAAATCGCGCTGGGACGGACCCTCGCTCAGGCGCCGACGCATCGAAGGATTCGGCTCGCCCTCGTGGGCGCGACGAATGAGGTCGAAAAAGGGGCTCGTCACCCAATTTTCGGCCGTCGTCGCTGCCGTGCGGATATTGCTGGGGCTCGATGGCGTTGAGGTCCCGGCGCCAGGTGTAGCCGTAGCCGCTCCATTGCGGATGCAGCGTCTCCATCGACGTGTGCGCGCGCCACAGCGGCGCCCCGTGGATCACCAGGCGCTGGCAATAGCCGTCGAAGAGTTCGTAGGCGGTCGCCCCGCGCAGGCCTTCACGCACCGCCCAGATGTGGGTCTCGATGATGCGCCGGCCGAGCGCGTCGTCGAATGTCTGGACATTGAGTTCGGCGAGGATGTCGGCGGGGTCGGCGGGTTGCATGGGGCGACCTTCGCTCCTGGCGAGCCGCGGGGCAAGCGCTCGCGGCGCGACGCCGGGCTGTCGCGGTTTACCGACCGCGCCCGCCGCGCTCGCTTACAGGTCGCCCTTGATTTCTCGATCTACAGGCCGGTCGTGTCTAAGGCGCCGCCATTCGCCAGAGACGCCTCGGCCGCCTTCAGGAGAGTGTAGAATTCATGACGATCACGCTCTCGCCGCGCCGCCCGCCGCCCGCGATCTCTCTTCGGCGGGAATAACCTCCCTGTTCCGTCCTTCATCTTCTACATGATCAAGTTCAGTACAAGTCCATGATATACTACGGATTAAGCAATCGTGCAGGCGCTGCGCCCAGCGACTCTTCCTCGGTTCGAGCGGGACTCGTTGGGATGGAGACGAAGCCGCGTTGCGAACCGGAGCGACGCAACGTAGAGGCGTTAACTTTTGCTCATGCAACGCATGAAGATCATTTCATAAGCATTTGGAATATCATAATTTTCATCCCGCAACGGCGGGCCAAAATGACGCCATTCCGCCCGGCTCCGGACGGTTTCGGGCGGGGAGTTTAGAAATTCTATACTTTCGCGCCCTCGGACGGGCCGCGAAAGCGGGTTTTCGGCTTCGGCTTTCCCGATTGTCTTCGCCCTGTTATGGGCCATAACAGGGAGATTTGCTCCCTGTTAGCTCGCTCAACCGATACATGAGCAATTCCTCGCAAGCGACTGAAATTCAACGTTTTCGTGCATTCAATCCGAGCGCGGCCGGGCCCGCGTTCCCCTGTTAGCAGGGGATAACAGGGAGAATTCCGGTTTTGGCGAAGTTGCAGGCCGCGCCCGGCGCGAGGCCATGAGTATAGATTTTCTATCCCGCCGACGGCGCGCTCGCGTAACGACCCCCTAAGGCGTCGGCCGGGGCTTCGGCACCACGAACATCTGGCCGGGATAGATCCAGTGGGGGTCGCGGATCTGGTTGGCGTTGGCCGCGAAGATGAGTGCGTAGCGGGTTCCGTCGCCATAATATTTCTGGCTGATGCCCCAAAGCGTGTGGCCCCTCTCGACGTGATGCGTCTGGACCGACTCCACCACCACATCCGCGGGCGAGCCCGCAGGCGGCGCGGCCTGATCGTCCGCGCTCGCAACGACGCTCGCGGGCGCGCGCGCCTGCGGCGCCGCCGGGAATTCGAACGGCGCCTCGGCGCGGGCGACGACCGAGGCGTCGGCTGGATTGATCTCGTCGGCGCGCACCGCGTAGGCGCCCGGCGTCATGCCGTGCTCGATGGTGAGCGACCATCGCCCGTCGGCGCTCGTTTTCGCGTCGCCGACAAAGGCGCCGCTGAGGTAAAGGCGAACGGTCGCGTTGGGGCTCGCCCCGCCTTTGGCGACCATTCTGCCGCCCGCGCTGGCCTCGACCGACTTGACGGCGATCTTCGCCGAGGGAGCAGGATCCGCGGAGGCCTGGGCGGGCGTCGCGGCGTCTTTCGACGGCGCGGGAGCGGCGGCGACCGCCCGGGGCGTTGGCTCCGGAACGGCGACCGCGATGGCGTTGGACGTTTCGGCCGGCGCCTGTCCGGCCCCCGTCGCCAGCGTCAGGCTGTGGTCGCCGGGGGCGAGCGGCGGCGGAATGATGACGAACTGGCCGGCGCTGTCGGTCGTGGCTTCGGCAAGCGTCTTGCCCGCGTCGCGCAGTTCGACCTTGGCGTTCGGCGCGGCGCGGCCCGCGACCACGGATTCGCCGGTCGGCTCGACGTCGACGACGTCGAAGGCCGGCTTGTTAGGGGCGGAGGTGAGGGCCGCTGGCGAGGCCGTCTTGGCCGCCGGCGCAACGGCCTCGGCGTTTGCCGGGCCTGCTGCAGCAGCGGCAGGCATGGGTTCGGAGACGACGGCGGGGATGGGGGCGGGAAACAGGAAGGCCGGCTGCCAGACATAGAGCGCCGCGCCCACGGCGACTGCCGCCGCGCCCGCCGCTGCAGCCCAGATCGTCGCTGTCTGCGAAGGCATGCTCGCTCGCTTTCCGAGTCGGAACATATAGCGACCGCCGCGTCCTGTGACAATTGAATGTCGCGTCGCGCCGGCGCCTACTGCCCCCGCTTGCCTCGGGCGGCGAAGCGCACCGCCTCCTCGGCGGCGCGGAAGAGCGCGCGGGCCTTGTTGACGCATTCGGCCTGCTCGGCGGCAGGCGACGAATCGTAGACGATGCCGGCGCCGGCCTGCACGTGCATGAGCCCGTCCTTGACGATCGAGGCGCGCAGCACGATGCAGGTGTCCATCTCGCCGCCGGCGCCGAAATAGCCGATGCAGCCGGCGTAGATGCCGCGTTTGTCCTTCTCGAGCTCGTCGATGATCTCCATAGCCCGCACCTTCGGCGCGCCCGACACGGTGCCGGCGGGAAAGCCCGCCGCCAGTGCGGAGACAGGATCGACGTCGTCACGCAACTCGCCCTCGACATTCGAGACGATGTGCATGACGTGGCTGTAGCGCTCGATGAAGAAGCTGTCAGTGACCCTGACCGTGCCGATCCTGGCGACCCGGCCGACGTCGTTGCGGCCGAGATCGAGCAGCATCAGATGCTCGGCGCGCTCCTTGGGGTCGGCGAGCAGTTCCGCCGCCAGCGCCTGGTCTTCGCCCGGGCTCTTGCCGCGCGGCCGGGTGCCGGCGATCGGGCGGATCACGACCTTGCCCTCGCGCACCCGAACCAGGATTTCGGGGCTCGACACGACGATCTGGAAGCCGCCGAAGTCGAGGAAGCAGAGATAGGGCGACGGATTGACGCGCCTCAGCGCCCGGTAGAGCGAGAAGGCCGGCAGGTCGAAACGGCTGGTGAAGCGCTGCGACAGCACGACCTGGAAGGCGTCGCCGGCGGCGACATAGTCCTTCGCCTTCGCCACCATCGCCTTGTATTCGGCCTCGGTGGTGTTGGAGATCGGCTCGTCCGCCTTCAGCATCGGGTCGGCTTCGGCGGCGGCCGCATGGTCGAGCGGCGCCTCGAGCGCGGCGACGACCGCGTCGAGTCGCGCGAGCGCGCTCTCGTGCGCCGCCTTCGCCGTCACGCCTGGCGCCGGGCGCACCGGAGTCACGATCGCCATCTCGTCGCGCGCCGCGTCGAACACGACCATGACGGTCGGGCGGATCAGGAGCGCCTCCGGCACGCCGATCGGATCGGGCTTGGCCGGCGCGAGCCGCTCCATCCGGCGCACCATGTCGTAGCCGAGATAGCCGAACACGCCTGCCGACATCGGCGGCAGCCCGGGCGGCAGATTGATCCGCGATTCCTCGAGCAGCGCCCTCAGCGCCTTCAGCGGCTCGCCGGGAAGGGCCGTGAATGCGTCCGGATCGATCAACGCGCGGCGGTTGATCTCGGCGCGGTCGCCGGTGGAGCGAAAGATGAGGTCGGGGTCGAGGCCGATCATCGAATAGCGCCCGCGCTGCGCGCCGCCCTCGACCGACTCGAGCAGGAACATGTTGCCGGCGCGACCGCGCGCGAGCTTGAGATAGGCCGAGACCGGCGTCTCGAGGTCGGCGACGAGCGTCGTCACCGCGACGCTCGCCGAGCCCGCCTGATAGGCGCGCGCGAAAGCCTCGAAGTCGGGGATCATCGTCATGGGCGAGTCCATCACTGGCGATCAGCCGCCCTCGGCGGACTGCAGGACCTCCTGGTGCACGACGACGCCGAGCGAGCGGCGCAGCGCCTCGACATATTGCTCGAGCAGGCTGTCGCGCTGAGCAGCGTCCAGCTGCTGGGCCATGTCCTTGACCCGGGGATCGGCGAAGTCGACCGGGGGCGTCTTGTCGGACGTGATCTTGAAGACCGCCCGTCCGCCGGGCGCAGCCGCGGCGCCCTCGCCGTCGGCGGGCTCGCGGAAGATCGCGGCCGTCACCGTTTCCGGCAGGCTCTTGTCGTCGCGATGGATGTCGGCGGCGGTCTTCAGCTCCGCCCCGGCGCTTTTGGCGAGGTCCGCGATTGTTCCGCCGCCGCGAAGCTGCTTGACGAGATCGTCAGACTTGGCCGCGAGCGCCTTGTCGACCTCTTCCGCGCGCCACTGTGCCTCGACCTCCGCCTTGGCGTCGTTGAAGCTGCGATCGTGCGCGGGCTCGATCTTGGCGACGGAGAACCAGACGAAGCCGTTGCCCTTGGTCTGCAGCGGCGCTTCGTCGAGGCCGACGTCGGAGGCGAAGACCGCGCGCAGGAGATCCGCCTTGTCGGGCAGGTTGACCTCGGCGCCGCTCGGATCCCGCCCCTGGGCGTCGACGGCGGGGATCGTCTGCGCCGTGAGGCCTGCGTCCCTGGCCGCCTCGGCGAGGGGCTTGCCTGAAACGCGCGCGTCCTCGATCTTGTCGTGCACGGCCTGGATCTTGTCGCCGGCGCGGGACGCCGAGATCTGCCGTTTGATCTCGTCGGCGACTTCCGCGTAGGGCTTGACGGCGGAGGGCGTGACGCCCTTGACGCGAATGATGACGGGCCCGAACTCGGCTCTTGAGCACGCCGCTGACGCCGCCCTGCGGCAGGGCGAAAACGGCCTCGGCCTCGTCCTTGTCGATCATACCGGCCTTCGTCGTCTCGCCGATGTCGGTCTCCTCGGGCTTGAGGCTCCGCTCCTTGACGATGTCGTCGAAGCTCGCGCCGGCTTTGATCCTTGGCCGCCGCCGCGTCCGCCTCGCCTTCGTTCGGAAAGAGGATCTGCTGCAGGTCGCGCTTCTCGGGCGAGCCGTAGCGCGGATCCTTGCCGGCGACCTTGTCGTAGGCCGCCTCGCCGTCGGCGTCGCTGACGTCGGCGGGATTGGCGAGCGTCAGCGGGTCGAGCGCGACGACGTCGATCGCCCGGTATTCGGGCGCGCGGTAGCTCGACTTGCGGTCGTTGAAGAAGGCCTTCAGCGCCTCCTCCGAAGGCGGAGCGATCGCGCCGGCGGCGGAAGCGGGCAGGATGAAATAGTCGATCGAGCGCGTCTGGTCCCGGACATCCGCTTCGGCCTTCGTTTCGGCCTTCGGCGCGGTGATTCCGGCCGTCAGCGCCGCGACGATGAATTGCCTGAGCGCGGTCTTGCGCAGATCCGTAACGAACATGCGCTCGTTCATGTCGTTGTTGCGCAGCGCCTCGGCGAAGAGCTGAGGGTCGAAGACGCCCGACTTGTTGCGGAAATTCGGGTTCGTCTCGATCATGGCGCGCAACGCCTCGTCGGACACGTTGAGGCCGAGCTTCCGCCCCTCCTCGTCGATCGCCGCTTCGCTGAGCAGCCTTTGCAGGACCTCGCGGTCGAGGCCGATGGCGCGCGCCTGCTCGTTGGTGAACGGCTGGCGCAGTCGGCGCTGATATTGCTGGATGGTTCGCTGATAGGCGGATCGGTACTCCTGATCCGATATCTTTGCGCTCCCGACGCTGGCGACGGTCGAGGCGGTGAAGCCGCGCAGCATGTCGCCGACGCCCCAGATGACGAAGCTGACGATGATGAGCCCCATGACGACGGTCATGATCGCCTTGCCGACGATTCCCTGAGCCGCCTTGCGCATGGATTCGAGCATTGACGTCCTTCGCCTTCCGCGTTCAACCGGATAAGGCGCGCCTTCTAGCCTTCGACGGGCGCTTTGCATAGCTCGGAGGCGAGTGATAACACCCTGCCTGCCGAAAACCTGAAAGAGACTTTGATGACCCCTGACGTCCGCCCGTTCGTCGCCGGAAACTGGAAAATGAATGGGCTTTCGGGGTCGCTCGGCGAAATGGAGGCGATGCGCCGCGCTGTCGACGCGGGCGAAGCGGGCGCGGCGGAGCTTGCGGTCTGCCCGCCGGCGACGCTGCTCGCCCAGGCCGCCTGGAAGCTCGAGGGCGGCAAGATCGCGCTCGGGGCGCAGGACTGCGCGGTGGAGGCGAGCGGCGCCTTCACCGGCGACATTTCTGCCCCCATGCTGAAGGACGCGGGGGCGACCTATGTCATCGTCGGCCATTCCGAGCGACGGACCCTCCATCTCGAGACGAACGCCGCTCGTGCGCGCCAAGGCGGAGGCCGCGCTCAAGGCGGGTCTCATTCCGATCGTCTGCGTCGGCGAGACGCGGGCCGAGCGCGAGAACGGCCTCGAAAACGCGGTCGTCTCCCGCCAGCTGCGGGAGTCGCTGCCGCCCGGGGGGAGCCGCCCATCGTCGTCGACATCGTGGTCGCCTATGAGCCGGTCTGGGCGATCGGCACGGGGCTGACGCCGACGCCCGCAGACGTCGCCAGGATGCACGAGGCGATCCGCACGCTGCTTGGCGAAATCTATGGGCCCGCCGGCGCGAAAGTCCGCATTCTCTACGGCGGCTCGGTGAAGCCTTCGAACGCGCGCGAGCTCCTCGGGCTCGACAATGTCGACGGCGCGCTCGTCGGCGGGGCGAGCCTCAAGGCGGCGGATTTCCTGGCGATCGCCGCAGCCTATCGCTGAGCGCAATCCCGCATCCGACGCGATGGACGCGCCGCTTGCGCCATGATAGGAGCGCGCCATCTTTTTGAGGACGCCGCCCCAAGGCTCGGCGGAACGTCCGTTCGGGAATCTCCATGCAATCGGTGCTGATCGTTATCCATATCCTCATTGTGATCGCCCTCGTCGCGGTCGTCCTCCTGCAGCGCTCCGAAGGCGGCGCGCTCGGAACGGGCGGCGGAACCGGGAATTTCATGACCGGACGGGGCCAGGCGAACGCGCTTTCGCGCGCGACCGCGGTTCTTGCGGCGCTCTTCTTCGCCACTTCGATCCTGATGTCGGTCATCGCCGGCTGGAGCCGCGCGCCGCACTCGATTCTCGGCAAGGGCCCCGCTGCGCCGGCAAGCCAGACCGCGCCGGCGCCGATCAATTCAGGCAATATTCTTGATCAGTTGAAGCAGCTCCAGGGCCAGTCGAATGCGCCGGCGTCCCCGGCCCCGCCCCGCCGCTCCCGCTGCGCCCGAGCAGAAGCCCTAAATCCAGCGTCGAGGACGGCCGCGGAGGCTTGAGGCGTGCCGTCTTTCCGCAGCGAACGTCGCGTGCGCCACCCGGCCGAAAAGATGTTCGATCTCGTGGCCGACGTTGAGCGCTATCCGGAATTCGTGCCGCTCTGCACGGCTCTGCGCGTGCGCAGCCGCAGGCCGCAAGGTGAGGGGCGCGCGACGCTGATCGCCGACATGTCGGTCGGGTACAAGATGATCCGCGAGCGCTTCACCAGCCGCGTCGTGCTCGACAAGCCGCGGCTGCGCGTCGTCGTCGAATATATCGACGGGCCGTTCAGCCACATGGAGAACATCTGGACCTTTCGCGACGAACCGGATGCGGAGCGCTCGCTCGTCACCTTCTTCATCGACTATGAGTTTCGCAGCCGGTTCCTCGGCTCGATGATGGGCTCGATGTTCGACGCGGCTTTCCACAAATTCTCGGAAGCCTTCGAGAAGCGCGCCGACGCGATCTATAACTGAGATGAGCCGGCGTCCTGTAGCCGCGCTAGCTGAGCGCAGCGCTGCAGCCGCAGTCGGCGACTTAACTTAAGGCATTCACACATGTTGGCGCATTTCGCACGCCAAATTGCGCATGGAGGAGATAATCCCGCCCAACATAAGGAGGCGTCATGACCGACAGCGCCTTGACGGGCGCCGCGATGTGGGACGAACGCTACCGCGGCGAGCCTTACGCTTATGGACTCGAGCCGAACGCGTTTCTTGCGGCGCAGGCCGGGCATCTCAAGCCCGGCATGCGCGCGTTCGTTCCGGGCGACGGGGAAGGGCGCAACGGGGTCTGGCTCGCCGCACGTGGGCTCGAAGTCGATACGCTCGACCTTTCAGCCTTCGGCGTCGAGAAGGCGCAGCGCCTCGCCGCCCACCGCGGCGTCTCGATTAACGCTATTCAGGCCGACGCGCTGGCCTGGGACTGGCCGGAGGCGCGTTACGACTTGATCGCGCTCATCTTCCTGCATCTTGTCGAGCCGGACCGGCGTCGGCTGCACGCCAAGGCGGTCGGCGCGCTGAAGCCTGGGGGGCTCATCGTGCTCGAGGCGTTCCGCACCGAACAGGTCGAGCGCCAGAAGGCCGGCGCGCGCGGTGGTCCGCGCGATCCGGCGCTCCTCTATCCGGCGGAGGCCTTGCGGGCGGATTTCGAAGGCGAGGAGATCCTCGCGCTCGAAGCCGTGGACGCCACGATGGCCGAGGGCGCGCTCCATGTCGGAATGAGCGCAGTCGTGCGGGCGCTGGTCAGGCGGCGGAGGGAGGTCCGGCGGCCCACCGGCTGCGCCGGACTGTGAGGACCATCACGGCGGTTAACGAAGCGTTATGATTTGGTCTCTCTCGACCGCGAACGATCGCCAACCATTCGAGAGGATCATATCATGTTCACCCGGCAACAACCCCGCGGATTGCAGCTCGGAATCGACTGGGAGGCGAAAGCGCTCCTGTCGAGCCTCGGCGGCGAGGCCTATCGGGTTGCGCGCCAGCGGGCGGAAGAGGCGAGCAGCGACGACATCGCGAGGGGCTGGAGCGTGGTCGCTGCGCAAATCGCCCGCAAGACGGGACAGCGGCGGTCGCTGCTCGCCACGATGTTCCACTAGGGCCCGACGCGATCGCGTTGAGGCGCCCCGCGGGGCTCGAGCAGACCGCGTTTCCACAAAATCCTCATCGCGAGGCGCGCAGCGGGATAGAAAATCTATACTCATGGCTTCGCGCGGGGCGGCGCCTGCAACTTCGCCGAAACCGGAATTCTCCCTGTTATCCCCTGCTAACAGGGAAACGTGGGCCGCGCCGCGCCCGGTGCGAGGCATGAAACCAGCGAATATCAGTCGTTTGCGATGAGTTGCTCATGTAACGGTTGAGCGAGATAACAGGGTGCGAAGCTCCCTGTTAAGCCCCATAACAGGCAGCAGTCAATCGAGAAAGCCGAAGGCGGAGGCCGGCATTCGCGGTACGCCCGAGGGCGCGAAAGTATAGAAATTCTATACTCAGCCGCCTGAAACCGTCCGGGATCGGGCGGAATGGCGCCATTTTGGTCCGCGATTGCGGGGTGAAAATCCTTATTTTACAATTGATTACGCAATTATCTTCATGCGTTACATGAGCACAAATAACGCCTCTCCGCTGCGTCGCGCAATCGAAACAACGGACCCCGGCCGGGCATCGTCACGCCGCGAGCTCGATCCGGATCGGCGTATGGTCCGAGGCCTTGTCGCGGCTGCGCATCGCCTTGTCGATCTCGACCGATGTCAGCCGGTCGGCCGCCTGGGGCGAGAGCAGGAGGTGGTCGATGCGGATGCCGTTGTTCTTCTGCCAGGCGCCCGCCTGATAGTCCCAGAAGGTGTAGAGGCCGCCGGCGTCGGTCGTCGCGCGCAGGGCGTCGGTGAGGCCCAGCGCCAGAAGCTCGCGGTATTTGGCGCGCGTCTCCGGCAGGAAGAGCGCGTCGGAGGTCCAGAGCTCGGGACGCGCCGCGTCGAGGGCCTCGGGGATGACGTTGAAGTCGCCCGCCAGCACCAGCGGCTCCTCATAGTCCATGAGCTTCTTCGCATGGCGGATGAGCCGGTCCATGAAGCCGAGCTTGTAGGGGTATTTCTCCGTGTCGGGCGGATTGCCGTTCGGCAGATAGATGCTGGCGAGCCGGACGGCGCCGCCGTCGGTCGGGATCACCGCCTCGATGTAGCGCGACTGGATGTCGGCGTCGTCGCCCGGCAGGCCGCGGGCGACCTCGAACGGGCGCTTGGCGAGGATGGCGACGCCGTTGAACCCCTTCTGCCCGTGCGTCTCGACATTGTAGCCGAGGTCCTCGACCTCGAGCCGCGGAAACTGCTCGTCGAGGCACTTGATCTCCTGCAGGCAGAGCGCGTCCGGGCCGACCTCCTTCAGATAGTCGAGAAGGTGGGGCAGCCGCTGACGGACAGAGTTGACGTTCCAGGTGGCGATGCGCAAGCGGCGGGCTCCGGGGCAGGGGAATTCATGGCATCGTGCCACGGCAGGCGGCCGAAGGGGAGAGGCTAGACGTCTGGCGCGCTCGCGCGCGGGCTTGTCGCATAAGGACGGGAGGCGAGATACAGATCTATCACGCCAGGAAAGGGAGACGATCGTGTCTTGGGGTGACGTAAACAAGCACAATATGGCGGAAGCGGTCAGGATATTGAAAACCACGGAGGCCCGTTCAGGCCACACTGGTTATTTATTGGGCGTGTGGATGGGGTACAGGCAGAAAAGTGGAAAGGTACTATTCGGCTCGGACCCGCCCGTGTGCTCAGTGGTACAAACGGACATAAATAATATGCAAATACACGGCTTGTCGTTCGCTGGAGATGACCTGAGGGAGTGCGAACCCTTGGGTGACGGCAATTCTACGAAGGACTATGGCTCCTTCGAAATCGAGCCCGATACTCCGGCTGGGGCCACCGCCCCGTCATCATCGGAGCCGAACGTTCCGAGCCCCACAGCGGGCATGGTCGCGCCTGTGTAGAGCCGCCGCTGAGGGATCGACGAAGCGTCGACCGCCTTATTCCGGTTTCGCCAGTAAGGCCTATGTCGGTTCTCCGGCTGCGAGGAGCTCTTCCCGAGGCTTAGCGCCTCCTTCGCCGCAGCGTGTCGAAATAGACGACGATGATGATCAAAGCGCCGGTGACGATGCGCTGCCAGAACGGATTGAGGTTGAGCAGGTTCGCGCCGTTGTTGAAAGTCGTCAGGATGAACGAGCCGATCAGGGGCCCCTGCACCGTGCCGGACCCGCCAAAGAGGCTCGTGCCGCCAATGACCGACGAGGCGATCGCCTGCAATTCCCACCCGTCGGCCTGGCCCGGATTGCCGATGCCGATCCGCATGGCGAGCAGAACGCCGACGATGGCGGCGCAAAAGGCCGATATGACGTAGGCAAGATAGATCATCGCCGTGACGTTGACGCCGGAGAGAAGCGCGGCCTCCTTGTTCGAACCGATGACGAGGAGATAGCGGCCCCAAGGGTACTTTGTGAGGAGGACATAAAGAGGGGCTGCGACGACGAGGACCATCCAGAACAGCGCCGGGATCGCGAACCACGTCCCGTCCGTCCAAGGAAAGCCGAGGAAGCTCGCGCGCGAGAAGCCGGTGAAGGCGGTGTTGGTGACCGAAATCGTTGCGCCGTTGGTGATGAGAAAGCCGATGCCGCGCAGCGCATACATCGTCGCTAGCGTCATGATGAACGGGGGCAGACCCATCTGCGCGACGCCGAAGGCGTGGAAGACGCCGATGAACACGCCGATGGCCAGCGAGATCGCCACCGCGCCGGCGATCGAGGAGGCGAAGCCGAGATCGTTGGTCAGCAACAGGGCGACCGTCATCGAGATGAAGCCTGCGATCGCGCCGACCGAAAGATCGATGCCGCCGGTGATGATGGTGAAGGTCTCGCCGATCGCCAGGATCGCGATCATCGCCCCCTGGCGCAGGAGATTGGACATGTTGTTCGAGGTCCAGAATGTCGTGGTCGCGAACGACAGCGCGAGCCACAGTATGAGCAGCAGGCCGAGGAGAGTGAGGCCAAACAGCACGTTTAGCCGATGGCTGCGCCGTTCATCCTGAGAGATGGTTTGAATGGTCTGATCCGTCATTTCCGCTGGACTCCGCGGCGCCCTAAACGCCGATGGCCTCGGTGAGTATTGTTTCCTGGGTAGCGTCCCTCTGTCCGCGGAGTTGCGACGAGTCGGCCCGCTGGAACCTTCGGTAGGTAGGACGAGACCATGATGACGCCCGCGCCCTTCGCGAGCAGGGAGGCCAGCAGCCGATAGATTTCCGCTTGGCGCCGGCGTAGACGCGGCCTGTCGGCTCGTCGGAGGTGAAGAGCTTGGCGCGGCAATTGAGCCAGTTACCGTGAGTCACGTCGAGAGACTTGTCCGGCCTGTGTAATGCGAGCCGTGGCGCGCCATCGGTTGGGGCGGCGGTGACAACTGAGACCATGGTCGCGCTCTTGGGCGAATCTTTCTTGATCCAGACGTACATCATCCGCCGCGATCCAGCGTTGCGCAAGACATCCCGGCGCGCCCGCTCGTAGATATGGCTCTTGGAGGTAAGAGGGGCGCGCCGACGCCAGAGCGCTGGCGCGCCTGTTGATGCTTACTTCACTTTCGGATAGAGCAGCGCGTGCTGCTTCTCGCCGTCCATGTTGGCCTTGGTGACGAGGTTCGCGCCGGTGTCGACGTTGGCCAAAACCTTTTCGCCCTTGGAGGCCGCGAGCGCGGTTTTTACGCCGTCGTAGCCCATTCGATAGGGGTCTTGCAGCAAGAGGGCGGCGATGGTTCCGTCCTTGAGATACCCGATGAGCTTGTCATCGGCGTCGAAGCATACGAGCTTGATCGTGTCGCCCTTTTTGTTCTCCGCGATCGCCTGGCTCGCGCCCTGACACTGGATGAGATTGTCGGCGAACACGCCGCGCAGGTTCGGCATGGAGGTGATGAGGTCGGTCATGATGTTGAGGCCGGTCGTGGCATTGCCGTCCGAGACCTTGTCCGCCACCAGCTTGAGGCCGGGATATTTGGCCGCCAGCTGTTCCTTGTAGCCTTTGTTACGGGCCTCGAGCGAGCCGACGCCGGGAAGGTGCGTGATGAGCGCGACGTCGCCCTCGGCCTTGCCATACTTGGCGGCGATCGCCTCGGCCATGCCATCGGCGGCGATGCGGCCGCCCTGGACATTGTCGGTGGTCAGGAACGAGGTGAAGGCCTTGGAGTCCGCTGCGGAATCGATGCCGATGATCGGAACTTTCTTCGCTGCCTCGTCGACCGGCTGGCCGAGCGCCTTGAACTGCGTCGGCGCAATGACGACCGCGGCGGGCTTGCCGGCGACTGCGTTCTCGAGGATCGTAATCTCGCCGTTGATGTCAGACTCGGACTGCGCGCCGAGTTCGGGCACTTTGACGCCGAGATCCTTTCCGGCCTGGCGGGCGCCGGCGAACACGATCTGCCAGTAGGCCGACGTGGTGTCCTTGACGATGACGGGAATGGTCGGTTGGTCCGCTGCGTAGCCCGGCGCGCTAGCGGCGGCGAGCGCCACGAGAGCGGTGGTGATGAGAGACTTTTTCATGCTTTTCCTCCGTTTGTGAGAGCCGTGGCGACTCTCGTCTGCTTGCGATTCCGGTGGCCCGGATCGTGCTTCGTGGGATGATGGCTCATCCGGCAGGGGTTGAAGCGGCTCCTTCATTCGAAGCGAGCGCGGCCTTGAGGCGCGGCTGGCTTGCACGAAGCTCATTGGCTTCAGCAAGAGCGATCAGTCCGCCGAAACGCCGCTCTTTCTTGGCCCGGTGGTTGGTGAATATCTCGGCGAGGCGGTGATCGAGAAAGGGATTGCGGAACCGGTCGATGACCGTGTCGCGATAGGCGCGCGCCTCCGCCTCCATCCCGATCCCGCTGAAGACGGGCAGCACTTCCTTTTGATAGAGATCGTCGAGTTCGGCGCGCATGGATGCGTCGGCCATCGCCTCGCGCACCGTCATCGTGGGCGCGCCATTCCGCCGGCGCCAGATCTCCGCGAGATAGGTGTGGCCGAGGTTGAGGATGAAGAGCTTCAGCCGCTCATAGCGCTTGAGATCGGTCGTCACGACGACGTTGGCGTGCCGGCAGGGTAGCTCGAGGCCCGGCTGGTCTTCGATCGCCCACAGCGCGTAAGGCTCGGCCACCGCCCCGAGCGGCTCGAGCGGCTGCGAGACGATGCGATCGACCAGCGAATTGACCCAGACGCAATCGTCGCCGATCCAGCGCCGGGCCGGCGGCGCAACGCTCCAGCGGTCGAGGACCTTCAAGACGATGGCGCGCAACGTCTTGCCGTTGTCGGGGGTCAGCTCGCAAGGGTAGAGCGTGATCGGCGGCGCGCCGGCCCGATGGCGGGCGAGCAGCAGCTTTGCGAGCTTGGCCGGGAAGGAGCGCGGCGTCTCCCCATCCGGCCTGTCGGAGGCGTCGGTTTCGTAGCCGCGGTCGGCGGTGTTCGAGACCATGCAGCGGGCCTCGCTGAACAGGCGCTCGACCTCCTCCCAGCGCTCGCCGGCGTCGACGCCGCCCCCGACGCTCGAGACCTCGACCTCGTGGTCGACGACGGCGCCGCCGGCGAGCCCCTTGATCTGGACGATATAGGGCCGGCCTTCGGCAAAGGCTGCGATGCGTTTGCGGCTTGCCGGGTTCTGCGTCGTCTGCACCGCGACGATGCGTCCCATGGCCTCGCCCTGCGTCAGCGCCTGACTGACGAACAGGTCGACGTGGGCCTGCAGGAACCGGCTGGTGCCGAATTGAATGACCGGGAACGCCATGCGGGCTAGATCTCGATAAGCGCCTTGATCACACCGGTTTCGGGCTTGATCCATTCGGGAAAGCGCGTGGGTGACTCTTCGAGCGAGGCGCGGTGCGTCACAAGCGCACCGGTCGGCACGAGCCCCTCGCGCATCGCCTTGAACACATCGACGAAGTCCTCCCGGGTCGCGTTGCGGCTGCCGAGGAGCGAGATCTCGCGCGCATGAAACTTGGGGTCCTCGAACGAGATCGTGTCGCGCACGACGCTGACCAGCACATAAGTCCCGCCGTGGGCGACATAGTCGAACCCGGCTGCCATGGAGGCCGCGTTGCCGGTTGCGTCGATGACAATGTCGAAGAGATCCCCGCCCGTGAGCTGCGACAGCTTGTCGAGGGATTGTGGTCCTGCGGCGACCGAGTGATCGACGCCGAGGACGGTGCGGCAGAAGTCGAGCCGGTCCTGCCTCATGTCCAGCGAGGTGACCGAGCCACCATGCAGCTTGGCAAAGATCATGCAGCCGACGCCGATCGGACCCGCCCCGACGACGAGGACACGGTCGCCCTTCCGCGGATTGGCGCGGCGCACCGCGTGAGCGCCGATCGACAGGAACTCGACCATCGCCGCCTGGTCGAGCGTGACGCCGTCGGCGGCCGCCACGTTACCCTCCGGCACACAGACGTAGTCCGCCATCCCGCCGTCGATATGGACGCCGAGTACGGCGATGCGCCGACAGCAATTGGTCTTGCCGCGCCGGCAGGCGACACAGGCGCCGCAGGACAGATAGGGGATCACAAACACCTTCTGCCCGAGGGCGATGCTGCAGCCCGGACCGGCCTCGGCCACTTCCCCGGACAATTCGTGTCCGATCACGCGGGGATAATCGAGAAACGGGTGAGAGCCTTCGTAGATATGGAGGTCCGTGCCGCAGACCCCGGCGCGCCGGATCCGGACGATGACCTCGCCGGGCCCTGGAGACGGCCGCGATCGCTCGACCACCGCCAGTTCACCGGGTTTTACGCAAAGCAAGGCGCGCAATCTCGCCCCTCCCCGATCTAGAGTTTGTTCGTTATGGATAAAAAACCTCTTGCCGGTAGCGGTCAAGTTGTTTTTTGAGACCCCGAGCCTCACGCAAAAAGACAGGCCGGCAAAAAAGAGAGGTCGCGGACGAAGCCCAACACCGTCTTCAAGCGGGCCTGCAACCGCGGGCTCTCCCGACTGTCTGAATTTGCCGTCGCGTCCGACATCGGATCGGAGCCGTCGTGGGCCGGGGCGCTCGGCGTCAGTCTGGCGTCCAAAAGCCTGCACAGGAGTGGACCATCGGTTCGGCGGCCCCGCATTCTATTGGGAAGGTCGTTGCCGCGACGTGGACCGGATCAGGGTCGTCTTCGCCGACGCGAGATGCGCCTTGCAAGCGCGTCTGACGGACGCAGGGTCCCGGCTGAGCAGGGCATCGATATAGGCGAGGTGCTCCCGAATCGCGACCTCATTGCGCTGCCTCTCGTCGCGCTTGTTCCATTGGTAGTGGTAATGGAAAATGAGCGTGAAGATGTCGTAGAAGCCGTCGACGAAACGGTTGCCAGCGGCCGAGTTGATAAGCCGATGGAACCGGCTGTCGATTTCAGAAAAATCGTGGTAGCGGCTCTGGATGTCGTTGAGCAAAACAAGATGCTCCTCGCGCAGCGCTTCAATCTGCCGCCAAAGCGAAGAAGACTCCGGGAGCGCGGCGAACGCCGTCGCTGATCGGAGTTCGAACATTTCCCGGATCTCGAAGAGTTCGAGCGCAAAGCTCGCAGTAAAGCCATGGAGCACCCAGCCTCCATTGGGTCGTTTTTCGATGAGCCCAAACCTTTGGAATCGGTTCAGGAACTCGCGGATTCCGGTCGTCGCCACACCAAACCGACGGGCTAGCTCAAGTTCGTTAATCAACGTTCCCGGAAGCGTGTTTTCCCGCAGCATCCATTCCATGAACTTTCTCTCGAGCTGAGCGGAAGCCGAAACGGTCTCCGCCTCGGGAAATCGCTGCATCCGCTTGGGAGTCGAACGAACCATGCGATGACGTCCAGTTCCGGTCACGACGCCCCGCGCGATGAGGGTTGCGACGACCTTGCGCACCGTCGTGCGGCTGACCTTGAGCGTCGAAGACAAGTCGTTTTCAGACGGCAACGATTCCCCATCTCCGAGTTTGGAGATCAGTTCGACTGCGTCGTTGAAGGCGCGTTTGAATACGGTGTCCGTCTTCATATTGCCGAGAATTCTGTATGTTTATTTGTCCATGAAAACAATTTGACCAGCTTTGTCATAAATGGCCTTTTATGGAGAAGAAACGGTTCGAGCAATACCCATTCAGCGGCGTCAACGACTCCAATGGCGCCGAGATCGAGCTCACCGCGATCGCGGCTTGCTTGGCCGGACCGCCGAAACTGACATTCAGCAATGTGTCGGCTTTTTTCCATAAAAAACAATTTGACGGATCGCTGGATTGTTGGTCTTTTGTGTATAAGAGACAACTGGCGGCGACCCGATCGTGAAGGAAGCGGTGAGCAATCGGCAGGGGGCGCCTCGCGTCTCGACACAACGCGAACGCGCCGGCGGAGGATCAGCGGTGTCGCTCGCGCTCCGACTGCTTAGCGTCGGGCCGCTGCTGATCCTCATTCTGCTGGCCGCGGCGATCAGCCAACTGACCCCCGATTTTCTCAAGCCCGTCAATATCGGCAACATCGTCTCGCAGACCGCAGTGATCGCCATCGTCGCGATCGGACAACAGTTGGCCATCCTGACCCGAGGCATCGACCTCTCGGTCGGCGCCAATCTCGCGCTCGCGACCGTAATCGGCGGGCTGGTCTTTCGCGGCCACGATTCCGCGCTGCTCGTAGGGCTGGCGATGGTGGCGTCCGCCACGCTTGTCGGCGCGATCAACGGGCTTGTGTTCGTCTATGGCCGCCTCCCGCATCCTTTCATCATTACGCTCGCTACCCTGAGCATCTGTCGCGGTCTCGCGCTCGAGCTTTCGATCGGCCACACCACGATGCGGGGAATGCCCGACTGGATCTCCACGCTTGGCGGCTCCGAAACCTTCGGCGTGCCGAACTCTTTCTTCGTCGTGCTGGCGATGGCGCTCGCGGCGCTCGTGATGACCAAGGCGATGGTCTGGGGCCGCTGGATCTTCGCCGTCGGCGGCAACCCGGAGGCCGCAATCGAGATGGGCATCCCTGTCAAGAGCGTGCTGGTCTCGGCCTACGTCATATCGGGCTTTTGCGTCGGCGTCGGCGCGATCGTTCTCTCCGGGCGTACGGGCGCGAGCTCGCCGCTGTACGGCAATCTGCTCGAACTGGACACCATAGCCGCCGTCATCATCGGCGGGGCGAGCTTTCTCGGCGGCCGCGGGCATATCGGCCACGCGCTCATTGGTGCGGTGATGATCGGCGTCATCCGCAATGCGCTAAATCTTCTCGGGGTCGACATCTTCTTCCAGATGATCGCGATCGGCCTCATCATTGTCGTGGCGGTGGAAGCGGACGTGCTGCGCAGCCGCCTGGAGGCGCGGACGCGATCAATTCAGGCGGCGAGGTTCCGAATGAGTCTCGCCTCGACCGCCCCCATTCTCTCGGTGCGTCAGGCCGAGAAGCGATTTGGCGCCGTGCATGCCCTCAAGGGCGTGAGCCTCGAGGCGTTCCACGGCGAAGTTCTCGCCTTGCTCGGCGACAACGGGGCCGGCAAATCGACGCTTGTCAAATGCATCAGCGGCGTCCATGCGCTCGACGCCGGCGAGATCCTTCTCGATGGCGCGGCCGTGCCGACCCATTCGCCGGCGGCGGCGCGGCGAGCAGGAATCGAGACAGTCTATCAGGACCTCGCGCTTTTCGACAATCTAACCGCTTCCCAGAACTTCTACTGCGGCCGTGAGATCGCGTTCCCGGCCTGGCTGCCCCGTGGGCTCCGGTTGTTGAGCGGCCGTACGATGGATCGCCAGGCGGCCGCGGTTCTCGAGCGACTGAGGGTCAAGCTGCCGAATCTCGATGCGCCTGTCGCGCTCATGTCTGGCGGTCAGCGCCAAGCCATCGCGGTCGCGCGCGCAACCGTGTTCGCCCGTAAGATCGTGATCCTCGATGAGCCGACAGCCGCGCTTGGCGTGCGCGAATCCGGCAAGGTCCTCGACCTGATCGCGCAGCTGCGCTCGGAGGGGAACGCCGTAATCCTCATCACCCACAACATGGAGCATGTTGTCGAACTTGCCGACCGCGCGATCGTCCTGCGCCAAGGGCGCAAAGTCGGGGAGCTGAAGCCCGACCGTGCGAACCAAAAGGAACTCGTCGCCATGATCGTGGGAGCGGAGGCTTGACCGGGATTCGCCGCATCAGACGGCGATGAAGCGAGCGTCGCTCCGCCCCGGGGCGACCTCATCACAGCAAGGGAGGAAGCAACATGAAACTGACAGCGCTGCTCGGCGG
>CAVZJZ010000002.1:0-67087 GCA_963775665.1 uncultured Alphaproteobacteria bacterium | reverse complement strand
AGCGCACACGGCTACGAGAACCCGGCGCAGGACGTCGAATTCATGAGTTTCCGCGAATTCGTCGATTCGATCGCGGTTCCCGAGGGCGTCGAAGTCAGCTTCGCGGCGTTCCGAGCCTGGCTCGAACGCCGGCGCGGCGGCCTCAGAGGCGAATTGCGCCAGGCGGACGCGCATGCCTTGTTCGAAGAGTTCCGCGGCGTCCTCGGCGCCCCAGCGGCCGCGCCACTGTCCGGCGCCGACTATCAGGCGCTGGGCGTGCGGCAATCCCTGTTCGCGGCCGGCGAAATGCGGGCGGCGGCGCACGAGTTGTTCCAAAAGTATGTGGCTTGGCTGAAAGACGCCAAGCTGTTTGATTTGAATATCGTCTCTCACGGCTGGCGCGCCAAGACCGAACCGCTCTACGATTTCGTCGTCGCGGACGAAGTGCAGGACTTCACAAGCGCCCAGCTTGCGCTGATTTTTGACTTGCTCAAGACGAAGGATCGCTTCCTTCTCTGCGGCGACGCGCATCAGATCGTGCATCCGAACTTTTTCTCTTGGGCGTCGGTGCGTTCCCTGTTCCGAGAGGCTCAACAGGACGAGTTCGTCGAGCCGGCCGCGGCCCGCGACGTCACGGTGTTGCAGGCGAATTTCCGCAACACGCGCGCCGTCACCGCGTTAGCCAACCGGCTGTTGAAGATCAAGCAGGCGCGTTTCGGCTCAGTCGATCGCGAGAGCAGCTTCCTGGTCAAATGCGCATCTCCCGTGGCGGGCCAGGTCCGCTTGCTCAAGGCCGAGGAAAAGGCGTTGAAGGCTCTGGACGCATCGTCACGCGCGTCAGTCCGCAGCGCGGTGATCGTTCTGCGCGACGAGGACAAGGCCGCCGCCCGCGCGCATTTCCGGACGCCGCTCGTCTTTTCCATTCATGAGGCGAAAGGCCTCGAATATCCGAACGTCATCCTTTTCAATCTGGTCTCCGGCAACCGCGCGGTCTACGCCGATTTGTGCCGGGACGTGGTTGCGGCCGACCTCGAGGGAGATGAACTCGATTACCGCCGGGCGAAAGACAAGGCGGACAAGTCGCTTGAATTGAACAAATTCTATGTCAACGCGCTCTACGTTGCGATGACTCGCGCGATGGAGGGACTGTCGCTTGTCGAGTCCGACGTCCGGCATCCTCTGCTGGAGCTTCTCGGACTCGAGGAAGTCGCCGAAATCGCGACAGGCCCGGTTCAGGCGTCGACCAGGGACGAATGGGCGCAGGAAGCGCGCAAGCTCGAACTGCAAGGCAAACAGGAGCAAGCACGGTCCATACGGGAGACTTTTCTGGCGAGCCGTCCCACGCCGTGGACCCCGTGGTCTTTGACGACGCTACGAGAATGGGCTCCCAAGGCGTTCGATCCCAGAAACCCTTCTGCGAAGATCAAGCAAAACATGTTCGATTACGCGCTGTGGCATGGACAAGGCGCCTATATCGAGAAGCTCGCCCGCGACGCCAAGTTCGGCGCCGCGCTTCCGCTCACTCATGAAGGCGAATTGCTGGGTCGTTCCGAACGGACGCTCTACGGATGGCGATTCGTCAGCCCCTCCAAGGATGAAGGCTTCGCCGACGATCCCAAAAACCCGATGGGGCGCGCCACGCGTGCGGTCGCAGCGATGCGAGAGCGGCTGTTGCGGCCCTATCTCGAGCGCTCGCCGAAGACCATATTGCAAGATTGCGGTCTCTACGGGGTCGACCATAGAACCTATTGCGGCGCGACGCCTCTGATGCTCGCGGCGCGAGCCGGCAACCTCGCGCTCGTCGAACAACTCCTCGAACGCGGCGCCGACGCCGACTTGGTCGACGACTACGGACACACCGCCTGGATGGGGGCGCTCAACCGCGCGATCGACGATCACGCCTTCGGCAAGGCGCATCTTGGCGCGCTCTTCGAGCGCCTGGGCCCGGATACGCTCGACGTTCACGCGGACGGGCGGCTCGTGCGGCTGGAGCGCGGTCAGGGCGAGTTTTGGCTGCTGGGTCTGATGCTCGCCGGCTTGAAGACCCATGCCGGCGGATTGTTTGCGCGACCGTTGGGACCGCAACGCCACATGCGGGGCTTCTTCTCGGATTCCTTGCTGCGGACGCTCGAATTGCTTCCGGAGCATCTATGGCGGAAGTCGCGCCGCAAACGGGAATACGTCAGCGGCGTGATGGCGCGGGCGGAAGTCGGATCGGCCTACCGGCCGGCGCGCAAGCTTTGGAAACGGCGCGAGACGGGCTATTACGCGCCTGCGCCGGACCTGAAGTTGCGCCGCAAGACGGCGGACGGCGAAACGTGGACGCCGATTGCCGACGCGATGAACCTAGCTGCGGTGGCGGACGGCGCCGGCGGGTGGTTTTTCGACGTCTATAGCCTTGAGGCGGTCGCGGCGACGGGATCCCAAGCGCAGGCGAACGGATCGGCATGGTTTTGACAAACGCGGAAGTCCGACCGAGACCCCGGGCTGTATCTGCGATACCCCCGACACGCCATTGCACGAAGTGGCCATCAACACCTGGATGTGCGGCTGCGCGCCCGACGCGAGCGGCAATCTCGTGTTGCGAAACCTCATCGGCACGATCGAAACAGCGCTGAGCGCCTCATTTCTTTTGACCACACGGCTGATGGAAAACCAGGCGAAGACGCTTTCGGTGCACAAGGCGGTGCTGGAAAGCGTGCGGGCGCGCGACACCGCGGGGGCCCGATCGGCCATGAACCGGCTGCTCGATCTCGCTGAGGAAGATTATCGCCGCCTGGCCTGAGGAGTTGTTAGAGCACTCTCCGATCAGTCCGTATCATATCCGCATGCCGTGAAATAATTCACGCATTCGGCGGGTTTGAAGATTTCGGCGCAGGCGTCGAGGGCGTTCATCAGGCCTGAGACGGTTCGCTCGGCAATCTTGCGCAGGAAGGCTTTCAGCTTGGAATAGGCTTTTTCGATTGGGTTCATGTCGGGACTGTAGGGCGGCAAATATCGTAGCACGGCTCCAGCGGCCTCGATGAGTTTCTCGACCCTTAGCCCCTTGTGGCTCGATAGGTTGTCCATGACGACGACGTCGCCCTTGGAGAGCGTGGGGACGAGACATTTTTCCACCCATTCCTCGAACATGGCCGCGTTCATCGGCCGGTCGAAAGCCTTCTGTGCCACGAGGCCCGAAAGGCGCAGCCCGGCCACAAGGGTGATCGTCTTGTAATGGCCATGCGGAATGCCGACGCGCAGCCGTCGCCCTCGCCGGCAGCGTCCGCCTTTGCGCGCCAGATTGGTGGAAGCCCCGGTTTCGTCGATGAAAACGAGCTTCATCGGATCGAGGTCGAGTTGCGCCCCAAACCACGCCTGACGTTGCTTCAAGACGTCCGGACGCTGCTGTTCCTGAGCATGCGCGGTCTTTTTTTAAATGTGATCTCATGGCGATCGAAAAAGCGCCAAATCACGGATGAGGAAAAACGCTCGCCGCAGTTGGCGATCAGCCGCTCCTGGATTTCCAATAGCGTCATGTCAGGCCGACGACGAATAAGGCCCGTCAGATAATCGCGATGGGCCTCGATGCGATCCGACCGGCGATCCCCGCCCGTCGGAGACGGGGAAATTTCGCCCGTGGCCGCGAAGCGTTGCAGCCAGCGCACGGCGCTGGCGATGCTGACCCCGAAACGCTTGGCCGCCGCGTTGCGCGACATCCCGCCATGCGTCACGGCTTCTATAACACGTGCCCGAAGATCGTCGGATAGCGCCATCCACGCCGCCTCCTTCGCGCGGCGCCGATGATGAACCACAAACATGACCGATTTGGGAATCCCCCCAACGATTTACTCAGCTCGGATACCGCTCTAGATGGCGAAAACGAAGATGAGTATTCCTGCGCGAATAGCGCAAAACGTCTTCACTGCGGGACAATCAGCAATCTCGGGACAACGTTGCCGGCGGTCAAACTGTCCGTACCCGATGTCAGTTAGCCGGGCGGCATTACGAGGCGGCTGATGAGGATGTCTGCGTGCGCGGGGTTCGCCAGGCTCGTGTCAAAATTTGTTGTCTCGGGAGCGTCGTCAGGACTTGCCCAATATTGCCAGCAGAGAATTGGGCAGTGGAGCGCGACACTCGGCGTCGTCAGCGCGTCATCCCACGGTCTTGGCGCTGGCGTCGGATAATAATACCGCGCGACCAAAACTCCATCGCAAGGGGCGCCGCTATCCATAGCCCGCTTGAGGGCGGCCCAGGTAACATCGTCGCCTTGGCTTCCATAAACTGCCGGATGGAACCCAACTCTCTGGTTCGATATCCGGGCGGCTTCCGAGATAACGGTTGCGGACCATGTCTCATAGTAATCCGCGGCCATTGGGGTGTGCTTTTCGACATCGAGAAAGACGAGCACGTTCGGATCAGCGCCTGACAGATACGAAGCCGGAAACGCCTCGAAGATTGCGGCGACATTGTGTATCGCATCGTTCTGCGCTTTGCTCGCTTGGCCCACGTTACCGGTTTGGCGCGCGATCGGAAGCACCCGGATGCCTTGACCGCGGAGCATCGCATTCTCCGTCGGAGCATAGTGGGTGTCCTTCTCGCCGAGAGAGTTAATCTGGCCAGGGGCGTAGAAATAGCGACCCCAAAATGCGGGTGTTCGGCCGAGATAGTCTGTTGATCGTGCGTTGGCGACAAGGGAGGCGCTGCTCGGCGTCAGACTATCGATACCCAGAACCGTCGAAAAGGGCTGGATGTCCTGAGCCTGAGGCGAAGACGATACAGTTGATCCGGCCAAAGACAGTTGATGCGTCGTCGCATTTGTCACAACGCCATTGGAACTGCCGGCGGCATCGCTGATTTGAGGGGGGTGCGGAGGGCTTGGGGGATGTTGTGGGCCGGGCGGGCTAGGCGGGTGGGCGGGGTGAGGTGGGCTGGGCGGGTGAGGAGAGCGAACTGGTCCCCCTTGAAATCCGATCACGTCAGCGCGCCAGGGGGTTGGGAGCAGGCGCTTGCTGCTTAACTGGCGAGTTGCCTAGCTCCGTTCTGAAGCCGTCAGCCAATTCCGACGCAGCCGCGCCTGTGGCGAAGAATTTTCCGAGACCAATGGTCGTCGCAGCGCCTCCGTTGGTATTGGCCTGAAACTGTCCAAGAACCGACAGCGCATCATTAAATGGCCTTCCGTTTTGGTCGGGTTGGTTCGATTGGATTAGCGAGCCCGAGTTAGTCGCGACAGGGACAACTGCAACGTCCGTGTCCCTGTATCCAAGGGAGACTTCCGGGGTTGCGGCGCCGCCGGTTGCGTTGGCTGAGAACTCCAAGGGTGGTCGCCTGGTAAAAGACCAATGGCGCATTGGGGTAAGAATTGCATCCACTCAACGCCGGACAGATGCAAAGCAAAGCTAAAATCTCACGAGGTCCCATCACTGCGTACCTCCGGCTGTTGTCTTTTCCAAACATAGTCCCCCGTCCTTGGGTAAAAGTTCAGCAAAGTGTCTGAGCTGCTCCTCAGTGTTACCGATCAGTACGATGCGGCACTCGTGGTCAAGCGTGATCCTCAACTCGCTGAAGAAACCGAGCGTTGCGGAGCCGTTTATCAACAGAAACCCCAAGCCGGTAGCCTTAACTATGCGGCCTTGACTGTCTTGATCCGGAGCGATTACGGGAGCAGCGAACTCAAGAGACCGAGTCGTCGTGCCATCGTGATGTATCTCTTCGACAACCGCGCAACTCGTCATAGCCATTCCGAGCAAACATCCGAAGCCTGCCCTGAACATTGTCCAATTGATCAAATCAGAAATGCGATTGGGCATTGCTCCACGCGCTTGCCGACGCCCAAATCACTAAATTGTGACGAAGTGTGTTGACAATTGCCATCTTTGCAAGGGTTTTGTTAACCATAATTTGTAAGTCCGGCACGCGGCTACCGCCGCAGCCTCTCAACGACCGCCCCGATCGTCTCGACATTCGCCTCCGCCGCGCAGGCGCCTGTCCCCGCGATCAGGGCGTTCTCGATGTAGCGCTTGGCCTCGCCGGAGAGCGTCCAGTCCATCGGCGGCTCGTAAGACTTGATCCGCCCCTCCGCCTCGATTGCGCCCTTGCACAGAACGATCGCCGCGTAGTCGACCGGGCCCCCGTCCATGCGCGACGTATATGGGTCCGCATCCTCCAGCTTCGTCTGGCCGACCAGCTTCATCTCGCGCGCCAGATGCGCCTCGTGCGCCGACATGCTGTCGAACACGCCGAAGAGCGGCGCAAACAGGTCGTTTGGCGCGAGCGCCGGCGTCGCCTTCATCGCGTTGGGGTCGCGATAGCCGATCAGCACGAAGATGATGTCGAGCGGGTCCGTTTCGCCCGCTTCCCGGCGCAAGGCCTCGATGGCCCGGGCCATTTCGCGCAGCGTCTCGGCGCCGGCGTTGTCGAAATAGCCGCCGTCAAGAACGTGATCGCTGACGTCTCTTGCCGCGGTCCCGCAGCGGCTGGCCGGGAATGTCCCGCCCGGACTGACCAGGGGAAACCTCGCCCCGTTGAGGATGGCGGTCGAGGCCGCGACGTCGTGGCCCTCGGCGTCGAGAAAATCGTCGGCGTCGACTTCGTCGCATTGGAACCGCACGGCGCTGGTGAGGATCCTCCGTCCGTCATTTTCGCTCGCCCCTTGGACGATGAGGATCGGTCGCCATGGCTCTCCGGCTTTCGGCGCGAGATTGAGGAACGGCTCCCGCATGATCGAAGCGTTCGGCGCCGGCCCGCCGGCGGGCGGCAATGTCTCATCCCAGGCCTCTTCCCACGAACGCTCCAGCGTCTCGGCCCGGTCGGGCAGGAACGAAACCGGCAGGAACCGCTGCAGCAGGTCGGGGAACAGCATGCCGGTCATCGCCGGCCCCAGCGCATTCTTCCCGGCGAAGCGCAGGAGCCTGAGCTTGAAGTCGGGCGCATCCGGCGCCGTTTGCAGCATCGCGGCGTAGCCGACCGATCCGACGCTGCCGCCGGACACCGAACTGATCGCAAAGAGATGCGGGTCGAGATCGACGCCCTTCGCCTGGGCCGCTTCGCGCAGGCTCGAGAGCGCGAGGGCAGTCCAGTAGCCGGCTCTCGACGCGCCGCCCTGCACGGCGACCAGAACCATGGTCTTCCTGGCGCTCGCGCCGCCGGGCTGCGCCGACCGCCAGAGTTCGTAGGCCTGCGCGAGGGTGAGGCGGTCGGTGGGGCCGGTCGCCGCCACGCCGAAAGCGCGCCGCCCGACCGCGTGATTGTCGACCCAGAGGCCGAAAAGAACGGCCGCCAACAGCAGCGCGCCGACGACGGGAATGCGAAGGCTCGCGCCGATCTGGATGGCGATCGCCACGACCGGAATGATGAAGCCGAGGCCGAAGAAAACGACCGCCGGCGCGCCGAGCAGAACGCCGAAGTCGACCGGCCAAAATGTCGCAACGATCATTGCGAGGGCCGCCGCGCCGAGGCCGCCAATCACCCAGGCGCGCTGAAACCAGCGAAACCGGCGCTTGCGCGCCTCGTGTCAGACGTTTGCCGATATCCTGACGCCAGACCACAAAGCCGAAAAAGATCACGCCGAGCGCGGTCAGCGCCAGGACGAGCCATGTCTTGCTGGCCGGATTCATCATGAGCGCCGTTATGGCGCCGACGAAGGGCACGGCGCCGAGCACGCGTGGCGTCCAGACGAGGAGCCCTTGGGGGCGCCACAGGTCGCGGTCGGGGCCAAAGTTCGAGGTGATGATGATCCTGGACCAGCTCCAGGCCTGAAGCGCCAGGAACAGGAGCCCGAGCGCGAAAGCGATCTGCAACAGTCCGGACGGGTACTGCCAGAAGTCGTCCTCGCCGATGCCGCGAACGAGGTCCCGTCCCTGCGGCATGAAGACGAGAATCCACGCGACGCCGAGGACAAGGGCCGCGATGACCGGGATCCCCTGGATGCGGCCGAACATGTCGCGGAAGCGCCGCCAGGCCCCGATTGGGCCGCTGTTCTCGCTCGGCGCCGGGGCGATCCCGCCTGGGCGGGCGATCAGCCTGACCGAGCCTTTGTTGTTGGCGTATCCGTCGGCGCTGTCGTTGGCGAAGACCACGAGTTCGCCCGAGGCCTCGAAGGTTTGCGTGCATCCGGCGCCGATCGGAAAGACCGAGCGGGGCTCGCCTTTGATCTGTCCCATGAGCTCAAACCACCGGCGCCCAGCGGCGCGGGGTTCGATTTGCAGCGCGTCGCCGAGAAAGTTGCGGTAGCCGCCCGGACCGCAGCGGATGAAGCCGTTCGTCCACTGGCCCGCCGCGGAGAAGGACCAGGTCTTGCCGGCCGAAACTCTCATCACCGGGACGCCGGGCGAATCCGACGGGACGTCGACTTCCATTTCGTTCCCCCAAGTCTGCTGCGCCCGTCCGAACCCGCGTTTCGGCGCCGGCAGGACCTTAGCCGACCTCCCTCCAGGCCGCGACGAAGGCCTTCGCCGCGCGCTCGACCTCCGCCGGCTTCGCGCCGGGCCTGTACAGCGCCGAGCCGATGCCGAAGCCGTCGGCGCCGGCTTTGCGATAGGGCGCGATGCGTTCGGGCGAGACGCCGCCTACGGGAAAGAGCTGCGTTCCCTTCGGCAGCACGGAGCGCCACGCCTTCACCACCTCCGGCGGCATCGCTTCGGCGGGAAAGAGTTTCAGGCCCGACGCTCCAAGCCCGAGCGCGCGGAACGCTTCGGTCGGCGTCGCGACCCCGGGCAGCGACGCGAGGTCAAGGTTGAACGCTCGCGCGATGACGGCGCCGTCGGTATTGGGCGCGACGACGAGCTTCGCGCCCGGCGCGGGCGACGCGATCGACCTCGTCGGGCGAGAGCACCGTCCCCGCGCCGACGCAAATCCGGTCGCCCCATTTCCGCGCGATCGTCTCGATGCTGACGAGCGGCTCGGGGGAGTTCAGCGGCACCTCGACCGCGCCAAAACCGGCTTCGACAAGGACCGACGCGATCGCTTCGGCCTCGTCGGGTCTGACGCCCCTGAGGATTGCGACAAGCGGCGTCGGGGCGAGAACAATCATCAGACGAGTTCCAGCTTGGCGCGCGAGGAGGTGGAGGCCGCGAGCCGCAGCGCGCCCTGGCGCGGCGAAGGCCTTCTCGCCCAACGCGTCGAAGGCTGCAAGATAGCGCTCGACCAGCGCCTCCGCGCCCGCGACCTGCGGATCCTCGCCGGCGAAGCGCCGCCGCGCCTCGGCGATTTCTGCGCCGATCAGGAGCCCCGACAGATAGTCGCCCGCATCAGCCTCGGCGAGCTTGCCCATCAGCGGCAGGCTGCGCGCGCCGAAGAGCGCGCCGAGGAGGCCGGTCTTCCCTTCGCCGCGCGCGGCCGCTGCGCCGCGCTTGACGCCGAGGGCGAACGCGCCCCCGGGCGGCTTCAGCGTTCCTGCGCGGGCGAAGGCGCCGGCGATCGTGTGGTCCTTGACCGCCGAGAAAAGTTCGCCGGTCACGAAGGTTTTGAAGCTCTTGACCGAGCCCCGGTCGACGACAGCCCATTTCGAGTGCGATCCGGGCAGCACGATCAGGCGCGCCCCGAAGTCGGCGATGCCGAGAATCTCGACCTCCTCGCCGCGGATCACGTCCGGCTGCCCGGCCTCGTCCTCGTAGGAGAGCCCGGGCGCGAGATGAACGCGCCGTCCGCCCGACTCGACCGTGATAAGGTTCATGGCGATGTCTTTCGGATCGGCTGGGCATTGGACGTAAGGCGCCTCGCGCCAGCCGTGCCGGCTCCCGACCATTCCCGACGCGATGATCGAAAGGGCGGGATCGGCGGCGATCCAGCCGCCCGCGAGGCGCTCGAGCGTCGCGGGAAAAGCGCCCGGCGCGACGGTCGAGACGCCGTCCGCCGATTCGATGACGTCGAGCACGGCGCCGTCGCGCGTCATCAGATAGCCGCGGAAGCTGGACGAACCCCAGTCGATGGCGATGAGGGCTGGGGCGGTTTCGGACAAAGCGGCCTCGCTAGATGACGGCGAGCAGGCCGCCGTCGACATAGACGATCTGCCCGTTCACGTAATCCGACGCGGCGGAAGCGAGGAAGACGGTCACGCCGATGAGGTCCTCGGGCTGGCCCCAGCGCCCGGACGGCGTGCGGCCTTTGACCCAGGCGTCGAATTTGGGGTCGTTCATCGAGCGGCGCGGTCATGTCGCTGGCGATATAGCCCGGTCCGATCGCATTGGCCTGGATGTTGTGCCGCGCCCATTCGGCCGCCATGGACCGCGTCAGCATCTTGATCCCGCCCTTGGCCGCCGTATAGGGGGCGATCGTGACGCGCGCGACCTCGCTGGCGAGCGAGCCGATGTTGATGATCTTGCCGCCCTTGCCCCGCGCGATCATGCGGCGCGCCGCCTCGCGGCCGACCTGGAAGGCGGCGGTCAGATGCGTGTCGAGCACATGTCGCCACTCGTCGGTCGAAAGATCGAGCATGGGCTTGCGGATCTGGTTGCCGGCGTTGTTGACGAGGATGTCGATCGCGACGCCCTCCTCGTCGAGTCGTTCGAACGCCTTTCGGACCGCGGCGTCGTCCGCGACGTCGAACGCGCGCACGCTGACGCTCAGGCCCGCGTCAGCGAAGGATTTCGCCGCCGCCGCGAGCTTCGTTTCGTCGCGCCCGTTCAGCACGATCGCCGCGCCCGCGTCCGCGAGTCCGCGCGCCATCCCGAGGCCAAGCCCGCCGGACGAGCCGGTGACGAGCGCGGTCTTGCCTGCGAGGTTGAACATGGCTGGCGCAGTCACGTCTCCCTCACTCCCCCATCTCGTCCGCCGCCCGCCGCTTATGCGCGGCCAGCGCCATCAGGCGGCGGTCGCGCCAGGCGGCGCGTTCGCCCAGCCGCTCGGCCGGCAGGCGGGCGCGGCGCTCAGCCTCGATCCCGTCCATGATCGGACCCGACCAGTCGGCCCGCCATTGCGTCGAGGGAAAGATCTTCGCGTAAACCCGCTCGTAGCGCTCGGCATAGTCGCGCACCCCGCCCGGCGCGTTGAGATCGATCGTCTCGAACGGCCCCATGAACGACCAGCGCAGCGCCAGGCCCTCGCGCAGCGCGACATCGACGTCCTCGACGCCCGCGAACCCTTCGGCGACGAGCCGGAAGGCCTCCTCGAGCAGCGCGCCCTGCAGCCGGTTGACGACGAAGCCGTCGATCTCGCGCTTCATCGCGATCGGCGCGTGTCCGGCCGCGGTGAGCAGGGCGCGCGTGCGCTCGAGCGCGCTCGCGTCGGTCCAGGGCGAGGGCACGAGCTCGACCGCGGGAATGAGGTAGGGCGGATTGATCGGATGGGCGACGAGGCAGCGCGCTCGGCCCTTCAGCGTCTCGGTGAAGAGCGAGGGCAGGATCGCCGAGGTCGAGCTCGCGAGAACCGCCTCGGGCTCGGCCGCGAGGTCGAGCCGGGCGAAGACCTCGCGCTTGAGGTCGACGTCTTCGGGCGTGCTCTCCTGGACATGGGCGGCGCCCTCGAGCGCTTCCTCGAGCGAGCCGGCGCGGCGGATGCGGCCGCGCACGCTGAGCGGCGCTTCGCCATGCAACAGGCCCTCGGCGTCGAGTTCGGGCAGGACCCTGTTGGCGAAGCTCAGCGCCTCCCCGATCGCTTCCGGGCGCTCGTCGAAAAGCGCGACTTCGTGTCCGGCCCTTGCGAAGCTGATCGCCCAGGCGCGGCCGACAAGCCCAAGCCCGACGAGAGCGATCTTGCTCATTTCCTTCCTCCCGTCGGTCGTTCTTTGAGGGCGCCAACGCATTTCGTAGCAGGCTTGCGGCGTCCGATCCAACCCATTCCGGCCCTGATCGCGACCCGGGCGTCGCGATTTGGCGCAAGCCGAGAGCAGCGCACTATGATTGGACCCATGACAGAGGCGGAGATTGCCAAACTGGCGAGCTGGCTCGCCAAGGTCGGCCTCGAAGGACGGACGGAAACCGTCCTCGTCGAGGGCTTCTGCCAGCGCGTCGCCGCCGCGGGGCTGCCGCTCGCGCGCGCGATCGTGTTCATCGACACGCTTCATCCCATCCATGAGGGGCGAGCCTTCCGCTGGGAGCGCGAGAAGCCTGAGGCGACGCTGACCGAATACGGACGCAGCACCGAAGGGGAGGCCGCCGAGCGCTGGCGCACGAGCCCGTGGTTTCGATTGCTGCAGGATGGAGATTCGCTGCTGCGGCGGCGCATCCCGGCCGACGGAGAGCTCGAGTTCCCGATGTTCGCCGATTTGCGCGTGGCTGCGATCACCGAATTCGTGGCGATGCTCAACCGCTTCGCCGCGGACGGGGCGATCGGCGAGATGGACAGCTTCTATTCCTCCTGGATGACCGACCGGGCGGAGGGCTTCAGCGAAGACGAGGTCGCCGCCCTCAAACGGCTGACCCCGTTCCTTGGGCTTGCGATCAAGTCCGTGTCGCTTGCGCGCATCGCCGAGACGCTGGTCGAGACCTATCTCGGCCGCGACGCGGGCCGCCGCGTCTTGCAGGGCCGCATCGCGCGCGGCGTCGCCGACCGGATCAAGACGGTGCTGTGGTTCAGCGACCTGCGCAACTACACCCGCATTTCCGACACCTCGCCGCCCGAGCAGATCATTCCGCTGCTCAACGACTACGCCGAGGCTGTCGTCACCGCCATCCATGAGAATTCGGGCGACGTCCTGAAACTGATCGGCGACGGGGTCCTGGCGATCTTTCCCGCCGAAGACCGCGCGCGGGCTTGCGCCGCGGCGTTGAAGGCCGCGAAGGAGGCGCGCGCTGCGGTCGAGGCGCTCAACGCCCGCCGCATCGCCGAGGGCCTTGCCGGCGACCGACATGTATCTCGGGCCTCCATCTCGGCGTCGTGTTCTACGGCAACATCGGCAGCACGGAGCGGCTCGACTTCACCGTCGTCGGCCCGGCCGTCAACGAGGTCAGCCGGATCGCGGCGATGTGCCGGTCGGTGGACCAGCCGATCCTCATCTCCGAGAACTTTGCCGAGTCGTTCGCCGGCGAGCGCCGGCCCTTCGTGTCGGTCGGCCGCTACGCGCTGCGCGGCGTCGGCAAGCCGCAGGAGCTTTACACCCTCGATGCGGAGCGCTAGCGCATGCCGCGTCTCGACGGAATCCTCATCGCGAGGCGCGCGACGGGATAGAAAATCTATACTCCTGGCTTCGCGCCCCGCCCGCCTGCAACTTCGCCAAAACCGGAATTCTCACTGTTACCCCCTGCTAACAGGGGAACGCGGGCCTCGGCGCAACTGCGTTCGATGCATGAAAGTGATGAATATCAGTAATTTGCTATTAATTGCTCATGTAACGGTTGAGCAAAATAACAGGGAGTGAAGCTCCCTGTTCAGCCGCATAACAGGCAGAACATAGTCGGGAAAGCCGAAGCCGAAGAGCGGCTTTCGCGGCCCGCCGGAGGCGCGAAAGTATAGAATTTCTAAACTCCGCCTCCCGAAACCGTCCGGAACCGGGCGGAATGGCTGCATTCTGGCCCGCTATCGCGGGATACAATTCCTGATTTTACAACATATTATGCAAGGATCTTCATGCGTTACATGAGCACAAACAACGGAACTCCGCTGCGTCGCTCGGCTCCCGAGAGGGCTTTTTTACGGCACAACGAGTCCTGCTCTAGCGGCCAAAGTCTGACGCAGGGTTCCCCATCGACGGACCGGAGTCGACGTTGAGCGGACAGTGCGAATGGCGAGGGTGGACACCGGCGGGGGCGGACCTTCGAGGCGGCTTGTCGCTGGCCTCGTCGGGGTCGGCTTCATGTTCAGCGATAAAGGACTGGAGGACGTCATGGCTGTGCACGAGATTATCCAGCAGACTCAAGCGGCCCCTCGCAGCGCGTTCTGATCGGGGTGTGGATCGCCCGCGACCGGATCAGTTCTCTTGCTGCGCGACGGTTATCGAGACGTCGCGGTCAGCCGTGACGCCGGGGCCGCGATAGTTCCCGATGAATGCCTGAAAAGTCAGAATGCTTCCTGGGGTCGTTGTGAGGCACGTGCATTGACCGCCAGCGCCGTATTCGCGTTTGGCCCTCAGATCGGCAAAGAAGCGCGCCGCTTCACGGGCGTTGCCAGCCTCGACATCGGGATAGCCACTGCAAGCGAACAGCGGCATGGCGCACCTTAAAAGTTGCCGATCTGCCGCGTCTTGGGGCGGCCTTTCGCGACCCGCGCTCCCTTTAGAGGGCGCGCGCCGGGGCGCTCATCATACGCGCGTTCGCCATGACAGTCGAGCGATGCCCGAAAACTGCCCATTCGCCTCGCAGTCCGCGAACGATCGCCATTTACGCATGAAGCAAAGACAGAGAAAATGCGCAGGTCACTTGAGGCGCGTCGTGGCACGCCGCCGGTCAGGCCGGAGGCAAAGAAGCTGCCACGCCGGGATCGGCGCGCGCGGAGCGGGGAGGGGATAAAATGTTTCGTCAATTGCTGACTCCGGTTGCGGGGAGCCTGCCGCTTTCGTTTCTCGTCGCGGCGGCGCCGGTCGCGGTCGTCCTGGTGCTGCTCGGCGTCGTGCGCCGGCCGGCCTGGCAAGCCTCCCTCGCCGGACTCGTCGTCGCGTTCGTCATCGCGGTCGCGGTCTGGAGCCTTCCCGTCAATCTCGCGGTCGGCGCTGTCCTCAACGGCGTGGTCTTCGCGCTGTGGCCGGTCATGTGGATCGTCGTCAACGCGCTGCTTCTCTACAATGTCGCGGTCGAGTTGGGCCGGTTCGACGCCTTTCGCGCCTGGGTGCTCAACCACCTGCCCAACGATCGCCGAATCGTGCTGGTCGTGATCGGCTTCTGCTTCGGGGCGCTGCTCGAAGGCATTTCCGGCTTTGGCACGCCGGTGGCGATTACCGCGTCGCTCCTCATCCTGGTCGGATTTCCGGCGCTCGAGGCGATCGTGTTCGTGCTGATGTTCAACACCGCCCCGGTCGCCTTCGGCGCGCTTGGCGCGCCAGTGACGGTGCTTGGCGCGGTCACCTCGTTGCCGTCCAACGTGCTCGGGGCGATGATCGGCCGGCAGTTGCCGTTCATCGCGCTCCTCCTGCCCTTCTACGTGATGGCGCTCTATGGCGGCGCGCGCTCTTTGCGCGCGCTGTGGCCGGTGCTGCTGGTGGCGGGCGGCTCCTTTGGACTCACGCAGTTCATCGCGTCGAACTACATCGACTACACCCTGACCGACGTCCTGTCCTCGCTCGGTTCGCTGATCCTGACGCTGCTCTTCCTTCAGGTCTGGAGACCGGCTCCCGACCGCGAATTCGAGGTGCGGACGAAAGTGGACGGGAGCCACCGCGTGCATTCTGATATTTCGGCCTGGCAGGGCTGGCTGCCCTGGCTGATCGTGACCGCCGTGGTGATCGTGTGGACGTCGTTCAAGTTCGCAACGATTGGCCAGCAGGCGATCCCCTGGCCCGGCCTCGACAAGGCGATTTCGATCACGCTCTACAACGACAAGCCTTACGCCGCGGTCTGGGCCTTCCAACCGTTGGCCACCGGGACGGCGATTCTTTTGGCGTCGATCCTGACGGCGCTGGCGGTGAGAATGAGCCCTTCGGCCTATTTCACCTGCATCGGGCACACGTTCAGGCAGGCCTGGCTCGCGATCCTGACTGTCTGCATCATCGTCGGCCTGGCCTATTTGATGAACTATTCCGGCATGGCTTACACGCTCGGCCTCGGCGCCTCGTCCGTCGGCCGGGCCTTCGTCTTTCTGTCACCGTTTCTCGGATGGGTCGCGGTCTTCCTCTCCGGCAGCGATACATCCGGCAACGCGCTGTTCGGCAATCTCCAGGTGGTCGCGGCGCGGCAGCTCAATCTTGATCCGGTGCTTTTCGCGGCGACCAACTCGTCCGGCGGCGTGATGGGAAAGATGATCTCGCCGCAGAATATCGCGACCGGCGTCTCGGTCACGGAGTTGCGCGGGCAGGAAGGCGCGGTGTTTGCTCGCACGTTCTGGCACAGCATCGTGCTGACGATGTTGCTCGGCGTGCTGGTCGCCTTGCAGCAATATGTGTTCCCGGGAATGATCCCTTCTCACTGAGCGCGAGGTCCAGTTCGCGACGCCACCCGGCCGCGCCCGCCAAGACCGGCCGGCGCCTTCGGGACGCCTCTCTCCTTCGACGATCACGCCAAGCCAAGGCGCCGCGCGCCCAAGCTTTTCGCCGCGAACCGCATCGGGTCGCGCGTCGGGCGCGCGCTGGAACGTACCGGAATCAGTGTAGGCGACAGAGATTTTTCGGCTTAAGGCCGATGCTGGCCGCGCGAACCAGCGCCGCCCGCTCCTTGAAGAGCTGGGCGGCGTCCTTGTCACACTTCCGCGGACAGGTAGCTCGTCACTTCCATGCCCACGCAGACTTCGCGAACTTCAGGAGTCGACCATGCCATGTTGTCGTTCCCTTTTCGTGCAAGCCGTACGGCGAGACCTCACTCTGGCGAGAACCAGAGCAGACACCAAGCCTATCACGCTGGACGAAAATCCGTCAATCTGAGGCCGCGCAGGTCCTTCGATAGAGGCCGGCGCTCGCGGCGGCGAAACAAAGGCCAATTGGACGCGGCTTCGGGCGCTCGCTCTATGCGGCCCCGAGCCTCAAGACGGAATGCGACGGCAGATTCGCAGGCCAGTGTAGATCGTCTGTTTCTGCCTCACGCTTCGACCGCCCCTTGCATGCGTCGATAAAGGAAGGGCGGGGGCGCAACCTGCGATTCCGTCTCGGCGTAAGATGCAAAACGTTCGTGATCTGGCGACAAATGGCAGGCCGGATCCGCCATTGAGGCGTCGCCAGCGACGGCGAAAGCCTGGCAACGGCATCCGCCGAAGTCGACCGCCCGCCGATCGCAGGAGCGACAGGGTGCCTTCATCCAAGCTTCGCCTCGGAAGGCCTCGAAGGCGGCGCCATGGCGCCAAATATCCGCGAGGGCGCGTTCGCGCAAATTGTCGAAGACGAGGCCGGGAAGCGTCTGCGCGGCGTGGCAGGGCAGCACGCGCCCCGAGGGCGTGACGACGACGATCGAGCGTCCCCAGCCCCCCATGCACGCCTTCGGCAGTCGCGCGTAGTGATCTTGGATGACGAAATCGAAATTCAGAACTCCGGCAAGAGTTTCTTTCGCCCTGTCGACGATGCCGACCGTCTCGAGAAATTTCTCACGCGTCGGAATCAACGCGGCCCGATTCCGCTGCGCCCACGCATAATACTGGATATGCGCGACCTCGAGGCGCTGCGCGCCGACTTCAACCGCAAAGTCGATAATCGCGGGAAGATGGTCGATATTCTGACGATGAATCGGCGCATTGATCGTAAGACCGATACCGAGCGCGCTCGCCCATCGCGCGACGTCGCGCTTTTTCTCCAAGCCTCCCTTATAGCCGGAGATTCGATCGGCGTTTTCCGGATCGACGTCCTGAAGAGAAACCTGCACGTGATCCAGCCCGATCGCCGCGAGCCTGCTCAGACTGTCTTCGCTGAGCAGGACGCCGGCGGTAATGAGATTGGTATAGAGACCGGCCTCGACGCCGTGGGCGAGGATCCTATCGAGATCGCGGCGCACGGTTGGTTCGCCGCCTGACAGGTGCAATTGCAAGACGCCCATCGCCGCCGCCTGGCGGAAGGCTTCACCCCATTCGTCGGCGGTGAGTTCCGCGTGGGCGCGCTCCAGCTCGAGCGGGTTGGAGCAATAGGGACATTGCAACGGGCAGCGATGGGTGATTTCGGTGAGCAGACCTGCGGGGCCGCCGGCAAAAGGCGCATAGGAGGAGGTCGCCCGGGGAACGGGCGGAGGAACGAAGCCGTCCGGTCCGTCACGCAGAATGCGCTTGTCCGCCAGACCCTGCAGCATTTTCGTGACGTCCTTGGCGATCGCCTCGACCGGGGCCGAGTATGTCCGCGCCAAAGCGTCCGCGATATCGGCGAGGCTGCGCCGGCCGTCGCACAATTGCAGCACGGCGACCGCGATCGGGTCGAGTTCGTACGCGCGCTCGGGAGCCAGAATCACGAAGCGCCCGCGCACCCGATCCTCGTGCAGCCGCGAATAACGCGCAAACGCCGGCTTCGAGTCCGGCTTGATCAGATAGCGTTGGCCGATCGCCGTGTCGCTCATCCCTGTCCCTGCGGTCGAAAAGCCCCAGGCGGAATGACGCCCGGTGTGACATACGCGTGATTGATCGCGTCGAGCTGCGACCATAGCACGTTGCATTTGAAGCGCACGGCTTCGATGCAGGCTTCTTGCTCGTCCCGCGAGCGAGCGTTCTTCTTGACGAAGTCGAGCGCGAAATCCGAATCCCGCGGCGCCTGCGCGAGGCGACGCCTGAAATAGATCAAGACATGGTCGTCAATGAAATCGTAGTTTTCCAGCATGCCCGAAATACGTTCACGGTGGATCGACGGAGCGAAGAGTTCCGTCAGGGAGGATGCAACCGCCACGACGAGCGGTTGTTCGACGACGAAGCGGACATAGGCCTCGACCGCGAATAGTGTGCCTGGCAGCGCGCCGCTACGAGAGGTGACGTACTCGCGCGAGAGCCCAAGGCCATCGGTGAGCGTCAGCCATCTCTCTATGCCGCCTGCCTCCTCGCCGAGGCCGTCATGATCATGAATCCGATGGATCCATTCGCGGCGCAGCTCGCGATCATTCACACGGCTCATGAAGGCCGCGTCCTTTCGCGGCACGGCTTCCTGGTAGCAATAGCGATTGAGCGCCCACGCCTGGACCTGCCCCTTGTTCAGTTTGCCGCCATGCAAGGCTTTGTGAAAGGGATGTTTGTCATGATAGCGCTCAGCGCCGACCTCACGGATCGCGGCCTCGAATTCGGCGTTTGAGAGCCGCGGTAAAGTCAAAGCGTCCGCCTGTCGCAGTTCGATCACAGCGCTATCTCCATTCCATCGAAGCCGATTTCCCAGCCGGCGGCCTCCGCCGCGGCGCGTTCGCGAGAGCCGGCGTCAAGGACGGGGTTAGAATTATTGATATGCACGAAGATCTTACGGGCGACTCCGAGGTCGGCGAAGGCCGCGATCGAACCGTCGGGGCCGCTCATGTTGATATGACCCATACGTGATCCCGTTTTGGCCATCAGGCCCTTTTCGATCATCTCCGTCTCGGACCAAAGCGTGCCGTCAAACAGCACGAGCGACGCGCCCTTGATGCGCTGCGCGAGTGGTTCATCCAGTCGCGCGCAGCCAGGGATATAAAAGAACGACTTGCTGGTAGCGATTTCGATGATCCGCAGGCCGAGCGTGTCGCCGGTTTGAGTGCCGAAATCGGCGGCGTCGGCGTCTTCGAGATAAAGCGCAATCTTGCCCGGCGCGGCGAAGGCCTCGATCGCAAGGCCAAGATCGATCCCCGCTCCCTGGATTTCAATCGGCGCGCCAAGCGGCAGTTCCGCGCGTGCGACGACCTGTGGCGCCAAAATGTCGAAGATCGTGTTCGCCTTCAGGGCGTCGAGCACGCGCCGCGACGCATAGAGGCTGAACGGCTGCGCCTCGCGAAGGTTGAGCAGGCCCGCCACATGATCCACATCGCCGTTTGTCAGCGCCACGGCCTTGATGGGAGTCGCTCGAACGCCGTCGGCGGCCGAAGGAGCAAGTTCCGGCATTTGACCAATTTGCTGGCGAAGATCAGGCGAAGCGTTGAGAAGGAGCCAGCCCGCGCCATCGGCGCTAACCGCTGCCGAAGATTGCGTCCGGGGCGTGAATCCCGGCAAGCCTGAGCGAACCGCCCGGCAATTCGAACAATTGCAATTCCATTGAGGGAAGCCGCCACCCGCGGACGATCCGAGGACTTTGACTCGCATCGTCAAGTCACCACCTTCTTTGGCCGCGAACGGACCCGTCGAGCCCCACCGTTCGATCTTCGACCATCGCCGCGACTATACGTTCGCATCGCGGTCAGGCCAACTGCGACACTCTCCCGCAAAATGCGGAGTCCAATGGCGTTCCGGGCGCCTGATCGATTTAACGCGTCATGCGCCTGGCGAAGGTCGGATGGCCCGGCGGCAGCGGAGATCTTCACAATCCTGTCATGAGGCGTCGCGATAGATGGGCGTCGCCGTCGCGATGGGAGCCCAACAGATGTCCGCCACATTCGACGCGCGCCTCGGCCCCTCGGCCGTAGCGCCGGTGAAGCCCCATCTCGACCACCCGCTCGACATCCGACTCGCGCTCATTCTCTTGGCGGTGCTCGCTGGCGGCCTGTTCTATATGGCCTATTCGATTCGCTCGGACCTTTCGGAGACCGGCGGCGGGCCGACGACCATCCTTCCGTTCCTGCTGCTCGGCGTCGCGATGCTGATCGCGCTCGGCTTCGAATTCGTCAACGGTTTCCATGACACCGCCAACGCCGTCGCGACCGTCATCTACACTCACGCCCTCCCGGCGCAGGCGGCGGTCGTCTGGTCGGGCTGCTGGAACCTCCTCGGGGTGCTCGCTTCGAGCGGCGCTGTCGCGTTCGGCATTGTTTCGCTCTTGCCGGTCGAGCTCATTCTGCAGGTCGGCTCGAGCGCGGGCTACGCGATGGTGTTCGCGCTGCTCATCGCCGCGATCATCTGGAATCTGGGCACGTGGTGGATGGGTCTGCCGGCCTCGAGCTCCCATACGCTGATCGGCTCGATTGTCGGCGTCGGCGTCGCCAACGCGCTGATGCGCGGCCAGGACGGAACCTCGGGCGTCGACTGGGACCAGGTGACGAAGATCGGCGAAGCCCTGCTGTTCTCGCCGGTTTTCGGCTTTGTCCTGTCGGCGGCGCTGCTGCTTGTGATGAAGGCGGTCATCAAGGCTCCAGAACTCTACAAGGCGCCGACGACCAACGCCCCGCCGACGCTATGGGTCCGCGGCCTGCTTGTGCTGACCTGTACGCTCGTCTCATTCTTTCACGGCTCGAACGACGGCCAGAAGGGCATGGGCCTCATCATGCTGATCCTCATCGGCGTCGCGCCGACGGCCTATGCGCTCAACCGGGCCCCGCCGGTCGGGCATGCCGACGCCTTCATCGCCGCCGCGCACAACGCCTCGAAGGTCGTCGAAGCGCATGGCTCCGGATACAACGTCATCGGCGACCCCCGGCCGGCCGTGACCGACTACATCCATGCGCACCAGATCTCGGAAGGCACCTACCCGTCGCTCGCCGTGCTGGTGAAACAGATCAGCGACTCGGTCCAGCAATACGGCTCGGTCGCCAAGACGCCGCTCGACAAGGTGCAGAACGTTCGCAACGACATGTATCTCGCCTCGGAGGCGATTCGCGTTCTCGCCAAGGACAAGGAAAGCGAGCTTAGCGCCGACGAAAAGAAGCAGATCGGCGAGTTCAAGAAGCAGCTCGACTACTCCACCAAATTCATCCCGCTTTGGGTCAAGGTGTGCGTCGCCATCGCGCTCGGGCTCGGCACGATGGTCGGCTGGAAGCGCATCGTCGTCACTGTCGGCGAGAAGATCGGCAAGACTCACCTGACCTATGGGCAGGGCGCGGCCGCCGAGCTCGTCGCGGCGGCGACGATCGGCGCGGCCGACGGCCTCGGGCTGCCGGTGTCGACCACTCACGTGCTCTCGTCCGGCGTCGCCGGAACCATGGTCGCCAACGGCTCGGGCATGCAGTGGTCGACGGTGCGCAATCTCGCGATGGCCTGGATCCTGACTTTGCCGGTCGCGATGCTCCTGTCCGGGACGCTGTTCTTGATCTTCCGCCACATCTTCTGAGCATGGCGCAGATGGCTCGAGACCGGACGGCCCTCAGCTGCCGCCATACCACGTCACCGGCTTTGCCCGCTCGCGCGGGATCCGGACGTCGCGCCCTTTCAGGTCCTCGAGCTTGAGATAGATCATCGCCGTCATCAGCGCGTCGGACGCGGCGTCGTGCTGGTCGAGCATCGGCAGGCCGAGGTCGCTGAGGATGCTGGCGAATCGCAGATCGACCTGCGTGCCCGGCGGGGCGTCGCCGTACTTGCGCTCATAGTAAGTCCCTGAGACCTCGATCTGCTCGTTCGGCAGTTCGATCCGGAGCAGCCGGCGCATGTGCCTGTTGATCATGGCGACGTCGAATTCGAGGTAGAAGCCGACGAGCGGCCGCGAACCGATGAAGCGCAGAAGCTCGGGCAGCACCTCGTCCATGGATCGCCCGGATGCGACGTCCTGTTCGCGCAGGCGATGGACCTTGATTGCGTCCGCGTTGAGCCTGACGCGCGGCTTCACCGTCGCCTCGAAACGCTCGCTCGTCAGGATTCGGTTGCCGCGGATTCGGATCGCGGCGACCGTGACGATGTCGTCCTTGCGCGTGCTGAGGCCCGTCGTCTCGCAGTCGACGGACACCAACTCGCCCGGCGGCGGCGGATCGAACAGAAAGCCGTAATCCGGATCGCGCAGCAAATGCCTATGGAGGCGGCGTTTGAGCGCGAGCAGCATCAGAACATCGCCAGATTGAAGTGCCGGCGAATCATCTCGCGCAGCCGCTTGACGATATGGAAGGCGTCGCGCAGCAGGTCGCGCTCCATGGTCGAGAGTTCCGCGGGTTTGACCAGGCTGGTCGACGCGGCTTCAGCGATCTGGGCGTCGAGCCGGAGCGTCATCAGATAGTGCAGCGCTTCGGTCAGTTCGCGCGCGAATTGGGGCTCGAAGGCGCCGGTCTCAGCGAGGCGGGCGATCCGGGCCGCGGTGCCCGTCTCGAACAGGCCTTTCTCCAGCGCGAGCGCCCGCACCCCGTGGACGATCGGAAAGATGCCGCCCTTCTTCAGATCGAGCGCGTCGCCCTCCGCCTTTGAAGTGACGAGATTGTTGAAGAAGCCGATCGGCGTCGGGAAGGCCTCGATCGCGCGCGCGAACCGCGCCAGATGCACCCGCTCTCCATGCATGAGATTGATCAGGTCCTGCTTGGCCGCGCGCAACAGCTCCGCGTCGCCGGCCGTCGCCTCCGCGTCGTAGAAGATGGCGATATTCATGACGCCGGCTTCGTCGGCTTGCGCGAGCCAGCTGCTGAAGTCGTCGCGGAACTCGTCGAGCGTCTTCGACCAGACGGGATTGCGCACCATCACCTCGCCCGGACAGGGCGGAAAGCCGCATTGCCTGAGCGCATCGAACACGTCGGTCCGGAACGTCTCGAGATCCGCCGGCGGGACAGGCTTGGCCAGGATGAGCCCATTGTCCTGGTCGGTGCGGAAAGTCTGCTCGCCCCTCCCTTCGCTGCCCATGACGATCAGGCAACCGGACTCGCGGATGGACTTCGGGGCGACGAGCGAGAAGAGCTTGGCGTGCAGATGGCGGTTGAGATCGGAAACGATCTCGCACACGACGTCGATTTTGACGCCCTGGCGGCGCAGCGTCCGGATTTGCGGATCGATGTTCTGCGCCGCGCGCGCAAGATCGGCGACGGAGGCCGAGCGATCGATGCGGCCCGCCACCAGTTGCGAATTGCCGGCGAGGAAGCTCAGAAGATCGATGTCCTCGAGCACGCCGACGAATGCGCCGTTCTCGGCCACCGCGACGCGCCGCTTGTTGTGCTTCGTCATCTTGAGGAGGGCGGTCGACAGGAAATCGTCGGGCGTGACGGACACGATCGGACTATGCGCCAGCGGCCCGACCGGACTGTCGATGGAGCGGCGATCGAGGATCGTCGCATTCAGGAGGTCGGTGCGGGTCAGGATGCCGACCGTCTCGGCCGTCGCGCACGAAAAGCGCATAGCAATTGACCGTCTGCATCCGCGCGCCGGCGTCGGCGATCGTCTTCGTCGCGTCGATGAACTCGGCAGGATGGAGGAACATGTCGCGGACCCGCGCCCCCAGCAGCGGCGCAAAGCGAGCCCCTTCCTCCTCGCGCAATCCCGCGTCGAGCTTGCGGGCGATGTCGAGGTAGAAAAACGAGGCGAAGCGCGGATTCTGGTTGATGAGACGAAGGGTGAGATCGCGCGGCAGCAGGTTGCAGAGCGTTTCCTCCCGGGCGACGAAAGCGTGGGATGCGCCGCCCTGCACCAGGGCGCGGCTGTCGAACGCATCGCCGGGCCCGCGCAGCGCGACCAGATCGTCGCCGTCGCGCTCCTCGACGAGTCCCTTGATGACGATGAAGAGGCTGTCCGGCGCCGCGCCGCGGCCGACGATCGTCTCGTTCGGCCGGAAATAGGCGATGTCGAGCGCATCGCGCACGACATCCGCCTCGTCGGCGGTCAGCCGATCGAAGGGCGCGTTCCTGACGTCGAAATGCTGCGCCATCGGTCTCCTCCCGCTGGATGCTGAATTGTTCCCGGCCGCCGCGTGATTGGCAAGACGACGAAGGTCGAGCGCCGGGCAGCGCGCATTGGAAACAGCGACTTCGTCCTGCTACAAGACGGTCAGACCGGAGCGATCAAGAGGCGAAGCGCATGGCCACGATTGACGACATTCTCTCCGCGATCGACGCCGATCAGGGGCGGGCGCTCGAGCGTCTGTTCGCGCTGCTGTCGATCCCGTCGATATCCGCCGCGCCGGCCCATTTCCCCGATTGCGAACGGGCGGCCGACTGGCTGGTCGGCCAGCTCGGCGACCTCGGTTTCGACGTCGCCAAGCACCCGACCGAGGGGCGGTCGATGGTCGTGGGACAGGCAAAGGCGAACCGCCGCGACGCGCCGCATGTTCTCTTTTACGGCCACTACGACGTGCAGCCGGTCGATCCGCTGGACCTTTGGCGCAACCCGCCCTTCGAGCCGAGGCTCGAAGCCGGACCGCACGGCGAACAGATCGTGGCCCGCGGCGCCTCCGACGACAAAGGCCAGTTGATGACCTTTCTCGAGGCCTGCCGAGCCTTCAAGGCGTTCGGCGGTCCGCCGTGCCCGATCACCGTGCTGTTCGAAGGCGAGGAGGAAACGGGCTCGCCGTCGCTGCCCGCTTTCCTCGCCAAGAACGCCAAGACGCTCAAGGCCGATATCGCGCTCGTCTGCGACACCGGCATGTGGGACCCGACGACGCCGGCGATCACGACCGCGCTGCGCGGCATCTGGTAGGCGAGGAAGTGATCCTCACCGGCGCAAACCGCGACCTGCACTCGGGCATCTACGGCGGCGCCGCCGTCAATCCGATCCACGTGCTCTCCAGCATTCTCGCCGCGCTGCACGACAGCAGCGGAGCCGTCGCGCTTCCCGGCTTCTACGACGGGGTCGAGGAGCTTCCGGAGGAAATCGCGGAACAGTGGAGCGCGCTCAACTTCGACGCCGCCGCGTTTCTCGGCGCCGTCGGCCTCACGACGCCGGCGGGCGAGCGCGACCGCACGCCGCTCGAGCAGCTGTGGTCGCGCCCGACCTGCGACGTCAACGGCGTCGTCGGCGGCTACATCGCGCGAAGGCACCAAGACGGTCCTGCCGGCCAAGGCCAGCGCCAAGGTCTCGTTCCGGCTGGTCGGCAAGCAGAACCCCGAGCGGATCGTCCAGTCGTTCAGAACCTTCGTCGCGTCGCGCCTGCCCCCCGACGTGAAGGCCGAGTTCATCAGCCACGGCGCGAGCCCCGCCATTTCGCTGCCGGTCAAGAACGAGGCGCTGCGCCGCGCCCGGCGGGCGCTCGAGGCCGAATGGGGCAAGCCCACCGCGCTTGTCGGATGCGGCGCCTCGATCCCGATCGTCGGCGCGTTCAAGCGCGAACTGCACATGGACAGCCTGCTGGTCGGATTCGCGCTGGAAGACGACCGGATCCATTCGCCCAACGAGAAATACGAGCTGACGTCGTTCCAGAAGGGCGCGCGCTCCTGGGCGCGCATCCTCGCGGCGCTGGCTGCGTGAGCGCGCAACGGCGTCGGCGTCACGTCATGACCGACGACCGCCGCGCGATCTCGCGAGATCAGTTTCTCGGCTCTTCGAGACAGTCGCCCGCGTTGATGGGCATTCTCAACGTGACGCCCGATTCCTTTTCCGACGGCGGTCGGCATTTCGAGGCCGCCGCCGCCGTGGCGCGCGCCAGGACCATGGTCGCCGAGGGCGCGGCGATCGTCGACGTTGGCGGCGAATTGACCCGGCCCGGCCACACGGCGGTGAGCGCGGAGGAGGAGCTCCGGCGCATCGTCCCGGTGCTCGAAGGCGCTGACGACCGAGATCGACAGGCCGGTCTCGGTCGACACCAGCAAGGCGGAGGTGGCGCGCGAAGCCGCGCGGCTCGGGGCCTCGGTCATCAACGACGTCTGGGGGCTGCAGCGCGATCCCGGCATGGCCGACGCGGTCGCCGAGACCGCCTCGGCGGTCGTCATCATGCACAACCGCGATTTCGCCGATGCGTCGATCGACATTCTCGACGACGTCGAGCGTGCTTTCGACCGATCGCTCAGCCTCGCGGCCCGGGCGGGCGTCGCCTTCAGCCGCATCCTCCTCGACCCCGGCGTCGGCTTCGGCAAGACGCCGGAGCAGAATCACGCCTGCATCTGGAATCTCGCCCGTTTCCGGCGCTTCGGCTGCCCGATCCTCATCGGCCTGTCGCGCAAGTCCTTCATCGGCCGGATCGTCGGCGACCAGCGGCTCCTCGGCACGCTCGCCGCCGACGTGATCGCGCTCATCGAGGGCGCCTCGGTGCTGCGGGTGCACGATGTGGCCGAGAACAAGGTCGCGCTCGACATGGTGAACGCCCTCAGGCGATCCGCGCCGGCCGCCAACGCCCGCCGCGCCGCGCCAGACGGCCGCGCGAGCGTCGTCCTCGCGCTCGGCGGCAATGTCGGCGACAAGGCGGGAACGCTGCGCCGCGCGCTCCGCAGGCTCGGCGGCGAGCCCGGGATCGAGCTCACCGCCGTCTCGCGCCTCTACCGCACGCCGCCCTGGGGAAAGACCGACCAGGACTGGTTCGTCAACGCCTGCGCGCTGGCGTTGACCGATCTTGCGCCGGAGGCGCTGCTCGATCGCGTGAAGCGCTCGAGATCGAGCTCGGCCGCGAGCCCGCCGAGCGCTGGGGCCCGCGCGTCATCGACATCGACATCATCGCCTACGACGATGTCGCCCTGAAGACCGCCCGGCTGACGCTGCCGCATCCTGAACTTTTCAACCGCGCCTTCGTGCTCGTGCCGCTTGCCGAGATCGCGCCTGACCTCTCGATCGGCGGCAGGCGCGTCGGCGAGGCGGCCGCGAGCCTTCGGCGCCGAGGCCTCGGAAATCGCCCCGCTGGACTGAAAGACCCAAAACGGCGATTGTCCGCCTTCCCGAGACCGCTGAGCTTAAAGATTCGATGTCCGCCTGGTCGCAAACCTTCACCTTTCTCGACGGCGAGTGGATCGAGGGCAACACGCCATTCATCGGCGCGCGCACGCACGCCTTCTGGCTGGGCTCCAGCGTGTTCGACGGCGCGCGCGCCTTCGAGGGCGTCACGCCCGACCTCGACCGACATTGCGCCCGCCTCAACCGTTCGGCGCGGACCATGTGCGCTGAAGCCGATCATGAGCGAAGAGGCGATGCTCGAGCTTGCGCGCGAGGGGGTCAGGAAATTCAGCCCGGGCGCCGAGCTCTATATCCGCCCGATGTACTGGCCCGAACACAGCGGCGCGACGTCCGTGCCGCCCGACCCGGATTCGACCCGCTTCTGTCTCTGCATCTACGAAGCGCCGCTGCCCGAGCCGACCGGCACATCGATCACCCGCTCGGCCTTCGTCAAGCCGCTCGGCATCACCATGCCGATCGACGCCAAGGCCGGCTGCCTCTATCCCAACAACGCCCGCGCGCTGCTCGAGGCGCGCTCGCGCGGCTTCGACAATTGCCTCATGTGCGACATGCTCGGCAATGTCGCCGAACTCGCGACCGCCAACGTCTTCATGGCGAAGGACGGCGTCGTCATGACGCCGATGGCGAACGGGACTTTCCTCAACGGCGTCACGCGCCAGCGCGTGCTGAAACTGCTGCGCGACGACGGCAAGGACGCGCGCGAAGCGACGCTGCGCTTTTCCGATTTCGACGAGGCGGACGAAATCTTCGTCGTCGGCAACTACGGCAAGGTGACGCCGGTGAGCCGCATCGACGGACGCGACCTGCAGCCCGGGCCGTTCTATCGCCGGGCGCGCGAGCTCTATTGGGAATTCGCCCATTCCGAGTGACGGCGCGGCAGACAAGCGGAGGGAGGAGACATGTCGACCCGGTTGACGATTCGGCTGGACTTCGACGCCGGCCGCCGCCTGGGCGCCGGAAAGATCGCGCTCCTCGAAGCGATCGAAAAGACCGGGTCGATCTCGGCCGCGGGGCGCGCGCAAGGCGATGTCGTACCGCCGCGCCTGGCTCCTGGTCGACGATCTGAACCAGCTCTTCGCCGAGCCCCTGGTCGCCGCCCACCACGGCGGCGTCAACGGGGGCGGCGCCTCGCTGACCGACGAAGGGCGGAGGATCGTCGCGCTCTACCGCGACGCGGAAGCGAAGATGCGCGCGGCGGCCGAGATCGAGATCGACGCGATCGAAGGCGGGCTCGCCACGCCTGCCCGGGCCGACGGTCCGCAACCGGCGATCGCGCCAGGCGGAATCGGGCCGGGGCTTTCGAGCATTCAGCTCACAGCTTCTTCCCGTCGGGACCGAACTGCTTGAGATAGGCGATCACGTTGGCGATGTCGCCGTCTCCCGGCAGGCCGGGAAACGCCATCTTGGTGCCGGGAACGACCTCGCGCGGGCGCTTGAGATATTTCGTCAGCGTCGCCTCGTCCCAGGTGACGCCCGAGTTCTTGTTGGCGTCGGAATAATTGTAGCCCGGGACGGTTCCCGCCTTGCGGCCGACGACGCCGTTGAGCTCGGGTCCGACAAAATTCCTCGCGGTTTCGCCGATCTGATGGCAGGTCCTGCAGACCTTGAACGTGACCGCCCCGGCGGCAGCATCCCCTTCCGCGCGGGCGACGCCGACCGAGGCCAGAGTCAAGATCGACATCGCAACGAACGGAAACCGCTTCACGTCGTCCCTCCTGGCTGCGCTGACGAGCGCCGGCGGTCTGAAACGCCCGCGTAGGGGGCGTAGAGACAAAAGCTGTCCCGGCTTGTCAAGGCGATGGTCCTCACGCCTTTGACAGGGGGCGCGCTTTGACCGAAAGAGGCGGCGATGACGCCAATTGTCAAAATCTGCGGCCTCTCCACCGCCGCAACGCTCGAAGCCGCGCTCGCCGCCGGGGCGGACATGGTCGGCTTCGTGTTCTTCCCGAAGAGCCCGCGTCACGTCGGCTATGAGACCGCGCGAGCGCTCGGCGCGCAGGCGCGCGGGCGCGCCCGGATCGTCGCGCTCAGCGTCGACGCCGACGACGATGCGCTCGGGCGCATCGTCGAGGCGCTTTCGCCCGATCTCCTGCAATTGCATGGGCGCGAAACGCCGTCGCGGGTGAGGGAGATCCGCCAGAGGTTCGGACGCCCGACGATGAAGGCGATCGGCGTCGCCGCGCCCGAGGACTTCGCCGCCGCCGCGCCCTATGACGGCGTCGCGGACTTTCTGCTGATCGACGCCAAGCCCCCCAGGGACGCGGTCCTGCCTGGGGGCAACGGGCTCGCCTTCGACTGGCGCCTCGCCCGGCGGTTTTCTCCGAGGCGGCCATGGCTGCTCTCCGGCGGGCTCGACTCCGACAATGTCGCCGAGGCGATCGCCAGACGCGGCGCCTTCGGGGTCGACGTGTCGTCGGGAGTCGAGAGCGCCCCGGGCGTGAAGGACGAGATGAAGATCAGGGCGTTCATCGCCGCCGCGCGCCGCGCGTTTGCGCGCGCGACCGAAGGAGTTCGAATGAATGGCCAAGCTCGACAAGCCCAACTCCTTCCGCAAGGGCCCGGACGAGCGCGGCCGGTTCGGCATCTACGGCGGGCGCTTCGTCGCCGAGACGCTGATGCCGCTGATCCTCTCGCTGGAAAAGGCCTACGATGCGGCGAAGGCCGACCCGTCGTTCCAGGCCGAGCTCGACCATCTCCTCAAGCACTATGTCGGGCGCCCGAGCCCGCTCTATTTCGCCGAGCGGCTGACCGAAAGGCTCGGCGGCGCGAAGATCTATTTCAAGCGCGACGAGCTCAACCACACCGGCGCGCACAAGATCAACAACGTGCTCGGCCAGATCCTGCTCGCCCGCCGCATGGGCAAGAAGCGCATCATCGCCGAGACCGGCGCGGGCCAGCACGGCGTCGCCACCGCCACCGCCTGCGCCCGCTTCGGCCTGCAATGCATCGTCTACATGGGCGAAGTCGACGTCGAGCGGCAGAAGCCGAACGTCTTCCGCATGAAGATGCTGGGCGCCGAGGTGAGGCCGGTGCAGTCGGGCGCACGCACGCTCAAAGACGCGATGAACGAGGCGCTGCGCGACTGGGTGACCAATGTCGCCGACACGTTCTATTGCATCGGCACCGCGGCCGGGCCGCATCCCTATCCCGCCATGGTGCGCGACTTCCAATGCGTCATCGGCAACGAGACGCGCGCGCAGATCCTCGAGATGGAGGGCCGCCTGCCCGACAGCCTCGTCGCCGCCATCGGCGGCGGCTCGAACGCCATCGGCCTCTTTCATCCGTTCCTCGACGACGAGGGGGTCGAGATGTTCGGGGTCGAGGCCGCCGGCCACGGGCTCGATCAGCCGAACGGCCACGCCGCCTCGATCACCGGCGGCCGTCCCGGCGTCCTCCACGGCAACCGCACCTATCTCCTCATGGACGACGACGGCCAGATCCTCGAAGGCCACTCGATCTCCGCCGGGCTCGACTATCCGGGCGTCGGACCGGAGCACGCGTGGCTGCACGACGTCGGCCGCGTGACCTATCTTTCGGCGACGGACAAGGAAGCGCTGGAGGCGTTCCAGCTTTGCTCAAGGCTCGAAGGCATCATCCCGGCGCTCGAGCCCGCCCACGCGCTCGCCAAGGTGATCGAGCTCGCCCCCAAGCGGCCGAGGGAGCATCTCATGGTGATGAATCTCTGCGGACGCGGCGACAAGGACATTTTCGCGGTCGCGGAGCATCTCGGCGGGATGTGAGGTCGAAGGCGCCCCGGGCGCGCCCTCCCGCCCGAGATAGGCGACGCCCTTGAGCCACAGGCGCGTGGCTTCCCAGTGGATCGCAGCCGTCGTCTTCATCGCTTCGACAGGGAAAGCGAACCCCGCCTTCAAGAGATTTGCATCGGTCAGCTCGCGCCGCTCAGCCGTCAGCGCCGCGCGCAGGATCACGCCGTCCGGCCCGCTCGCGCGAATGGCGACGGTCAAAGTCTCTCCCGGCGGGGAGACATGGAACTCATAGCGGAGCCCCATCGGCATGAACGGGCTGACGAAGAACGATTTCGCGCAGGCCTGCCGCACCGCGGGGCCTTTGTCGGTGACCGGAAGCACATAGCTGTGCCGCTCGCCGAAGGTGTTGTGCACCTCATAGATCAGCGCCGCGAGCGCGCCGTCAGGGCGTGGCAGCAGAAATAGACGCTGATCGGATTGAAGTCGTAGCCGAACGTGCGCGGCATGCAGAGAAGCCGGATCGGGCCGCCGCCGGTGTCGATCCCCTGCGCTTCGAGAAGCCGATCCGCCTGCGCGCGCAAGGACGAGTGCGCCGCCGTCGCCGTGATCGCGGTCGAACAGGGAAAAGAGATTGCGCCGGTTGTGCGAGAACACTTTCAGCCGCCGGTCGAGGCTTGGGAGCTCGTCGAGATCGAGCAGAAGCCAGAACAGGCGGTAGCGAAACCGGTGCGGCTTGGGCGCCAGCCGGCGATGGAAGACCGAGCCGACATAGAGACTGGACTTCAGGCTCACGCGGCCCGCTCCAGGACTGCCGGCGGCTGCCGCGGCGCGAGCCAGATGCGCGAGGATTCGCCAGCGACGCTCCACGGGCGCTTCACGCCGCCGAGCTGCTCGGCGACCGCCAGTCCCGCCTGCAGCGCGTCCTCGTGGAAGCCCGAGCCGAAATGCGCGCCGCAATACCAGACGTTGCGCGCGCCCTGCAGCCGCCAGAGCGTCTTCTGGGCGGCGATCGCCGCCGCGTCGAACAGCGGATGATCATAGGCGATGGTTTCGATCACGCTCTCGTCGGCGCGGCGGCCGCGACGGATTCAGGGTGACGAAGACATTGGTCTTCGTCGGCAGGTTCTGGAGCTTGTTCATCCAGTAGGTGACGCAGACCCGCTCCGGCGCGCGGTCCTCGCCGCCGATGTAGTTCCAGCTCGCCCAGACCCCGCGGCGGCGCGGCATCAGGCTTTCGTCCGTGTGAAGGACCGCGAGGTTGCGGCTGTAGCGGAAGGCGCCGAGCAGCGCGCGCTCATCCTCGGCGGGCTCGGCGACGAGCGCCAGCGCCTCGTCGGCATGGCAGGCGAGCACGACATGGTCGAACTGGTCCCGGTCCCCTCTGTCGTCGATGACGGTCGCGCCCGAGGCGTTGCGCTCGATCCGGGCGGCGCCGGTTCCGTAGCGGATCGAGCCCGCGAGCGAGAGCCCGATCCGGCTCACATATTCCGCGCTGCCGCCGCTGACGGTGCGCCAGGCCGGCCGCCCGCCGAACTGCAGGAGGCCGTGATTGTCGTGGAAGCGGATGAACGCCGCCGCGGGAAAGGTCATGATCTCCGCCGGCGTCGCCGACCAGATCGCGCTCGCCATCGGGACGATGTGATGGTCGCGGAAGGCCTCGCCGTAGCCGCCCGCCGCCAGATATTCGCCGAGGCTCAGGTGATCCTCGTGGATATGGCGGGCGTCGAGGGGCGCGCGGCGGTAGAATCGCGCAAGATCGGCCAGCATGCCCCAGAACCGGGGACTCACGATGTTCGACGGCTGGCCGAACAGGCTGAAGAGGTTGGCGCCAGCATATTCGATCTTCGCGTCGTGGAGGGAGACGGCGAAGGACATGTCGGAAGGCTGGGTCTTGACATCAAGCGCCTTCAACAGTTCGACGAAATTGGGATATGTTCTCGGATTGAAGACGATGAAGCCCGTGTCGACGGGGATGTCGCGGCCATCGACGCGCATGAGGACCGTGTTCGAATGTCCGCCGATCCGATCCGCCTTCTCGTAGACGACGACGTCGTGGCGCCGGGCGAGCAGCCATGCGGCGGAGAGGCCGGCGACCCCGGTCCCCACCACGGCGATGCGAAGTCGAGATCCTGAACCCATGGCCGCCCCAATCCCGTCTTTCCGTCTTCGCAGCCGCCTCGTCGTTCGCGGCACAGAAGCGGTACGAGCGATAGGGCGGAACGGATCAGGCGCCCTTTCCTCCCCCATGAAGCGCAGCGGAATCGGGGAGGGGGACCGCCCGAAGGGCGGTGGAGGAGGCGGAGCCCCGCGCCCAGGTGGATGTGGACGTGATTGCGCCGATGATCCAACAGGGCCCGGCGCCCGTTCAATCGTCAATGATCGCGACGCTCTCCGTCACCCAGCCGTTCGACGCGCTCCGCCTCCGCCGCGTTTCGCGGCGGCGGCTGTGCGCGGTTCTAGCCGCGGCCTCCGGGGCGGCGATGTCGGATAGTTCGGACGCGACCCGCCGGGGCGACGAATGGAGCGACCGCATCGGCGCGATCGCAGCGAGCGAGGATCGCGCCGCCTTTTCGGATCTCTTCGCCTTCTTCGCGCCGCGGGTGAAAGGCTATTTGCAGCGGACCGGGACGAGCGAGGCGCAGGCCGAGGAAATCGCGCAGGAGACGCTGCTCGCCGTCTGGCGCAAGGCGCGCCTCTACGACCCGGGAAACGCGAGCGCCGCGACCTGGATCTTCACCATCGCGCGCAATCTGAGGATCGACTCGCTGAGGCGCGAACGGCGCGGCGGCGCGATCCGGGTCGAGGAGGTCGAGGCGGAGTTCGAGGCCGACGGCGCGCCGCTTGCCGACACGCGCCTCATGACGACGGAGACGGAAGCGCGCGTGCGCAAGGCGCTGAAGGCGTTGCCGTCCGATCAGATGCGGGTGATCGAGATGTCGTTTTTCGAAGAGCGGCCGCACGGCGAGATCGCCCGAACGCTGCAAATTCCACTTGGCACTGTGAAATCACGCGTGAGACTGGCGATGGGCCGCCTGCGCGGCCTTCTGGACGAACTGAGATGACGATCGCCCATCACCCCGGCGAAGACCTGTTGGCGGCGTTCGCCGCCGGCTCGCTCGACCTCGGCCAGCGGGTCGCGATCGCGACGCATCTCGTGGGCTGCGCGTCATGCCGCGACTGGGTGCGAGCGATGGAGCAGGTCGGCGGCGCGCTGATCGCCGACACAGCCCCCGCCACGCTCGCCGAAGGGGCGCTGGCCCGCACGCTGGGGCGGCTCGGCGAACCGGCGCCGCCCGCGGCTCCGGCCCGGCCGCTCAGCGAGGACGCGCCCGGGAACCTGCCGCGCTTTGTCAGGGCTTATGAATTCGGCCCCTGGCGCCGGATCGCGCCGCGCATCGCCATGCGGCCGATTCGGCTGCCCGAGCCGGGCCCGACTCGGGTGTTTCTCCTGAAGGCGGCGGGGGGAACCAAGGTCATCGAGCATTCCCACACCGGGCTCGAGATGACCTGCGTCCTGTCGGGCGCCTTCCGGCGCGAAGGGGAGCGCTACGGCCCCGGCGATTTCGACTTCGGCGACGGCGACATCCATCACCAGCCCCGCATCGAGGAGGGCGATGACTGCGTGTCGCTCGTCGCGATCCAGGGCGAGCTGCGCTGGAACGGGCTCATCGGCCGGCTGATCCAGCCCTTCCTTCGTCTCTGACGATCGGCCGGCGCCGATGAGCCTCATCGAGCTCGTTCAGACCGCCGCCATTGCGCTCGTCGGGCTCGCCCTGATCATGTCGGCGGGCTGGCTGATCCAGCGGCTGACCGGGAACTCCGGCTGGGTCGACGCCGTCTGGACCCTCGGCGTCGGCGCGATGGGCGTGGTGGTCGCGCTCGCGCCGGTCGGAGGCGGCGAGACCTTCTGGCGGCGCGCCGTCGTCGCCGCGCTCGCGGCCGCCTGGTCGCTGCGGCTCGGCCTCCACATCGTCCAGCGGACTTTGAAGGCGGGCGACGATCCGCGCTACCGCAAGATGATCGAGGACTGGGGCGAGAGGGCGCCGGCGCGGCTTTTCGCGTTTCTGCAGGCGCAGGCCGCCGTCGGCGCGGCGCTTGCCGTCGCGATCGCGCTCGCGGCCCATGCGAGCGGCGCCGCTTTGCGGCTGCAGGACGCCGTCGGCATGGCGCTGATGACGGCGGCGATCGTCGGCGAGGCGCTGGCCGATTTCGAGCTCGCGCGCTTCAAGGCCGATCCTGCGAAGCGCGGCGCGATCTGCGACGTCGGGCTCTGGCGCCTTTCTCGACACCCCAATTACCTTTGCGAGTTCATGGTCTGGGTCGCGGTCGCGGTCATCGCGCTCGACCGGAGCGCGGCCTTGAGCGTTCTCGCGCTGCTTGCGCCTGCGATCATGTACTGGACGCTGCGCTACGCCTCGGGCGTGCCGCCGCTCGAAGAGCACATGCAGCGCACGCGGCCGGAACGCTTCGCCGCCTATGCCGCGCGCACGCCGGTGTTCTTTCCAAGGATCTGGTGACTCGCGGCCGCAGACTTTGTAGCCGCGATCGCTGCGATCGGCGAGATCTGGCTTTTCGATGGGCTTCGGCCCGCGTCTGAAAGCTCGAAGTCTTCGGCGCCCGCTTGCTCTTTCGTCAGCACCGGCGGACTGTCGCGATCAGACGCTCAGAAGGCTTGGCCATGCCGACGATCGCCTATCTCACGGAGCACGGAAAGAAGCAGGGAGACATCAAAGGCGGCGCTACGGAAAAGGGGCGGGAAGGTTCGATCCCGCTGATTTCGGTGGCTTACGGCGTCGAAACGCCGCGCGACCCGGCCAGCGGCTTGCCGACCGGCAAACGGCTTCATACGCCGATCACGGTTGTCAAGGTCATCGATCAGGCGACGCCGAGACTTCTGCAGGCGCTTGTCAGCAACGAAGTACCTACGAGCGTCAGGATCGAGTTCTGGCGGCCGGCTCCCGAAGCTGTCGCGCCCTATTTCGTTATCGTGCTGACGAACGCCGCGCTCGCCGGAATCGCCCTGGCGCCGTCCGGCGAAGGCGGTTCACATGAATACGAGCAAGTGCATTTTGCGTTTCAGAAGATCACCTGGAACTATCCGGAGACGGGCGAATTTGCCGACGAAGATTGGATCGCCTCGTCGTGAAGCAGACGCCGCTCAGGCTTCGGCCCGAACTGGGCCGATCACCTCCAGGATGGTCCCGTCGGGACTATGGAAGTGTTGCCAGCTGACGCCGTCCAAGGTTTGAATTTCGCCAATGAACTTGATGCCTGCATCCGCCATCGCCTGGCGAGCGATCGCAAAATCATCGACCCGGAACGCGACGACCGGCCCGGTGGCGAAGAAGGCGTGGAACTCGTCCCCGGGGCCATAGAGCTCGAGGATCGTATCGTCCGCGAGCCGGAAGCGCACCGCGTCGTCGGTCGCGCGCGCGACCTGTACGCCCAAAACGTCCCTGAACAGCGCGACCGTCTCATCGAGGCGTCGCGTGCGAATTCCGACAAAATCGACCTTGAGCACCGTCATGCGACGCTCCCCGCCCGGAACGCCTCGACCGTCTGCATGACGCCGCGCAGTTCCGCCAGGCCCTTGAGGCGGCCGATGAAGGAATAGCCGGGGTTCATCCGCTTCAGCCGGTCGTCGCCGAGCAGATGGCCGTGATCGGGCCGCATGGGAATCACCGCGTCGGCGCGCCCCTCGGCGCGGCGGCGGCTTTCCTCGCTCATCAGCGCCGCCACCAGCGCGACGAGGTCTGTGTCGCCGCCGAGATGCTCGGCCTCGAAGAACGACCCGTCCGGTTCGCGCTTGACGTTGCGCAGATGGACGAAATGCACGCGCGGTCCGAATTCGCGCGCCATGGCGACGAGGTCGTTTTTCGGGTTCGAGCCGAACGATCCGGCGCAGAGGGTCAGGCCGCAGGCGGGCGACGGCACGGCGGCGAAGAGCTTGCGCACATCCTCGGCGGTCGAAAGCACCCGCGGCAGGCCGAAGATCGGAAAGGCCGGGTCGTCCGCATGGATGGCGAGGCGCGCGCCCTCCTCTTCCGCGACGCCCGTGATCTCGCGCACGAAGGCGATGAGGTTGTCGCGCATGTCCTCGACCCCGACGTCCGCATAGCGCGCGAGCGCGCGGCGGAAACTCGAGCGGTCGTAGGTAAAGTCGCGCGCCGGCAGCCAGTCGATCAGCGTGCGCTCGAGCGCCTCCGCCGCCTCCGGCGTCATCGATCTCGAGACGCGTCTTTGCCGCGTCGATCCGCTCGGGCGAATAGTCGGCCTCCGCGCGATCGCGCTTGAGGATGAAGAGGTCGTAGGCGGCGAAATCGACGGCGTCGAAGCGCAGCGCCGTCCCGCCGTTCGGCAGCCGCCAGTTGAGATTGGTGCGCGTCCAGTCGGTGATCGCCATGAAATTGTAGCAGAAGGTCTTGACCCCGGCGCGCGCCGCATTGCGGATCGACTGCTTGTGATTGTCGATCTTCTCGCGAAACGCGCCGCTGCGCGTCTTGATCTCCTCGCCGACGCCGATGCTCTCGACGACCGACCAGACGAGGCCGGCGCGCTCGATCTCGGCGCGCCGCTTTTCGATCTCGTCGACGCTCCAGACCTCGCCCTGGTTGCGGTGATGCAGCGCCGTGACGATGCCGGTCGCGCCGGCCTGCGCCGCGTGTTCCAGAGTGACCGGATCGTCCGGCCCGAACCAGCGCCAGGTCTGAAGCATGGGTCTTGTCCCTCTCCGCAGACGCCGTGCGCTGCCGCGCTCGCGCCTCACTCCAAATTCGTATGCCTCGCCCGCATCGTCTCCGAGGTCTCCTTGAAGCGCGGGCGCAGTTTCAGGATCGCCAGCTCGAAGGCGATCATCTGGGCGGTCTCGAACAGCGAGCCCATCGGCAGGATGGAGACTTTGCCGCCCTGATCGTTGGCCATCGTCTGCGCCGGGATCACGGTGACGACGTCGACGTGCCTGGTGAGTTCGCCCTTGGGCTGGGCGGTGATGAGCGCCGTACGGGCGCCCGCCTTGCGCGCGATGCCGGCGAGCGTGCGGGCCGTCGCGAGATCGCCGGGGCCGGCGGAGACGAAGAAGAGATCGCCGTTGCCGACCTCGGGGGTCGTCATGTCGCCCCAGACCGCGACATTGCGCCCCATGTGGAAGAGGCGCATGGCGAAGCCGCGCATCTGCAGGCCCTCGCGCCCGAGCCCGAAGACGACGATGCGCTTCGCCTTGACGATCTCCTCGATCAGCCCGTCGAGCGCGTCCTCCGGCATCGCGGCGAACACGCCCGAAAGGTCGGCGAGCGCCCCGCTGGCGAGATGGCTGAGGGCCTCGGTCACGACGTCCCTCCCTTTTTCCTTCATGGGCTTCGGCGGAGCCTATCCCGCGGGCCCCGCCGCGGGAAGGCGCGAACAATTCGCCTGCCGAAAATCGCAATCCACGCTGCGACGGGAAGCCCCGCCCGCCTCGCCCTACCGGGCGGGTTTCGCGAGGGGGGCGAAGGCGGCCGCGACGGTCTCGTAGACCTCGCGCTTGAACGGCACGACCACGTCGGGCAGCCGCTCGAAGCGCTCCCACCGCCAGTCGTCGAATTCGGCGCCGTGCGCCCCGCCGGCGGGGCGGTGCACGTCGATTTCCGCCTCGTCGCCGACAAAGCGGAACAGGAACCACTTTTGCGTCTGCCCGCGGTAGCGCCCGTTCCAGCGGTTGCGCACGCCGGGCGGCAGATCGTAGCTCAGCCACTCGGGCATCTCGGCGATCAGCTCGATCGAGCGGACGTTGGTCTCTTCCCAGAGCTCGCGCTTCGCCGCCGCCAGCGGCGCTTCGCCCTCATCGATGCCGCCCTGCGGCATCTGCCAGGCGAGCGCGTCGAGCGCTTCGCCGGCGCGCTTGCGCTTGCGATGGCCGATGAAGGCCTCGCCGTTGCGGTTGACGAGGGCGACGCCGACGCAGGGGCGATAGGAGAGCTCGCGAACTCATGGACCAAAAGGCTCTCTTGTTCCCGCCGGGCGGCCGGCGACGCGACACATTAGAGCCTGTCGCTGTGGTATGGAATGCGACGAAAGCCCTCATTCGTGGGGCGATCGCAGGCGCCAGCCGGCTCGCGAGCCGCGCGCTCTCGGGTCAAAACCCAATCGGCTTGACCGGTTGCGGACCGCCATCGCGCACGCCGCGAGTGGGCAAGTCAGCCGGCCTTGCCCAGCAACATCTATAGGCGCGGTCTCCGCCCGAAACGGACTTCGGACACGTCACTCGGGCGTTTCCCCGGGTCCTGGATCGACAAGCCTCCTCTGCACGGAGCTCAATCCGGACACGAAGAGTCGACGCAGAGCGCGTTGCGCGTTGGAGTTTGGAACAATGGACTTCGCACCGGCGGGGCTTGCGGGGACTCGTCGATCAGCGTCGAAATCCGCGGAACTCCGTCTGCGCAACAACGTCTCTGAGGAAGGCCTGCCGCTCCCGTCCATCCTCCGGCGCGGAAGAGGCGGGCGCGTCGAGCAGCATGATGCTTCCCACACGGAAAGACGGCCAAGGAGGCAGGTCGGGGCCGTTGGGATCGCCGGACTTGACGAAGTTGACCCAATAGCTCGAGGCGAGCTGCGCGAGCGCACGGTCCGCGTCCGATATCAGCCACGGAAACGCGTGCAGATTGTCGAAGACGTAAAGGATTTCTCCGGCGTGAAACGCTCCGGCCGACCGGCTGTCGCGTTCGCCGAACCAGCCTTGCGGCGTCAGCGGCGCCCTGTCGAAGCGGAAGCGGAAGATCTCCGCCTTGCCCGTCGTCTATCTGCGCTTCGATCCAGGCCCAGGTCGAATGGATGATGGTCAAGATCGCCGCCCAGAGCTGCGCGCGGACGCCTCCTCGTCCTCACGCGATCCCGCAGGATAGAAGCGAAGCGCGGCCTCCGTCTGCTCGCCAAAAATCTCGCGCACAAGACCGGTGTACGGGCGCTTCGCCGCCTCGCCCTGCAGCAGCGTGAAGTTGAAGCCCTCGTCCTTGTTCCAGCCGGCCATCAGCGGGACGTCCGACTGTTCGCGCGCCGCGAAGATCGCGGCCGGCGACTTCGGAAGAAAGCGCCCGTCGACGATCGGCCGGTAGCCGAGGCCGGGCGCGGCGGCGAGGATGGCTTCGGCGGGCGCCTCGCGCAGTTCCTTGAGATTCGCTCGCGCCGACCTTGCGCATGAAGGCGATCCCGTCCGCCTCGGCTTTTGCGAGCGGCGCCGGGGAACGGCTCGGCGTCGCAAACATCGCGCCGCTCTCTCCGATCGCGCGCGCGAACAGACCCTTGGCGAGCGGCGAGGCCATCAGCGCGCTGACCGCCTCCGAGCCGGCGGATTCGCCGGCGATCGTCACCTTGTCCGGATCGCCGCCGAAGGCGCCGATGTTGCGTCTGACCCATTGCAGCGCCGCGACGAGGTCGAGCATGCCGTAGTTGCCGGAGGCGCCATGCCCGGACTCGCGGCTCAACTCGGGATGGGCGAGAAAGCCGAGCGCATTGAGGCGGTGGTTGAGCGTCACGACCACGATGCCGCGGGCGGCGAGTCGGGTTCCGTCATAGCGCGGCTCCGAGCCCGAGCCGACGACAAATCCGCCGCCGTGAATCCAGACCATGACGGCCAGGCGCTCTGCGCCCCGGGGCGCCGACGGGGTCCAGACATTGAGATAGAGACAATCCTCGGACACGCCGCATGCGGCGGGGTCGATGTCGTCGAAGACGATGCCCTGAAGCGAGTTGGGTCCGAAGGCTTCCGCGGACCGCACGCCGTTCCACGGCGCGACCGGCTGCGGCGGCCGCCAGCGCAAAGGCCCGACCGGCGGCGCGGCGTAGGGAATGCCCTTATAAGCGCGAACGCCGCCTGCGCCGGGCGGGGGCGCGGCGAGCGCGCCGCCTTCGATGGACAAGACTGTCGTTGTCATCGGCGCGCCTCGAGACGAGGTTCGATCACCCGGGAAACAGCGTCTCGCCGCCGTCGACCCGCAGCACCTGACCATTGATGAACTTGCTTCTCGGGCTCGCCAGGAACGCGACCGCATCGGCGATCTCGTCCGGCTCGGCGTAGCGAACGAGGGACTTGGCTCGAGGAATCCATCATCTTCGGATCGACGACCCGGGTCGCCTGGAAACGCGCCGTCTTGGTCGCGCCAGGGCTCACGGCGTTGATGCGCACGCCCTGGATCTGCAGTTCCTTGGCGAGGCAGCGCGTATAGTGAACGACCGCGGCCTTGAGCGCGGCGTAAATGACCCCGTTCGTCACGCCGAAATGCGCCGCGGCCGAGGCGATGTTGATCACCGAGCCGCTCCCGGCCTTCACCATCGGCGGCACGAAGGCCTGGCAAACGAGGATGGTGCCGTAGAGATTGTTCTCGGTCAGCGCTCTGATGTCCTCGAGCGGGATGCCGAGCGCGTCATTGGGTTCGGGTTTGCCGCCGGACGGCGCCGATGTCGCCGCCGGCGCAATTGACCAGGATGTCGACCGTTCCGAGCTTCGATTCGATCTCCGTCTTCATCGCCGCCACCGCCGACTTGTCGCCGATGTTGCCGCTGACTGCCGCCACTTTGCCGCCGTGCCGCGCGATCTCTCTGGCGACCGCGTCCAGGTCGGGCGCCTCGCCATATTTGGCCGGCGCGGTCCAGGAGATGTCGTGGATGGCGAGGTCGGCGCCGAGTTCGGCCAGCCGCTCCGCCATCACCCGGCCGAGACCGCGCCCCGATCCGGTCACGAAGGCGATCTCTGCCGTTCAGTTCCTTGGGCATGCGTCACTTTCCTCAGGTCAGAGTGAGACCGATCGCGCGCATGTTGGCGGCGCTGCGCCGGATCATCGCCAGTTCGAAAGTTTCGATCGCGTCGTCCTCGCCGCGCTCCCAGGGCGTGCGCCAATCGGCGTCGTCAGCCAGCCTGTTGACCCGCGCCGCCGCAAAGCACGCGGCAAGCGCCTCGGCGGACCTGGGCGGATAGCCGTTCCACCACTCGGGCCGCAACAGCCGCACGTGCCGTGCCTCGAGCGCTCCGGGCTCGAGAACGGCGGTCAGGTTCGAATGATGTCTGGTGAGTTCGTCCAGGACCGCGGGCAAAGGAACAGCGCCGTCGCCAATCGCACAGCGGACGAGACGATAGCCTTCGTCGGTGAACTGGACGCGATAGTCCTTCAGATGGACATGGACCACGTGGGGCGCGATCCGACGCGTGAAGTCGAGCGGCGCCTCGGCGACGGGAAAGGTGTTGCCGGTGTCGAAGCAGATGCCAACGCCGCGCGCCTCCTCGCAAAGAGCGACCAGCTCCTCGCTGCCGAAATCCTGGTGGTTCTCGATCGCCAGCGTCCGGCCTTCGTCGAGCGCGCGCGGGCCGCGGTCGGCGAGCGCCTCCTTCACGTCGGCGACCAACGTCTTCCACTTTTCCCCGAGCGCGTTGCGGTCGCCGCAGAGCACGGTCGTCAGGCCGTAGCGGATGACCTTGGCGTCGAGAGCGCGCGCCGATCGGAGCGCGCTTTCGAACGGTCCCATCATCAGGCCGGAACTGACGACGGGCGTCATGCCGAGCTCCCGCAGCCGATCGCGGAGCGCCCGCAAGCCGTCGTCGCTCAGCGCCCGCAACCACGGGTCGAAAATCTCGAGCGTCCTCGCGCCGAGTTCAGTCGCGATGGCGACGAACCCTTCGAGGCCGCCGCCTTTCGGATTGGCGCGGGGACTTCCGGCGCCCTGGAGCCCGAGATGATAGGCGAGGCCGTAGGGGTTGAGGCCGAGCGTGAACGCGTCGCCGCGGGCGCGCGTCTCATTCGTCTTTGCTTCCGGTTTCATCGAAGCCCCGCGTCGACGGCGATCGACTGCTTGGTGATCATGCGGCTGTCGTCGGCGCCGAGAAAGAGCGCCATCCTCGCCACATCCTCGCCGACGAGCGTCGTCTTGATCAGCTGGCGCTTGGCCATGGCCTCGACCGACTCCGGTGTCTTGTACCAAAGCCGCCTCTGACGGTCGGTCATCACGGCGCCGGGCTCGATGGCGTTGACGCGGATGTTGTCGTCGCCGAAGGCGCGCGCAAGCGCACGCGTCAGCCCGACGATGCCGGCCTTTGCCGCCGAATAGGCGGGCATTTCCGCCGCGCCCACGCGCCAGGCGGTCGACGAGAGATTGACGATCGAACCAAAGCCAAGCGCGCGCATCTGAGGGTGGACCGCCTGCGCGGCGAAGAAATGATGGCGCAAGTTCACGTTTTGAGCCTGGTCCCAATAGTCGGGGCTCACTTCGCTGACCTTGTGACGTTCGTCGTTGGCGGCGTTGTTGACGAGAACCGCGATAGGGCCAAGCGCGTCGCCGGCCCCGGCGATTGTTTGTCGAAGCGCCTCAATGTCCGTCACGTCGCAGCGAAAGAAGAGCGCGGTTTCGCCCATCCGGGCGATTTCGGCCGCCATCGCCTCGCCAGCCTTGGCCTGCAGGTCGACGAAGGCGACCTTCGCGTGATTCAGCGCGAAAGCGCGGACAATATCGGCGCCGATGCCGGTGGCGCCGCCGCTGACGAACACAGCGCGGCCGGCAAGGCTCGGGTAGGTCGCAAAGATCACGCGGCCGCCTGCGGGATGAAGGCCTGGGTGCCTGGATCAAACAGGCAGGCATGCGACATGTCGATTCCAAGCGGCATCAACTCGCCGAGCCGCGGCGCGTGGTCCGGGTCGAAGCGGCCGACGATCTCGCGTTCGCCGATCTTCAGCACGGCATGGGTCTCGGCCCCTGTAGGCTCGACCACCTCGACGGGCGCAGTCAGCATCGCGAGCGCCGGTTTTTGTCCCTTCAAATTCTCGCTATAGCGAAAGAGGTGTTCCGGACGGAAGCCGAGCACCACCTTGCCGTCCGCGGGCCAGAAGGCGGGCATTTGGGCGAGCGCAAGCGTCGCCGTTTCTCCGCTCTCCAGCGCGATCGCCACCGCCGGCGCGCCGCCGATCTTGGTCAGCTCGCCTGGAATGAAGTTCATCGAGGGCGAACCCATGAATCCGGCGACGAACATGTTGGCCGGGCGGTCGTAGACCGCCTGCGGCTCGTCGAACTGCTGGATCGACCCCTGATGCATGACCGCGATGCGCGAAGCCAGCGTCATCGCCTCGATCTGATCGTGCGTGACATAGATCGTCGTCTTGCCCACCCGCTGATGCAGTTTCTTGATCTCGGTGCGCATGTCGACGCGAAGCTTGGCGTCGAGATTGGAGAGCGGCTCGTCGAACAGGAAGAGCTTCGGATCGCGCACGAGCGCGCGGCCCATCGCCACCCGCTGCCGCTGGCCGCCGGAGAGTTGGCCCGGCTTGCGGTTCAGCAGGGGTTCGATCTGCAACAATGCAGAGACACGCTTGATCGCCGCGTCCATCTCGGGCTTGGGCACGCGCCGGCTTTCCATGCCGAAGGTCATGTTCTGCCGCGCGGTCATCGTCGGGTAGAGCGCATAGGACTGGAACACCATCGCGATGTCCCGGTCCTTCGGGGCGACCGAATTGACGAGCCTGCCGTCGATGCGGATCTCGCCTTCGCTGACGGTCTCAAGCCCGGCGATCATGGCGAGCAGAGTTGACTTGCCGCAGCCGGACGGGCCCGACGAGGGCGACGAACTCGCCAGTCCGCGCCTCGAGATCGATGCCCTTGAGGACCTCGACCGAGCCGAAGCGCTTGTAAAGCCGAGAAACGCTCAGCGTCGCCATGCTAGTCCCGTCATTTGATCGCGCCCTGGGTCAGGCCGCGAACGAAATACTTGCCGCCGAAGAAATAGATCAGGAGCGGGGGCACCGCGCCGATCAGCACCGCGCAGCTTGCGATATCGTAAGGATGGGCGTTCAGCTGACCGGTCTGCAGCGCGACCAGGGCGGCGGTGATCGGCTGCTGGCGCCCGCCGGTGAAGACGACCCCGAAAAGGTATTCGTTCCAGATGCCGGTGAACTGCCAGATGACGGTCACGATGAGAATGGGCGGCGAGATTGGAAGGACGATCTTGAAGAAGATGCGCCAGAAGCCGGCGCCGTCGATGCGCGCCGCCTTGATGAGGTCGTCGGGAATGCTGACGTAGTAGTTGCGGCAGAACAGCGTGGTGAAGGAAATGCCCTGGATCACATGGACGAGAATGAGGCCGTAGATCGAATTCGACAAATGCAGCTGGCCGAGAATGAAGGCCCACGGCAGAAGCGCGATCTGGCCCGGCATGAACACGCCGAGCGTCATGCAGATGAACAGGGTCTCCGATCCCGGGAAGCGCCACTTGGACAGCACGTAGCCGTTGATCGCGCCAAGCAGGGTTGAGATGATCGTCGCCGGGATCGTCATCATCAGCGAGTTATAGAAATTGCGCTTGATGCCTTCGCATGTGCCGGCGACGCAGTAATGCGCCCAGGCCTGCGACCAGGCGTCCAACGAAAAGCTGCGTGGAAAGGCGATCAGGCCGTTCTGTGCGATCTCCGGCAAGTCGCGGAACGAGTTGGACACGACGACGAACAGCGGCAACAGGTAGATGAGCGCGAAGAACCCAAGGAAGGCATAGACGGCGATCCGCCCCGCCGCATGACGGCGGCTCTCCGCGCGAGCTTGCGAAGCGAACGCCAGGTCATAGGCCGCGTCAGCCATTGGCCGTCTGCCGCGATCGCCATGCTGTCCATAGCGCATAGGGGACCAATACGGCCGCGAGCGCCACCAGCATCATGATCGCCGCCGCGGCGCCGATGGCGATCTGTCCGCGCTGGAACATGAGGTCATAGACATAGTTCGCCGGAAATGTGGTCGCGATGCCCGGTCCCCCGTGCGTCAGCGCGACGACCAGGTCGAAGGTCTTGATGGCGAACTGCAGAAGCACAACGGCGACCGCGACGAAAATCGGTGCAATGGACGGCAGGATCACCTTGCGGTAAATGCGCGCCGAACCCGCGCCGTCGATCTGGGCGGCCTTGATGAGATCGGGATCGACCGAGCGCAAACCCGCGAGAAACAGGGCCATCGCGAAGCCTGAAGACTGCCAGATGCCGGTTGCGATAATCGTGTAGATCGCCTCGTCCTTGCTCGTAGTGGGGCGAAAGGTGAAATCGTGCCACCCCAGACTGCGCACCAGGAATTCGATGCCGGCGTCGGGGCTATAGAGCCAGTTCCACACCGAGCCGGTGACCACGAACGAGACAGCGAGCGGATAGAGAAAGATCGTCCGCCAAACCGCTTCGCCTCTCACGCGCTGGTCGATGGCGATGGCGAGAGCGAGGCCGATGGCGAGGGCCAGAAGCACGTAGAAGACGCTGAAAAAGAAGAGGTTGCCGTAGGCGATTGACCAGCGCTGGTTCGACCAGAGTTCGAAATAAGGTTTGAGCCCGACGAACTGGTAGGTCGGCAACAGCGTGCTGTTGGACATCGAAATATACAAGGTCCACAGCGAAAAGACGAAGACGTAAACGAAGCTCGCGATGGCGGACGGCGCAATGACCAGCCGCGGCGTCCACGCCGTGAGAAAATCGCGCCGCGGGGACGACCTCCGGACGGCCTCGATTGCGCTCAGAGCATTCGGCATGGCGCCCTTGAATCCCCGGTGACGAACGGCCACCGCGCGACACGCTGTCGCGCGGCGGCCTCAGCGGCTATTTCTGCGCGTCGACGGCGTCCGCCATCGCGTTTGCCGTGTCTTTCGGGCTCATTTTGGGATCGTTGACGAAGGCGGTGACGGTATCCATGATCGCGCCGCGATATTTCTGCAGGATGGTCATGTTGTGCGCCATCGAGCGCACCAGCGTGCCGCCTGCGATCGAAGCCTCGAGATCCTTCTGCGACAGCTGCTGGCAGGCATTGAATCCTTGGCTGAGATCAACGTCGAGACGGGCCGGGATCGAGCCTTTGGCCTGGTTGAACACCGTCTGGAACTGCGGCGAGAGAATGAGATGCGCCAGCAGCGTCTGGCCCGCGACGTAGTCGGGATCCTTCTGCTTGAAGAAGACCACCGAGTCGGAGTTCAGGATGAATCCGGGCTTGCCCCAATCCGTCGGCGCCTGCGCACAAGCATAGTCCACGCCCGCCTTGAATCCGGCGGCGTTGAAGAGGCCAATCTGCCAGTCGCCCATGAACATGAAGACGGCCTGATTTTTTGTGATCAAGTCGCTTGAGGCTTGGTAGTCGCGGGCGGCGATCGCCGGGTCCATGTATTTCGAGACCATGAGGCGGAACTGCTCGAGGGCCTTGACCATCTCGGGCGAACGCATGGCGCTGGTGTCGCCCTCGACGAACGCCTTGCGGAAGAGATCGATGTTCTGCCCGTAGACGACGACCTCGAATGTCGTTGCGTCGGTCCAGTCCGCGCTGTTGTGCGCGATGCAAATGAGGTGGGCGGCGACCGCCTTCTCACAGTCGGCGTTGAATTCGGCCCAGGTCTTCGGCAGCGAGGTGATGCCGGCCTTCTCCATCGCCTTTGTCGACGCCCAGATCCAGTTGATGCGGTGGATGTTCATCGGCGCCGCCACCCAGTCGCCGGTCGGCTTCATCACCGGGAGCAGCTCCGGCGCAACGACCTTGTCCCAGCCCTCCTTGTTGGCGAGCTCGTCGAGATTGGCGGTCATGCCGGTTGCGTTCCACTCGGCGATCTCCGGCCCTTTCAGCTGGACGGCGGGAGGCGCGTCGCCGGCGACCACGTCGGCGCGAAGTTTCGCGAGCGTATTTGCCGTGTGGCCCGCGATCGACGTCTGCTCCCATTTTCCCCCGGCTGCCGTGAACATTTCGCCGAGTTTGGCGATTGCGGCGGCGTCGGAGCCCTCCGACCATTGATGCAGCATGTTCGTCTTAGGCTCGGCCAGCGCAGCGGACGTCGCCAGCGCGCATGCCGCGAGTCCCGCAAGTGCAGCTTTCGTTGTGCGCATCGTTTCCTCCACCTGGACGGGCGTTGCGCCCGCTCCGCTCGTCCCGATTCAGAGGGCTGCATCCGCGCGCTCTCTAGGGGCGTCGAAAGGCTAGTTTGGATGCCCTGTTGCGTCAATCGCGAGACGAACGCGTTCGGGGCGCCGATCCCTCGTATAGCGCATTCTTGCGCGCAGACCTCGGCGGCAGTCCCCGCCTACACCGTCCAGTCGTGACGCCTGTTTGCGCGAAGCGGTCAATGGCGTAAGCAGACCGATGGGTTTTGCCCTGAGCGACAGAGCAGGGAGACGCGATGACGGCCAATCTCATCACCGATGTCTCGGGCGTGCGGGTCGGATCGGCCCATGACGCGAGGCTCGCCTCGGGCGTCACCGCGGTCGTGTTCGACGAGCCCGCCGTCGCCTCGATCGCAACCCACGGCGGGTCGCCGGCGGTTCGCGACACCGCGCTGCTCGAGCCGGAGATGACGGTCGAACGGGTCGACGGCTTCGTCCTCTCCGGCGGATCGGCTTTCGGCCTCGACGCGGCCGGCGGGGCGATGGCGTATCTCTTCGAGCAGGGGCGCGGCTTTCCGGCGCGAGGGACGCGGGTGCCGATCGTGCCGGGCGCGAGTCTCTTCGATCTCGTCAACGGCGGCGACAAGGCCTGGGGCCGCAAGCCGCCCTATTGGGAGCTGGGCTACCGCGCCGCCGCAGCGGCCGGCGCGGTTTTTGCGCTTGGCACTGCAGGGGGCGGGATACGGAGCCAACGCCTTCGGCCTCAAGGGCGGCCTCGGCTCGGCGAGCGCGCTTACGTCGAACGGCTTTTGCGTCGGCGCGCTGGCGGCGGCCAATCCGGGCGGCCGGGTGACGCGCGGCGAGAGCCGGCATTTCTGGGCTGCGCCTTACGAGCGCGACGGCGAGTTCGGCGGCCACGGCCATGGACCCCAGAATCCGGAGGACCATCTGACCTTGCGGCTCAGGAGCGACGGACCGGCCAACACCATCCTCGTCGTCGTCGCGACCGACGCCCCGCTCGCCAAGGCCCAGGTCAAGCGCCTCGCCATCATGGCCGCGAGCGGCTTTGCGCTTGCCTGCCGCCCGGCGCTCTCGCCCGTCGACGGCGACCTCGTCTTCGCCGCCTCGACCGGGCGCGCGACCGCTGCGCCGGACGTTCGCGACCTTGCCGAGATCGGCATGCTCGCCGCCGAATGCCTCGCCCGCTCGATCGCCCGCGGCGTCTACGAGGCGACGCCGCTCAAGGTCGATGGCGCGCTGCCGAGCTGGCGGCTGCGGTTCGGGGGGTAGGGCGGGGATCGATGTCCGCATCTTCATGCTAACCAAGATTGTGAGTGTCGACGGCAAACTGCTTGCTGAAAACCAGAATGTTGGCTACTATCGGGCTTATGACGAGTCCGGATCGAAACCTGCCGTCCCTTCGAAGCGCGCCGAGCGTCGGAACTTTGACAGATCGGCGGAGAGCGACTTGCGCCCGGGGGGCCTGCAAAAATAATTTCCGGCTCAAGGCCCGTAACGCGTTGAAAAGTCGCGTTTCGGACGAGAAATTCCAAGAAAATCCAAGCGAATCCAAACCGCGAATCCAAGGAAAAACGACAAAGCCCGCTCCAAAACCGGCCGATTCCAAGAAATTCCAAATCGCCGGCAAGAGCCGCCGGCGCCTTTTTGTTATACCGGATATACAACGTAGTTAATAAATCGTTGCGAGGCCTGCCTAGCCTCAGGGCTGGGCGCCGTCTGTCTTGCGCCAGACCAGCATCGCCGCGGCGAGGTCCTCGATCGACGCGCCGACCGACTTGAAGAGGGTGATCTCGTCCGCCGTCCGCCGTCCCTTCGCCCCCAGGCAGAGCGCGGGCAGGTCCGCAGCGACATCGGCGCGCGTGATCGCGCCGGAGGCGATCCCGACCGCGACGTCGCCGCCCTCGGTGCAGGCGGCCTCGGTGTCGACGAAGATCCGGGCGCGCCTCAGCGCCTCGTCGTCGGTCTCGCGCATGCCGAGCGTGAACGCGCCGACGAGATCGAGATGCTGTCCGGCCCTCAGCCATCGGCCTTCGATCAGCGGCGCGGTCGCGAGCGTCGCGCATGAGATGACGTCGGCCTCGCGCGCCGCGCCCTCGAGGTCCTCGCCGGCGCTGGCCGGCAGGCCCTCGGCCGCGAGCGCCTCGGCGACGCGTCGCGCGCCGTCCGGCCGATGGTTCCAGACCGTGATCGCCGCATAGGAGCGCTGGCTCGTATGGGCGCGCGCGAGATAGGGCGCGAGCGCGCCGGCGCCGACGATCAAGAGTCGCCGGACGTCGGCGCGCGCCAGATGGCGCGCCGCAAGCGCCGAGGCCGCGGCCGTTCGCCAGTGGGTGAGCCTGGTGCCGTCGAGCGCGGCGAGCGTCTCGCCTGTCCGGCCCGATTGGAGCACGTATGTTCCCATGACCGCGGGCAGGCCGCGCGCCGCATTGCCGGGAAAGACGTTGACGATCTTCGCCCCGAGATAGAGGCCGGCGCGCGACGCGCTCTCCGTCCAGGCCGGCATCAGGAGATGGATCGCGGCCCGCTCGCCCGCGCGCTCGATCTCGTGGTGATGGCGCGCCGGCGCGATGAAGCCGCCGCGCATCGCCTCGCTGAGGGCCCCGACCAGCGAAGGAAAATCGAGCGCCGCGTCGATGTCAGCGGCCGAGAAGATCCGCATCGGCGGCTAGCCGCGGGGCAGGGCAGGGGGCGTCGGCTGGGCGGCCTTCAGCGTCTGCGCTTCGGCGCGCCACCTGTCCGCCTCGGTGCGGTTCTTGCGCGAGGCGCGCCGGTGGCGACCCTGCGACAGCCAGGTCGCAAAGGCGCCCGCCACCACGCCGAGCGCAGCGAAGACGATGACCACCGCGAACATCGGCGCCGTGATCGCCAACGCCGCATTGTCGCTCGAGCCGAACGGATCGAACGACACCGTCACGATCTCGCGGTTGGCGAAAGCGAACAAGAGCAGGATGAGGGCGATGACGGCGATGACGACATATTTGACGAAGCGGATCATGCCTGTCCTATTCGCCCCGTCGACCCCACGGCGTCAACACCGTCGCCCTTAGGCGTGTTCGACCGTGCCGCGATTGAGGCGCTCGCGCATCTCCTTGCCGGTCTTGAAGAACGGCGCGAGCTTCTCGGTCACGGGCACCTTGTCGCCGGTTCGAGGATTGCGTCCGGTGCGCGCCTGACGCTGCTTGGTCGAAAAGGCGCCGAAGCCGCGCAGCTCAACCCGCTCGCCGCGCGCCAGAGCGTCCGCGATCTCGCCGAGAATGGCGTCGATGATGGTCTCGATGTCGCGCTGATAGAGATGCGGATTGCGGGCGGCCATGCGCTGCACGAGTTCCGACTTGATCACTGAACATCCCCAACTCGAAACGGCCCCGGAGTCTCACTCCCAGCCTACATGCCCTGAATGGACTTGTCCCATCAATACGAAACCACCGTTACAGACGCCACGCCAGCTCACGACCCGAACGCCGTCGTCTTCACGCCGAGCGTTGAGCTTCATACTGGCCTGTCCTGCGGAAGCGCACAAGATAGGTCGGAACGATCGCATCGGCGGCCTGGGGCTCGACGCCAAGTCCGCTCAAGGTCCGGCCCTCCGCTTCAGCCTCCGCCGACACGACATTGTCCCCGGCCAGAAGGTCGACCTGGTCCCGGCCTGTCGTCAAGACCTTCGGGTAGAGGCCGAGCGTCGCGTTGCTGGCGAGCGTGCTCGCGGAGGCGATAAGGCGCGAGAGGCCGAGAGGCAGCCCAACAAGCAGTCGGCGCCGTTCGACCGTGCTGAGAACGAGTTCGGCCGCCTCGCGCAGCGTCATGACGATCGGGCCGCCGAGCTCGTAGATCGTCCCGGCCCTTGCCGATCCGCCGAGCGCCGCGGCCGCCGCTCGCGCGACGTCCCCGGCATAGACGGGCTGCAGGCGCGTCGAGCCGCCGCCAAAGAGCGGAATGACGGGCAGGAAGCGGGAGAGCGCGCCGAATCGGTTGAAGAAGTCGTCTTCCGGCCCGAAGACAACCGAAGGACGAAGAAGGACCGCTGAGGGATACCCCTCGAGCGTCACGGTCTCGCCGTGTCCTTTGCTGGCGATATAGGGCGAAGCAGAGCCTGGGTCGGCCCCAAGTCCCGAGACGTGGACATAGGCCTCAACGCCTGCGGCTTTGGCGGCCCGCGCCAGCGCAGCGGCCCCGTCGACATGCACCGCCTGATAGGTCTGCGCCCCGCTTTCCGCCTTGACCCCCGTCGCGTTGACGACCATCTCCGCGCCCTCGAGCGCGGCGGCGATCGAAGCCGGATAGCGCAGATTAGCCTGGACCGGGAGAATCTGCCCGACGGCGCCTGACGTCTGCACAAAGGCCGCGAGATCAGGCCGTCGAACCGCCACCCGCACCCGCCACCCTTTTCGCGCCAAAGCCCGAACGATATGGCGCCCGACGAAGCCGGATCCGCCGAACACCGTCGCCATACGGCTTCGTTCGAGAGTGGCGTCGGCCATCGATGCGGTCTCCAGAATGGGCGGCTTGGGTCAACTCTTTATGCGATGGCTGTGCCCCTGTACAGCCGCGCGAACGTGAGTCCCACAGGCCTCTGCGGGCTCAGACGCCGGGGCGCTGCCGGGCGGCGATCACCTGTTCGGCCGTCCGTCCGGAAAGTTCGGCCAGGTGGTCGAATTTCGTCTCGAAGGCGCCGACGCCCGAGGTCGCCGAGCGCAGTTCGACGATGAGATCGCCGATCTCCGCCTCTGGGATCAGCGCTCTGAGCGCCTCCCAGCCGCTCCAGCCCGGCCGGGCCTCGAAGCCGAGGATCTGCCCCCGGCGCGCGCTGGCGAGAGCGCTCGCGCGCGCCAGCGCGTCCGAGGGAACGTAGATCGTCACCGAGAGGATCGGCTCGAGAAGGACGGGCCGCGCCTTCGCCAGCGCTTCGTCGAGCGCGATCCTGGCGGCGGCGCGGAACGCCATGTCGGACGAATCGACCGTATGGTAGGAGCCGTCGATGAGGGTCACTGAGACGTCGACCACCGGAAAACCGAGCGGCCCTCGCGCGAGGGCGTCCTTTGCGCCCGCTTCGACCGACGAGAAATATTGCCTCGGCACTGATCCGCCGTGGACGCGCTCGGCGAAGGCGAAGCCCTCCCCCCGGCCGCGCGGCCCGACCTCGACCATGACGTCGCCGAACTGGCCGTGGCCGCCCGACTGCTTCTTGTGTCGGCCGCGCACGGTCACCGAATCGCGAATGGTCTCGCGATACGCGACGGTCGGCTTCTGCGTATGGATCGTCACGCCAAAACGGTCCGCAAGCCGCTCGGTCGTCACTCGCAGATGCATTTCGCCCTGTCCGCTGAGCTTCATCTCGGACATTTCGGCGTCCTGCACGAAGGAGAGCGATCGGTCCTCCTCGCAAAGCTTGGCGAGGGCGCTGGCAAGCCGCACCTCGTCCTTGCGGTCCTTGACATGAATGGCGAAGGCCTGCGTCGCGGCAGGCGGCGGGGGGATTTCGGCCGCAGCCGGAGCGACCTTGCCGTCGGCAAAGCGGTCGCCGGTCGCGAGGCCCTCGAGGCGGGCGAAGGCGATGGTGTCGCCCTCCTCCGCGCGCCCGACTTTCGATGACGTTGCGCCGATAAGCCGGGCGAGGCCGCCGATGCGCTCCTCGACGCCGCGCGAATTGACGACGGTCGCCCCGTCGGCGAAAGCGCCGCGCAGGACGCGCGCGAGCGACAGTTTGCCGCCATGGGCGGTGTGAATAGTGCGGATGACCTGCGCGAGCGCAGGCCCCTTGCCCTCGATCCCCAAGCGCATGCGCGTATGGGCGATCGCCGGCGCCTCGTGCCGCACGGCTTTCAGGAGCCGCGTCACGCCATGGCCTTCGGTCGCCGATCCCATCAGCACAGGCACGACATGTCCCTCGCGCAATTCGCGCGCCAGATCGTCGAACACGAGGTCTTTCGGCGGATCGATGTCGCTGATGAGTTGCTCCATCAGCGCGTCGTCGTAGTCGGCAAGTTTTTCGAGCATTGAGTAGCGCGCCGACTTTTCCTCCGGGACGACGCCGGCAGGCATTTCGATCACGGTCGAGGGCGCCGACTCGCGATAGACGAAGGCGCGCTCGAGAGCGAGATCGACGAATCCGGTGGCGACGCCATTCTCCCAGACCGGAATCTGACGCAAGAGCAGCGGCGTGCGCGAAGCGGGCTGAAGCATCTCCAGGGTTTCCCGCAGGGCGCCGGTCGACTGGTCGATCTTGTTGAGAAAGAGAATGCGCGGCGTCCCGAGTTCCTCGAGTTCGCGAAGAATGACCTGCAGCGCTGGCACCTTGCGCGGATCGGCCTCGCATACGACGACGACCGCGTCGCATATCGGCAGCGCGTAGCGCATGTCGTGGATGAATTCGATCGAGCCCGGGCAGTCGAAAAAGGTCAGCCGGTCGCCCATGTAGTCGATGCTGGCCACGTTGGGCTCGACGCTCATGGCGTGGCCGCGCGCCTCGGGGCTCGAATCGCCTGTGCTCGTGCCCTCGCGCACGGACCCCTGCCGCGCAAGACCGCCGCCGCGGGCCAGTATCCCCTCAAGAAGGCTGGTTTTTCCGCTTTGAAATGGCCCAACGATGGCGATGAGGCGCGGGCCGGGGATGCGATGCTCATGGTTGGCTGCGGTCAATGTGCGGCTCCTCAACCGTCTTTCGGCTATCTGGACCGGCCCGGGGCCTGGCGACCCCGTAACGAAAGCGACGTATTCCCGTCGCGCTGCTGACATGGTTGCAAGAACGGACGCGGCGCGCAAGACGGTCGGGACGCGGCGCCCTGTCGCATTCGCCGCCTATTTCCTGTAAGGGACCGCGCTCGGTTTGAGAATGAACGGGGTTCAGAGGGCTATGATTCCGGTCCAGCCGGTCGATGCTCAGCGCGTGGCGGCCGCATTGGGCGGACGTTCGGTCGTGCTCGTCGGCATGATGGGCGCCGGCAAGACGTCGGTCGGCAAGCGGCTCGCGGCGAAGCTGAACCTGCCTTTTGTCGACGCGGACGCCGAAATCGAGGCGGGGGCGCAACTGACCATCCCGGAAATTTTCGAGCGTTTCGGTGAGACGTATTTCCGCGAGGGCGAGCGCAAAGTGATCGCCCGATTGCTCAATTCGGGCGCGCAGGTGCTCGCGACGGGCGGCGGCGCTTTCATGAACAAAACGACCCGCGACAACATCGCTGCGCACGGCGTTTCAATCTGGCTGAAACCGGACGTTGAGGTCCTTCTCGCCCGCGTTCGCAAGAAATCCAATCGGCCGTTGCTGCAAACCGACGACCCCGAAGGGACGTTGCGGCGGCTTCTGGAGGAACGCTCGCCGATTTACGCGCTTGCCGACATCACGATCGACTCTCGCGACGGTCCGCATGACCTCGTGGTCGAAATCGCGCTGAACCGTCTGGCCGCAGCTTTGTGCGGCGCGCCCGACAGGGACGTGCGGGAGATCCGCAAGGTCGATGTGCCGCTCGGCTCGCGGGCCTATTCGATCCTCATCGGCCCCGGCGTCATCGACGAAGCAGGCGCCGAAATCCAGAAAATTGCGCCCGGGGCCCAGTGCGCGATTGTCACCGACGCGAATGTAGCGCCGCTTTATCTCGCCCGTTTGACCGCGAGCCTCGACAAAGCGGGCTTGCGCTCGACATCGATCCTCTGCCCCGCGGGGGAGGCGACGAAGTCCTACATCGAATTCGCGCGCGTTTGCGACGCCCTGATTGAAGCACGCATCGAACGGCGCGATATCGTCATCGCTCTTGGCGGCGGGGTTATCGGCGATCTGACGGGGTTCTGCGCCGCATCGCTTCGCCGGGGCGTGCGCTTTGTCCAGATCCCGACGACGCTCCTGTCGCAGGTCGACTCGAGTGTCGGCGGCAAGACGGGAATCAATTCGCGGCACGGCAAGAACCTTGTCGGCGCGTTCCACCAGCCCTCGCTCGTTCTCGCAGATTCGGGTAGCCTCGATTCGCTGAGCAGGCGCGAGTTTCGCGCCGGCTACGCTGAAGTCGTCAAATACGGCCTGATCGGCGACCGCAATTTCTTCGACTTTCTCGAGGCCCGTTGGCGGGAGGTTTTCGCCGGAGGTCCAGCCCGCGCCGAGGCGATCGCGACCAGCTGCGCGGCCAAAGCTCAAGTCGTCGTCGCTGACGAAACCGAACAGGGCGAGCGCGCGCTCCTCAATCTTGGACACACCTTCGGTCACGCATTCGAGAGCCTGACGCATTACGATTCGGCGCGCCTGGTCCATGGCGAAGGGGTCGCGATCGGGATGGCGGTCGCTTTCCGCCTTTCACGCCGCCTCGGATTGTGTTCCGGACAGGACTCGACGCGGGTCGAGGCGCACCTGAAAGCGGTTGGCCTTCCGACCCGGATCCGCGACATTCCTGGCCTCAAGGCGCGCGCCGAGGACATTCTCTCCGCCATGCGGCAGGACAAGAAGGTCGAACGCGGACGCCTGACCTTCATCCTCGCCAGGGGCGTCGGAGAGAGCTTTGTTGCGTCCAACATCGACGAGACGAGCGTCCTGGGGTTCCTGAACGAGGATCTCCAGCTTCCGTCCGATTGAACGTCCGGCCCCTGTGCCCGCTGGCTCGGGGACATGCTAAAACAATGCAATGCCGTACAGCCTGGACCTTGTCATTATCATTGTCAGCATCGTGGCGGCGGCGTTCTTCGCCGGCGCCGAGACCGCGCTGACTGCGGCCTCTCGCGCGCGCATGAACGCGCTCGAAATGAGCGGCGACAACCGGGCGAAGCTCGTCACGCGCCTCATTGGCATGCGGGGCCGGCTCATCAGCGCGATGCTGCTCGGCGGCCAGTTTGTCACGATCAGTTCTTCGGCGATCGCGACCAGCGTCCTGCTCGACCTCTACGGCGATCACGGGGTGTGGGCCGCGACAATCATCATGACGACGCTTATCGTCGTCTTCGGCGAGGTAATGCCCAAGACAATCGCCATTGCATATCCGGACCGGGTGTCGCTCCTGATCGCGCCGCTCGTCCTTTTTTTCGTGACGACATTCGGTCCGATCGTCACCGCCGTCGAGGTCCTCGTGCGCGGCATCCTGCGTCTCTGCGGCGTGTCGCTGATCGCGACGGACGCGGGCGTCACCGGCCACGAAGAGCTTATGGGAGCGGTCGATATTCTCCACCGGGAGGGCGGGGTCGAGCGCTCGGAACGCGACATGTTCGGGGGCCTTCTCGAGCTTGCCGAGATCCCTGTATCCGACATCATGGTGCATCGCACCAAGATGCAGCTTATCGACGCCGATCTGCCGCCGGACGAACTAGTGCGCGAGGCGATCGCCTCGCCTTACACTCGAATGCCGCTCTGGCGCGGTGAGCCGGATAATATCGTTGGCGTGCTCCATGCCAAGGATCTGCTGCGCGCCTATGTCGCCGCAGGTGGCGACGCCAGCAAGCTCAACATTGCGGAGCTGACGCTGGAGCCATGGTTCATTCCAGAATTCGACGACCCTGCGCGACCAGCTGCAGGCCTTCCTGCGGCGCAAGACGCACTCGGCGCTGGTCGTTGACGAATATGGCGTCGTGCAGGGTCTGGTCACGCTTGAAGACATCATCGAGGAGATCGTCGGCGATATTCGCGACGAGCACGACGTCGCGGTCCAGGGCGTGCGCAAGCAGCGCGACGGCTCTGTCGTCGTCGACGGCGCGGTGACGATCCGCGACCTCAATCGCGCCATGGACTGGAATTTGCCCGACGAAGAAGCGGCGACGGTCGCCGGCCTCGTCATTCATGAGGCGCGGGCCATTCCCGAGCCTCGGCAGACTTTCTCCTTCCATGGCTTCCGCTTTGAGGTGCTGCGCAAACAGCGCAACCGGATCGCAGCGCTCAGGGTTACGCCGCTCGCGCCGCGCGAGGCCGGAGCGCCATCGCCGGATCCGGAAGGCGAGGCGGCGATCGGCGACTGAAGGCCTCAGCAGCGGCTTTCACGAAATGGAGACCGCGAGGCTCCTTTGCCGGGCCGACGGACTTCCCTATATAAGCGCCCATGCATCGGCGGGCAGGCCCGCGAGAGGTTTGAATGTCCTGGAACAATCAAGGCGGCGGACCATGGCGCTCGCCCGGGCGCGGGCCATGGGGCCAGGGGCCGTCCGGGCCGCAGCCCACCGCCGATCTGGAAGAGATCATCCGCAGGGTTCAGGAGGCGCTTGGCAAACTGGCGCCGGGCGGATCGGGAGGCGGCGAATCGAGCGGCGGCTTTAGCGGCCGCACGGCTTTGTTCCTGATCCTGGCGGCGATCCTGGCCTGGTTCGCCTGGGGCACCTTCTATACGGTGCAGCCGAACGAGGTCGGCATCAATCTCGTGTTCGGGCGCTACACCGGCAAGACGGCCGCGGGCCTCAACACCAACTGGCCCTGGCCGATCGGCTCCGTGATCAAGGTCCCGGTCTGGGATCAGCAGATCACCGAAGTCGGCTATCGGTCTCTGGGGTCGAACGCCGACATCCCCGAAGAAAGTCAGATGCTGACCGGCGACAAGAATATCGTCGACGTGCATTTTCGGGTGAACTGGCAGATCGATCCCGGCAAGCCCGAAGACTACGTGTTCAATATTCTCAGTCCGCGCGAGACGGTGAAGGCGGTGGCGGAGAGCATCATGCGGGAGGTCGTCGGGCTCAAGACGATCGACGGCATTCTGACGACCGACCGCAAGTCGGTTGAGACGGATGCGCAGAAGCGCATTCAGGACGTGCTCAACGGCTATCGGGCGGGCATCCTCGTCAAACAGGTTCAGTTGCAGTCGGTCGACGCGCCGAGCCAGGTTATTTCGGCTTATCGCGACGTGACCGCGGCGCAGCAGGACCAGCAACGCGCCGTCAACGAAGCCGAGACCTACGCCAACAAGGTGGTGCCGGAGGCCGAGGGCGGCGCGGCGCGCATCCTCGCCGAGGCCAACGCCTATCGCGAGCAGACGATCCTCGACGCCAAGGGCCAGACCGCAGCGCTACAATCAGATCTACGACCAGTACAAGAAGGCGCCCGGCGTGACGCGAGAGCGCATGTATCTCGAGACGATGGAGCGCGTCCTCGGTCCGATGGACAAGACGATCGTCGACTCGAACTCGGCCAGCCCGCCAGTGCCCTATATCGCGCTGGAGCCGTTGCAGTCCAAATCGCCGGGGAGCGTCAAGTGAGCCGGTCCCTCGGAGTTGTGATCGCCGCCGTCGCGATCGTCGCGATCCTTCTCGCGTCCATGTCGATGTTTGTCGTCGACCCGACCGAACAGGCGCTCGTGCTGCGCTTCGGCCAGCCAATCCGCGACCTCATCGGAGCGCCCGGCCTTTATTTCAAATTGCCGTTCGTCGATACGGTTGTCTATATCGACAAGCGCATTCTCGCGCTCGAAGACGAGCGCCAAGAAGTTCTTGTGTCGGACAACCAGCGTCTGGAGGTTGACGCCTTCGTGCGCTACCGCATCGACGATCCGCTGCTCTTCTATCAATCCGTGTACAACACCCGCGGCGCCGACGCGCAGCTGGGGGGCATGTTGAATTCGGCGCTTCGACGCACACTGTCGGAAGCCTCGATCACCGACATTGTGCGCGACAAGCGCGACGCGCTTATGGCCGACATCCGCGATCAGATGATCGCCGGCGCGAAGCGGTTCGGTCTGGCCGTTATCGATGTGCGCATCAAGCGCGCTGACTTGCCGGCGGAGAACTCGGAGGCCGTGTTCCGCCGCATGCAGACCGAGCGGCAGCAGCGTGCGGCGTCTTACCGCGCGCAGGGGTCGCAGCAGAGCCAGCAAATCAAGGCCGAGGCCGACCGCAAGGTCACCGTCATTACCGCCCAGGCCCAGCAGCAATCCGAACAGATTCGCGGCGAGGGCGACGGCGAGCGCAACCGCATTTTCGCCGAGGCGTATGGCGCGGATCCGGAATTCTTCGCCTTCTACCGATCCATGCAAGCTTACCAGAACAGCTTCAACAACGGGCAGACGCGGGCGCTGATCAGCCCGAAGTCGGACTTCTTCCACTACTTCTCGACACCGACGCCGCCGCCAGAACCCACGACAACAACGTCCCCGGCGGCAAAGGCGGACTGAAATGCGCGACTTCGCCGCGGCGATCGGGCTCGTATTTGCTATCGAAGGATTGCTGATGGCGGGCTTCACCGATTCGATGCGAAAGCGCATGGCGGCGGCGGCCCGCGAGGACGCGACGAAACTGCGTGGCGTAGGCCTCGCCGCGGCGCTTCTTGGCGTCGCGATCGTGTGGGCGTCACGCTCGCTGATGCAATAGCAATTCCAAGGCGGCGCCGAGCGTCACCCGGGGTATTGGTCACGACTTCGAGGAGGACCCGATGAACGAAGCCATGGCAACCTTGACGGCCGATCGCCGCGGCCGACCGGCGCTGGCAGTCGCGTTTGTGTCCGCGATGTTCGCGGGGTCGCTCGCCTTCGCTCCTGCGGCTCCGGCCTTTGCTCAGGCGCGGCCGACCAATCTCGCCGATCTGGTGGATTCGGTCGCTGAGGCGGTCGTCAACATATCGGCGACGCAGACGGTCGATGACAAGGAGGCGGGCGCGCCGGATCTGCCCAAAGGCACGCCGTTCGACGAGATGTTCGAAGAGTTCTTCCGCAATCACGGGATCAACCCCCATCCGCGCGCGCGCCAGGCGCAGTCGCTCGGGTCCGGCTTCGTCATCGACCCAACCGGGATTGTCATCACCAATAACCACGTGGTCGGCGACGCCAACGACATTGTGGTCATCTTCACCGATGGGCGGAAACTGAAGGCCAAGGTCATCGGCAAGGATTCCAAGGTCGACGTCGCGGTGCTGAAGGTGGAGAGCGACAAGCCGTTGAAGACCGTGAAGTTCGGCGATAGCGACAAGATGCGCGTCGGTGACGGCGTGATGGCGGTCGGCAACCCCTTCGGCTTCGGCGAGACGGTGACCGCCGGCATCATCTCGGCCCGCAACCGCAACATCGACAGCGGCCCTTACGACGATTTTCTGCAGACGGACGCTTCGATCAACAAAGGCAACTCGGGCGGTCCGCTGTTCAACTTGCAAGGCGAAGTCATCGGCATCAATACGGCGATCCTGTCGCCGTCGGGAGGCTCGATCGGGATCGGCTTCGCGACGCCCTCCGCGTCGGTGATGCCGATCATCGCGCAGCTCGAACAATTCCACGAGACGCGGCGCGGATGGCTCGGCGTTCGCATCCAGCCGGTCGACGACACGATCGCCGACAGCCTCGGCCTGGGCGCCGCGCGCGGCGCGCTCATTGCTGGAATCGAAGAAAAGGGCCCGGCCAAACCCGCCGGACTTCAGCCTGGCGACGTGATCGTCAAGTTCGACGGCAAAGACATCAGGGAATCGCGCGATCTGCCTCGGCTCGTGGCCTCGATGCCCGTGGGCAAGTCGGTCGAGGTTGTCGTGGTGCGCGACGGCAAGGAACTCACCAAGACGGTGACCCTCGGCCGGTTGGAAGACGCGGAGCAGAAAACCGCGCTCGCCGAGGAACACGACGATGCTCCTGCGCCGAATGCGGTCTCCAAGGCGCTGGGCATGGCGTTCTCGGGGCTGAGCGATGAGGCGCGCAAAACGTTCAAGATCAAGGACAGCATCAAGGGCGTCATCGTGACTTCGGTTGAGCCCGGTTCGGCCGCGGCGGAGCGCGGCCTCAAGCCGGGCGACGTGATCGAGGAGGTCAACCATCAGGCGGTCGAACGTCCGGGTGATGTCGCCAAGGCGATCGAGGACGCGAAGAAGGACCCCGGCAAGAAGCCGGCGCTCCTGCTCGTGTCCAACGGCGAAGGCGTTGTTCGATTTGTCGCAGTGCCGCTGAACTGAACCGGGCATAAGAGCATGGACGACGAGAGGGCGATCCGGACCGGGGATATGGCCGACAATGCGCTGGCGGTGGCGCGCACGGTCCTCCGTCGCGCGCCGCTGTTCGACGGCCACAACGACTTGCCGTGGGTGATCCGGATCGACAGGGCCGCGCGCGGCGACGTGCTCGCCTATGATCTGCTGAGAGTCCATGAGGGCGCGGACACCGATATTCCGCGACTGCGGGAAGGCATGGTTGGAGCCCAGTTCTGGGCCGCCTTCCAGCCGACCGGCGCCCCCCATCCGGCGCGCACGGCGATGGAGCAGATCGATCTCATCCGCCGCATCGAGGACGCGCATCCGGACGTCTTTCTGCCGGCGCGTCGGGCGTCCGACTACGCAAAGGCGAAAGCACGCGGCAAGATCGCCTCGTTCATCGCGGTCGAAGGGGGCGTCGGCCTTGAGAATTCGCTCGGCCCGTTGCGCATCTGGCATGCGGCCGGCGTCCGCCTGATGACGCTCTGCCACAACGAGAGCCTCGACTGGGTCGAACTCGGCCACGGACGCCCCTCGCAACGGCGGCCTCAACGCGTTCGGGCGCGCTGTCATCGGGGAGCTCAACCGGCTCGGGATCGTGATCGATCTCGCACACACGTCGCATGAGGCGATGCGGCGCGTGCTCGACGTGACGGAGGCGCCGGTCGCGCTCTCCCATTCCAATGCGTTTTCGCTGTGCGATCATCCGCGCAATACGCCGGATGACGTGCTTCGTCGGCTGAAAACCAATGGCGGGCTCGTGATGGCGACCTTCGTGCCCGGATTCGTGTCGCAGCCGCTGCGCGACTGGCTGCGCCGATCGCGCGACGCCTATGGCAAGGCCCCGCTCGCCGCCGACCCGAAGGCCCAGTTCTCGGAACTCGAGGCGACGCACGGGACCGCGCCGAAGGCCACGCTCATTGACGTGGCGGACCACATCGTGCGCCTCGTCGAGACCGCGGGGGTCGGCCAGGTCGGGATCGGATCGGACTATTTCGGCGGCGCCTCGCCCGTCGGTCTCGAGAACGTCGGCCGGTTCCCGCATCTGTTCGCAGAACTCGTCCGGCGCGGCTTTTCGGAGCGCGACCTCGAGAAGCTCTCGTCCCTGAACGCCATTCGCGTGCTGCGCCAGGTCGAAAAGGCCGGCCAGAGGTTGCGCAGGACGCGCCCGCCCGCTCTTGGCCGGCTCGAAGATTATCCAGGAGCGTGAAGCGCCCGCGATTGCGCCCGTTCCGGCCCGCAATAAGTATCGCGGATCCAATCTTTTCAGAGAGTTAGGCAGCAGTTTCTGATACTTTCGCCGACCCGCCAGGCGGGGCCGGTATTCCGCGAATCCGAATAAGGACTCCTTCTGCCTCCGTGGCTCGATCGCTGGAAAACTCGAAAACCATTGAACCACGGATTGGCTCATTTGGCAGAGAGATTGACCACGTGGTAGCCCCGCGGATGAAATCCCCACAATCGGCTTTCCATCCAGAACGTCGTGTACATGAGCGGGTAATACTGCTGCACCGATGCGGGGTCGAACCAGATTCTCCACAAGCCGCCGGGTGAATGCAGCGTGGGATTAACGGTGACATTGATATCGTCGTCCATCACGTAGCCGGCGTTCAGCACGGGCAGATACTCGATCGCCACCATCACGACGAGTTCGCGGCTGCGGCCAGCATTGTCGACCAGGTCATTCGAGATCGGCGCGGCGGCGGCGTTGTCGCGCCGCGGCTCGGCCCGCTCGATGCGCCTGCCGCCGCGGCCCGCCCCTCATCACTGCGCGGCGCCGCGACGAATTCGCTCGACGGCGTCGGCCGCCGCCTGCTGCAAGAGCAGAAAATCCGCGCCGATCGCGAACCACTGCACTCCCTTGGCGTGCCACTCGCAATAGATCTCCGGGCGATCTCCCAGTGCCATGCCGACCGGAACGCCCGCCTTTCGCGAGCGCGTCGATGACCGTGTCGATGGCCTGCAAGACTTCGGGATGGCGCGGCTCGGCCCGATGACCCAGCGAAGCCGCCAGATCCTGCGAACCGATCACCAGCGTGGTCAGCCCCTCGACGGCGAGAATCTCGTCGATGATTTCGCACGGCGTCGATATGCTCGATTTGCACGATCACGATGATCGATTCGTTCGCCTGCCGGCAATAATCGGGCCCGCCGGCCGTGCCGTAGCGGCCGGGCCGGCGCGGGCCGTAACCGCGGATCCCCTCGGGCGGATAGCGGCAGGCGGCGACGGCGCGGCGCGCTTCGTCGGCCGTGCGAATCAACGGCACGATAATGCCCGCCGCGCCGGCGTCGAGAATCGGCTTGATCAGCACCGGATCGTTCCAGGCGACGCGCACGAGCGGCGTCGTCTGGCTGCCGCGCGTGGCCATGATGTGCCCCTGCACGGCGTCGACCGACAACGGGCCGTGCTCGGCATCGATCCACACGAAATCGAGCACCGTCGTCAGCGCCTCGGTCACCGTCGGATCGGTGAACGTGACGCAGGTCCCCAGGCAGGGCTCGCGTCCATGCAATCTTGCGGCGAAAGTGTACGGCGTTTTCCATCGATTTAGCGTGGCACCTTGTGCGATGAGGATCGACGTCGCGTCGGCCATGTCGATGCGCTGACGGGACGAACGTTGCGATAGTGCATTAGAATAAGGCAATCGCCCGGCCCGGTCCACCGTGGCAGCCGCGAATCTTGATCGGGGCGAAGAGGAAATAGGCCTCGGCCGGCAATCTTGCCGACGCCGGTCAGGAATTCGACGCCGACCATGCCCTTGCTGCCCAGCGCCAATAGGTCACGAGCGCTCGCTTCGGATCGACGCCGCCGAGCGTCGGTCCGTCGGTCGCCACGCAGCGGATTCCCTTCGATCGGCCAGGTACACGATCGCCTCGGGTCCCGGCGCCGGCCAGCCTTCGCGCTTGCCGTTCGAGCGGATCGGCCAGGCAGGCGCTGTCCTTCGCGGCAGCGACTTGAATGTTGCGTCGCTATAGCCGCTGTGAAAGATCACGATCGTCGCCGGCTTCAGCTCGCCATGCTGCTTTTCGTCGCTGCTCGATATCCGTCGACCGTGATCTCGGGCGATTGCGGCCAGGATTCGTGGTCTCGGTCGTGCCGACGACGATGCTTCACGTCGATCACGCGCGCCGGGCCGCAGGTCCATTCGAGCGGCACTTGTTCGGTCGTCACGTCGCTGGTGCCGCGCGGGCCGTATCTCTGTTCGTACTCGGCCAGCCAGCGCGCGAACTTCGGCGCGAGTAGTCGTTGTTGTCGAAACCCGGCCGGCGGCAGCGCATAGCTCGGCGGCACCAGGTGCGTGCCGGCGTGCGCGTCCATCACGTGCGTCTGGTGATAGATGCCCAGGTTGGGCGCGAACAAGCAGCGGCACTTTCAAATACGGCTGCCGATGATGGCCGACGCCGCGCCCGGGCCACGTGACCGGATAGTCGGTCGACAGCACGACCGACAGATCGACGGCCTGCTTCTTGCGCGCCGATTCGATCAGCCGCCCGGCCAGCGGATCGCCGACGATCGGCAATGCGCGCGCCTTCGGCGTACGGGCCATCCGCGTGCTTGGGCGAGAGCATGCAATAGAACGCGCCGGTCGTGGGCAGCTGGTCGAAGCCGGTGCCCGACTCGGTCCAGATCATGCCGTACTTCAAACCGGCCAGGTGCGTCGGCTCGGCCAGGTCGGGGAGCGGGCCCATGCTGGCGCTGTCGGTGGCCAGGGCCATCACCTTGCGGCTGGCCAGGTATTCCATGCACTCGGGATCGGGATCGGGCCAGGCCGGCGACGTGCCTTCGACCGGATCGGCCAGGATAGCGGCGGCCGGCGGGCAGCGGCTTGATAGAACTTGTCGCTGTAGCCGCTGCGCAACAGCACCACGTCGCCGAAGCGCAGCGGGCGATGCGTCTCTCTCCCAGGCGATGATTCGCTCCTTCTTCACCAGCGCGCTATGGCCGTTGGGCGCCGACTCGAGCAAGTCGCGGCAATCGATCGACGCACGCCTCGCCGCCGAATTGCCAGGCCGGCACCTTGTCGGTGAACATCGCGGCCGTACGGCCCGGCGTTGGGCAGCTTCGTGTCGGGATGCGGAATCGAATGCGGCGGCACGTCGAGCTGCGTGCCGGTGTTGCCGTCGATCGTCAGGATGTCGCTGTTGTACGCGCTGAGCGGACCGATCCGCAGATACGTGGTTGATGTGGAACGGCGGAAACCCGGCGGCCGGCCAGGTGCCCGGGTACTCGGGCGCGACCAGCAGCGACAGGTCGACGATGCGAGGCTCAGCCGGGCCCGGTACGGCGTCGGCGGCCGATGCCCGCTCGGCGGATAGTGCCCCGGCGAGCACGACAAGGGGGACGAACCATGATCCTGACGGGGCAAAAGTTGAACCAGTGCGATGCGTGTACAAGGCCGTGCTCCTGACGGGTGGGGGGCGATTGAGACAATCGTAATCGTCGCAAGCCGGGTCGCAACCCTCGACAGAGATTACGCTTTCTCCGATCGTCGCCGTATGCGAGGCGTCGCCACGACGTTAGGCTTCGGCCTTGATCGCACGGAAGCAGCGCGGCGCGGGGCCCAGCGAGCGATGTAAAGAAAAAATGGATCTAACGAATCTAATTCGACGCACCCCTCGTATTATGCTCCGCAGGGGTGTCTCAGCGGGCTTCTGCCGTCAGCGATCGGTCTTGCCGGACCGGCCGCGGGGGCTCTTCGGCAACTCGGCCCAAGTCGATTACTGGTATCCGTTTGACGTACTACATTACGGCGCGATTTGCTGCATGACTGACACGCAATTTGTGTCAGGAAGTAAGGGTCGTCGCGACAGCCGGTCGGCAAGACTTTCGACAAGTGCTGGTTCGCGGCAGGGTGCAAACCGGAAATCCGGGTCCTGAAAGCAAAGTACGAAGGAGCAGCAAATGTACAGGATCTGCGTCGCGACCTTCTTGTGCCTTGTCGTGGCACTTTGTGCGGGCCCACTCGCGGCCGGTCCGATTCCCGCGTCACCCAGCCCGGTGCCTTCCGCGGGCGAATCGCTGCTCACCAGCAGCTTTGTGAACAATAGCAGCGTCAATGTCGATTGGGAAGTCATCCCCACGACCGGTACGGCGTTCGCCGGCGGGCTGTACGCTTATCTCTACCAGATCGAAAACACGTCGACGTCCGGCGTCGATATTTTCAGCGTCAGTATTCCCGCGGGAGCCATTGGAAGCATCCTTGGCGCAGGGGTGTTGGCGAACGACGACCTGGACACCCTCACCGCCTTTCATCCGGCGCAACGTCGTTGGCAATTTCCCCGTGCTGCTCGGCGAGCAGGATCCGTTTCCCACGCAACAACTGACGACCGTCAATCCAAACATAAATCCCAATGACGACACCGTCACCTGGAGCTTCGATCCGCTGGCTGTCGGAAATCAATCCAACACGCTCTATTTCCTCTCGACACTTCCGCCAATTTACGGCAACGCCACTTCGCAGGACCATATTCCACCGTCCCCCTGGACAAGCCTGGGACCAAATGGGCAACCGGTGCCGGTACCCGTGCCGGAGCCGGGCACGATCCTGCTGATGATCTTGGGAATCGGCGTGTTCGCAACAATACGCAGGGCCAGGGGTTGATCGACTGGACTTTTATCCTGCTGTTCGGGAATGGCAAGCCGTTTGCTTAGCAAGCGG
>CAVZJZ010000001.1:0-19004 GCA_963775665.1 uncultured Alphaproteobacteria bacterium | reverse complement strand
AGATCTCCAGTATCAAAGGCAGTTCCAAGGTTGAGCCTTGGCATTTCACCCCTGATCTTAAAGACCCGCCTACACGCGCTTTACGCCCAGTAATTCCGAACAACGCTAGCCCCCTTCGTATTACCGCGGCTGCTGGCACGAAGTTAGCCGGGGCTTCTTATCTCGGTACCGTCATTATCGTCCCGAGCGAAAGAGCTTTACAAACCTAAGGCCGTCATCACTCACGCGGCATGGCTGGATCAGGCTTGCGCCCATTGTCCAATATTCCCCACTGCTGCCTCCCGTAGGAGTTTGGGCCGTGTCTCAGTCCCAATGTGGCTGATCATCCTCTCAGACCAGCTATCGATCGTCGCCTTGGTGAGCCGTTACCTCACCAACAAGCTAATCGAACGCGGGCCAATCCTCCGGCGATAAATCTTTCGCCGCTAAGCCGTATCCGGTATTAGCTCAAGTTTCCCTGAGTTATTCCGAACCGGAGGGTATGTTCCCACGCGTTACTCACCCGTCTGCCACTCCCGTATTGCTACGAGCGTTCGACTTGCATGTGTTAAGCCTGCCGCCAGCGTTCGTTCTGAGCCAGGATCAAACTCTCAAGTTGAATTGAGATCTTTGTCCTGACTGGTCACTTCAGCGCCCCGAAGGTAGGGGCGCTGTATTCTTGACGAGTTCCAAACACATCCGCTTCAAAAAGAGGTTTGCGGCCTGCCCGCCTCACGACGTTCCGACCACGCTCCTTCAAAGCGCGATGAATTTTTGAAACGTGACCGTCAGTTGTCTCTTCGGACTTCAAACCGCCAGATCCGGCTTCTTAGCTCACGCCAAGAACCCAACCCAACGATCGAAGTCCCGCAAGGACCACGCCGCCCACGTCTCTCTTCCTTCCGATGCAATTGTCAAACAGCAGAGGAGCCAGAAGCTCCCTGACCCCCAAACTCAAACCCGAGGCGACCGCCGCCAAAGCTCAGTTCGAGCTCAAAATCTCATATTGCCGTACGACGCACAGCAAGAACAACCGAAAGTCCTCCGCCCCCGCCTCACAGCAGGGAGGAGCACGCCCGGAGAATTCCCGAAACCCGCCGCTCAGCCGCTCTGAAAGGCGCGCCGAGCCGTCGGAAGAGCCGCATATAGGCCCCAGCGAATTTTCTGTCAACGCACTTTCACAAAGAAATTCCCGGCTGTGGATTTCCTCATCGAGTCGCGCCGTTTCGCATGCATTTTCATGCCCCCGCGCGGCCGCAGCGTCACCCGCTGCTGCGGCATGACGGGGTGTCCCTCGACCAGTTCGAAGCGGAAGGCGCGCAAGAGATTGGCGAGAATGACGATCGCCTCCTGCATCGCGAACGCCATGCCGATGCAGACGCGCGGTCCGGCGCCGAACGGAATGTAGGCGTATCGGTCGATACGCTCGCGTCGCTCGCCCAGGAAGCGCGACGGGTCGAAAGCGTCGGGGTTGTCCCACAGCCGCGCCGGCGGTGCAGAACGTAGGGCGAGACCACGATGACGGCGCCGGCCGGGACGGCACGCCACAATCTCTCTCGGCGATCGCCTCGCGGCTCAGGATCGCCGCGGGCGGGTACAGCCGCAGCGCCTCATCGAACACGGCCCGCAAGCACCTGCAGTTCTCGAGCGATGTCGGACGCTCCGGATCGAACGCGTCGTTCCGCCTCCTCCTCGGCCCGCTCACGCCATTCGGGCGATTGCGACAGCAGATAGAGCGTCCAGGTCAGACCGTTGGCCGTCGTCTCGTGGCCAGCGCCGATGAAGGTGACGATGTTGGCGCGAATGTCGGTCTCGGGCAGGCCGAGGCCGGTCTCGGATCCTTCGCGCCGAGAAGCAGGGTCAGCAGATCGCGCGGCGCCGCGCCGCCGTTCGTCGAGCAGCGCCTTGCGGCGTCGATGATCGCGTCGACCGCGGCGTCGAAGAACGCGAGCGACGGCCGGCCGCGCATTCGGCCGAAGCGCGGCAGGAAGGCCGGCGCGCCGATCAGATCGAGCGGATCGAGCCGGCCGATGGTGTCGAAGTAGCTCGTCACCGCCTGCTGGAACGCGCTCGGCTCGCCGCCGAGCCCTTGCGAGAACAGGGTCTGCTCCAGCACTTCGAGCGTCACGCCGCGACATCAGCTCGCCGACGTCGACGACAGCGCCGTCGCGCCGATGGCCGAGCGCTCGACGGCGCCGCCGCCACCCTCTGCATGGCGGGCGCGAAGTCGGCGACCTGGCGCGGCGAGAACAGCGGCGCGAGCGAGCGGCGCTGCAGCCGCCATGCCTCGCCGTCCGCGGTCAGCAGGCCGTTGCCGAGCCCGGGGCTCAGCACGCGCAGCTGCAGCGCGTCCTTGCGGTAGTTGGCGGCGTTGTCGAGAAAGACATGGCGCACCGCCGCCGGATCGTGCGCCACGGCGCGCAAGCCGAGAACCGATCGTCCGATCGAGAACGGCCGGACGAAGTCCGCTTCGCCCCAGATCTCGATCGGGTTGCGCCGCAGCGCGAGAATGGTCGAGAGCGCGCCGCGCGGCCTGTCGGATCGCGGGGGAAGGGAGGGACGAAGAGCTTCGGGGTTTTGACCGCGGCAGTCATGGGACTCGCCTTTGCGGACGCGGAGACTTCAGGCTGCGTCCGGCTGCCGCAACAGGCCCGAGCGACGGTTTCTTATCCTCCTAGAACGCCGTCCGCTGCCGCATCGCCGCCGCGAGCGTGCCGTCGTCGAGATAGTCGAGCTCGCCGCCGACCGGCACGCCATGCGCGAGGCGCGTGACCTTGACCGGATAGTCCGGCGAGGAGGTCGGTGATGTAATGCGCCGTCGTCTGGCCGTCGACGGTGGCGTTGACCGCGAGGATCACCTCGCTGACGCCGCCGTCCGCCACGCGCGCCGACCAGCGCGGCGAGGTTCAGATCGTCCGGCCCGACGCCGTCGAGCGGCGACAGCACGCCGCCGAGCACGTGATAGCGCGCCCGGATCGCGCCCGCGCGCTCGAGCGCCCAGAGATCGCCGACCGATTCGACGACCACGAGCGTCGCGGGATCGCGGCGCTCGTCGGCGCAGATCGTGCAGGGGTCGCGGGTGTCGACATTGCCGCAGACCGAGCAGGTGACGATCCGCTCCTCGGCGACCCGCATCGCCTCGGCGAGCGGCTGAAGCAGGGTCTCGCGCTTGCGAATGAGGTGCAGCGCAGCCCGCCGGGCCGAGCGCGGCCCGAGGCCCGGCAGCCGCGCGAGCAGCTGCACGAGACGCTCGATCTCCGGTCCGGCGACGGTCGAGGCCATCAGAACGGCAGTTTCATGCCCGGCGGCAGCGGCAGTCCGGCGGTCAGCGCCTGCATCTTCTCCGCCGCCGCGCGGTCGGCCTTGCCCTTGGCGTCGGCGAAGGCGGCGACGATCAGGTCCTCGAGCATCTCCTTGTCGGCCGGCGTCATCAGCGACGGATCGATGCTGACGCCCTTCAGTTCGCCCTTGGCGGTCATCGTGAGGCTCACCATGCCGCCGCCGGACGCGCCTTCGACTTCGAGACGCCCGAGTTCCTCCTGCGCTTCCTGCAGCTTGGCCTGCATGGCCTGCGCCTTTTTCATCATGCCCATGATATCCATGGCCGGCTCTCCTCAACTCAATCGTCGTCGAGCGGTTCGGAATCCGCATAGGCCACGTCGTCGTCGGACGCAGGCGGCGCGGACGCCGCGCTGTCGGGCGTGCGAACGTCGACCACGCGCGCGCCCTTAAAGCGCTCGAGCACCTTGCGCACCACCGGATGGGACGCGGCGCCGCTGGCGCGCTCGGCTTCACGCGCGTTTGCGGTCTCGCGCAGCGTCGGCGCGATCGAGCCCGGCGTCAGCGCCACCATCCAGCGCTCGCCGGTCCATTCCAGCAAGCGCCGCGCCAACGTCTGGGCTAGGCTCGGCGAGGCGCCCTCGACAAGCGTAAAGGCGATGCTGCCCTGCTCGAAGCGCTCGACTCGCGCGTCCTGCTCCAGCGCCTGGACAAGCTGAAGGTCGCGCTTCGAGCGTGCGAGCGCCACCACATCCTCGAAGCGGGCGAGACGGATCACCGGCGCAGGCTCGCGGCCTTCGCCGGCGCGGCGACTGGCTGCGGGGCGGCGCTCCTAGCCGCGACGCTAAGCGCCGAGCGAGGTCCGCCGCCATGCGGGGAAGGCGACGGGGCGTGCCGGGGGGCGCCTTCCGTCGCTTCGGCGAGCTTGCGCAGCGCCTCCTCGGGCGATGGCAGGTCGGAGGCATAGGCGAGGCGGATTAGCGCCATTTCGGCCGACGCCAGCGGGCGCGGCGAATCCTTCACGTCCTCGACGCCCTTGAGGAGGATCTGCCAGGCCCGCGTCAGCGCTCCGAGCGTCAGTTTGGCGGCGAATTCGCGGCCGCGCGCCCGCTCGTTCTCACCGATCGCCGGATCCTCGGGCGCATTGGGCGCGATCTTCACGCCGGTGACGAAATGACAGAATTCGGCGAGCTCGATGAGAATGTCGCCAGGGTCGCCTCCGGCGTGATAGAGGGCGCGCATGAGCTCGAGCGCCTCGGCGATCTCGCCCTTCATCGTGCGTTCGAAGAGCACGATCACCTCGCCCCGGTCCGACAGACCCAGCATCTCGCGAATTGCGAGCGAGGTCACGCCCGCAGATCCGCCGTAAGCGATTCCCTGGTCGAGGAGCGACAGCGCATCCCGCACCGACCCTTCCGCGACGCGGGCGATCAGCGCCAGCGCATCAGGCTCGACGCGCGACGCCCTCGGCGGCTGAGATTTTTGCCAGATGCGCGATCATCGCGCCCGACTCGATCCGCTTCAGATCGAACCGGATGCAACGCGAGCGGACCGTGATCGGCACCTTCTCGATCTCGGTCGTGGCGAACAGGAACCTGACATGCTCCGGCGGCTCTTCGAGCGTCTTCAAAAGTCCGTTGAAGGCCTGCTTCGAAAGCATGTGCACTTCGTCGATGATGTAGACCTTGGTGCGCGCCGACACCGGGCGATAGCGAGCGTTCTCGATGATCTCGCGCACGTCGTCGATGCCGGTATGGGAGGCCGCGTCCATCTCGATCACGTCGACGTGGCGCGAATCCATGATCGCCTGACAATGGACGCCGAGTTCGGGCATGTCGACGCTCGGCGCATCAATCTTGCCCGGCAGCGAGTAGTTGAAGGCGCGGGCGAGAATGCGCGCGGTCGTGGTCTTGCCGACGCCACGCACGCCCGTGAGGATATAGGCCTGATGGATGCGGTTGGCGGCGAAGGAATTGGCAAGCGTCCTCACCATCGGCTCCTGGCCGATGAGGTCCTCGAACCGCTGCGGGCGGTATTTGCGCGCCAGCACGCGGTAGGGGGCGGACGGGACGGCAGCCGGCGCAGGCGCCGGGACTTCGACGGGAAAGAGCGAGTCGCTCATCGGCCGCTTTCGGATCGACAGTCTGGAAGCATCGGCAGGATCGCTGCGCCTCGCCGCGGCGCGCATGAACGGGCGGCCGATGCGACAATCATGCGGAAGGTGGGAGGTTGGACAAAGACCCGCCCTGTCTCGTTAGGGCTGCTTCCTTCCGGACCTGACCCGGTTGGCGAGCGGTACGTCCTTCGCCAACCTCCCGGGCCGTATGTGGACCATGGCGCGCGCAGGCGCAAGGGGCGGCCCGCAGCCGCCATTCCCTCCGACTCCCGCCGTCTTAGCGGCGGGTCCTTCTGATTTCAGAGACTTACGACCCCGCTTAGCGTCATGCCGTCTTTTGGGCGCCTCCCGCACCCTCCGCAGTTTTGTCGTCGACACAAGTTTTTCAATGACTTAGGCGCCAAAATTTGCAACTCTCGCAACGACCGAGGATCGCGCCCTGGCGGTGGTCCGAAATCGCTCCCTCCTCAGCCGGGCGCCGTAGCAAAATCTGATTATCAAAATCTATTGTATCATGGATTCTTATTTTTACAAAGGATTTGGCGACTCAGGTTCGACGCACAAGCGGTCCGCCCGCGGACTTGGCGCCACATTTGACGCTGTGCGGCCGAAGGGCCATCTGTAACGCCCATGACCGACGTCTCCATCCCTGCCGCCTTCGGCGCCGGGCTCATCTCGTTCGTCAGCCCTTGCGTGCTGCCGCTCGCGGCCCCTTATCTCTGCTATCTGGCCGGCGCGAGCGTCGAAGCGCTGGTCGACGAGGGCGAGGCGAAGGCGCGGCGGGACATTCTCGTCACCGCGCTTCTCTTCGTCGCCGGCTTCACCACCGTGTTCGTCGCCTTCGGGGCGACAGCCTCGGCCTTCGGCGCCCTCTTCCGGCAATGGAGCCATGCGTTGTCGATCCTGGCTGGGATCGGGGTCATCCTCATGGGCCTGCATTTTCTCGGGGTCCTGAGGATCGGCGCGATGCTGCGCGAGGCGCGGCTCGAGATCGAACGGCCGGCCGGCGCGTGGAGCGCCTATCCGATGGGCATGGCGTTTGCGCTCGGCTGGACGCCCTGCATCGGGCCGATTCTCGCGACCATTCTCGCCGTCGCCGGCACGCGCGAAACAGTCGCGAGCGGCGCTGGGCTGCTTGCCGTCTACAGCCTCGGGCTCGGGGTCCCCTTCATTCTGGCCGCCGCCGCGATGGGGCCTTTCATGCGCGCCTCGCGCTTCGTCAAGGCGCAGTTCGGCCGGATCGAGAAGACGGTGGGCGCGCTCCTGGTGGCGACCGGCGTCGCCTTCCTCACCGGCGGCTTCCAGAGCGCCTCGCTCTGGCTGATCGAGACCTTTCCGCAGTTCGGGCAGGTGGGCTAGACCAGCTGGCTGCTGACACCGGCCGCCGACATCGCGTGGCGGCCGCCCGAGCATCGGCCGCGACGGCGAGCGCGAACGCCGATGACGGCGAAGGCGTCGCCGAACGCGAGGGAAGCCTGACGTCAGTTATCGATGCAACCATAATTGCAAAAGTCAGGATCGCGGCCCAGTCCGATGCGTTTGTCGTCGGACTTCGCAGCCGGAGCGGCCGGCAAGATCGCACGCGGAGGCGCCAAAGCTGTCGCAGCCAGATTGAGCGATCCGGAGACTGCCAGGTGCGTGCGAGTCCGGTGCTTGTGAATCGGGATGGCGACGTCATAGGCGCTGGCCGCGATTGGGGCGGGCAGAGCAGCGCAAAGCGCAAGCGCGAGTGCTGTGGCGAGTTCTCATCTTGTCCTCCTTTGTGCAGGACGAATGGTCGAACTGACCGGGCTATGCGCCGGTTGTGGATGAGACTCGGTCTAATCGCGATTTATTCCCGGTCGGTCGAAAAAACCGTATCCACGAATGGCGCGTCCGCCCTCAGGCGCGAAAAGCTGCTGGAACGAAAGCGGCGTCATATCTGCCGCGCCCACCACTTCAGACAGGAGTGAACCGATGGCCGGTTCGCCCGACATTCGGCGCCGAGGCTCTTGCCGATAGTCTGGGACCGCCCTATCCCGAGGGGCGGAGGGGCTGCTCATGAGTTTTCTGGATCAACTGGCGTTTGGACCCGGCCGCGATCGAAGGGCGTGGGCAAGGATTTTCTTGATGGCGATCGCCGTCCTGGCGGTCGCGGCGGTGATCCTCTACTTCACCGTCTCCGGCGACTACGCGTTCCTGAGGGCTTCCGTCTATACCGGCGCTCCGACCGGGCAATATCATGCGACAGGGGACCGGCTCGCGGCGCGCGCGCTCAAGCGGAACGGCCGCTTGAGCGTCGTCGCGACGGCGGGGTCGGTCGAGAACATCGCCCGCCTCGTTGGAGAAAACGGGCGCTGCATTCCTGCCTTCGCCTTCGTGCAGGATGGAGTGCCGATTCCCGCCGACGCCGGCTTGCAGACCCTGGGGCGGCTGCCGCAACCGGAGTCGCTCCTGCTGTTCGCCCGGCGCGGGCGCGCGATCGATAGGTTCGAGGACCTCAAAGGCGCGTCGATCGGGATTGGCCCGGACGGTTCCGGCACCGCCTATCTGATGGGGCAACTGCTGGAGAATTCCGATCTCAAGGGCCTCGATCTCAAGCCCTCCAATCATGCTCTCCAAGCTCAGGCGGAGATGGTTCGCGACGGTCAACTCGATCTCGCCGCCTTCGTCATGGCCGCCAGCGCGGAGATGATCCGCACGCTGGCGAAAACATACGACCTCGAGATCGTCGCTCCCGCCGACATCGAAGGCCTGGTGGCGCGAGACAAGTGGCTCAGTCTCGGCAAGATCCCCGCCGGCTTTTACGACGTCGCCAAACCGATCCCTGCGACCGACAAGCTCGTTGCGCAGGTCGACACGCTGATCATGACGAACGCATGCGTCCACCGCGCGGAGCGAGTGGCCTTCCTGAGGCTCCTGACCGAGGAGTTCCCGACTTTCGTTCGCGACAACCCGCCGCCCGCGGCGAAGTCTCAGGATCAGGCGCCGCTGGCCGACGAGGCGCGCGAGTTCTTCACCAATGGCGGGCCGGCGCTGGCGGACCGATATTTTCCCTGGCTCGTGAACCTGATGTCGCCCGCTTACTGGATCTATCTGGCGATGGCGGTCACGATCCTATTCAATGCGTCGAACGCTTACAGCCGATTCAGGCTTTGGCGTATCGACGCCAATCGGGAATTGCTGGAGTCCAGGCTCAAGACGCTCACGGGTCTCGGCTCCATGTCAGAACACGCCAAGACGCTCCCGCCGGAGGCGGTCATCAAGACGCCCCAGGAGCGAAAGGAGGCCGAGGACCTCCTCAAGGACCTCGAGGCGCTCAGGCTTCGCTGTGAGGAACAGCTGCGCTCGATGGTCACGCCCATGGGCAGCGAGATGTTCTATCGGTATCAGGAGCAGCTGATCGAGGACGCCCAGGCGATGCTTGCGGACTTGCTTCGGCGGCCGGGCGGCGAGGCGGCTTAGGCGCTTCGCCCGCCTGGCCGATCGAGACGCAGCGCGGAACTGGAACGCCCTTCGAGGCCTCTTGCGAACGCAAGAGGCCTCGAAGGGCGAGGGCATTATGGCGCCGCCTACTGGACGCGCATCTGCCGCACGTGTTCGGCGCCGGCCCGCGCCCGCTCCTTGTGCATGTTGCTGCGATGGCGCATCTGGCTCCTGTGGGACCCCGTCGGCCGATGGGCCTGCGCGTGGTGCGCGGCGGAGGCGCCGGCCGGCGTCGTTTGCGCGACGCTCACGAGAGGCGAAGAGGCCAGCGCAGCCCCGAGAAGGACGGACGCGAGAAATCTTGAGCATGGGCGTTGTCTCCGAAAAAGCGGTCAGGCCGCAACGATCATAGTACGGAAATCGCGTTCGAAAAGATCTCGCCCGGTTTGCAAAACCTCGTCACGCGTCCCTTAAGCGACCCGCAAATCGTCGATCTCGATCCAGACCAGCGTCGGGAATCGCACGATTGTCTGGCGCGGGCCGAGGCGCGGAAAGACCTTGCGGCGATTATAGAAGCGGAGCCCGTCGGCCTCGACGCTGTCCAGGCAGACATTCGCCGCGGTCGCCCATGGTCCGATCACGTCGGCCGAATAGTCGTGGCGGACGAGGCGGCGCGACGGGTCGAGCCAGAAGCTTTGCTTCACCGAATGGGTCGGAAAGTTGGCTTCGAAAACGGCGTCGAGGCGGGGCGCGGCGCCGTTGTCGTTTTCCCTCAGGACGACGCCGGGCTCCTCGAGAATGAATGGGAACGTGAGGTAGTTCCAGAGCGCGTAGCCGGCGAAGTAGAGAATGTCGAGCTTGTCCCAATAGACCTGGTTGACGAGGCCGCCGAAATGACGCCTTGGCTCGCGCCGCTCCCTCGTGATCCGACCGTCGGGGTCGTGGATCCGCACGTGGTCGGGCGTCCAGACGCCCCGCCAGCCCGGGCGCGGGAAATCGCCGAGCGTCGTCTCGCGCTCATGCGGTTTCAGCGAGACTTCGAGGTTTTTCAGCGCGGACGGCTGGCTGCGCGAGAGGAAGGCGAAGCCGCCCGACGACAGCGAGAATTCGATCGAGCGCACCGCGCGCCAGCGGTCCCCGCCGCCATGGGCTTCGATCGTCTCGTCGAGAAGCTTGCGGGAGGTCATGTCGTGTTGCTCCGCATCGCGGCAGACGTGTCATTCCGCGGGCGGAGGCCTGGCCCGGACTTTAGCGACGCCGGCCATGCGGCAAGTCTGGATTCCCGAACGGAGCAGCGGTCCGTCGGGAATGACAAGCATCGGGGAATGACAGGCATAAGAAAAACCCGCCGTCGCCGGCGGGTTTCATTGGATTTCCCCCTCGCCCCGCTCGTGGGGAGAGGGGAGAAGGAAAGAGATCACATCTGCTTGTAGCTGATCTTGCCGTCGGGCTGCTTCTCCCAGACGTACCAGACATAGTCGACGCTCGTCCGGTCGCCCTTCTTGTCATAGGCGATGTCGCCAATGACGGTGTGGAAGGTCATGCCCGAATGCATGGCTTCGGCGACCTTCTTCGGATCGAGCGACTTCGCCTTCTCCGCCGCCTGCTTCATGATCTGAACCGCGGCGTAGGAATAGAGCGTATAGGCTTCCGGATCGAAGTTCTTCGCCTTGAACTCTGCGACGATGTCCTTCGCCCCTGCGTTGTTGCGCGGATCGGGACCGAACGACATCAGGGTGCCCTCGACGCCGGGGCCGCCGATCTGGGCGAACTCGTTGTCAGTGATGCCGTCGCCGGAGATCATGATCGTCTTCAGGCCCTGGTCGCGCATCTGGCGGATGATGAGGCCGCCTTCCGTGTGCAGGCCGCCCCACATCAGATAGTCGGCGCCGGACTCCTTGATCTTCGACACGATCGCCGAATAGTCCTTCTCGCCGGTGTTCACGCCTTCGTAGAGCACTTCCTTGATGCCGAACTTGTGCATGTTGTCGAGCGCGGCGTCGGCGAGGCCCTTGCCGTAGGTCGTCTTGTCGTGAACGACAGCGATCTTCTTGCCCTTGAGCTTGTCGCGGGCGAGCTCGGCCCACAGAAGGCCCTGCTGGTCGTCACGGCCGCAGGTGCGGAACGCGTCCCAGAGATTACGGTCGGTCACCTTCGGATTGGTCGCCGAGGGGGTGATGAAGAGGACGCCGTTTTCCGAATAGACGTCGGAGGCCGGGATCGTCACGCCCGAGTTGAAGTGGCCGACCACGAATTTGACGCCGTCGCCGACGAACTTGTTGGCGACCGAAACGCCCTGCTTGGGATCCGACACGTCGTCGCCCTGCTCGAGCGTGATCTGCTGGCCGAGAATGCCGCCCGCCTTGTTGATGTCGTCGACCGCCTGCTGCGTGCCGTTGGTGAGCTGAGCGCCGAAAGCGGCATTCGGACCGGTGATTGGCCCGGCCACTCCCATCTTGATCTGAGCGCTCGCGGCGCCGGAGACCGCCAACGCGGCGGCCAGCACGACGCCGGACAACCAATGTTTCTTCATACACCTACTCCTTCGAGGTTCGGGGCGCTCGGCCCTCCCTAGCGCACCGCGGCAGAACGCTGTCCACCTTGGGCGCGGATACTTTCTCGTTTTCGAGAAAGAGTCACCTTAAAAAACGTTGAGGTCTGAACCACGTGTTGAGGCGGGACGTTCACCGTTAGACCTTGGCGCGCCAGTTCAAGCCGGCCGCTTCGTAAGCCCATGAATATTGCGTCGCCATCTGCTTGGCGCGCTTGAAGCGGTAGCCGAGCACCGCCACGATCATCAGCCAGACATAGGCGATAATGAAATGCTGCAGCGACAGGAGCGGCTCGGCATAGAGCGCATAGTGCAGGAACCGCACCCCTGCGGTCAGGAACACCATATAGGGGAGCAGCATCGGAATGGGACGCCAGGTCTGGGCCATCGCCCGCCCCGTCGCCCAGGCGCCGAGGCCCCCGAGGATCAGCGTGATAAGGATGAAGGTGAAGAGCCCGTAAGGCGTATCCGACCACAGAACGCCGTCCATCAATGGCCTCCTTCGAGATAGGCGGCGCGCACTTCCGGCCGCGCCAGCAGCTCCGCGCCGCCGCCCTGCATGGTGATCGATCCGTTGACCATCACATAGCCGCGGTGCGCGAGCTTCAGCGCATGAAAGGCGTTCTGCTCGACGAGAAAGACCGTCAGTCCCTCGTTCTTGTTGAGATCGGCGATGACCTCGAAGATCTGCTTGACGACGAGCGGCGCCAGACCAAGGGAAGGCTCGTCCAGGAGCAGCAGGCGCGGCCGGCTCATCAGCGCCCGGGCGATGGCCAGCATCTGCTGCTCGCCGCCGGAAAGCGTTCCGCCGCGCTGGGGCGCCCGCTCCTTCAGGCGCGGAAAAAGCGTGAAGACGCGCGCGAGATCCTGGTCGAAATGGGCGAAATTGTTGATCGAGGCGCCCATCTGGAGGTTCTCGAACACGGTCATCCGCGGAAAGATGCGTCGCCCCTCCGGCGACTGCGCGATCGACAGGCGCGCGATCAGGTGCGTCGGCAGGCCGGTGATGTCCTTGCCGTCGAAGCTGATCCTGCCGCGGCGGGCGCGCGGCGCGCCGAAAATCGTCATCATCGTCGTCGACTTGCCGGCGCCGTTGGCGCCGATGAGCGTGACGATCTCGCCGCTGTTGACGTCGATGTCGACGCCCCTGAGCGCCTGGATCTTGCCGTAGAAGGTTTCGACGCCGCGCAACTGAAGGAGCGGCTGGGCGCCGGCCGGGACCGCGCTCATTGCTCGAGCTCCTTTTCGATCGCTTCGACTTCCTCTTCGTCGGCGACCCCGAGATAGGCGGCGATGACTTTCGGATCGGCGCGCACCTCCGCCGGAGTGCCATCGGCGATCTTCACCCCGTAGTCGAGCACGACGACGTGATCGGAAATCTGCATCACCACCGACATGTCGTGCTCGATCAGCAGCACCGAGGTGTTGTGGTCGGCGCGGATCGAGCGCAGGAGGGCGTTCAAGTCCGCCGATTTGCGCGGGTTGAGGCCGGCGGCTGGCTCGTCGAGGCAGAGCAGCACCGGATCGGTGCACATGGCTCTGGCGATCTCGAGCCGCCGCTGGGCGCCGTAGGGGAGTTCGCCCGCCGGATCGTCGGCGCGGTCCATGAGCCCGATCTTGTCGAGCCAGTATTTCGCGCGGTCGATCGCTTCGGTCTCCTTGCGGCGATAGCTCGGCGCGCCCACCAGGCCGAGCACGGTGAAGCCGCTGGCGCGCATGAGCGGATTGTGATGCGCAACCAGGAGGTTCTCGAGGGCCGTCATGCCCTGGAAGAGGCGAATGTTCTGGAACGTGCGCGCGACCCTCGCCTTACGGGCTATCTCATGATCGGGCATGCGCTCGAGCAGGAAGAGTTCGCCGTTCGCCGTCGTCGCATGGCGTCCGCTCGCGCGCGTGGCCGCGGTGACGTCGTCGGGCGTCGCCACGCCGTCGCGCGCAAGCGCGAGCCGGCCTTCGGTCGGTTTGTAGAAGCCGGTGACGCAATTGAAGACGGTCGTCTTGCCGGCGCCGTTCGGCCCGATGAGGGCGGTGATGTCGCCGCGCCCGACCGCGAAGGTGAAGGCGTTGACCGCGATCAGGCCGCCGAACCGCATGGTGAGGTTTTCGACGGCGAGCAGCGGGCTGGTCAGCCAGTTCATCAGCCGTGGCCCTCTTTGACGAGATCGCCCGACACGGCCTTCTGCTCCTTGAGAAAGACCGATGGGGCTCGCGTCGACACGAGGCCGCGCGGCTTCCAGATCATCATGATGACCATCGCTGCGCCGAACAGCAGCATGCGATATTGCGTCGGATCGAAGTCCTGGCCGAAAATCGCCTTGAGCCAGTCGAGTTCGCGCATCAGTTCGGGCACGCCGATCATCACCGCGGCGGCGATGGCGACGCCGAGCTGCGAGCCCATGCCGCCGAGCACGACGATGGCGAGAATCGTCGCCGATTCGATGAAGGTGAAGCTTTCGGGGCTGACGAAGCCCTGGCGCACGGAGAAGAAGGAGCCGGCGAAACCGCCGAACATCGCGCCGAGCGCAAAGGCGGTGAGCTTCGTGGTGGTGGTGTTGATTCCAGCGAGCGGCAGGCGATCTCATCCTCGCGCAGCGCCTCCCAGGCGCGCCCGATCGGCAGGCGCCGCAGGCGCAGGGTCACGAAATTCGTCAAGAGCGCCAGCGCCAGGATCAGATAGAAGAGAAAGATCGTGCGGTAGATCGGCGAATAGGGGATATGGAAGATCGCGGCGAAGCCGTTGTCCTCGTCGTTGAAGGGAATGCCGAAAAAGCTGACGTGCGGGATGCCGGAGATGCCGGCGTAGCCGTTGGTCAGGTCGACCCAGTTGATGAGAACGAGGCGGATGATCTCGCCGAAGGCGAGCGTCACGATGGCGAGATAGTCGCCGCGCAGTCGCAGGACCGGGAACCCGAGTATGACGCCCCACATCGCCGCCAATAGCCCGGCGAGCGGCAGGCAGATCCAGAACGACAGGCCGAAGGTCGTCGAGAGCAGCGCATAGGAATAGGCGCCGACGGCGTAAAAGGCGACATAGCCGAGATCGAGCAGGCCGGCGAGGCCGACCACGATGTTCAGTCCCCAGCCCAGCATGACGTAGATCATGATCTGGACGCCGTAATTGTTGATCCACTTCAGCGAGCCGGCGGGCCCCAGCAGGCCCAGCATGATGAGGGGAAACACGATGACGAGGCCCAGCATGAAAGGGCCGACATAGCGCCCGAACGCGACGCGCGCCTGCGACGGCGGCGCGACGCCTTCGCCTTCGCGCGCGGCCTGAACCAGAGCCCCACCCATTCCGCCTGCGGCGATCGACCCGAAGCGGTCGAACCAGACGCGCCAGTCGGCGTTCGCCATCTGCCTGAGGAAGACGAAGACAAAGACGATCGCCGTGATGATGAAGGTGAGGGGCCAGCGCCCGGTGAGGATGAGCTCGTTGTTGATGTTCGATTCGGCGTGATAGCTGATGATCGGAAAGCAGAGCCCGAAGGCCACCAGCGCCGACACGATCGCGGTCCGGAGCGCGGGGACGAGTTGCGAGGCGGCCGCCCTTTCGTCGGCCTTGGCGAGCGGCGTGGTCTGCGGAGCCGCGGTCATTTCACACCTTTTCCACTTCGGGACGGCCGAGGATGCCGGAGGGCATGAAGATCAGCGTGATGGCGAGGATCATGAACGCCGCCACGTCCTTGTAGTCGGTGGTGAAGTACGACGACCAGAACACTTCGATGAGGCCGATGAGGAGGCCGCCGAGAACCGCGCCGGGGAGCGAGCCGATTCCGCCGAGCACCGCGGCGGTGAAGGCCTTGACGCCGGGCACGAAGCCGTCAGCGAAATTAACCACGCCGTAATAGATGACGAACATGACGCCCGCGACCGCGGCGAGGGCCGCGCCGATGACGAAGGTGATCGAGATCGTCGCGTCGACGTCGATGCCGAGCAGCGCCGCCATCTTGCGATCCTGTTCGCAGGCGCGTTGCGCCCGGCCGAGCGAGGTGTGCTGGACGAGATACCAGAAGGCCGCGAGCAGGACGACCGTCATAACCATGATGAGGACCTGGCGGATCGACAGCGTCACATCGTAGGCGCCGCCGGTCAGATTGAACACATGGTTGGGCAGTTGCGGCGCGGGCTTGTTGCGCGGCCCCTGAACGACCTGGACGAAGTTCGAGAGGAAGATCGACATGCCGATCGCCGAGATCAGCGGGGCAAGCCGGAACGAGCCGCGCAAAGGCCGGTAGGCGAGCCTTTCGATCGCCCAGTTCCACAAGCCCGTCAGCGCCATGGCGGCGATCATCACGACGACGAAAGCAACCGGGAGGGAGCCCAGATGGAGGATCTGGGTCAGGATCATGAAGATGATGAGCGCGATGAAGGCCGACAGCATGAACACATCGCCGTGCGCGAAATTGACCATGCCGATGATGCCGAAGACCATCGTGTAGCCGATGGCGATGAGTTCGTAGATGGATCCGAGCGTGAGCCCGTTGATCAGCTGCTGCAGGAAACTATCCATGCGCCAAGGGTCCCTCAGTGTCCTCCCGAACGTGCAGGAAACGTGCCAAAATCTGGTTCGGCCGATCCTGTCGTTCCGCTCACGCGGCTCGTCTCAAGCGCTTAGCCGGTCGCATCCGGGCATTCAAGGCGCCTGTCATCTTTCCGCAACCTAGCGGTCGCAGGCCGGGACGGCAACCGCATCAAACCGCGCGATTGACGGGCGCCGGAGCGAGCGCGGCGACGGCCTTGGTAGTGCTCGTTGCGTCGAAATATTCCTCTGTATATAGTGCGCCGATCCGAAGCGGGTTGCTTGCCGCCGTTGTGTATGGATAGAAATAGCGCGCGGCTTCTCGCGATATGGACTTTGGCGCCGGCGACGGTGTACGGAGTTCGTCGCAAACGTCGCATGACGTGATGTATCGCGGCAGCGCGCGGGCCCCAATCCATTGCGTGAGAGCCAGCGTACCGGGTGGCGCCACCCGAAGGGAGGACGATAGATGGCGATGACGATGACGGGGGAAGCGACGCTTCCGGCCGCACGGCCGAAGGTGTGGGCGCTGCTCAACGACCCCGTGGTCCTCAAAGCCTGTATTCCCGGCTGCGAGTCCCTGGAAAAGACGGGCGACAATGGCTTCGCAGCGGTCGCCAAGGTCAAGATCGGGCCCATGGCCGCCACCTTCAAGGGTAAGGTCGAGCTCTCCGACATCGTCCCGGACGTCGGCTACACGATCACCGGCGAAGGCGAAGGCGGAATCGCGGGTTTCGCCAAGGGAAACGCCAAGGTGGCCCTGGCCGACGCCGGCAACGGCACGCTGCTCCGCTACGACGTCGAGGCGCATGTCGGCGGCAAGATGGCCCAACTTGGCTCGCGCCTGATCGACGGCGTGGCCAAGAGTATGGCCGACAAGTTCTTCGCCAATTTCGCCGAAGCCGCCGGGGGCGCTCTCGCGCCTGTCGCCGCGGCCGCCGCGCCCGCTCCGGCGCCGCAAGTCATCCCAACGAAGAAATCATGGTTCAGGAGGATCTGGGAATGGTTCATGTCTCGATGACGGTAAACGGCCGCCCCGTTTCGGCGGATGTCGATCCGAGGACGCTGCTCGTGCAGTTCCTGCGCGATCATTTGCGCCTGACCGGCACGCATGTCGGTTGCGACACGTCGCAATGCGGCGCCTGCGTCGTTCATGTCGACGGCGAGGCGATCAAGTCCTGCACGGCGCTGGCCGTGAGCTGCAACGGCGCGCAGGTCACGACGATCGAGGGGCTTGCCCAGGGCGGCAAGCTTCATCCGATGCAGCAGGCTTTCCAGGACAATCACGGGCTTCAATGCGGCTTCTGCACGCCGGGCATGATCATGGCGGCGGTCGATCTGGTCAATCGCGAGGGAACGAACCTCGACGAAGCGACGATCCGCCACGGGCTCGAGGGCAACATCTGCCGCTGCACCGGCTACCACAACATCGTCAAGTCGGTGGCCCAGGGCGCGCGCGAAATGGCGCGCGATGCCCAAGGCCGCCGAATAATCCATCCGCTTCAGCCGTTCCCAGGGAGACACATTCATGAGCGCGACAGGCATCGGCGCTTCCGTCAAACGCACGGAAGACATCCGCTTCATCACCGGCAAGGGCCACTACGTCGACGACATCAATCGTCCGGGCCAAGCCTACGCCTATTTCCTGCGCTCGCCGCACGCGCATGCGACGATCGACAAGATCGACGCGCCGCCGCGCGAAAGCCCGGCGTGTGTGGCGATCTTCACCGGCGACGACATCGCCGCCGACAAGGTCGGCGGCCTCATCTGCGGCGGCGTCATCTCTTCTCAAAGACGGTATCGCCGATGAAGGCCGGCGCGCATCCGGCGCTTGCGCAGGGCAAGGTGCGCTATGTCGGCGACCACGTCGCCGTCGTCATCGCCGACACCTACGCGCAGGCGCGCGACGCCGCCGAGAAAATCGACGTCGACTACACCGAACTCCCCGCGGTCATCGACCGGAGAGCGCCCCAACCGGGTCAGCGGCGATCCATGACGCTCGCGCCCGACAACACGGTCTACAACTGGCATCTCGGCGACAAGGCGGCGACCGATGCGGCGTTCGCGCGCGGCGACGCATGTGACGAAGATCGACCTCGTCAACAACCGCACTGATCCCCAACGCGATGGAGCCGCGCGCAGCGATGGGCGACTATGACGAAGGCACGGACATCATAACGCTCTACACAACGAGCCAGAACCCGCATCTCGGCGCGCGTCCTGCTGTCGGCGTTTCATGGGCGTCGCGCCGGAGAACAAGCTGCGCGTCATCGCGCCCGACGTCGGCGGCGGCTTCGGCTCCAAGATCTTCATCTACGCCGAAGAGACGGTGTGCGCCTGGGCGGCCAAGAAGATCAACCGGCCGGTCAAGTGGACCGCCGAGCGCACCGAGTCCTTCCCTCGACGCGCACGGCCGCGATCATGTCACCCACGCCGAGCTGGCGCTCGACGCCAGCGGCAAGATCCTCGGCATGCGCGTGCACACGATCGCCAACCTCGGCGCGCTATCCTTCGACCTTCTCGTCGGTGGTGCCGACATGCCTCTACGCGCCGCTTCTGTCTGGCCAGTACGACATCCCCGCCATCTACGCCGAGGTCGACGGGGTCTACACGAACACCGCGCCGGTCGACGCCTTCGAGGCGCCGGCCGACCCGAGGCGACCTTCCTGGTCGAGCGCATGGTCGAAGAGGCGGCGCGCGAGACGGGGCACGATCCCGGCGGAGTTCCGTCGCAAGCAACTTCGTCACCGCGTTCCCGCATCAGACGCCGGTCGTCGTGAACTACGACAACGGCGATTACGCCGCCGCGCTCGACAAGGCGCTCGAGCTTGCCGATTACCAGGGCGCGCCGGCGCGCAAGGCGGCCTCCGCCGCCAAGGGCAAGCTGCGCGGCGTCGGCTTCTCCGCCTTCATCGAGGCCTGCGGCCTCGGCCCGTCGCGCGCCATCGCCTCGATGGGCGGCGGCGTCGGCGGCTGGGAATCGGCGGAGATCCGCGTCAATTTCGTCGGCACCATCGAGGTGCTGACCGGCTCGCACAGCCACGGCCAGAGCCATGAGACGACCTTCGCGCAGCTCGTCTCCGACCGGCTCGGCATCCCGATGGACAACGTCTCGATTGTTCACGGAGACACAGACAAGGTGCAGATGGGCATGG